>JAIOZY010000069.1 GCA_021740385.1 Prolixibacteraceae bacterium | reverse complement strand
GCAAACGAAAAACCAAACATTTTTAGCCACTTAGCCCTAAAAAAGGGAAATTATAATTATTTTGCAATGGCAGCGTAAAACGCCTTAAATTAATCCGGAATTTTAATTTTCGGAGTAGTTTTTAGACAGACTGCCGTTATACGACAGCGAATGAAACGAACTACATATCATGAAACTTGTTTCCTAATTAAGAAACCCGTACCTTTGTTCAAAAAAGAATGAATGAATAGGAGATTTAAAGTTGACTTTCTTGGTGAAGCCTCTGATTTTGTCGAATCTTTGGACGAAAAAACAAGAACTAAGATTTATTATAACGCAAGGAAAGCGCAATTAGTAAATGACCCTGAATTATTTCAAAAGCTCAATGAAGTGATTTGGGAATTTAGAACAAAGTTCAATAAGAATTATTATCGTCTCCTAGCATTCTGGGACAAAACAGACAACGAAGATACTTTAGTTTTGGCAACACATGGATTTGTTAAAAAGACAAAGAAAACGCCAAAAAGTGAAATAAAAAGAGCGGAAGAAATACGGAAAGAATATTTTGAAAAAAAAATAAGAAATAATGAAAAGCGATAGATTAAAAACAACAAGCCTTGACGAACTGATTGATAAACATATCGGGGAAATAGGAACAGAAAATCGAGATGCTTTTGAGGAAGAACTTCGCTTGGATGTCCTTGGTCAAACAATAAAGCAAATCAGACTTGAGAAAAATATGACTCAAGCTCAACTTGGTGAATTAGTTGGCGTGAAAAAAGCTCAAATCTCGAAGATTGAAAATAATTTTAACGACGCAAGATTTGAAACGATTCTAAAGGTTTTTAGAGCATTAAACGCAAAGATTAGTTTTAATGTAGAATTGAACCAGGACTTATCGTTGGGATAACAATAAACGCCGACCGCACAACAAATTAGAAATTATGGCACAGTTAAGCCACAAAAAAAGGCAGTAAGTTTGGGACTCGCTGCCTTTTTTTATGGGGGAACTATCACCCTTTTGCACGCTTAATTGTGTTTTTCCGCCGGCTGGCGTGTGGGCTTAGTCCCGATTTCACATCGGGATTTAATGGATTATACTTTTTTTCGAAGACCCCTTACTGACAACTTAATCGAAAAGGACAACCAAGAAACATTAAATTGAATTACAAACTGGATTGGTATATTGATAATTATTATTGGTATTGGGGTTGCAATTTCTGCTTTGATTACATTGATTATGGGCTTTTAAATGCCAACCAATAACTTCAATTTTAAGTTTTAACCATTCAATATTTCGGTTAGGTGTAATTTGACAGGTGAAGTAAATTTTGACAATTTACCAATTATTGGTAAATTTGAGAAAAATAATAGAAATGAAACGACCATGAATTGAGCTTAGCGAAATCGTGTTAAACAATTTTAATAAAATGAAAAATACATCTATATCACTCGGAAATTATTTCGACCAATTTGTTCAAACACAAGTATCAACAGGTCGATACAAAAATGTTAGTGAAGTAATTCGAGCAGGACTTCGACTTTTAGAAAATGAAGAAAGTAAGGTGATTGCTTTAAGAAATGCAATTCAAGAGGGAATTGATAGTGGAATTGCTCACGACTTTGACCCTGAAAAACACCTTCAAGAATTAAGAGCCAAAAAGAAAAAAAATGGCTGATTATAAACTGACAAACAAAGCAGTTGAGGACTTGAGCGGAATTTGGGAATATACATTCGATAAATGGTCTGAATTGCAAGCAAACCGATATTATGAAATGCTTCTTAAAAGCTTCCAGGATATTGCTGATAATCCAGACTTAGGTAAAAATTATGCTGGAATAATATTAGACCTTTTCGGACTTAAAGCAAATCGACATATAATATTTTATCGAAAATCTTTGAATAAACCGATTGAAATAACGAGGATTTTACACGAACGAATGGACTTGAAAAACAGAATAACCGAATAAAAACTACACCCAAAACCGATCCAGGCATATATGAAAAGGTGAAAATTCTTTTCAAATATCATAATCAGAATTTATTATACCCGGCAACCGACCTGGGGTATTACTGTTTGAAGATAGCTTTTTTTGGAAAAAAAAGAGGTTACCCTCAAAGCGGTAACCTCTTCTATAATATTTTGTTTAATAAATTTTCTATTGCGTATAACCCGGGTTCTGGGCCAGGTTCGGGTTTGCATTGATCTGATCCTGGGGTATCGGGAACAGGTTACAATAGTCGGGTGCAGGTTCTGGCCTGAAATCACTGGGAATGTTATATTTCCCAAAACGGATTAAATCGTTCCTTCTCCAACCTTCGGAGCAAAGTTCCCATCCCCTTTCAGCCAATAGTTCATCGAGCGTAAGTGTTGCAGTTGTATGGTATTTGCTTTCATCGCCATCGAAGGCACGTGCACGAACCTGGTTAACAAGGTTTACGGCCTCGGTTGTTGCCGTTCCGCCATTTTGGCGCATGATTGCTTCGGCTTTCATTAACAACACATCGGCATACCTGAAAACGACATAATCATTTGGCATTTGAAAATTCACAGCACCATCGTATTCGTATTTAGCAATTCTTGCGCCATCATATTCGGTGGCATACTCCATGTCTTCAAAATCAATGGTGAAGTTAAGGGGTTGCCCGGCCTCTCCTTTTGTGCAATACAAGCTATCGCCGGTGGCAGAAAATTGCTGCCCGGTTAGCCATGCATTCAATCGTAAATCGTCGGTGTCGTATGAACGGACGAACGACGGAACGCCGCAAACCCCGTTCCAGGGGCTTTGTTCAATGTCGAATGTTTCCCGGCTTGAGCCGTGCAGGGTCCATAAGTGAATGTTAAAAATTCTTGCCCAGTCAATGTCGCCCAAATTGTCGTAAGGCACTACAAAAATGTTCTCGTCAGAACTTTCATTATTTGCGAGGAAATTGCTAAAATAGTCATCTTCCAGGCTATACAGTCCCGAGGCTATTACCGAGTCGCACATGGTGATGCATTTACCGTACATGGGCTGGCCAACATAAACTTCAGCATTCAGGTATATTTTTGCCAGAAGGGTGTAAGCAGCCCACCGGTGAAAACGGCCATATGTTTCGGTGTTTTTTTCGGGGTTTAGTACGTCTATTCCAGCAGTTAATGAAGAATCGACAAACTCGAAAATCTCACTGCGGGGAGTAATTTCAGGCGCAAAATCTTCAGGTACATCGTAGCGGTCTACCAGGGGGGCATTCCCCCAAAGGTCGAGCACAAAAAAGTAGTACAAAGCGCGTAATGCCTTGAGCTCGTTCGATACCGAAATCAATGCATCGCTCTGTTCTTCAACCTGGTTATACTGGAAAATTACCCGGTTGCAGTTAGCAACCCCTTCATAAAGCACACTCCATGTGTTGTTAAAGATAAAGTCGGTTGCATACCAGGTATGCCTGTGGAAACGTTGGTAAATACCGTCGTTATACCAGTCGGAACCCCTCGTTGGGATTAAAAATTCATCGGTTGTAAGTTCGGTCATGCCCCACATGTTCTCCGGTACGGCAACGCCCTTTAATGACGTGTATGCAGGCCCGGCGGCAGAGAGTACCTGTTCTTCTGTTAAAAAGAAATTTTCACTTGTGATATCGGAATAGACATCGACATTTAGATCGGTACACCCCGCAATTATCATAAATGACAAGAAAAATATATATGTTAATTTTTTCATCTCAAATTGTTTTTAGAATTTAACATTGAACCCAATTAAAAATGTCCTGGTGCTGGGATATTCAAACCGGTTGTCGTTTCCGGGTTCCAGTCCCGAAATGGAAACTTCGGGGTCTAACCCGGTATATTCGGTAAACACGAAGGCATTTAAAACGGTAGCATATATCCTGGCAGAAGAAATACATGGGATATTTTCAATTGTGTACCCAAGTGTAATGTTGTCAACTTTAACAAAATCGGCATTTTCAACGTAGTAGCTTGAAAATTCGGGATCATCCCAAAGTTCCTGGTTGACAGCTGTTTTGAAAACATTTACAGGCAGGAAACTTCTGTTGTCGTGCCAAATGCGTTTGGCATTAATCACCTGTTGGCCAAACATTCCGCGCAGGGTAAAAGTGAGGTCAAGGTTTTTGTACCGGAAAGCGTTTGTGAGTCCGGCAAAAAAGTCGGGAATGCCATTGCCTACAACGATACGGTCTTCGGTTGTGATTTTTTCATCCTGGTTTATGTCTTCAAACACCCATTCCCCTACCGAATCAAGTTCAACAAAGCGGTAAGTATGGATGTTGCCTAAAGGCTCGCCTTCTTCAAGGCGGTGAGTCCAGGCGCTAATTCCGGGCGCCCCAACATCGCCAATGTTCCGGTATTCGAAGCTGTAAATTTCATTCGACAACGACAGTACGGTGTTTTTTCTGTAATCGAATACGATGTCCAAATTCCAGGTAAAATCTTTGCTCTTAACGGGAATGGTGTTAATGCTAAACTCGATACCCGAACTACGCATTGAGCCTACGTTTTGCCATGTACTTCCGTAAAGGTTCGGCGGGGTGGGTACATCGTATGCTTCCAGCAGGTCTTTTGTGTCGCGGATATAGTAATCGACCGAACCGCCCAGCCTGGAATCCATGGTTAACCAGTCGATACCAACATTGGTTTCGTGTTTGGTTTCCCAGCGAAGATTGGGGTTTGGATTGCTTACAGGTGCGTAACCTTGTTTGTTTTCGCCATTGTAGTAAAAGGTTCCCTGCATTCCGTAGCGGATTAGGGGAATGTACGGATCGTCGAGCCCCTGGTTTCCTGTAACCCCGTAACCGGCCCGTAGTTTGAGTTGTTGGAACATGTTCAATCTGTTCATGAAAGGTTCCTGCGAAATGTCCCAGGCAGCCGAAACAGCCGGGAAGGTACCCCAGCGTTGGTTGGCCCCAAATTTCGATGACCCTTCCCTTCGCACACTGGCCGAAAAGAAATATTTACCGGCATAATGGTAGGATAGCCGGCCAAAGAAACCAATCAGGCGGCTTGCTTTTTTGTACGAATCCATCGAAGCCCTTCCTTCCATAAGGAAAGTACCCAACCCAAGGTTGTTATAGGTTATTTCGTCGGAAATAAAATTACTGTTCGATGCGCTGTATTCTTCATAGATGAATTCCTGAAACGAGTAACCACCAATTACATCCATGTTATGGTTATTGATCTCTTTTTTCCAGCTTAACGTGGCCTCCAGGGTTTTTGTGTTGCTGTTGTTTGTGTTTCTTGAAGCGTACCCGCCCGAGCCGGCCAGGTATTGTGTGAATGAATAACTGGGTTCGTAATAGCCCGTTAATGTTTCGATGTTTTGTAAACCGGCTACAACTCCGGCTTTGAGCGATTTTGTTATGTAAAGGTCAGCACCCAGGTTTATGTAGTAACGGTTTATTTCAACATCGTTAATCCGTTCTTCGAGCAAAGCTACCGGGTTTAGATATTGCCACTGGTCAAGTTCAAAAAAGCTGCCGTCTTCATTGTAAATGGGCTCGGTCGGGTTCCTTTTTATGGCTTGCCTTAATGCTTCGTAGCTAACCGGATTGTGAAAACCGCTGGCAATACCCATTTGGGTTCTGAAACGCAGCCTATTGTCGAAGGCACTGTGGTTTAAGTTGACCCTTGCTTTGTATTCCCTTTTATCGGAATTGAGCATAATGCCTTCCTGGTCGACATGATCGAAAGATATGCGGTAGCTTGAATTTTCCATTCCACCGCTCAGCGATAAATGTTCTTTATGGCTGAATGGTTTTCTTAAAATGGTATTGAACCAGTCGGTATCGGAACCATAGTCAATCATGCTTTTAGCAATACGGGTTTTGTCCCTTTCTTCCGAGTTTGCCCATTCTTCTTTTATTTGCCGGTATTCATCGGCGCTTAAAACTTCCAGGCGGTTTAAAATGTTTTCGGTAAAGAAACTGCTCGAGAATTCGGTTTGCATTTTGCCTGCTTTACCTTTTTTGGTGGTGATAAGAATTACCCCGTTCGTGCCGCGGGTGCCGTAAATGGCTGCTGCCGATCCGTCCTTAAGTATGTCAATCGATTCGATATCGTCGGGCATAACCGAGTTAAGGTCGCCTCCCGGAATTCCATCAATAACAACAAGTGGCTCCGAACTTCCCTGAATACTTGATGTTCCGCGAAGCAGGACTTCAAACCCCGAAGTAGGGTCGCCGCCATTTGGTTTAACAATTGACAGGCCGGCAACTTTACCCTGCACAAGCTGCATGGGGTTATCGACCACGCCTTTGTTAAAACCCTCTTCTTTTACCGATGAAACGGCGCCTGTTAATTCGCGCTTGGTTGTTGAACCGTAGCCTATCACAACAACTTCGTCGAGCGATTCAACGCTAACATCGAGGGTCAGGTCAATTTGTGTCCTGCCCTCAACCGGTATTTCAACGGTATTGTAACCAATGGCCGAGAATACAAGAACACCATCGTTTGATGGGACTTGTAGCTGATAAAAGCCTTCGAAATTGGTTACCGTTCCGGTTGTGGTACCTTTTAACACTACATTGACCCCGGGCAGGGATTGGTTGTTTTCGTCAACAATTTTACCTGTTACGGTAATGTTTTGTTGGTTTATTGCCGAGCCCATTAGCTGTGCCGGGCCCAGAATAAAATACGGTATGGCAAAACAGATGACTATCAGTGTTTTAACCAAGCCGGTTTTTCGGCTAAAAATCCGTGAATTTTGATTTTTTTTCATAGAGTTTCTTCGAGTTTGTTAAACATTTATTTATTGTTAGGTTTTGTTTCCTGTTTTCTTTGAATGGAAGGAAAGAATGTGGCTTGTTTACGTTTAAAAATTCAAACCGAAAAGTAGGGATTACTAATGGAGATAAGCCTACCAGAATGTCAAATTCATCGGCTTTAAATGATCATTTTCTTGAGAAGTTTATATTTTGACGGGGGAAAATTTTTCCAATTTGCGTTAATGCCCCGGTTGCGGCACGTATTCGATGTAATAATTACGCTTTGCTCCTGTCCCGTGGTATTTCAGCTGATAGTCTGAACCGGGCTGAAGGTAATATTCAACCACATCGATGTAAGTATTAACAAAGCCGTTTTCCCTGATTTTGTATGTAACGATAAGCGTTATCGGCCCTGCCTGCCTTTTTATGGTTTGTCCGTTTCTGATCCGTTTTTTCGAAATTTTGTAGCGGTCAGATAATTGTTGTTTTTTAGGTTGTTTTCGCGGGGTGAAAAGTCTTTCGAAGAACCCGGGTTTGTTTTTGCGTTCATAACGGTTTTGTACAGCTTCTTCTTTCTTTTCTTTAACTTTTTCCAGCTCCTCTTTGCTGTTTATTTCGTAGTGACCGGTAAGATCGTTTTCGGCACGCTGTGCCCTTTTTTTACTTTTTTTACCGTGAGATGAAGAAATAACCCGGTTTACATATTTTTCAGAAGCATTCTGGGATTGGTTGTTGCCCTGAATATTTGAAATACCGGCACTTTGATTCAATTCAAACTTCAGTCCGGCTAAGTCGCCTTTTATTAATTTCCCAGTATAGGTTTTGCCCCGGTCGCCTTCTTTGGCTATAAATGTGATTCGGGCTTTGTTGTTGGTTTGTTGCGGACTTTTTGCCTGCGGTATTGCCCGGAATGATACAAACATAAATGCCAGTATAGCTATACAATACTTCATAGGCACAAATTTAAATAATATTTAAACTACAATTCCGAACGAAATTTCAAAAGATTTGTTATACAGTAGCCAACCTCCAAAGAATTTTGAGGTTGCAAGCGTGTAATTAGCCGGCAGGGTGATTCAGTTTAGATGCAATGTTAAATGATTAACGGTTTTTACATTTGTTGTTAATTTATTGGAATAAAACACGAAAAAATCACGTAATTCAGGCGCTGGTTAGATGTTTAGCCAAGGGGTTGTTTTCAGGCAATTGCATATTATTAAAATATTCAATTATTTTGTTTTCCAATCGAAAAGAGCAAAGCAATCAGATCAGAAAAAAGTATTTAATAATAAAGATAAAACAGGAAGAAAATGAAGGAAGAAATAAAATTTACCGGCCAAAATATATCCAACACCCCAAACTGGAAAAAACTGATAGTTGAATCGAACGTTCCCGAGTCGTTGGCCCCGCTAAAAGCCATATCGAGAAACTTATGGTGGGCGTGGAATACCAAAGCCCGTGAGTTGTTTGAATACATCGATGCCGAAATTTGGGAAGAATCGGCACATAATCCCATTGTTCTTCTGCAAGAGGTTAACTACAACCGCTTCATAGAACTTGAAAAAGATGAAGAATTCAGGTACAAACTCGACTGGGTTAACAACGAATTGCAAAATTACCTGCAGGAACGCGAAAGCAATGGGGGAAATAAAATTGCCTATTTCAGCATGGAATATGGTTTGCACGACAGCTTGCGGATTTTTTCAGGCGGATTGGGCGTTTTGGCAGGCGATTACCTGAAAGAAGCCAGCGATTCAAAAATGGATATGGTGGCCGTTGGTTTGATGTACCGCTATGGTTATTTCAAACAAACCCTCAGCAACAAAGGCGAACAAATTGCCCATTACGAACCCGAAGAGTTTTCAAAAATACCGGTTCAGCCTGTTATGGTTGGTGAAAACTGGCTTACGGTTGAAGTTGATTACCCGGGCCGTAAACTTAAGGCTAAAGTTTGGCAAACCGATGTGGGCAGTGTGAAGCTTTACCTGCTCGATGCCGATATTGATGAAAATTCGGATGCCGACCGCTTTGTTACACATCACCTTTACGGGGGCGATAACGAAAACCGGCTTAAACAGGAAATACTGCTTGGTTTTGGGGGCATCAGGGTATTGAATGCACTGGGCTATTATGCCGATGTTTACCATTGTAACGAAGGCCACGCCGCCTTTATCGGCCTCGAGCGGATGGCGGGGCTGATTGGCGAAAAGGATTTTTCTTTTAACGAAGCAAAAGAACTGGTAAGGGCATCGACTCTTTTTACCACCCATACACCGGTGCCTGCCGGTCACGACTCATTTCATGATGACTTGCTGAAGGGTTACCTGAAAGATTTCCCTTCAAAAATTAACCTCACCTGGGATGATTTTATGTTGCTTGGGAAAGCATTTAAAACCGAGGATCATTTCAATATGAGTTACCTGGCTGCAAACCTTTCTCAAAACATAAACGGCGTTAGCATGATGCACGGCGATGTGAGCAAACATTTGCTTGCCGATTTGTTCCGGGGTTACATGCCCGAGGAACTGCACATTGGTTATGTAACAAACGGTGTGCACTATTCAACCTGGGCCGCTAAAGAGTGGAAAGACCTGCACAAAAAACATTTCGGCCATAACTTTCCCGAAACCCAGAGCGATTTTTCGGTTTGGGAAAAGGTTCACGATGTGCCCGACGAAGAAATTTTTTCATTAAAGCAGAAACTGAAGCTGAAGCTGATTGATTACATCAAACAGCGGTTTGCCGATAACTGGATAAAACGCAACGAAAACCCGAAACTCATTACCGAAGCCTTGGGTAAGCTAAACCCAAATGCGCTAACCATTGGTTTTGCCCGGCGTTTTGCCACGTATAAAAGGGCGCATTTGCTGTTTAAAAACCTCGACCGGCTCAGCGCTATTGTAAACAACCCCGACAAACCGGTACAATTTATTTTTGCCGGAAAGGCACACCCGGCCGATAAAGGCGGCCAGGATCTGATCAAATACATTGTTGAAATATCAAAACGGCCCGAGTTTATTGGAAAAATCATGTTTATCCAAAATTACGACATGAACCTGGCCAAAATGATGCTTCAGGGTGTTGACGTATGGATGAATACACCTACACGCCCGCTCGAAGCTTCGGGTACCAGCGGCGAAAAAGGGGTAATGAACGGAACCGTTCATTTTTCGGTGCTCGACGGTTGGTGGGTCGAAGGCTACAAGCCCGATGCCGGCTGGGCGCTGCCCATGGAACGTTCGTTCGATGTACAGGAGTTCCAGGATGAACTTGATGCCGAAAGCATTTACAACATTTTGGAACAGGAGATAATACCAACTTATTATCGCAGGAATAAGAAAGGTGTTTCGGAAGACTGGGTGGCGGTTGTGAAAAACACCATTGCCGATGTTGCCCCTCATTTTACCATGCGCCGTCAGTTGAACGATTACATCGAAAAATTTTACACACCCCAGGCCGAACGGTATAACCGCTTAAAAGACGATGATTATAAGCTGGTACACGAAATAGCAGCCTGGAAAGAAAAAGTGGCATCGAAATGGGACGGTATAAAAATGGTTGAAGCCAATGTTGAACACGGCATTACACATACCTATAAAATTGGAGAAAGCCATCCGGCAAAAATCACACTCGACCTGAACGGGTTAACTCCTGAAGAAGTTGGTGTTGAGCTTGTTTTTACTCGAAAAGAAGACGAAAAAGATGTATTTGTCGAAAAATACGAATTCGAAGTGGAGTGTATGGAGAATAATGTTTGTTCATACTCGCTCAACCTTACCATTATGGATCCGGGCAGTTATAACTATGCTATAAGGGTTTTCCCTAAAAACAACTTGCTGCCACACCGGTTCGATTTTATGTATTTGCACTGGGTATAATTATCCTGCGGTTAAACCCGGGGATGATGTTTGGTTTCGTGTTTGACAATCAGTCATTAGTCATCTGTCATTAGCCAGTAGAAAGTTTTGGGATTAAACAACAGATATTCAACTACTAATGACTGCTGGTCAATGGACAATAACCATTGACCCCTGATGTATAAACAAAGAAAAATGGGCTTCTTTCCATTAATGCTTTTAAAATAAACGGTTTTGCTCTCGAAAATTTAATAAATTTGTTTTGTGTTCAACCAGAATAAACGGAATAAATGGCTGTAGCAAAAAATGTAGGTGAAAAAATGCGGGAGATCCGCGAAAAGCAATCAATCTCGATTGACGAACTGGCCCTGAGGTGTAACCTCGATAAAGCGCAGATTCTCGAAATTGAAGAAAAGCGTATTGTTCCTTCGCTGGCTCCACTGATACGTATTGCCCGTTCGCTGGGTGTTCGTCTTGGTACTTTTCTCGACCTTCACGAACAGCTTGGCCCCCTGATTACATTTGCCGAAGAACAAAAAAAAGGCGCCAGTTTTTCCAATGCGAACATTGAATCGCGTACGCACATGGATTTTTTTGCCCTGGCCGGCGATAAAGCCGGTCGCCACATGGAACCGTTTATTGTTGATATTAAACCCGGCGATGCCAATAAACATACGTTGTCGTCGCACGAAGGCGAAGAATTTCTTTTTGTACTTGATGGCTCTGTTGAGATTAACTACGGCAAAGAAGTATACGTGTTAAATTCCGGAGACAGCATTTATTACGACTCTATTGTGAACCACAATGTACATGCGTACAACAACAAACCTGCTAAAATAATTGCAGTGGTATACATTCCTTCATAAAAACATCAAAAACATGGCAAAAACAAGCGCTACTATTGCAAAACTGGTTGATGAAATTGCCCGGCAAAAGCCCGGAGAAATCATTTCAACCTACCTCGACGAGATAAATATTTATACCATTTCTGAACTGAACGAAAGGGCAACCATGCTTGCCAAAGGGTTGCTTTACATTAATGTTCAGAAGGGTACACCGGTAGCTTTGGTTATTTCCGGAACAACAAGTTGTTTGACTTTTGTTGTGGCGCTGGCAAAAATTGGCGCCCTGTTGGTTCCCCTTTCAAGGGATTATCCGCTACGGGTAATTTCCGACATTCTTAAAAACCAAAAAGTGCACACCATGGGGTTCCTGTCCGATACCTTTATCAATGTTTTCAAAAAGCTGGTGCCCGATTTAACCCAAAACGAGCGGGGATATCTTGATACCCCCGAATACCCCGACCTGAAAAATATTGTAACCTTTGGCAGTCTAAAAAACCGGGGCATGTTTACCACACGTGAATTGATGTTGCAGGGTACTCACATCGACGATCTCGAGATTGAAGCACTCTTCGATAATGTAACCGAAAGCGATGTTTTTATGAAGAAAATATCGTGGGACAAAAACAAAAAATATAAATTTTCACCCCTCACAAACGGCCAGGTGGTTAAGGCAAACCCAACCCTGAATTCATTGCAGGATTTTTTGCAGAAGAGTGTTTAAGGGCTAATAGTATCACAAAAATAAAGCACAAAAAAACCTGCAATCACCGAATGCAGGTTTTTTGTATACAGTAATTTTGCGTTATCGAACTACCGACAATTTATTGCTTACCCTGAAATAACCATCGTTATTTTTGATAATGAAGGCATAAGTATAAATGCCTGCCGGTGCTGGCAGTCCGTTTAATTCCATGGTGTTCCACTGGTGCTGGTGTGAACCGGTTTCGAGCCTTCCCAAATTGGCCGAATAAACGGTTTGGCCTTTCATGTTGGTAACCGAAAGGGATACATTCGATGGTTGCTCGATCCACAATTTAAAGAAAGTTGAATTTTTCACCGGGTTCGGGAAATTGGAACAGGTGTTAAGCCCGCTTGTAAGTTTAAGTTGCCTGCTCGATGTTACAAAGTTTTTATACAGCTCAATACCGGCACCTTCGTTTGACAAGTTCCGGGTGTATTGTTTGTCAATGGCATTGTTCCAGTGTTCGTGCGTGCCCATGCTTTTCAGAACCGAACCATCGTCTTCGGGGTCGTAAAGTATACTTGCCGGCCAGTTATCCGGATCAGCTGCCTGGTGAAGGTAATCGTCGGTGCCCGAGAAGTGTGGGAAGGGGCCTTTGTCATCGCCCACGAAAACACCTTCGGTGGGGTGGTTTTCATCAAATTCATAGTAAAGAAAATCGTAACATACCGATTCGACAGCAACGGGGTCGAGCGAAACAAACAGGGTTGATGGCCAGTCGTTATTGAAAGGCGGCATGGCCCATTTTACCGGCGGGTGCCCCCAGTTTATCGAAGCCCAAATACCATCGACAATGAATAGCAGTGTTTTGCCTCCCAGGTCCTTGTGCCCCATAATATCGACAAAGCAACGGTACGATCCGTAATCGCCATTCACGTCAACGCCCGTAGCATCGGGGCTGGGCAGCGAGTAATGCAAATGCCAGGCACCGTCGGTAAACGGTGTTACCGATCCGAAGTGGTTTTTGCAGAATATTGAAATACCCGAACGGTGATGCTTTTTCAAAACCGGAAGGTTTAACATGTACGTGGCATCGATGTATTCCTGCGGCAGGTGGTCGGTAACCGAGCCATCGCTGTAATAAACCACCGGTTCGGCCGATTTTGTAACCATTGTCTGGCCCGATCCGCGGCCCCAGTACTCAACATCCGGGAAATCGGCATGTAGCATATCGTACCAGTCATCGGCCATGTCGAAATTCGGATCGCCAATACCAATGTCCGACTGGGCTACGCCAACCACGTTTACCAGTTGATCGATTACCGCGTAACAAAGCTGGGGTGAAGTGTTGATGTTTCCGTCCCTGGGCCATTTGCCGTTTTGACCGTTCAGGTTAATTTTAATGGCAAACTTTTCGCCGGGCGTGTACCCAACATCGCCTCTGCCGTGGGTGCTGTTGTAATATTTGAAAATTTTATTCCATGCTTCACTGTCGGTTGATGCTCCTGCCACTTTTTGAATGGAAGAGGATACCATTGAACGAACAACTTCCAGATCGGTATTGTCATCAAAATACCACCAGTCGTTGTTCGAGTTTGAGCAATTTTCGTTGGTTGCATCGGGGTTGTGGGTCCAGACAACCCTGCCCGGGAAGATGCCTTTGGCTTCACCAATGGGTGCATTTACTTCTTGTGGCGAGGCCAGTGTAGGGGCTGCTTCGGCTTTCATTTCGGTATGTGTAATGGCCCATACGCCGGCTGCAAGCCCACCGAATAAAAATGCTACCGCTACAACGTATTTCGATTTTTGAATTTGCTGCCTGGCTTTTTTCAGAAACAGGGCAAATGTTGTTATTCCCAGTAAATACGATACAAACGATGAAGCAAAAGGTGCTGCAACTTTCATGCAGGGATACGTTGCCCTGCTGGGTTTGGGAATAACCCTTACCAGGAACCAAATAAGGGAAACTGTTCCCAATACGATGAAACTGATTTTAAACCAAAATTTTTTGAAAAAGCGTATTGCTTTGTTTTCCATTTCGATATTTCTCCTATCCATAATTAATAAGTAAGTTGTTTTTTAAAAAGGGCTATAAATGTAAGGGAAAATATGGTTTAAATAAAAAAAATCATTTACTTCTTTGAAAAACACTTTTTATGAAAGATTCTGCCATGCCCGTTTCTTCTTTTTAAAATGCTTTAATATTTTTGGGGCTTAACCAAAATAATCAGACCATGTCGGCTATAAAAAATGTGGGTGAAAAAATCCAACAGATACGGAATTTAAAAAAAATCACCATCGATGAACTGGCTTCGCGGAGTAACCTCGATGCAAAGCAAATAATACAAATTGAAGAAAACAAAGTAATCCCTTCGCTGGCTCCGCTAATAAAAATTGCACGGGCACTGAGTGTACGGCTGGGTACTTTCCTCGACGATTCGGAACAATTGGGCCCGGTTATTACCCGCGAAGGCCGCGAAAAAGAGGGAGCAAGTTTTTCAAACAAATCGGTTGAAGCCCGTACCCACATGGATTTCTTTTCGCTTGCCAGCGATAAAAGCGGCAGGCACATGGAACCTTTTATTGTTGATATCAGGCCTTCCGGAAAAGACGAAAACCCGCTGTCGGCCCACGAGGGCGAAGAGTTCATTTATGTACTTGAGGGGGCCGTTGAAATTAATTACGGCAAAGAAGTGTATGTGTTGACAAAAGGCGACAGCATTTATTACGATTCCATTGTTAACCATAATGTACATGCATACGAGAAAGGCTTTGCAAAAATACTGGCCGTGGTTTACACCCCTTTTTAGTTGTTCCCGAAATATTTTTTTCTTATGAAGTTAATAGAAAAAACACTGGGCTATTACGTTGAAAAATGGGCCCGCGAAACACCCGATAAAGATTTCATTGTATATGCCGACCGTGGCCTGCGTTTTTCGTACAAAACGTTTAACGAACGGGTAGACAGGCTGGCAAAGGGCTTGTTGTACATGGGCATAAAAAAGGGCGACCATGTGGGCATTTGGGCTACCAATGTTCCCGACTGGCTGACGTTTACCTTTGCCACAGCAAAAATTGGGGCGGTACTGGTAACGGTAAATACCAGTTACAAACTTCACGAACTGGAATACCTGATAAAAGATGCCGACCTTACCACCCTTTGCCTCATCGACGGGTGGCGCGACAGCGACTATGTTTCGATGCTTTACGATCTTGTACCCGAATTGAAAGAGCAACAGCGGGGTTACCTGAAAAGCAAAAAATTCCCCTTTCTGAAAAATGTAATTTTCATTGGTCAGGAAAAACACAAGGGGATGTTCAATACCCCCGAGTTATTGTTACTGGGCAATCACATTGAAGATTCGATGCTTGAGGAAGCCAAAAGCCGCGTTTTTCCGCACGAGGTTGTTAATATGCAATACACCTCGGGTACTACCGGTTTTCCCAAAGGGGTGATGCTTACCCACGTAAATATTTTGAACAACGGTTTTGGTATCGGTCAATGTCAGAAGTTTACGGCTGATGACCGCGTTTGCCTTCCCCCGCCTTTGTTCCACTGCTTTGGCCTGGTGCTGGGAATAATGGCCATACTTACACACGGGGCAACCGTGGTGGTGATTGAAGCTTTCGACCCGCTGCTTGTGCTTGCCTCGGTTGAAAAAGAAAAATGCACAGCTTTGTATGGTGTGCCAACCATGTTTATTGCCGAACTGCACCACCCCATGTTTTCGATGTTCGACCTTCGTTCGTTGCGCACGGGCATTATGGCCGGTTCGCCCTGTCCCATTGAAACCATGCGCGAGGTGGTTGGCAAAATGAACATGCGAGAGGTGACCATTGCTTATGGCCTTACCGAAGGTTCGCCGGTTATGACCCAAACCCGTACAGACGACCCCATTGAAGTAAAAGTTGGAACCGTGGGGCGCGAACTGCCCGGCATTGAAGTAAAAGTGGCCGACCCCGAAACGGGCAATGAACTGCCAGTTGGACAACAGGGCGAAATGTGCTGCCGTGGTTATAACGTAATGAAAGGCTATTATAAAAAACCCGAAGCTACAGCAGCCGTTATCGACAATGACGGGTGGTTACACTCGGGCGATCTGGGCGTGAAACTGCCCGATGGAAACTACAAAATTACCGGGAGGCTGAAAGATATGATCATCAGGGGTGGGGAGAATATATACCCGCGCGAAATTGAGGAGTTCCTTTACCAGATGCCCGGCATACGCGACGTACAGGTGGCCGGTGTGCCCAGCCCAAAATACGGCGAACAGGTGGGGGCTTTCATCATCCCCAAAGACGGTGAAACACTTTTTGAAGAAGAAGTGAAAGATTTTTGCCGGGGGAAAATTGCCCGCTTCAAAACGCCTAAATACATCTTCTTTTTAAAGGAATACCCGATGACAGCCAGTGGAAAAATCCAAAAATTCAAGCTTCGCGATATGAGCTTATCCCTTTTGGAAGAACAGGGGATTGAAATAATCTGATGTTAATTCGATTTAATTTTTTTTGTTTTTCCGATATGCTGCTGACATACTGTTGTCACTTTACCCCTTTTCCTTTGTGGCGATGTTTAACCTAAAATGAAAACAACCATGAAGACAATGATCAATTTCTTTCTGGCAACAGTATTGTTAACAAGTTTATTTACAATTCAAAATGCAAAAGCTATGGAAAAAAAGAAAGTCGAAAAAACAACCGTATTAACGGTATCGTTAACTTCATCGCTCGCGACCCTGACGCAGGATATTGGTAACCTGCCCAACGAGCTGGCGGCAAAGGCCGAAGAACTGGGTTTGGAAATAACCGGTGCGCAAATTTGGCAATACGTGGGTTCCGACGGGCAACCCGGTACAAAATTCAGGCTCGACATTTGTATGCCCGTGAAAGCGGCCAAAGGCGACCCGGGGAAATTCAAATTTGAAGAATTGCCCGTGTATAATTGTGTCTCGGAAATGCACAAAGGTGCCTGGTCAAACCTGGGCAATACCTATGGGAAAATAATGGGCGAAATGACCCGCAAAGGAATGATCCCCACGGGTACCAGCCGCGAAATTTACCTCAACTGCGATTTCGAAAACCCCGAAAACTGCCTTACCGAAGTGCAGGTTGAACTCGCCGGTGGTAATTAATAGCCTTGAATTATGGAACGCTGATGACGCTGGTTTAACAGATTTGCTCGGGTAATTATGAAAAATCAAAATGGTGTCATCAGCGTTTTTTCATTCTTTTTATTAGCGCCTTTTTTGTACTCACTTTTTTTGCGTCTTCTCGCCTTTGCGAGAGGAAACCCATTTTTATGGGCACAATGCGGAGATGACAGTATGACCCGGAACGGGTCAAATATCAATAGCCCGGGGTTTTAACCCCGGGTAAAAAAGGTGAAAACGAGATACCCGGCCACGGTAGTGCCTTCGAAAAAGTACGCGCCGCGTATGGCCGGGAAGCAGATTGATCATAAAAGAGATTTTTTGTATTCATATTTTATACAGCATTTTATGCAAATCTGTCATTGGTAGAATATTCTCGTGAGCTTCCCAAAATTTCAATCAACTTTTATCTCTTTTTTTTGCGCCTTTGCGGTTATCACTCAACTTCGTTAATTTTACCCCAACACAAATCCAATAATTATGAACCGTATAGACAGGCTCAATGCCATTCTTATACAGCTTCAAAGCAAACGGGTGGTTAAAGCACACGAAATTGCCGGCCGTTTTGGGATTAGCCTGCGCACGGTGTACCGCGACCTGCGTGCCCTCGAAGAAGGCGGTGTGCCCATTTATGCCGAAGCGGGCGTGGGTTATTGCCTCATGGACCACTACCACCTGCCCCCGGTGATGTTTACCAACGAAGAAGCCTCGGCGCTTCTTTTTGGCGAAAAGCTGGTTGAAAAAATGAGCGATGAGAAAACCCGGAACGACTTTTGCTCGGCGTTGTATAAAATTAAAGCCGTATTGAAACCCGCCGGAAAAGATTACCTCGAAAAACTGCACAACCAAATTGCCGTTTTTAACTTTAATGCCATGAGCGAAAGTTATAAACAGTTATACCTTAACGAAATAAGACAGGCACTCGTGAATAAACAGGTACTCGAAATTGACTACGAACCCAAATACAAAGAGGAGGCTGTTTGCCGTAAAATTGAACCTATTGGATTGTGCAACTACAGTTCGCGCTGGCACCTGTTTGCCTGGTGCAGGTTACGGAACGACTACCGCGATTTCAGGCTCGACCGCATTGTGTCGTTAAAATTGATCGACGAGTTTTTTTCCGAAAAAAAACACATCACCATAGGGGAGTACATGAACAAGATCAACCCCGTTGCCGATACCCCGAACATTTCCATACTGGTTTCTAAAAAGCGAAGAAAATTTATCGACGATTCGAAATATTGGTACGGTTTTCTGTCGGAAGAAGAAGCCGGGGATTATGTGCGGATGCGTTTTTCGAACGATGAATTTAACGGTTTTGCTTCCTGGTTGCTCAACACCGGGAGCTTTGCCCGTGTTGAAGAACCAACTGAACTGCTAGCGATTATCAGTAAGTATGTGAAAGATACGGTTGAGAATTACAGGGATTTGCTGTAGTTTTTTTCTTGATTACTTCTTACCGAATTGACATTGGCTTCTGAATTGCCCCCGGTTTTAACCGACAGATTTATAATTAGTTTCTGCAAGAAAACTACCAATTTTTTCAAGTGCTTGATTCGAAAAGTTCAAGTTCAAGGCTTGGCCTTTTTGAAAATCAAGGAGTCCCGAACTGGATTCGGGATGACTGTTTTCAGAAAGGGCGTAACGCAGAAATTGGACTTTTCGGGCAAGCACTAATTAATGCACCACCCCACTCCGGGCTTCAGCCCAATCCCTTTACCTAACCATTCATGGAACCAAGCAAGGCATTTGTCATCAACACAAGGCTGTTAATAAAAAACCAAGAAAAAAACCATAAAATATGGAGGGTGTAATATAATATTTTGCTTATGTTTGGGTTATTGTTACAGAATCCACCTGATACCCATGATAAACGTGCATGAAATAGTTTTTCAAAACAATGCAATTCTGCAATTTATAAACAGCTCTGCCCTTGGGCTGGGTTCCCGAATTATTAAAACAAATAGGGAAGGAGGTATTGCCGTGACCTGACTTTATCCCGTTTTGGATGCTGCAAGGCAGCAGGCCAATAAATATAATCCCTTAAAACAGCCAGACAAAAAGCAACCTCACCACCCCATACAAGTTTCGCAGCCGGTACGTTGTGATGAGGTTTAATTAAACAAAAGTTTAACCACACAAATTTACTAAAATGAAAACGAAAATTTTTATTATTTTAATTATATCGCTTGTATTTCAAGCTTGTGAAAATGATTATTTGAACTCTGGTACTGAGAAAGAGTGTAACAATATTTTATATTTCGAAAACACTCAGGATTTTAACGAACAAATGAGAGAAGTTTTAAAAATGGATCTACCCCAAAAACAGGAATGGGTTAAAACAAGAAATTTTGAATCATTTGGCGTAAAAGCTGATCTTATCTATTATTCTGTAAATCCTGAAGATTTCAAAACAATTGAAGAAATGAAAGATTTTGTTTCAAAAAATTCAAAATATTTGCATTTTGTTACCTCTGAGTCAGGTGACACATCGGTTGAGACAAAGCATTTCAATAGTCCATTTAGGTATTTCATTAATGATGAAAAAATTTTCCAAATTGAAAATAGGATTTATAAAGTTGTACAAGATGAAGTTGTTGTAACAACAGATGATAATATTGAGAAAATAAAACAGATAGAGGATTTAAATTCGGGCTTAATAAATGATGAAGATATTTTTTTGCTTCGTTCAAATACACTAAAAAGTGAATATCCTGGGTGTGGGACTGTTCTTAGGGCCGATAGCATTGGAGAATCAGGTGGAAGAAAGTATAAAATAAAACTCAAAATTGAGGTAGTTGAAGATAAATCCGGTCCCGGTACAAATGTAATCAGTTCGTACAAAATAATATCAAGGAAAAGATTTTTATTGATATATTGGAATTTTGAAAACGACATTAGTGCAAGCATTAATACTTTGTGTCATTTTGAACATGAATCTGCCGGATGGCAATATATGGGTGGCACTTATTCATATGACGATGAATATGACGATGTGCTTGAAGGTTATATGAATGTATGGGCTTCCGTTGGTTTTTATTTTGATGCAGATGCACATTTTGAAGGTTTTGATTGCTGGGCAGAAGTACCAGAAACTCCCAGGGCAATTCTTAAATGTAATGAATCGGTTTTACCATAAAAATTAAATTAAGGTTGCTCAAGCATTATTGTCAACTTGAGCAACTTTATTTTATTATAAATTTGAAAATGAGAAATTTTATTCTTTTAATATTTTTAATTTTCTTATTAAATACAAGTTGCAAAGAATTTGTAACATCCGATTTTCCCAATACAGAACCCAAAATAACTGTAAATGGAATTTTGCATGTTGGTGATACCCTCAAATTGCATGTTTCACTTTCGGGAAAAATTGACAGCCAAAAAATAAATTTTATCGACGATGCAACAATTGATCTTTTTGTTGAAGATAAATTTTCAGAACAATTGAAATATTCAGGAAAAGGCAATTACGTTTCAAATGAAATAGTTTTGCCCAACAAAAAATATTCATGCAAAGTTGCCGTGCCAGGGTTTTCTGAAATCATTTGTTCTGAAACAATTCCGGATACAACAGAAATAATAAAAATGAAAAATGTGCCTTTTGCAGGTAAAGACGAATATGGATATCCCTATTCCTCTATAAAAATCACATTTGCAAATAATTTAAACGACAAAAAATATTATGAAATTGCCATTCGGAAAGGATATTTTCACACATTCACCGATCCTGTCCTGCTTAACGAAGGTTTAACGTTGCCTCTTTTTTCAAATGAAATTATTGATGATACAATTTATACCCTGACAATGAATTACACTGCGGGGATTTCAAATTACCCAACTAACATTGACACTTTACCTTTTATGTTAGAACTTCGTTCTGTTTCCTATAACTATTATTGCTTTAAAAAACAATACTATTTGTATGAAAAAGGAACATGGGCCGATGGTTTGATAAACATGGGAACAGCAGTTCACCTTCATTCAAACATTGAAAACGGGAACGGCATTTTTGCCGGGTATTCTTCATATTTTTCAAACAAAATCACATCAACTTTTGATGAAGAATAAAGCACTGCTAATATTACTTTTTATTAGCCTGTTTTTTAACAGCGCTTATGCTCAATACCGCGTTGCCGGTTTTGTAAAAGATGGGCAAACCGGAGAAAAACTTATTGGAGCCAATGTTATTGAACCCGGCACGAACAATGGTGTTTCAACCAACATCTACGGCTACTTTTCGCTGATCACTAAAAAAGGAAATATCCGGGTTTCGTTTATTGGTTACAAAACGGTTGAGTTGAATTTTTCCCGCGACACACTAATACATGTTTCCCTCGAAGCAGGTGAAATGCTTGACGAGGTTGTGGTTAAAGGCGAACTGTCGAAGCGTTTCAACATTACCACGCTCAGCCAGCAGGAAATGTTCAACATCCCCACGCTGGGTGGTAAGCCCGATGTAATGAAAGCCCTGCAGCTAATGCCGGGCATACAGGCGCAACAGG
>JAIOZY010000011.1 GCA_021740385.1 Prolixibacteraceae bacterium | reverse complement strand
CAAACAATAAACTAATTATCGCTTCAAAAACCGGTATTGGCGCTTTGTACGGTACTTTTCATTTTTTGCGTTTACTACAAACAAATCAACCCATTGACGGGATGCGGGTTGAAGAAAAGCCCAAAACAACCCATCGCCTACTGAACCATTGGGATAACCTCGACCGCACCGTGGAACGGGGCTATGCTGGTTTTTCGATATGGGACTGGCACAAACTTCCCGATTATATCGACCAGCGTTACATCGATTATGCCCGGGCCAATGCTTCAATTGGTATTAACGGAACAGTGGTGAGCAATGTGAATGCCAATGCCCTGATACTTACACCCCATTACCTTGAAAAGCTGAAGGGGCTGGCCGATGCTTTTCGCCCTTATGGCATTAAAGTATATCTGACAGCACGGTTTAGTGCCCCGGTTGAAATTGGTGGATTGCCTACTGCCGATCCCCTTACCGATGATGTTATTGAATGGTGGGAGGCCAAGGTGAAAGAGATTTATGCTCTGATCCCTGATTTTGGCGGTTTTCTTGTAAAAGCCAATTCCGAAGGGCAGCCCGGGCCACAAAACTACAATCGTACTCATGCCGATGGTGCCAACATGCTGGCAAAAGCCATAGCGCCTTTTGGCGGGGTTGTTATGTGGCGCGCGTTTGTGTACGACCATAATGTGCCCGACGACCGTGCAAAACAGGCATACAACGAATTTAAACCTCTCGACGGTGAATTCCTCGACAATGTATTTATTCAGGTAAAAAACGGGCCCATCGATTTTCAACCCCGTGAACCGTTTCACCCGCTGTTCGGGGCCATGCCCAAAACACCGCTGATGATGGAATTTCAAATTACACAGGAATATACAGGATGTGCCACCCACCTGGTTTACCTGGCACCGCTTTTTAAAGAGTGCCTCGATGCGGATGCCTATGCTCAGGGGAAAGGGTCAACGGTTGCAAAAGTAATCGACGGAAGCCTTGAGGGACATAAATACTCGGGAATGGCAGGTGTATCGAATATCGGTACCGATATTAACTGGACTGGCCACCCTTTTGCACAGGCAAACTGGTATGCTTTTGGCCGCCTGGCCTGGAACCATGATCTGACTTCGGAAGAAATGGCCGATGAATGGATCAGGCAAACCTTTACAAACAATACCGAATTCATTAACGAGGTAAAACCGATGATGCTTGAATCCCGTGAAATGATGGTGAATTACATGACCCCGCTTGGATTGCACCACATCATGGCCCGAAGCCACCACTGGGGCCCCGGGCCGTGGGTTACGGGCGGCCGTCCCGACTGGACTTCGCTGTATTACCACCGTGCCGATACCGCCGGCATTGGTTTCGACCGCTCTTCTTCGGGCAGTAATGCTGTTGACCAATACTACCCAACCGTAAAAGAAAAATACGACAACCTCGATACCTGTCCCGATGAATTGCTGCTTTGGTTCCACCGGGTACCCTGGGATTATAAAATGGATAACGGGAATACCCTGTGGGAAGAAATGTGCCATCGGTATTATTTAGGTACCGATGAAGCAAAAGCGATGGTTGAAAAATGGAAAAGCATGAAAGGGTTGATTGATGATGAAAGGTTTGAGCGCGTTGAGCAGCTATTGAACATTCAGGCCGGTGAAGCTGTTTGGTGGAGGAATGCCTGCCTGCTTTATTTTCAGCAGTTTTCAAAAAAACCAATCCCTTCAAAATACGAACAGCCCGACAAAACACTGGAATATTACCGGAACCTGAAATTCTGGTATGTTCCGGGAATTTAAAAATTAGATGGTTAGAAATTTAAAATAGATGATGAGTTATTTAGACAGTTTATTCAATTTAAACGGAAAGGTTGCTGTAATTACCGGAGGTGGAGGAGTGCTTGCTTCCGAAATAGGCGAAGGCCTGTCAAAAGCCGGGGTTAAAATTGTTTTCCTCGACATTAATGAGGAAGCAGCTAAAAATGCAGCAAAAAAAATCAGGAAAATTGGCGGCGAGGCAACCGGCCTGAAAACCAATGTGCTCGAGTTAGATGTACTTAAAAAAACACGCGATGAAGTTTTAAAGGAGTACGGTAGGGTCGACATATTGCTAAACGCGGCCGGTGGAAACCAACCGGGTGCAACCATACCTCCCGATAAAACCGTTTTCGACCTCAACATTGATGACATGAACAAGGTTACAACGTTGAATTACAACGGTACAGTGCTTCCTTCAATGGTGTTTGGTGAAGTAATGTCAAAACAAAAATCAGGGAACATCATTAATTTCTCGTCAATGGCTGCTTTTCAGTCTATTACGCGGGTGGTGGGTTACTCGGCAGCCAAAGCAGCCGTGTCGAACTTTACAGCATGGATGGCCATGGAACTGGCCATGAAATTTGAAGGATCGATCAGGGTTAATGCCATTGCCCCGGGTTTCTTCATCGGGAACCAGAACCGGGACTTATTGCTTAACCCCGATGGTTCGCCAACGCCACGTGGCCAGCAGGTCATAAATAAAACCCCGATGGGACGGTTTGGCGAAGCCCGCGAGTTGGTTGGCGCCGTGCTGTTCCTTGTGAGTGATGCCGCCTCGTTTGTAACAGGCATTGTGTTGCCTATTGATGGAGGTTTCAGTACCTACAGCGGGGTGTAATCACCCCCAAACCCCCTAAAGGGGGCTTTTAGTAGCTGCAAATTTTAGAAGTAGATTTATAAAAATAGGTGATTTAGGGGATTTTTATAAAATGAACGAAAATAGCAATAATACAAACTCTCAGACTCCCCCTTTAGGGGGTGGGGGGGTAGAATTTATATACTCCTGGCGATGGTTTGGTCCTGACGAACGGATCACTTTGTCCGAAATTAGGCAGGCCGGGGCAACCGGTATTGTTTCGGCTTTGCACCAAATTCCGGTTGGCGATGTTTGGGAGAAAGAAGCCATTTTGGAACGAAAGGAGATGATTGAAGCAGCCGGTTTGAGCTGGGAGGTGGTCGAAAGCCTGCCCGTTAGCGAAGACATTAAGCGCCAGACCGGCGATTATTTGACGCACATTGAAAACTACAAAATATCAATCAGTAACCTGGCCGAATGTGGCATACAAACCATTTGTTACAATTTTATGCCCGTGCTCGACTGGTCGCGTACAAACCTGAAAGTACATTTCAGGGATGGAAGCCAGACTTCCGGTTTTCAGCTTTATGTTTTTGCAGCCTTCGATCTGTTTATTCTGAAACGAAATGGAGCAGAGAACGATTATTCAAAAGAAGTTGTTGCAAAAGCCAAAGAATATTTTCAGTCACTTAATGATGATGGGAAAAAGCATTTAGAGGAAACCATACTTTACGGTCTTCCCGGTTCGATGAAGACTTATTCGCTCGATGAGTTTAAAACGCATCTGGCTCTTTACAAAGGCATTGACCGGAAAAAGCTGAAAGAACATTTGCGTTTTTTCCTGAACCATGTTATTCCCGTTGCTGAAAAGTGTGGAGTAAAAATGGCTGTTCATCCCGACGATCCGCCATGGAACCTGCTGGGGCTACCGCGTATTGTCAGCACGGTTGACGATTTGCAGGAAATTACAGAAATGATTGATTCGCCATCGAACGGCGTAACGCTGTGTACCGGGTCGCTTGGGGTGGGGCATTTCAACAACCTGACAGAAATTGCTGAGAAACTCGCACCCTGCATCCATTTTGTTCACCTCCGGAACGTGATACGCGACAGTGGATTAAATTTTCAGGAAGAGACATTCTTTGAAGGCGATATCGACATGGTTGGTGTTGTTAAAGCGCTGATTGAGGAAGGTTTCAGAAGGCAAAAAGAAACCGGCGAACCTTGCCGGTTGCCCGTGCGCCCCGACCATGGTCATCAAATGCTCGACGAAATTGGCAAAGAAAATTACCCGGGATACAGTTTGTATGGCCGTATGAAAAACCTGGCCGAAATAAAGGGGCTTACAATTGGCCTTATCCATGTTTTATCAGAAAAGAAGAATTAAACATTAACATCTGTCAAAAAATATATTTATGATTCGTAAACTTTTATTCATTATTGCATTTCTGCTTTTTGCAGGAAGTACAGCTTTTGCCCAAAAAAATGATGAGTCATCACAAATTAGCACATCTGTTTCAATGTTGAAAATGGTGTCGGATAAGCCCCTGGCCGACGGACGGTCGAAATACGTGGGGTGCTGCTATAGTTCGTCGACAAAGAACGATTTTGAAGAGTACTGGAACCAGGTGGTGCCCGAAAATGCCAGTAAATGGGGATCGGTTGAATGGACACGCGACAACATGAACTGGTCGGGGCTTGACGAGGCTTACGACTTTGCAAAAAATAACGGTTTCCCGTTCCGTTTTCACGTGTTGATTTGGGGTAACCAGCAACCCTCGTGGATTGAAACCCTTTCGACCAGCGAGCAGCGTGAAGAAATTGAAGAGTGGTTCCAGGCAGTAGCCGAACGGTACCCCGATATCGATATCCTTGAAGTGGTAAACGAGCCCCTTCACGACCCGCCAAACCAGCCCGGAAGCGGTGGTGGAAATTACATTGATGCACTTGGAGGAACGGGTTCAACCGGCTACGATTGGATTGTTGAAGCATTCAGGCTGGCACGTGAATATTTTCCTGCATCGGTAAAACTGATGCTGAACGAATACAGCTTGCTTAACAGCTCCGACAACGTGCGGGAGTACAAAAAAATAATCGACCTGCTTATGGCTGAAGAGCTGATTGATGCCGTAGGCATGCAGGGGCATGCATTCAGCACCTACTGGGCAAGTGCGGCAACGATTAAATCGAACCTCGATAAACTGGCCGAAACCGGTTTGCCCTTATACGTTACCGAGATGGATATTGACGGGCCAACCGATGCTACCCAACTGAACGAATATAAAAAGGTATTCCCGGTTTTATGGGAACATCCGGCAGTGGAAGGGATAACCTTGTGGGGATTTCGCCAGGGCATGTGGCGCACCGATGAAAAGGCCTATCTGATAAATCCCGACGGGACAGAGCGGCCGGCCATGACCTGGTTGCGCGAATACATTGCCGCGGCTGTTTCGGCCCCCGAATGGGAACGGGCTTCGGCGTACAGCGTTTATCCCAATCCCGTTGCAAAAGGCATGGTATACATTGGCAATGCCCAAAATGTTACAGCAGTTAAGGTTATTGATATCAGTGGCCGGCAGCTCAATGTAGTTCATAATGCCGGGTTGACAGTTGTAGCCGTTGAAATGAATTACCGGCCGGGTTTGTATGCCCTGCAGATTGAAAGCAACGGGCAAACCCGGGTAAAGAAAATATTGGTCCGTTAATAATAATTAATCACCGGTGAATAATCCCGTAGGGATTTAACAACAATAGCCCCGGGTAGATATTGAGCTTGCGAAATATCCACCCGGGGATTTTTTTATGGTATATTCGTTCCGTTCGATAAAGCGGTGTAGCATTTGTCTTAGCCGCTTGATCGAACGTTTTTCTTTTGCCCGTTACATCACCCGGGGTTGCACCCCGGGCTATTGTTGTTGCACCCTTTCAGGGTTTTTTAGGTTTGTGCGTTGATAAACGCTACTGATGTTTTTTTTACATGTGAAATTTTTCAACCTTCCAATCCCGTAGGGATGTAAATTTTGTAACCCCGGGTTTCAACCCGGGGGTTAACACGTCAAAATTATCACAACCGTCCGCGGTAGAATGTTCGCAAAAGGAAAAAACCCCATTCGGACGGAAAGGGCAATTCATTCATGAGCGATGATTTCGACTGAACCGATGCAATTCAACCAATTTATATTTTTCCCTACAATATTGGCTGGTTATTTTTAAAATCATAAAAGGTCTTTCGCATTAAATCCGAAAGGTTCAGCTCATAGGCAATATAAGCTTCCAGGTGTGAGGTGTATGCATTGTTCAGCCTAACCCGTTCGAGGGCCAGCGCCTGGCTGTCGATATCGCCGTCGGAAAAACGGGCCCGGGTTATTTCAAAACTTTTTTCGGCTACGCGCACATTCTTCTCGAGCAGTTGCAACCTTTTCAGACTGCTGTTTACAGCAGCAACAAGGTTTTTTACTTCTGTTTCAATATCGCGCAGGATGGCTTCTTTTTCATACTGGTTTTTTTGAAGGCGCGCCTCGGCAGCTTTAACAAGCGCTTTATTTTCGCCCCAATCGATTATTGGGATATTGATGCTTATTCCAATACCAAAGTTTCCGGGGCGTTCCTGAAAATCGGTGAAGGATCCGTTGATTGCCGACCCCACATCGTTGCTTAATGTTGAATTATTTACGCCAATTTTTTCGTAATACGCGTTCAGGTCGCCGGTAATCATCCCTTCGGCCTTTTGCCGCTGTATATTTAGCTTGTTAAGTTCAATTTGTATATCACTTTCCCTTAGTTCCAACCGGTTTTGCAGTGCAAGTTCAACAGCATTTGTTACATTTATCGCCACAATTTTGTAATCCATTTCGCTCGATATAACCACACTGTCGTTTAGCCCGATGCCAATCAGTTGTTTAAAATTGTTCTGTGCCGATTGCTGGTCGACCAATGATAAATCGTAGTCGTTCTGTGCTTCGGCAAGGTCAACTTCCATTTGGAGGGCATCCACTTCCCTTATCAACCCGGCTTCATATTTGTTCTTTGCAATCTCGAATGCTTCCTGTTGCCGTTCGAGGTTCATGCGGGCAATCTCCTCCCTTTTTTGTACCGACAGCAGCCGGTAAAACGAATTGCTCACCGAATACACAAGGTTCAGTTCCTCGCGTTTCAGCCTTTTTTGTGATTCCTCGTAGGCCAGTTCAGCCCGTTTAAAAGCCGATTTTATATTGTTGTAACCGTACAACGCGTCGATGGGTTGGGTAAAACCGAGGCGGGTATTAAGCCTCATCCACCGGTCTTGTTCATTATAATCGTCGGTACTGTTTATGCCCGAACTGATATAAATGCGGCCGTCGGTGGGCAGGGGCTGGTTAATGGTAAGGCTGCTCCCGAGTACCGATTGCCTCACGGGGTAAAAGGTAATGCCCGAACTGTCTTCAAACTGGCGGATTGTTTCGGTATAATTCGGAACGGTAAGGTCAAGGTCGATATGTGTTTTAAACCGGCTGGTTGCCGAATGCAAATTGTACTCGGCAATTTTCAAATCCTGTTTTAAACTCAGCATATCGAGGCTTTTCATTTTGGCAATGGCAATACTCTGGTCGAGGTTCAGGAGGTATGTTTCACCTTTTGTCATAACCGGTTGAAAGAAAATTAAGATTCCGGCAATAATTGTAAAAATGAATTTCATGGTGTTTGTTTTTCAATTTTAGAATTGAGATTTTTTTGTAGATCTGAAAATATCATCCCGTCCTTTAACAGAATCGTCCGGTGAGCATATTCCGCAATCTCTTTTTCATGGGTAATAAGTATGATGGTGTTGCCTTCGTGGTGTAGTTCGTCGAAAAGCTGCATGATCTCCAGCCCCGTTTTTGAATCGAGTGCGCCGGTTGGCTCATCGGCCAGCAGAATGCCCGGGTTTGTAACAAGCGCACGGGCAACGGCTACCCTTTGGCGCTGTCCTCCACTCAATTCGGCGGGTTTGTGCATCATGCGTTCGGCCAGTCCGACACGTTCGAGGGCTTTTACCGACTGTTTCCTTCTTTCATATTTATTAACCCCGGCATATATCAGGGGCATTTCGACGTTGTGCAGGGAACTCATCCGCGGAAGCAGGTTGAACGATTGAAAGATGAACCCGATTTCACGGTTGCGCATGGCCGATAATTCATCGTCGTTAAGCTGGCTTACATCCATTTTGTTGAACAGGTACTGGCCCGATGTGGGGGTGTCGAGGCAGCCCAGTATGTTCATCAGGGTTGATTTGCCCGAACCCGATGGCCCCATAATGGCAACATATTCGTTTTTCTTTATTTTCAGGTCTATTCCTTTCAGGGCCGGAACTTTCACTTCGCCCATCAGGTAGTCTTTCGTCAGATTTTTTATCTCTATCAACATAACTTCTCTTTTTTACTCGTACCTGATCGATTCAATGGGTTTCAGGTTGGCAGCGTTTTTCGCGGGCAGGTAGCCGAAACTGATCCCAACAATTACCGAAAAACCAAAGGCAATGATGATGGAATAGACCCGGATTAACGTGCTGACATCGGTTAATAATGAAATACCAAGTGATAGTGAAACACCGAGGAAAACGCCAATGATTCCCCCGGTTATACTGATGGCTACAGCCTCGGTTACAAACTGGCTCATGATGTCCGATTTCCGTGCACCAATTGCCCGCCGGATTCCGATTTCGCGGGTGCGTTCCATAACGGTGGCCATCATGATGTTCATGATACCAATTCCGCCCACAATGAGCGAAATGGCAGCAATGGCGCCTAAAAGAAAATTGTAGATACGCCGTTCTTTTTCTTCCTGTTTCAACAATTCAAAGGGAATGACTATGCTGAAGTCGTCGTTATTGTAATGGTGCCGGTCGAGGATTCCCCTGACTAACCCGGCCGTTTCGACCAGTTGGTCAGAGTTATCAACTTTAATGGTGATCTGTTTAATTTCACTGGTCAGTTTGTTATCAAACTCGAAACGTTTATGGAAGGTTGAAAGCGGAACATATACATCGTTGTTCAGGTCGCGCGATGCCAGTTCCCCAACGGTTTCGGTAAAAAGGGCTTTGGCTTTCATTACGCCCACCACTTCGAGCCACTGGTCATCAATTTTGACCATTTTGCCAATTGGGTCCTGGTTTTGAAACAATGTTTTTACAACACCGGCACCCAGTACACAAACTTTGAGGTTGCGTTCGCTATGGTCTTCATTAATAAATGTTCCCTTGTCGGCTTCATAGTTCAGAATTTTGATAAAACTGGGTGTAATTCCAATCAGTGTTGATTTTGATGATTTGTCGGCATACCTGATCTCGCTGTTTTTTTCGGCCTGAGGGGCAACGTCAACCACGCCGGGGACAATCTCTTTTATCACGTATGCATCATTCAGCGAAAGGCCGAGTGAAAATTTCGCCCTTACTTCTTCCAGTTCCTCATTGCTAAGTTCTTTGTCGCGGACAATGATGTTATTAACGCCCAGATCCTGGTATTTGGCTATGGCCTGCCGTTTTGCCCCTTCGCCTATCGAAAGCATGGCGATAACAGAAGCCACACCAAAAATGATCCCCAACATGGTAAGGAACGATCTGAATTTATGGTCGATCAACCCGCGGATTGCTACTTTAATGTTTTCTTCGAAATCCATACTATTCTAATCTTTATCAATGTTTTTGACATCGTTTACAGTCCATAGTTCCTGCCCTTTTTTCACGTTGGCCTCAATAACTATTGAACTGTTGTTGGCCGGGCCTGCTTTTACTTCCATTTTTTGAAAACCGGTTCCGTCTTTCAAATAGATGTAATGGCGCTTGCCGGTATTCTCAACACACTGCAGGGGCACAAAGAAAACATCGGAAAGGTTGGAACAGATGAACTCGCAGCTGACCGTCATGCCGGGTTTCAGGCGTTCATCGGTAACCAGTATTTTAACTTCCACATCGAAAACCTTTCGTTTCGAACCCCATTCGATGGGCCTGCATAAGCGGCTGATTTTTGCTATTTCACCTTTGAAAACAACATTGGGCAGGGCATCGAGACGGACATTAACCGGCTGGCCTTCGTAAATTTTCATGAAGTCGGTTTCGTTTATCACCGTATTTACCTTTATCCAGGTAAGGTCGGGAACGTTCCCCAGGGCACGGCCAACGTAAACCTCGTCGCCAATCATTAGCCTGTCGCGTGAACGGCGTTTACGGGCTACCTGGAATATTCCGGGAATGGGGGTGCGGATGGTTAATTTTGGCAATACATCGTAGGCATTTTTGATCTCTTCATTCATCCGTTTCACCTGAATTTTCTGGACATACAATTGGTTTTCTGCAATAATGTCATAATATTCAATGCTCTGCTTGGCTTTGTTAAGACGTATTTTTGCCTGCTCAAACTCAAGTTCCTTCACCTTTTTTGCTTTATCCGATTCGAAGCGGAATTGCTCAAGTTCCAGTTTTTTAAGGGCGAAAGTAGCTTCTTCGCTTTTCAACGACGATTGAAGCTCGCTTTTGCGGTTCTGAACCTCAACAGTCATTTTCTCAAGGTTGGCTTTTTGGGTTTCAAGCCGGGTTTCCCTGTCGATAATGAAACGCTGCACTTCCGACGGGTCAAACTGTATTAACGAATCGCCTGCTTCGACGGCTGTTCCGTGATCGAGCAGCCCGATGATCTTCATCTCGTACCAGTACCTGCCGTAACGTTGCATCACAAATGCCCGCATATTAACCGCGGCCAGTTCGCCGGTCTCGGTAATGGTTTGGGTAAAGTTACCCCGTTGCACTTTGTATTTTTCGGTATTTTCTTTCTTGCATGAAAGTGTGAACATAACGACACACGCTGCAAGAATAATTATTTTGCAATGGTTCATCATGATCACATTTTTTTATTTTCTTCTTCCTGATCTTCTTCAACAAACGGGTCGACCAGCGAAACTACATCATCTTCTGTCAATCCTTCATTCACAATTACAAAGTCGGTATTCGACTGGCCCAGCTTAACCGGTATTTTTTTGAATGTTTTTCCTTTCTGTACAAAAACATAATCGGCGTTGGGGGTAGAGTGAACGGCTTCGATGGGGACAGACAACACATTTTCAATTTGATCGACAATGATGCGGCAATTCACCGTAAGGCCCGGCAAGAGGTTTTTGGCCGGCGATTTGATCAAAATGTCAACCGGGAAAACTTTAATTTTTGAATTCCGTTCTTTGTTAACGGCAAGGTTGGCCACGGTCATTATTTCGGCATCGTAAATTGAATCGGAAAAGGCATCGGGTTTAACTTCAACCCGCAACCCTTTGGTAATTTTGGCAATGTCAACTTCATTAATCAGTACCTTCACTTTAAGCTGGCTGAGGTCGGGTAGTTCAATGAGTGTATTCCCGCTCCAACATTGGTCGCCAACCTGGAATTTGGCATCGCTGCTCCAGTTCCTCGTTATAATGGCAATACCGTTTGAAGGTGAGATTAGTGAAAGCCGGGAAAGGGTTTCATGGCCTTCTTCCAGTTGTTTTTCCGACTGGCTGATTTCAAGGAGTTTCTGTTTAAGTTCTTCCTGCTGGACTTTTTTCTTGTTTTCAATTTGTTCAATGGCCCTGTCGAGTGCAATTTTTGCCTTCTCCATGTTAAGCTGAATCTCCTGCTTTTTCACGTCGGCTTCATAATCGGACGATTCCAGGTTGATCTTTGAAATCTCGAGCGATAATTTGGTAATTTCAAGGTCGGCTTCGAGTTCGGCAATGGCCGATTCCTGTTCGGCTTTTAGTTTTTTCAGCTCGGCCTTTTTCATCTCCAGGTTGGCTTCGGAATCGACAATGGCCTTCCGTACTTCAGTAGGGTCGAACACAATAAGCGTATCGCCGGTTTCCACTTCGCTGCCGTCTTCAACAATCTGCATGATTTTTAACATGCCGTAACGCCACGAGATGTTTGGCGAAATGATGTTCGTTGAACGGATGGCATTTACTTCGCCCTCTTCATAAATGTCGAGGTAAAAGGTGCCCTTCTTAACCTGGGCTGCAGGTATGTCCTGTGAGGTTTTTTTCCCGCAGGAAAAGAGAAGGAGCAAGGGTATGAAAAGGTATAAATATTTCATGCTTAATGGTATATTAATGTTGGATCATGTTCCGGATGCATTTCAGTTATATCTTCCTGATTGGTGATTAGCGTGTTCCCATTCGAAAGTGATTTATATTTTTTCAGGATGGAGTCGGGGAGTAAAACGGACGGACTGGTTTTTGACTTTTCGGGTTTAATATACGATACCGTTTCCCCGTTTTTGAGGCCGGAAATAATTACCGCACTGCTGGGCGATGAGTTTCCTGGCAAAACCTGGCGTTTTTCGAAATTATTGTGTTTTTGTTGCACGTAAACAAATTTCAGGGAATCTTCCTCGAAAATGGCCAGTTGTGGGATTACAACTGTATCGGGAACCTGTGTGAGAATTACACGGCATTGTGCCGACATGCCAATTCCGGGAAGCGTGTTGAAACTGTCGACAGAAGCTGTGATTTCGAACAGCCTGACTTTAGAGTTACGGTTTACGGGCTCACCCGTTGGTGCCTTCATGAGGATTTTCCCCCATCCGGTATTGCCTGTTTTCGCATCAAAGGTATAAACGACCGGATCGTTTACCTGCACCCGCTTATAGTGGCTTTCCGAGGCCATGATCTTAACTTCTACTTTATTGAGGTCGGGGATTTCGACCAATGAAAAACCTTCCCAAACCAATTCCCCTTCCTGCACTTTTTCCCTTGTCCGCCTTGAAATTGACCGAAGGGCAAGCCCGTCAACCGGGGTTGTCATCACCATTTGGTCAAGAATACTTTTAATATGTTCGAACTGAAACTCGTCTTGCTGAATCTGGAGTTCCAGTTTTTTTAATTCCGATTCGTTGATCAGTTCGAGAAAATGCAGTTTCGTTTCAATTTTTTGTTTTTCAAGGGCGGCAATTTTTAGTTCAAGTTCCTTCTTTTTTCTTTGTTGTTCGGTTAGAAAAGAGAGTTGTGCTGAGTCGAGAAACAAGATTTCTGTTTGTGCCTCGTTGTTTTTTACCTGTGCCTGTAGCAGGGAATAATTCAGTTCCAGGTCGGCCAATCCCTTATTGTATTGAGCCTTCGATTGTTCAACCCTGTCAACAAAATTCTGGTAGATATTGGCATACTCCCTGTTCTCGATGATGCATACCGTATCCCCCTTTTTTACCGGTGTTCCGTCTTCAACAATAAAGGTAACCGTTCCTTCGAGCATTTGGGGACAAACAACGGTAGACGAATTAACCGCTTTTACTGTTCCTTCAAGTATAATATCATCCAAGTACGATTCGCGCGATACGGTGTATAGTGAAATGCTGTTTTTTGTATTGTTGTTACAAGAAGCAACAACCAATGAAAAAAACACAATTTGGTATAAAGCATATTTAAATATTTTCGATACACTCATTATAATGGGACTGTATGCTAATAAACACGAAAAGAATGTGAATTATTATATGAACAATAAATTTCTCTTTAAACCAGCGTGTAAAAATACGATAAGCGTTTGTTTTATGAAAAAAACGTCGACAGAAAAATTAAGAGCTTGTTCCAAAATTTGTTATTCCTATTCGTCGGCTAACAGAGAGGGATTACTACGTATAAGATGATGATTTCAACGTTCAACAATTCCGTTCGATACAGCGGTATTTCATTTATCATAGCCGTTTGATCGAACGGTTTTTCTCCTGCACGCTCCATCACCCGGGGTTGCACCCCGGGCTATTGTTGTTGCGCCCTTTCAGGGCTTTAAGGTTTGTGCGTTGATAAACGTCAATGATGTTTTTTTTGACTTGTGAAGTTTAATTAACATTCCAATCCCGTAGGGATGCAAATTTTGTAAAATAGCACAATATTATAACCGTCCGCCGTAGAATGTTCGTAAAAAGAACAGCCTACCTCCGGACGGAAAGGGTTGGGCGTTCATAATTGCCTAACCTCAAAACAACCCTTTTATTTATCTTTGTAATTGTTCATTTATTTAAAAACAATTTTAAAAACATGAAAATCGCGATTATCGGAACCGGCGGCGTTGGTGGCTACTTTGGCGCCCGGCTGGCACATGCCGGACATGATGTAACTTTCGTTGCAAGGGGTGAGCACCTGAAAGCCCTGTTGAAAAACGGGTTAACACTGAAAAGCATTTTGGGCAATGTGCACATCCCGGAAGTTAAGGCAACTGATAAAATTGTTAACATTGAAAATCCCAAATTAATTCTTGTAGCCGTAAAAGCCTGGCAGGTGAAAGAAATTCGGCATGAATTGAAAAATATTGTCGGTCAGGACAAGGTTATTATCCCCTTGCAAAACGGCGTTTCGGCTGCGGATGAACTGGCTGAAGTAATCGAACCCAAAAACATCATGGGGGGATTGTGCCGTATCATCAGTAAAATTGAATCGCCCGGGGTAATTCACCATTTTGGTGTTACGCCCACCATTGTTTTTGGCGAACTTGATAAAAAGGTGACCGACCGCGCAACTGAAATAAAGAAATTTTTCGATAATGCAGGGATCGCATCAAAATTATCGGATGACATTGAGGCCGAAATATGGAAGAAATTTATCGCGATTTGTGTAAGCGGCTTATTGGCCGTAACAAAAACTAACTATGGCGAAATGCGGGACTTAAAAGAAACACGCGAAATGATGATTGCCCTGCTTAACGAAGTTTATGCTTTGTCACAAAAAATTAACCTGAATATCGAAAAAGATTTTGTTGAAAAAACCGTATCATTTATCGATTCCATCGCGTATGAATCGACTCCTTCGCTGGCTCGTGATGTTTGGGAAGGGAGGCCTTCTGAAATTGATTATCAAAACGGGACGGTTGTCAGGCTCGGTAAAAAGTATGCTGTTGATACACCAATCAACCGGTTCGTGTATCATTGCATTTTGCCAATGGAACTCAAGGCAAGGGGCAGGAAACTAAATTCTGAAGCATAAAATGAATGATATGGGAGTTATTAATTTACTGGCCTCGCAGCAAGGACATAGAGGCAGTGAGGCCAACATTACCCTGGCCCGTCAAATTGCTGAAACAGATAACAAAACAGCGATTAAAGAATTGGTGGAAAACCTGTCGAATAAAGACAAACGCATCCAAAGCGATTGCATAAAGGTACTTTATGAAACGGGCTACATCAAACCTGAATTGATTGCCGGATATGCCGAAGATTTCATCGGTCTTTTAAAAAGTAAAAACAACCGCCTCGTATGGGGGGCAATGGTAGCCCTGGCTACACTTACCGAACTGAATCATCAAAAAGTGTTTGCTTCTCTCAACGCGATTTATGAAACCATACAAAACGGATCGGTTATAACCGTTGATGCCGGCATTGAGTTACTGGCAAAGTTGAACAAACATGACGTTTACTCCGGCAAAACCGAGCCGTTGCTGATTGAGCAATTCTGGAAATGCCCGATCAAGCAATTACCTCAGTATATTGAAAAATCGATGATATGTATAAACAAAAAGAACGAGGAAATATTCATCAACATCATTGAAAAGCGAAAACCTGAATGCACTGCCGTTTCACAAGTAAAGCGGCTGGATAAAGCGTTGAAGCAGTTGATGAAGGTTGTATGACGGGACGTGAGATTTCCAATCTCACGATCGGGCGATTGAAAAACACCTTCCCTTCTCACGAATCGGGCGAATACAATTCGCCTCACCCGAAAGGATATTTGATAAAAACGGTGTATCCCTAACCATAAAGGCACGTGCCTGACCTTATTTTATTTTCTTTAACCTTCGTGCCCGTTGGCATCCCCCAGTTCCAACCTTATTAACCTTATTTCAGCCATCAACTTTTTGCGGGGGCAAAATAAGATTGGGTCATGAAGTTGTGCGAATAGTAACGAAGGTTTAAAGCCGAAAATAAGGTTTTGTCCCTGCTGAATCCTTTGCAAGTTCGTCACAAAAGCTTTGCAGTTCATGTCCCGAATGCCCTTTGATCCAGATAAATTCCAGAAATTTTCCTTCGCATAACCGGTCGATATGTTGCCACTGTTTGGCATACTTTACGTTACACCCGTAAGCAGTTTGCCAGTTGTTGTGTCGCCAGAAATGCACCCATTGGGCCAGGCCCCTGATTACAAAACGGCTGTCGGTATTAACCTGTACCTTTTTTACGTGTGTGAGACGTTCGAGTCCATCGGTCACGGCCAGTAACTCCATCAGGTTGCTGCTTCCCTTTTCAAACGATTGGCAAAACAGTTCCTGTTTCCCATCGGGTGTTTCAATAAATCCCCCGTAGCCCGATTTCCCGCTTTTTTCAGTAAACGAACCATCAGCATAAATTTTATGAATGCCCGGTGTTGCCTGTTCGGCCTTGATAATATGCAGCTTTTCGTTACGCCGGTCAACCCGGATGACTTTGTTGAAATCGGCATCGTTCAAAAAGGTAAACCCTTCAATGAAAACGGCATTGATTATTTGGCCAACTTTAATATTTCCCTTTATGGCCGACCGCATGATTTTTTCAAACTGAAAATGGTTCCTGCGGATAACCTCAGCGAGGCCGTTCTCTTGTTCAAAAAATAAACTTCCGTTTTCAGCAGCATATTCAAGAAGTGCTGTTTCACGCGTGTTCGATATCTGGCATCCGATTTTGCCGTTGCCGATGGTTTCAATACATATTATGAGTTTTATAACCTTCAATTTCTGTTTGGTTTAAACGGGAAAGGTACTAAAATTGCAGCTATACGAAACCTTATTCCAACCAACTACCCCCGCTGCCGCACGATTTTATCGTGTGGTTTCGCCACAGGCTAAGAAAAAGTAATAGTATAGAATTTTATTGTAGCTATAGCTACAAACCACGCGAAAGATTCGCGCGGCAGCGGGGGTTGCCGCAGTACATTGAAAAATCAATGATTTCAGTACATGAAAACAATAAAGAAATTTTCATCGATATTATTGAAAAGAGAAAGCCGGAGTGCACAGCCGTTTCACAAGTAAAGCGGCTGGATAAGACGTTGAAGCAATTGATGAAGGTTGTTTGATGGAACATGAGATTGGGATGTGAGATTGGGACGTGAGATTTCCAATCTCACGATCGGGCGATTGAAAATCGCCCGTCTCTTCTCACGAATCGGGCGAATACAATTTGCACGTCCTGAAATGCCCGCTTGTAAGATTTACCCCGCTATTCCGATAATGGTTGTAAAAAAACGCTGGTATACCTGAAATCTTTTTAGCATTTTTGTTCAATCTAAACGAAATCATTAAACTACGCAATATGAAACGAGCCATCAAAAACAGCTTTTTAAAACACAAGAGCATGATTATGGCGAGTTCCATGTGTTACCATTAAAAACAATAAATTATAAACATATGAAAACAACTTTTCAGTTACTGGGAATTGTGCTGATAATAGCTACGGCACTTTCCTCCTGTTCTTCAACCGAAGACATTAAACTTCCAAACGTTATAAGTTCAAACATGGTATTACAGCGCGATGGCAAAACAGACGTTTGGGGCTGGGCTCCCGAAGGACGGCAGATAACTGTACAGTTCAGGGATGCCACCTATGAAACCCGGTCGGGTGAAGACGGAAAATGGAAAGTGATGGTTGAAACCGGGGAAGCAGGCGGCCCCTTTTCAATGACCATTAAAGGCAAAAACAAAATTCAGTTGGAAAACATCCTGGTTGGCGATGTGTGGGCTTGTTCGGGGCAGTCGAACATGGAATGGCCTTTGGTGAATACCATTGGTGCAGAAGAAGAAATCGAACAAGCTAATTTTCCCGAAATCCGCCTTTTGCAGGTTGAAAATAATGCACAGCCTGAACCCGTTGATGATATTCCGCCTGCCGGATGGGTGGAATGCAATCCGTTAACGGCGTCAAGCTTTTCGGCAGTTGGCTATTATTTTGGAAAGAAAATTCATCAGGAAACCGGTGTGCCTGTTGGCCTCATAAGCTCGAATTGGGGCGGTACCATTGTTGAAACATGGACCAGCGAAGAGGCCATGGGCAATGATACATTGGCACTGGAATGGCTCGAAGGATTAAAAGCGTACGATGCAGAGACCGAAGCCGAAAAACAGAAAAAGATTTATGCCGATTACAAAAAGGCACTTGACGAATTAAATGCTACCGGTTGGACTCATGAGTACATCAAGCCGGGTTTCGACGATTCGGGTTGGGACAACATGCCCGTGGCCTCGCTTTGGGAAACGTTGCCCGGTTGGGAAGTGTTCGACGGCATTGCCTGGTTCAGGAAAAAGATCGATTTACCCGATGGTTTTCAAACCGAAAAAGCTGTGTTGTCGCTTGCTAAAATCGACGACAGCGATGTGGTTTGGATAAACGGCAAAAAGGTTGGCGAAACCTATAACCGGTATAACGTGTACCGCACATACAAGGTGCCTTCCGGTGTACTCAAGCCCGGAGAAAACACTGTTGTAATCCGTGTTGAGGATTATATGGGTGGTGGTGGCTTCCATGGCGAACTTTCGGAACTGAACCTGTCGGATGGCAGCCAGGTGGTCGATCTCTCAGAAAACTGGAAAATTAAAAAAGACCCGTTGCCTGTACCACTCAATCCGACCAACCCCGGGGCTACAGGCTTGCAGCCCAATCAATATCCAACCTTACTGTTTAACGGGATGATCCACCCGCTGTTAAATTATGCCATAAAGGGAGCCATCTGGTACCAGGGCGAATCGAATGCCGATTATCTGGAACAGGCACTTCGGTATGAAATGCAGATTAAGCGGATGGTAAACGACTGGCGTAAAAACTGGAACAACGATGATCTCTCGTTTTACCAGGTGCAACTGGCCAACTTCAGGGATGTAACCCCGGAACCTGTCGACCAGGTTTGGCCTTATTTGCGCGAAGCCCAGTTCAATGCTACAAAACTTTCCAAAGTCGAAATGGCATGCATTATCGATATTGGGGAAGCCGGCGATATCCATCCGCGCAATAAGCGTGATGTTGGAAACCGGTTAGCATTAAAAGCCTTGAAAATTGATTACGGATTCGATATCGTTTCAAACGGCCCGCGTATGGAAAATTGCAAAATTGAAGGAAATAGAGCCTTGGTATCATTCAATACCGATGGTTCGGAATTAAATGTGAATAATGAAACCGGAAAGATTAACGGGTTTGCCGTTGCCGGCCCCGACTGGGTTTTTCATTATGCTCAGGCAAAATTGATCGACGACAAAGGGGTTGAGGTGAGATGCAGCAAGGTGAAAAACATCAAATCGGTACGTTACCTCTGGGCCGATAACCCGGGCGAAATAAACCTGTACAATGCCGAAGGGCTTCCTGCCGAACCTTTCCGGACCGATGACTGGAAATAGAAATTAAACCTAATACAAAAGAAAATGAAACGAACAATTTTAAGTGTTACAATGATGCTGTTTGCCTTGTTGGGGTTTACACAAAAATTTCCCGGCCTGGCATTAACCCCGCCAATGGGTTGGAACAGCTGGAACTATTTTGCCTGCGACGTGAGCGAAGACCTCATTAAAGAAGCGGCCGATGCCATGGTGAGCTCGGGCATGAAAGATGCCGGTTACGTATACATCAATATTGATGATTGCTGGCATGGCGAACGCGACAGCCTCGGTTTTATCCATCCCGACCCGGAACATTTCCCATCGGGCATGAAAGCCCTGGCCGATTATGTCCATTCCAAAGGTCTGAAACTTGGCATATACTCCGATGCCGGCTGGACAACCTGTGCCGGCAGGCCGGGCAGCCGCGGGCACGAATACCAGGATGCCATGCAATATGCAAAATGGGGAATCGATTACCTGAAATACGACTGGTGCGATACCGAAGGGTTGAAAGCCGAAGGGGCATACCTTACCATTCGTGATGCCTTGTATGCTGCCGGCCGTCCCATTGTTTTGAGTATTTGCGAGTGGGGCAACGACGATCCCTGGCTATGGGCAAAAGACATTGGCCACCTGTGGCGGACTACCGGCGATATTTACCATTGCTTCGACTGTGTGATCGATCATGGCACCTGGAACCAGTGGGGCGTGTTGCAAATTCTCGACCAACGCGACAACGACTTGCTACGCCAAAGCGCCGGGCCCGGCCACTGGAACGACCCCGATATGATGGAAGTGGGAAACGGCATGAGTGTAAGTGAAGACCGCACGCATTTTTCAATGTGGTGTATGTTAGCAGCGCCATTAATTGCCGGTAACGACATCCGCGATATGACCCCGGAAGTGAAAGAAATTCTCACCAACCGCGAGGCCATTGCCATCGATCAGGATTCACTGGGCATACAGGGGTTTAGATATGATGTACGTGACAGCGTTGAAATCTGGTTTAAACCGCTCTCAGAAGGAGATTGGGCTATGTGTTTAATGAACAGGACCACCACTCCCAAAAACATTGAATTCAACTGGGATGAAGAAAAAGTGGTTGATGATTATTTTGACTATGAAGCACAATTCGATAAAATTACGTACAAGCTTCGAAATGTATGGACACACAAGGATGTCGGTTCAACAACGGAGAAACTTGGAGAAGTTTTACCCGGCCACGACGTGCTGATGCTCCGCTTAACACCAGTAAGATAAGTAATGAAAGGTCGAAGTAAAGCTTTCTCGAAAACGATAGGGAGTGTCATTTCGATCCCGATGTGTTGGGAGAAATCTCTGCGTATTCGGTGAGATTCCTCCTTCCCGGAACCCGTGATCGGAATGACACACTCTTCACTTCTGCCTTCTGCCTGTATTATTCCGGTCAATTGACAAAAAAGCGGGGTTTTATAGTGAAAATACGAAGCTCCATCTGTTTTTTTAAACCTATTTTTAACCCGTTCGTAGTTCCATAAGGCGGATTACGATACAACTTTTATACAATGATGAAACAACTAACTTACTTGACAATACTGATACTGTTTTTGCACCTTTCAGCGCATGCAAATTCTTTTTTTGGGTTGAATTCAATTGGCTACCTGCCCGAGCAACCAAAGGTGGCCAGCGTTGCAACCGGCTTCGATTCGTTTGCCGTGGTTGATGCTGAAACCAAACAACCCGTATTTGTTGGTACCTTATCCGATTCGGTATACCAGGAAGATGTTAAAATGTCGGTTCAGTTTGCCGATTTTTCACCGGTTAAACAAGTCGGAGAATACTACCTTCAGATAAACGACACCTTAAAATCGCCAGTGTTCAAAATTGCTCCCGATGTGTATAATTTTGCACTGACCACTTCGATGCGGGCATTTTATTTATGGCGATGCGGCACTGCCGTTGAAGGGAAATATAATGGAATTACTTATACGCACGATGCCTGCCACATGGAAGATGGCTGGCTCGACTCGATAGGGATGCCCAACCAGCAGCGCGACGGTACAGGTGGCTGGCACGATGCCGGCGACCATGGCAAATACGTTGTAAATGCGGGCATAACCGTGGGAATGATGTTCATGGCCTGGGAGCAGTTTAACGATAAACTGAAAGCCTATGACTTTGATTTGCCCGAAACAGCACCCGGTTTTCCCGATTACCTGAAAGAACTGAAATGGGAAACCGACTGGTTGCTGAAAATGCAATACCCCGATGGCTCGGGAAGGGTGTCGCATAAACTAACCCGTAATGCATTTGCAGGTTTCATTATGCCTGAAGATGATACTGAAAAAAGGTATTTCACAGAATGGAGCTCAGCCGCAACGGCCAGTTTTACCGGGATGATGGCACAGGCTGCCCGCTATTTCAAACCTTACGATGAAGTTTACGCCCAGAAATGCCTCAACGCCGCTTTGTTAAGCTATGAATTCCTGAAAGAAAATCCCGATTATAAGCGTTTTTCACAACGGTTCAGAACCGGGGGGTACCATTCGCCCGATTTCGACGACCGCTTGTGGGCTGCAATTGAATTATGGGAAACTACAGGGGAATCGGAATATTTGGAGGATTTTGAAGAAAGGCTTTCAGAGATTGAAGAAAAGGTTGACCAAAACTGGGACTGGCCGGTAATCAAAAACATGGCTGTATTTCAGTATATTCTTTCCGACAGGGAAGGAAAAAACCCGGAACTGCTGGCCGAAGTTAAAAAGCAAACCATCGAGGTGGCCGATAAAATTGTTGAAGTGGCAAAAGCCGATATTTTCAGCCGTCCGTTGGGCGACCGCTATTACTGGGGATGCAACGGGACTGTTGTACGGCAGGTGTTGAACCTGCAGGTTGCGAACAAAATAAAGCAGAAAAAAGAATACATTACCACATCGCTCGATGCCATTCATAACATTTTCGGGCGCAACCAGTACGGGCGTTCATTCGTTACAGGCCTGGGTTACCTGCCGCCCATGAACCCGCACGACCGTCGTTCAGGGGCTGACGATATTGAGGCACCCTGGCCCGGTTACATTGTCGGGGGCGGGAATAAAGCGCTCGACTGGATCGATGAAGAACGTAGTTTTTCGACCAACGAAGTGGCCATTAACTGGCAGGCTGCACTGGTTTATGCCCTGGCCGGTTTTGTTGAATAATCGGTTTTTTGGTGTTGTAAGTTCATGTAAAAATTGAATTGCCCCGGCTGAATTACCCGGCAGGTTATTTAGCCTGCTGAAATATGAATTGCCCCGGCTTTCAAGCCGGGGGTGAAATAAAGATTTTTTGTGTATCGGGCTTTAGCCCAAAATGATGGTAAAAGAATAAACATAAAAATAAAGAGAAATGAAACGATCCCGCCTAAGCGGGAGAGTTCCATACTATACATTTGAAAACAAATAATTTTAATAGTATGAAAAAAACAATTTATGGCTTATTAACCATTTTGATTTTGATCCCATCGGTTTTGATGGCTCAATTACAGCAAATGGGAACCAACAACGAACCGGTCGATATCAGCCCGGATTTCAGGAGTTTTACAAACACTTATTATTTTGCCGATAACCTGGCATCGTTCAATCCGGAAACCGCTTCCGGGAAAGTTGAGTACAAAAGGTATGAATACTCAACCCGCATGGCATTTAACAACATGCTGGCAAGCTTATTTCCGGTGAAACCAAACGAGTTTCCCTCCATTGAGTATGAAGCTTCACCTAAACTTCCGTTCAGCATTGAATTTGTTTCACCACGCACGGTGCGCCTCCATATGAACAGCGGGCCCGATTTTACTGAAGACCAGCCCTCGCTGATGCTGGTTGATGGTGTGGCGCCTGTTGACAATTCATGGCAATATGCTGCAATAGAAGGTGGGCATAAATATACTTCTGAAGGCGGAAGTGTTGTGATCATGGAAAATCCATGGAAAGTATTGTTCTACGATGCAAACGGGAAACTGCTGACCGAAACAAACCACAACTCCGATAATGCCGGTAAAACCTATACGCCGGTATTGCCGTTTTGTTATGTTCGTCGCGCAAGCGATTACTCACGCAGCTTTTCGGCTGCCTTTGGCTTAACACCCGATGAAAAGATATTCGGCCTGGGCGAATCGTACACACAGTTTAACAAACGCGGACAAAAAGTTGTGTTGTATACCGACGATGCCAACGGTATTCAGAATGAAACGATGTACAAACCCATTCCGTTTTACATGAGCAGCAACGGTTACGGGGTATTTATGCACACATCAACACCCATTACCTGCGACTTTGGAAAATATTTCAACGGGGTGCAACAACTGATGATCGGCGATGAATCCCTCGACTTGTTCATCTTCCTGGGTTCACCCAAAGAGGTACTTGATGAATACACCAACCTTACCGGGAAAGCAGCCATGCCACCACTGTGGTCCTTTGGGTTCTGGATGAGCCGCATTACCTATTTTTCCGAAGAAGATGGACGCAACGTTACAAAGAAACTGCGTGAAAACAAGGTTCCGTGCGATGTGATCCACTTCGATACCGGATGGTTCGAAACCGACTGGCGCTGCGATTACCAGTTCTCGAAATCACGCTTCGACGATCCTGTACAAATGATTAAAGATTTCAAAAAAGACGGCTTTGAAACCTGCCTGTGGCAGTTACCGTATTTTGTGCCCAAAAATACCCTTTTCGACGAAATTATTGAAAACGAACTGTACGTGAAGAACCCGAAAGGGAACCTTCCGTATGAAGATGCCGTGCTCGATTTTTCGAACCCGGCTACCGTGAAATGGTACCAGGATAAAATTGCCGGTTTGCTGGAACTCGGTGTAGGTGCCATAAAAGTCGATTTTGGCGAAGCAGCCCCGCTGAACGGGATATACGCCTCGGGACGTACCGGTTTTTACGAACATAACCTGTACCCGTTGCGCTACAACAAAGCTGTTGCCGATATTACCCGCGAGGTGAAAGGCGAACAGATTATGTGGGCCCGAAGTACCTGGGCCGGCAGCCAGCGTTACCCGGTTCATTGGGGCGGCGACCCGGCCTGTACAAATACCTCCATGTCGGCCAGTTTACGGGGAGGCTTATCAATGGGGCTTAGCGGCTTCACTTTCTGGAGTCACGACATTGGCGGCTTTGTTGAAGCGGCCCCCGAGGACCTTTATGCCCGCTGGACTCCCTTCGGTATGCTTACATCACACACACGCAGCCACGGTACACCTCCAACTGAACCGTGGGAGTACAGCAACGATTTTTTGAACGGGTTCCGCGATGCTGCCAATATGCGCTACCAACTCATGCCTTACATTTATGCACAGGCCAAACATGCATCGGAAAACGGGCTGCCCATGCTCAGGGCCCTGTTTGTTGAATACCCCGATGATCCCGGCGCATGGTTAATTGACGATGAATACCTGTTTGGTTCTGATATACTTGTAGCACCATTGTTCGAAGAAGTAACTTCGAGAAATGTGTATCTGCCCGGTAACGGGAAATGGATCGATTACCAGACTGGCAACGTATACAGCAGCGGCTGGAATACGATTGAAGCCGGGGAAATCCCTGTTGTTATGCTAGTGCGTGAGGGAGCCGCCATACCGCACATTAAACTGGCCCAGTCGACCAAGTTCATGGACTGGAGCAAACTGGAACTGAAAGTGTTTGGCGATGGCACTGCTAAAGCATTGGTTTGCCTCCCGGAGGATAACATCCTGAAAGAAGTGGAAGTTACGAAGGCCGGTTTGAAGGCCAATCCGTTTGAAGGGAAAACCGATTTCAAAATAACCCGATAGGAGAGACTGAGGTTTCGCTTAGTTTGAGGCTGAGGTTTAGGTTAAGTTTGTATGCATTAAATTTCTTAACCTATACCTTGGCCTTTTTTTTTGAAATAGCAGCGGTTCAAAAAGCTGAATGCTGCAAGCGCCCAAACATCGAATCTGCTTAAACGATAAAATACTACCGGGTTAAGGGAGAAATATATTATGCAAAATGTTTGAATATTATCTTTTTAACCTTAATTTTGAGGGGATTATACCACTTTGTTTTAAAGCGGTAAACGAATGTTGCCCCGAAAACGGGATTATTGCATTGCTCTTCTATCCGGCAAAACAACCCAAAGAAAATAATAAGGGCTATCAATCGTACGATATTAATTTACATAAACAACCGGAGAAACCAGGTTTTAATTAATCACAAAGAGGTGCTTGATGCCTTAACCATACATAAAAACGAGATTCGTTTTGTCCCGCCCGAAATTAAAAACCGGCGACAAAGACGCATCAAACCGTATTAACCGAAACGAGAAAGTAAGCGATAAATTTAAAACCGATAACTTTGATTTAATAACCTGGTTTTTTGCAACTAAAAAGTAATTATGCAATTTGATGAAACATATAAAAACTGGTTGATATTTCTTAAAGATAGAATAAGGTCGGCACAATTAAAAGCTGCTACTTCGGTAAATAAAGAAATGATAATGCTTTATTGGGATATTGGCAAAAGCATTATCGAAAAACAGAAAGAACATAAATGGGGCTCAAAAATTGTGGATAATTTGTCGAAAGACCTCAAAAATGAATTTCAACACACAAATGGCTTTTCGAGAACAAATTTGTTTGCCATGCGAAAGTTCTATCTGTTCTATAAAGATTACAGCTTCGAAATTGTCCACCAAATTGGTGAACAATCTGCCAAAACACCATTAGTCCACCAGCCTGGTGGACAATTACCTCCACACTCAATCTTGTGCAAAATTCCCTGGCGACATCATGTATTAATACTGAGTAATATACAGTCGTGCAACGATGCCATTTTTTACATGGAGCAAACCATTCGTAATAATTGGAGCAGAAATGTATTGGAATTACAAATTGATTCGAAGCTAATCGAGCGAAGCGGAAAGGCTTTGAACAACTTTGAACTAACCTTACCCAAACCTATGAGCGATTTGGCTAACGAAACGCTTAAAGACCCCTATACATTCGATTTTTTAACCCTTGAAAGTAATGTTCAGGAAATTGAGCTGGAAAAACAGTTAATCGATAATATCACGAAATTTTTACTCGAATTAGGCAAGGGCTTCGCTTTTGTTGGACGGCAATATCCATTAGTCGTTGGAAATAAAGAGCGCAAAATCGATTTGCTTTTTTATCATACCAAAATGCATTGCTATGTGGTTATTGACTTAAAAACAGGAGATTTTGAACCCGAACATGCAGGAAAAATGAATTTCTACCTTTCGGCTGTTGACGATATGTTGAAATCCAATGTGGATAATCCCACCATTGGTGTAATTTTATGCAAAAGCAAAAACAAATTTGATGTCGAATATTCACTCCAAGACATGAATAAACCTTTAGGTGTTAGCGAATTTACATTTAAAGAACTGCCGGAGTCAATCAAATCTAATATGCCTACCGTGTCGGAATTGGAAAACGAACTAAAAAAATTATTGTAACATGAATCTGAATATTTTTAAAGAAAAACCTTATTTGAAGCTATGTAAACCTTATTTAAAAAAGAAGAAAAAGAAAATATGTAGCCGTTAAAAAACCTCAAAAAACAACCCATTATAAAACGAATGATTTTTCAGGTTACAGGCCATTCCGGCCAAAATCACTTTTGTAGGGAAACTAATCCAACACCAGAATTTCCACCTTCCTGAATTCCGTTGGATGGCTTTCGGCCTGCAATGCAATGTGCCCTTTGGTTAAACGGTTGCCGGTTTCGGGCGAAAGCAGTTTTGCATACTGTGGATCTTCCGGATCGAGCAGGGGCTTTTCATATTGCAATACAACCTCCCCGTCGATGATGTGTTTAATGATTGAATCGCCCTGTACTTCCACTTCAACCGAAACCCATTGGTCGCCATGATAGGTTTTTGCTGTTGAATTGTAGCAGTGTTCTTTGGGGTATCTGCAGTCAATCATCACCATGGTCCCCGGGGTACAAACATTCATGTTGGGGCGTTCATCCAACCCGTTACCTCCCAGAAGCTGTACTTCGACACTTACCGGGAAATCCTGATCAAGTGGTATGGTTTCAGGTGGCTGGCAATGAATCATAATTCCGTTGTTGCGGTAAGCCCAGTCGGCACCTCCCGGAATTTGTTCCCCCACAAATCGGTACTCGGCCCTGATTCTATAATGGGAATATGACTCTTTTGTGATCAGGTGCCCAAACACGTTGTTCAAACTGTCGTATTCATCGTAACTTACTTTCAGGATTCCGTCTTCAACCCGGAAAGTATTTTTATAATTCTCGTTCAAAGGCTGACCGGTAAATTTGATTTCCCATCCGTCAAGATTATCACCGTTAAAAAGAGAGACCCAGTTTTCAGTTTTTTTTTCAGTATAACCACTGAGAAGAAAAAAACTTAAAACAATGAAAATAAATGATTTCATAATATCTATTTAGGTTTAAACTTTATTTTTGCCGATCAAATTTACGTTTTCCCTTAAAAATAATTGCAAATGACAGATTGAATTACAAAAAATAATTGTATGTTTGTACTATATAACTATTACAAAGGAACAATTTAGTCATGATCAACTTTATATTAGACCCAAAAGCAGGAACACCTTTTTACAGGCAAATTATCGACCAGATTAAATTTGGTATTGCGACCGGTCATTTAAAAATAGGGGAGCAGTTACCTACAGTAAGGGCGTTGGCTGTTGAATTGAAGGTAAACCTGAATACAGTAGCTAAGGCATATAAAGAACTTGAAATTCAAAATGTTCTTGAAACTCATCAGGGGACGGGTACATTTATTGGAAAAACCGAGATTAAAATCACCGATAAGGAACGGAACCAGAAATTGCAGGAAATATGCAATGAGTTCAGTACGATTGCTTTTAGTTATGGTTTTACAACTGAGCAGCTAATTAATCAACTTCAAAAACAAAAATAAAATAAGATGAAAACAAAAACTTTTCAGAAAAGCTTTCTTAATCCGGTATCACTGACTGTATTGGTGATTTTAATTGTAATTTCTATGGGGTTGAATATTTTGGAGGTGATTGGAATGCCCCTGATGATTTCTTTCATTGTAGTTTCTTTTTTAATTGCAGGCTCGTTACGAATAGCCGATCAGTGGGAAAAAGCCGTTGTTTTACGGATGGGTAAGTTCAGGGGACTGAGAGGGCCGGGGTTGTTCATGATCATTCCCATTATCGACCGAGTTGACAATTACATTGACCAGCGCATACGGGTTACCGACTTTAAAGCTGAACAAACACTTACAAAAGATACAGTGCCTGTAAACGTTGATGCTGTTGTGTACTGGACAGTCTGGGATGTTGAGAAAGCAGCCCTTGAGGTTCAGGAATATGAAAAGGCCATTTATTACATTGCACAAACCGTATTGCGCGATATCATCGGGAAACACGAACTTGCCGATTTGTTGCAGGAACGTGATAAAATTGCCGATGACCTTCAAAAAGTACTCGACAATAACACCAACGCGTGGGGAATTACATGCCAGAACGTGGGGATTAAAGACATTATTATTCCACAAGCCCTGGCCGATGCCATGAGCAAGGAAGCCCAGGCTGAACGGGAACGCCGTGCACGGGTCATTTTGGGAACTGCAGAGACCGAAATTGCCGAGAAATTTGCCAAAGCCAGCGAGCAATACAAAGACAATCCTGTTGCGCTTCACCTCCGTGGGATGAACATGCTTTTCGAAGGATTGAAAGAAAAAGGTTCGATGGTAATTGTTCCAAGCTCTGCACTCGACTCAATGAATCTGGGAGCCATGGGCGGGCTGGTATCGTTTTCGAAGACAAACAAAGAATAGTGTAAAACGAATAAGTTGATGTTTGTACATATTTTTTAAACAATATCAACATTTTATGTGTAGTGTTATTTTTTTTGCTGATATCCGGTAAAGTCTATTTCACCATATCCATGCAAACCCGGTTCTTTTCATTCAATTGCCCGTTTTCAATGTCGCTCAGGTTTTGGATGGTGGTTTGGGCGATCTGGGTCAGGGCATTATCGGTAAAATAAGCCTGGTGTGCTGTGATCAGCACGTTGGGGAAAGTCATAAGCCGCATGAGCTTATCATCCTGGATAATCATTTCCGAAAGGTCTTTAAAGAACACGTTTTCTTCCTGTTCATACACATCAATGCCGAGGTAGCCAAGCCGGCCTTTTTTGAGGGCATTTATGGCTGCTTCGGAGTCGATCAACTGGCCACGGCTGGTATTGATGAGCATGACTCCTTTTTTCATCAGTTTCATGCTTTGTTTGTTTATTACGTGATGGGTATCGGGCGTTAACGGGCAGTGCAGCGAAATAATGTCGGATTGCTTGAAGACATCTTCAAGGGACAGGTATTCAACACCTTCGGTTTCTAATTGTTTGTTGGGGTAAAGGTCGTAAGCCACTACCCGGCAGCCAAAACCTTTCATGATGCGGGCAAATGCGGCACCAATTTTTCCGGTACCGACCACCCCGGTTGTTTTCCCGGCCAGCTCAAATCCGGTAAGCCGTTCAATGGAGAAGTTTCCTTCGCGCACCCGGTTGTAAGCTTTATGGGTTTTCCGGTTAAGGGTCATGATAAGGGCTATGGCATGTTCGGCCACAGCATGGGGCGAGTAAGCGGGTACACGCAATACAGAAAAGCCGTTGTTGCAGGCTGCTTCAATGTCAACATTGTTAAAGCCGGCACAGCGCAATACGATGGATTTAACACCGAGCGCCGTTAGCGATTCAATTACTTCCCTCGAGAGGGTGTCATTAACAAAAACGCATACGGCCTGGTGACCCCCGGCCAGTTTTACGGTTGTGGGTTTAAGCGATGTTTCGAAAAACGAAAACTCATGGCCGGTTGTGGCGTTTGCTTTCTCAAGGTATTCACGGTCGTAAGGTTTGGTGCTGAAAACGGCTACTTTCATAATTTCTGTTTTTTATTGTCTTTTATAACTGATAACAAATCGAACTGTTTATGGTTTAATTATCGTACCCTTCAATTGAAGTGAGTTTTAAATAATTTATCTTTGTGCAAGATATTGAATCATTTTTGTGAGATGGATAACCCGGATATAAGATGGAAACAGCGATTTCAGAATTTTGAACAAGCTTTTTGGGCTTTACCCTGCCATTGAAGGTGTCATGATATATGGTTCAAGGGCTATGGGTAATTTCAAGGCAGGTTCCGACATTGATCTTGTAATTATTGATAATGGATTGGAATTTTCAGAATTGCTGAAGCTCGAAAATCAGTTAGATGATTTGTTACTCCCATACAAAATAGATATTTCGCTGAAACGTCAGATCAGCAACGAGAAATTGTTGGAACACATCAACCGGGTTGGTAAGGTTTTTTATAAGAGAAACTAAGTTCAGAACCTCAACTTCAATCTCAACCTTCTACAACACAGGGGCACTCCCGCGAAGCGGGAAACCTTAACCTTAACCTAAATCTACTCCTCCGGCATCCAAACTTTCATCTTCCCGCAGCCCCGGTTCGACCAGGCATAATAGGGAATCAGGGTTAAACCTTTATCGGTCGTCAGTACATTTACCCCGCCCAGTAAATCGGGATTGTAATTTACTTCAAACCTGTCTCTTTTAGAAAGGATGAAAGGTATATCCGGGTTATCAGCTTCTTCGGCACAATAAACCAGCGGGCCGTATTCAAGGGCTTTTAATCCCTGGTTGGTTACAACCTTTTTGTTAGTCACCACCTTTTTTACTTTCATGGGCAGTTTGATATCAATTACATCGCCGGTTTTCCATTCGCGTGTAATGGCAAGGTATCCGTGTGAATCGTAAGCGCCCGTTTCTTCATTGTTTACTTTAACAACGGGCCTGGCTTTTGTTTTTTGTGTATAAGTATAAAGGTTACCGGGTGCAACGTTGTTTTTTGCCCAGCCCGGAATATGCAGTTTAATGGTAAATGCCGATGTTTCTGATGGGTTTATATTAATTTTCACGTTTCCTTTCCACGGGTATTTTGTCTTTTGTTTCAGGCCAATTTCCGTTCCGTTAAGGTCAATACTGGCTTCGTTTGCTGCAAACAGGTTAATGTATAAACTGTCGCCGGCTGTGGCATAATACAGGTTAGGGATGAAGGGTATAAACCGGATCAGGTTCGTTGGGCAGCACGAGCAGTCGAACCAGGGGGAACGTGTGCAGGCGCCTTTGTTAAAGGTGTAAACCCCGTCCGATTCCAGTGGGTTGGGGTAAAAAAAGTTCATGCCGTCGAGCGATAAGCCCGGTATTACTCCGTTGTACAAGGTTCGTTCAATGATGTCGAAATACTTTACATCGCCTGTAAGCAAAAACATTTTATGGTTCCAAAGCACGCTGCCAATGGCCGCGCAGGTTTCACAATATGCTGTTAGGTTGGGTAGTTCGTAATTATCGCCAAAAGCTTCGCCATCGTGCCGGGACCCAATTCCACCGGTAACGTACATCTTTTTACTGACCATGTTGTTCCAAAGTTTGTTCACGGCATCCAGGTAAGCTTTGTCGTTATAAAGGGCAGCTATATCGGTCATGGCGGCATACATGTATACGGCACGTACAGCATGGCCAACAACTTCATCCTGTTGGGTAACGGGCAGGTGGTCCTGGCTGTATGGGCCCCAGGTTTGACGTAAGGTACTGTCGCCCCGGCTATCGAGAAAATGCTTCGAAAGTTCGAGGTAGTCTTTATTTCCGGTGATCTGGTAAAGTTTTACCAGTCCTGTTTCCACTATTTGATGGCCGGGAACATCGGGGTTTCCTTCCTTGTTGAAAACATCAACCAGCAGGTCGGCATTTTTGAGGGCAATGTTTAAAAAGTTGTTTTTGCCGGTTGCCCAATGATGAGCTGCAGCTGCTTCAAACATGTGGCCACTGTTGTACAATTCATGGCTGCAGGCCAGGTCTTTCCACCTGCCGCCTGCCGGGCACCAGTGTGCCGGGGCATACGTTGTGTCGATAGTTTTGTATGTTGTGAGGTAACCGTCATCTTCCTGCCCGGTGGCAATAATCGAGATCAGCGAATCGATGTGCCGGTCGAGCTCAGGGTCGGGTGCCATAACCAGTGAATAGGAAGCACCCTCGATGATCTTATACAGATCGGTATCATCGAAGGGCATTACCCCGCGGGTTTTGCCTTCTTTTATACCGCCGGCAATCAGGAAATTCTCCATGCGGCCTTCCGTTTCACATTTATCGAGGGCAAACGGTATGGTGGTTTTTTGAACCAGCTCAATACGGGGCAGCCAGAATTGGTCGGTCAAATTTACCTGGTTCAGATTAACTGCTTTTATGGGGTATGCCGGGGCTTTTTCTTCTGTAGTTGAACAGGCAAATAAAACAATTGCCGCGAGAAGTGGAATGAGTTGTTTCATGATCATGATTATTTTTTTACATGACCGAAATATAGAAAAAAACGGGGAATTCTGCTAAAGTTTCAGTGGGAGTGGGGCTTTTACAGTGCTTCGTGTAACCTCACATGCATCAGGGCATCGCCCGATTTGATGAAAGCACCGTTTGAGCATCCTGTAACATTACAAAACGTAATGGCATTATTGAAATTCAATTTTGGCGTTAGTCCAATAACAACCATATCGGCACCGTCTGTACACTTGCAGTTAACCAGTTTTTCAAAAGCTGTTCCGCAATGCGGGCAATAAAGTTCATCTTTTGCACCTTCGGTCAATTCACCGCGAAGTACTTTTTTGTCAAAATCTCCTTCAATGGCCGAAACAACAAACTCACCCTCCATGCCATCTCTTTTAAAAGCAATTCGAATACCAGGAAATCCGTTTATATCTATTTCATGGTCGATAATATTGCATCCTTTGGGACAATAGGCTTTAGTTACAATGTATCTTACTTTGTCTTCATCCATTTTTTGTGCTTTTTTTTTCCGTTTGACTAACGGAATTATAAGACGGCCATTATTTGTGTAAATTGTCATAATGTTAGAAATTCATTCATATTTTTTACTAAATTAAAATAAACAGGGCGCTTTTTATCAATTTGTGTGTTATATTACGTGTTTTACGTAAGAGAAATGGCAATAATTGCGAAGAAGGTTTAAAACGATGTTTTTTGTTAATTTATGCCTGTTGAATAAATGATTAAAAGAAAAAATATTTGTAAACAATCAAATATTAATTATTATTGCACGAGAAATTGAAAAATGACATGACAATACGTTACGGACATCATCACGGCCATCATTTTTACCTGCCAAAGCAGTAGGCTGATGTGAATATGTCCTGATTGAAAAATATTCAACACTTTAAAGGCTTACTGTTTAGTAAGCCTTTTTTATTTTTGTAAAACTGTTAAAAGAGAAAATATGGACACTATTTTACGCATTGCCATTCAAACCAAAGGCCGGTTAAACGAAGAATCGGTTGAATTGATCAGGGAATGCGGCATAAAACTTACAGTAGGCAAACGCCAGTTGCTTTCGCCTGCCAAAAATTTTCCCGTCGAGGTGCTTTACCTGCGCGACGATGATATTCCGGAATCGGTTGCCGATGGTGTTGCCGATGTGGGTATTGTAGGAGAAAACGAAATGCTCGAAAAAGATAAGGATGTTGAACTGGTAAAACGTCTTGGTTTTAGCCGTTGTCGTTTGTCGCTGGCAATACCGAAAGGGCAGGAATACAACGGCCCCCAATGGTTCGAAGGAAAAAAAATAGCAACCTCGTACCCGGTTATCCTGGGAAAATATTTTGCAGAAAGAAATATAAATGCAGAAATACATGTCATAACCGGTTCGGTGGAAATAGCTCCGGGAATTGGACTGGCCGATGCCATTTTTGATATTGTTAGTTCGGGTGGAACATTGGTATCGAACGGATTGAAAGAGGTGGAAGTGGTAGCGCCAAGCGAGGCCGTAATGATAAAGACACCGGGCTTAAGTGCCGAAAAACAGGTTGTTCTCGATGAGTTATTATTCCGTATCGAATCGGTTGAGCGTTCAAAAGGGAAAAAATACATTATGCTGAATGCGCCCAACAACAAACTCGATCAAATAATTTCGATGCTCCCGGGTATGAAAAGTCCAACCGTTATGCCTCTGGCCGAAAGCGGATGGAGCTCGGTGCATTCGGTAATCGAAGAAAAATTCTTTTGGGAAAACATTTCAAAACTAAAAGCCATGGGCGCCGAAGGTATTCTGGTGTTGCCCATTGAGAAGATGATAATGTAGAAGCCCCTCCTAAATCCTCCCCCAAGGGGAGGACTTTACGGGCTAACTGATTTGGAAGTGGCGTTCTATGGATATTGGTTATTCGATATTGATTATTGGGAATTTTAAAAATATCCAATTTTAAATAATGAATATCCAATATCCAATTGAGATAGCCCAAAGGGGCTAAAGAATTAGCATAGGGCAACGCCCTATGAAACGAAACAAGATATGAAATCAAGCCATGAAAGGGCGTAAGATTATTAATAAATGAGCAACAATAACAATATCGCAAGCACTCAAAATTCCCCCTTTAGGGGGTTAGGGGGTAGTGATTTAGGGGGTTGGGGGGTCTTTTCTTACCCTAACCGTACCGATTGGCCTTCGCTATTGCAGCGCCCCGCGTTCGAAACGGCTTCACTCAACGAAAAAGTGAAAGCTGTACTCGATGATGTGAAAACAAATGGTGATGCGGCTGTTCGCAAATATACCGTACAGTTCGACAAGGTTGAACCCGATAACCTGCTGGTGTCAAATGACGATATTACAGCCGGAGCAGCGCAGTTATCTCCTCAGCTAAAAAAAGCCATCGAGAGTGCAGCTGCCAACATCTACAAGTTTCACGAGGCACAACGCTTCGAGACCAAAGTGATTGAAACCACGCCCGGCGTTAAATGCTGGCAAAAAAGTGTGGGAATCGAAAAAGTGGGCCTGTATATTCCCGGTGGAACTGCACCGTTGTTTTCTACCGTGCTGATGTTGGCCATACCTGCAAAGATTGCCGGCTGTAAAGAGATTGTGCTTTGTATGCCGCCGCAAAAAGATGGTAAGCTGCCTGCCGAAGTTTTGTTTGCCGCAAAACTCTCGGGTGTTACGAAAATTTTCAGGATAGGTGGAATTCAGGCAATTGGTGCTATGGCTTACGGCACAGAAACGGTTCCCAACGTGTTTAAAATATTTGGCCCCGGCAACCAATATGTAACAGCCGCCAAGCAGCTTGTGAGCATGAGCGATGTGGCTATTGACATGCCGGCCGGCCCCAGCGAGGTGGCCGTAATGGCCGACGAAATAGCAAACCCTGCCTTTGTGGCTTCCGACCTGCTTTCGCAAGCCGAACACGGTGCCGACAGCCAGGTAATATTGGTTACCACTTCTGAAAAGCTGATTGACAACGTGCAGGTAGAACTTAAAAAGCAGCTTAAAGTGCTGCCCCGCATGGATTACGCTATGAAAGCACTCGTAAACAGCCGCATCTTTTTGGTGAAAACCGAACAGGAAATGATTGACATGATGAATATGTACGCTGCCGAGCACCTCATCATTCAGATGAGAAATTATGCTGAAATAGCTGAAAAAATCATCAATGCCGGTTCCGTTTTCCTCGGCAGTTATACGCCTGAAAGCGCCGGCGATTACGCCTCGGGAACCAACCATACCCTGCCCACTAATGGCTGGGCAAGAAGTTACAGTGGAGTGAACCTCGACAGTTTTATCCGGAAAATTACCTTTCAGGAAATCAGCAGGGAAGGAATCCAAAATCTGGGGCCGGTAATTGAAAATATGGCCGAAGCCGAGGGGTTGTTTGCACATAAAAATGCAGCAGTGTTCCGTATGAAAAATGAACGCGATAGAACGCAATAGAAAGCAGTTGAACGTAATGAAAAAATACAATTGAAAATATACCTTAATAACTTAAAGAATGAAAATTGAAGAATTAGAAGTGTATAATTTAGCGAACAACCTTGGAGATAAAGTCTGGGATATTGTTATCAAATGGGAATGGTTTGAAAAGCGGGGTATTGGGCAACAATTGACCGATGCTGCTGATTCAATTGGTGCAAACATCTCAGAAGGTTTTGGTCGTTTATCTCCAAAAGACAATCGTCGATTTTGCATTTTTGCAAGAGGTTCATTATATGAAACGACTACGTGGCTATTTAAATCATACAATCGAGGCTTGATAGGACATGATATCTATGATTCATTCAAACAAGAATGTAATAATCTTCAAGTTAAGCTTTGGAATTACGTAAAATCATTAGAAAAAAATATACAATAGCATTCGATAGTGTTCTATTGCATCCTATTGCTTTCAAAACAAAAATTGATGAAACGAATAAACAAATTGTTACGGCCCAATATTTTAGCGTTAAAACCTTACTCCTCTGCCCGCGACGAGTTTAGCGGCAGTGCTTCGGTATATCTCGATGCCAACGAGAATCCGTACGATACGGGCTACAACCGCTACCCCGACCCATATCAAATGGACGTTAAAAAACGCATTGCCGAAATAAAAGGCACACAACCCGGGCAGATATTTTTGGGAAATGGCAGCGATGAGCCCATCGATTTGTTGTTTCGTGCTTTCTGTAATCCGGGTGTCGATAATGTGGTGGCCATTGAACCATCGTACGGTATGTACAAGGTTGCAGCCGGAATCAACGATATTCAGGTGAAAAGTGTACTCCTTAACGAATACTATCAGATTGAAGCAAAAAAGATACTTGAAGCTACCGATGAAAAAACAAAACTCATCTTCCTGTGTTCGCCTAATAATCCTACCGGTAACAACCTTAACAAGGATGAGATGATCAGAATTATTACCGGTTTTTCAGGGTTGGTTGTGCTCGATGAAGCCTACATCGATTTTGCCCCCGGAACATCCATGCTGCCCGACCTGGAAAAATACCCGAACCTGGTTGTACTTCAAACTTTTTCAAAGGCCTGGGGGCTCGCAGGCATAAGGCTGGGGATGGCATTTGCCCAACCCGGAATAATATCAGTTTTGAGTAAAATAAAATATCCTTACAACATTAATGCCTTAACGCAGCAACATGTATTGAAGATGCTCGAAACTAAGGAGCAAAAAGATTTGTGGGTAAAAACCATCATTGATGAACGAAAAAAATTAGCAAAGGAACTTGAACAGTTTAATTTTGTAGAAAAAGTATATCCGAGCGATGCAAATTTCCTGTTGGTAAAAATGAAAAAGGCACGTGAAATATTTGAATATTTAATGGATCAGGGGGTAATTGTCCGCGACCGTACAAAAGTGGCCCTTTGTGAAAGCAGCCTGCGTATTACGGTGGGAAGCCCTGAGGAAAACAGGGAATTAGTAGAAAAATTAAAAAATACACCCCCCGCCCCCTAAAAAGGGGGTGGTAAAAACCACTAAATCCCCTAAAGGGGACTTGGGCAGCCACTATATTTTGACATTTGTACATTTAAAGTTGAAATAAATGAACGATAATTACAATAACGCAGATACCCAAAATCCCCCTTTTAGGGGGCTAGGGGGTAGTAAAACTCCCCCTTTAGGGGGTCGGGGGGTTTTGTTCATCGACCGCGACGGAACCCTGGTAATTGAGCCACCCGAAGATTACCAGCTCGACAGCCTTGAAAAACTCGAGTTCTACCCCGGGGTGTTCCGTAATATGCACTTCATTGCCAAAAACCTCGATTACGAGTTGGTAATGGTAAGTAATCAGGATGGGCTAGGGACTGAATCATTCCCTAAAGAAACATTCTTGCCGGCGCAAAATAAAATACTGAAAACTTTCGAAGGAGAAGGGGTCGTTTTTGATGATATTCTGATTGATCCAAGTCTTCCTGAAGAGAATTCACCGAACCGGAAACCCCGTACCGGTATGATGGGTAAATACATCGATGGCAGCTACAACATGGCCAACAGCTACGTTATTGGCGACCGCCTTACCGATGTGGAGCTGGCCAAAAACCTTGGCTGCAAAGCGATATGGCTAAGCAATGAACCTGACGAACTGCTTGCCGAAAAAGACCTTTCCGATGTTTGTGTACTCAAAACAACCAACTGGGACGAGGTGTATGCCGAAGTAGCCAAAACCGACCGAACAGCAACAGTAAAACGTACAACCAAAGAAACCGATATCGATATTTGGCTCGACCTCGACGGTACGGGCAAAACCGAAATATCTACCGGACTGGGTTTTTTCGACCACATGCTGGAGCAAATTGGCCGCCACTCGGGTATCGACCTGAAAGTGATTGTTAAAGGCGACCTCGAAGTTGACGAACACCACACCATTGAAGATACAGCTTTGGCACTGGGAGAAGCATTTCTAAAAGCCCTGGGCAACAAACGCGGCATTGAACGTTACGGTTTTTGCCTGCCCATGGACGAAAGCCTTATACAGGTTGCACTCGACTTTGGTGGCCGCCCATGGTTGGTGTGGGATGCCGAATTTAAAAGAGAAAAAGTAGGCGATATGCCCAGCGAAATGTTCATGCACTTTTTTAAATCGTTTAGCGATGCGGCAAAATGCAACCTGAACATTAAAGCTGAAGGGCAAAACGAGCACCACAAAATAGAAGGGATATTTAAAGCCCTGGCTAAAGCCATTAAAATGGCGATAAAAAAAGATGTGTTTAACTTTGAGCTGCCTTCAACCAAGGGGATGCTTTAACCACAGAGAAAATGGAGATTAACACGAAGAAAACAGAGATTTTTTGTCAGAAAATAAAACAATTGAAAAAATCTTTGTGTTCTCTGTGGTGGAAAATTTGAAGATATGAAACGAATACAACCAAAAACAGAACCGAAAAACACAGCTATTTTGCTGTTGCATTGCCCCGACAAGCAGGGGTTGTTGTCGCTGGTTACCGAATTTATTAATTCGAACAACGGGAACATTCTTTACCTCGATCAACATGTCGACCGCGAAGAAAAGCTTTTTTACATGCGGGTTGAATGGCAGTTGGATCATTTTGTGATTCCCAAAGAAAAAATAGCTGATTATTTTAAGACACTGATTGGGGGGAAACATAACATGACTTTCCATTTGCATTTTTCAGACGAGAAGCCCCGGATGGCCTTATTCGTTTCAAAAATGTCGCATTGCCTTTTCGATATTCTTGCCCGGTATACCGCTGGTGAATGGAATGTTGAAATACCGCTGATTATTAGCAACCACCCCGATATGGGCCCGGTTGCCGAAGGTTTTGGCATCGATTACCATGTTTTCCCGATTAACAAAGAAAACAAGGCGGAACAGGAGAAAAAGGAACTGGCTTTGCTCAAAAAAAACAAGATCGATTTCATCGTGTTGGCCAGGTACATGCAAATTATTTCAGATGAGTTTATCACTCATTACCCCGATAAGATCATCAATATACATCACTCGTTCCTGCCTGCTTTCGTTGGGGCTAAACCTTATCATGCAGCACATGAACGGGGCGTGAAAATTATTGGGGCAACCAGTCATTATGTTACACCCGAACTGGATGCAGGCCCCATAATTAAGCAGGATGTTTCCCATATTAGCCATAAGGATACTGTTAGTGACCTTATTGCCAAAGGGCGTGATTTGGAAAAAATCGTTCTTTCGAAAGCTGTAGCAAAGCATATTAACCGGAAAATTCTGGTATACAAGAACCGGACAGTTGTTTTTAGTTGATGAATTGCTTTAAATTTGATTGAAAATCAAAATAACAATACCATGAAAAAATTATTGTTTTCATTCATGCTGTTTATCAATTATTGTGTTATGGGTCAAACTCCAGTCCTGAATTGGAGTTGTATTTTAGATGGAACAAAAAATGTAAAAATAACAGCCCTCGAAACGGATTCAAAAAATGATATTGTAATAGTCGGGAACTTCACAGGTACAATATCCCAAAAAATCGATGGACGTGATATTCCATATACATCAAAGGGTTTAGATGATTTTTTTATTCAGAAATATTCCGAAAATGGGGAGCTGATTTGGATAAAAACTTTTGGAGGCGAAATCGATGACTATTGTTATGATGTTGCAATCGATAATAATGATGACATTTACATTGTTGGATCGTTTGACAAAACAGTAGATTTTGACCCGGGGGAAGGTACATCGTTTGAGATGCATACACGTAATAATATTGGTTACATTGCAAAATATTCAGTCGATGGAATATTTAAATGGGTCAAGACACTAATGCCCACACCTGCTATTCCTTATGGCAATACTGTTAATTCGATCGAAATTGACAATAATAATAACCTATTGCTCACTGGTTATTACCAGGATGAAACAGACTTTGACCCCGGTGATAATACGTATTATTTTGAAGAACCTCTTTCAGTGGATTGTTTTCTTTTAAAACTCAATTCGGAAGGAAATTTCATTTTAGCCCGTAGTTTTACAAGTCCAAATTATGTTATTGGCCATTCAGTCAGAACAGACAAAAATGACAATATCTATGTGCTGGGTTCGTTTAGTGCTGAGACCGACTTTGACCCCGGGTCAGCTGTTTATAAGTTAACCCCGGAAAACAATTATACTGTTTTTTTAGTAAAACTCGACCATGCAGGAAATTTTAAATGGGCATTACAACCCGGAGGGACAATCGACTACAAAATGGAAGGAAGCGTGCCTATTGTTGCGGATAACAACGAAAACATTTACCTTTTACGTCGGTTTAATGCAGAATTTAACTTTCATAATTACACTGAGATCGTAACATTCAACAGTAATGGATCTGAGGATTTATTTCTCCAGAAAATCGATTCTTTAGGTAATTTTTCATGGGTCAAACATATTGGGGGAACTGGAAGTGACATGGAAGGAAACATTGCAATCAACGGACTTGGCCATATCTGTATCACAGCCTCCTATGAAAATACAATCGATTGTGACCCGGGTGATAATGTTTTGGAACTAAACTCAGAGTCTGACTGGGGCGGTGCATTTTTTTATGCCGAATTCAATACTAATGGAGAATTGATTGAGGCCATGAATCTGCCGCAAAAAAACGATCCGTGGCTTGAAATTTATGATCTCACGATCAACCAGTCTGGCCATGCTGTAATAGCCGGACAATTTTATGGTGATATTTTTTTCCAAACAAATCAGAATACTTCGATTGTGGCAAGCAGCAATGATTATTACCAGTCTTTCCTGGTTGATATTAGCAAGGAATCACTAAACTCAAACCATTTGATCGCAAGTAATTACCATTTTTTCCCTAATCCGGTTAAAGAAACCTTATATATTAAGTCAAAGAACCAATTGAAGCAAGCTCAAATAAAAGTATTCGACACTTTTGGCCGCAAATTGATTGATGAAAATTTTATCAACGGACATTTAATTCCTTTAGATTTAAAAGAATTGAAATCAGGCCTATACATAATTAGCCTATATCAGGAAAATGAACAATACTCTTATCGAATTATTAAACAATGATTATTAGAATAGTTCCTTTATTATTGCTTCTTGTATTTAACTTACAGTCAATTGCTCAGCATCAAACACAAAATGTGCCGGATGATTATGGCTTTCAGGTGAAAATCGGTGATATTGTCCCCGATTTCGACATCATTTTACCTGATGGAACAAAAACCAACATTCAGGCTTTACGTGGAAAGATTTTGATGTTGCAGTTTACGGCAAGTTGGTGCGGGGTTTGCCGTAAGGAAATGCCGCATATCGAAAAAGAAATTTGGCAAAAACACAAAGACAACCCAAATTTCGATTTGTATGGCATTGACCTGAAAGAACCGGCCGAAAAAGTTATCGAATTTCAAAAGCAAACTGGCGTAACATACCCCATTGCACTCGATTTGGACGGAAGTATTTTTTATACGTTTGCCCAACAAGGAGCGGGTGTAACCCGCAATGTGATTATCGACAAAGAAGGAAAAATCGTTTTCATGACCCGACTGTTTAAAGAAGAAGAGTTTGAGGAAATGAAGCGGGTGATTGGCCTCCTCCTAACCTCCTCCCAAGGAGGAGGAATAAAAGGGGATGCAAAATAATTACATATTATCAAATAATATATTTAAATCTCCTCCCTTTTGGGGAGGATTAAGGAGGGGCTTATGTTAGCAATCATAAAATACAACGCAGGTAACATCGAATCAGTAAACAATGCATTGATGAGGCTGGGTGTGAAAGCTGAGGTTACAGACGATCACGCTAAAATAAAAGCAGCCGACAAGGTTATTTTTCCCGGTGTAGGCGAAGCCAGTACTACCATGGCTTACCTGAAAAAACACAAGCTTGACGATTTGATCCGTAGCTTAAAGCAGCCTGTTTTGGGTATTTGCCTTGGCCAGCAACTAATGTGCTCATATTCCGAAGAGGGCGATGTGGCGTGCCTTGGCATTTTCGATGAAAAAGTAAAGCGTTTCAAACCTGCACCAGGGCAGGAATATATAACGAAGGTTCCCCACATGGGCTGGAACAGCATTCACGATGTAAACAGCGCCATCATGTCGCCCGACATTGAAGGCGAATTTGTTTACTTTGTGCACTCGTACTATGTTGAGGTAGGTGAACACACCGCTGCCACATGCAATTACATTAACCCGTTTAGCGCGGCTTTGCATAAAGATAATTTTTACGCAACGCAGTTTCACCCTGAGAAAAGCCAGCGGGTGGGAGCAAGAATTTTAGAGAATTTTTTGAAGATATAGAAGTCCCTCCCGGCCCCTCTAAAGTGGAGGGGCCAGGGAAGTGCGAAATAACAAATTATTATTAAGTAGAATTTAAGTTCCCCTCCTTTGGAGGGGTTAGGGGAGGCCTCTTATGATCACAATCATCCCGGCCATCGACCTTATCGATGCCAAGTGCGTGCGCCTGTCACAGGGCGACTACAAGCAGAAAACCGTTTATAACGAAAACCCGCTCGAAGTGGCTAAAATGTTTGAGGATGCCGGTATTAGACGTTTGCACCTGGTAGACCTCGACGGGGCAAAGGCTAAGCACATTGTCAACTATAAAGTACTTGAAAACATTGCCTCTAAAACCAATTTGGTGATTGATTTCGGTGGTGGTTTAAAAAGCGACGATGATCTGCGCATTGCTTTCGAGAGCGGTGCGAGCATGATTACCGGCGGAAGTATTGCAGTAAAAAACCGCGAAACGTTTTTGCGTTGGATTGAAAAATACGGGGCCGAAAAAATCATTCTCGGTGCCGATGCCAAAAACGGAAAAATTGCTGTAAGCGGCTGGCAGGAAGAATCGGAAGAAGACATTATCCCTTTTATTCAAAGTTATATCGATAAAGGCATTTCGAAAGTTATTTCGACCGACATATCGCGTGACGGGATGTTAAGCGGGCCCAGCTTCGATTTGTACAGAGATATTTTGAGCCGGTTTCCGAAGCTTGAACTGATTGCCAGTGGCGGTATTGCCTCCATGAAAGATATTTACGAATTAGATGAAATGGGCCTGCCGGGCGTCATAACCGGTAAAGCCATTTATGAAAACCGGATATCGTTGATTGAAATTGAAGCATTTTACAAGTAGCGGATTAACCATTATAAGTTTATTTTCTAATAATTAACCTAATAAGTATATTTTAGTAATAATCAACTATTTTAGGTTCATTTATTGCATATTGAGCTTATTTGGCTTATATTTGACTTGTTGCAATAATACTTTAACCTGAACTATTCATAAATTTTAAAAATATGAATAAAGTTCATTCGCCAGCTGGCGAACCGACTTAGATAGCTTGTCCCGAACTTGATTCGGGAAAGTTAAACTTTTTAAAAAAGTTTTACTAAATCTTAGTCGTCCCGATATCCATCGGGAGAGATAGGGATTATTTGTGAATAATCCGGGTTAAATAATTGCAAACCAGACAAAATGTCTTTTTTTAGGAAATTTGAATGAAGAAAAATAGAAACATAGCCATAATTACCGGGGATATCATAAACTCATCGAGCATAACGTCAGCTCAATTAAAAAAAATGAAAACCGGGCTCAATGTCTTCCTGGAAGAAAGGACGGATGTGTTACTGCCACTTGCGTTCTACAGGGGAGATAGCTTTCAGTTGATGGTAGAACCGGTAAAATCGGCTGAAATTGCATTAATCATCCAGTCAATTCTTTTATCAACCACAGAAACGCTTGCGCGAATAAGTATAGGAGTCGGCTCAGCATCAAAGGTTATGCCCGGCAATGTACTTCAATCCGAAGGAGAAGCATTTCAACTATCGGGACACCAGCTTGACAAAATGAAAGACGAAGGCCGGATATTTAAAATAGCTACTAAGTCAAAAGGCCATCAGCCAATGCTCGCGGGTTCATTTCACCTGGCCGAAAACATTATTTCCGGATGGAAAACCGGACAAGCATCAGTTATTACGCTGGTTACACGCTTCAAAACACAGAAAGAAATAGCGAAAAGGCTAAATATAAGCGAATCGGCAGTAAGCAAGGCATTAAAATCGGCCGGATGGGCAGCTGTTAAAAGCTTTTTGGATGGCTACGAGCAAACAATAAAAATGATTTAAAATGAACACCCTCTTTTACGCCATGATTACCGGGCATCTTATTGCCGATTTTTGGCTGCAACCCGAGAGCTGGATTGAGTCGAAACGCGAAAACGGTTGGAAATCGAAACACCTGTTTTTACATGCAGCGATAGCTTCTGTTTTGCCGGTTATGTTTACATTGCAAATTGACTTATGGTGGTTCGTTCCTGCAATTTTTGTAACTCATTACTTTATCGATGTACTAAAGTCAAAAACCAGCGACAACCTTTTGTTTTTTCTGATCGATCAGGCATTGCACATTACTATTTTATGGGCGCTTTTAACTTTTGCAACCAGTATTGTTTTGGAGGAGTCTTTTACAGATTTTTGGGTTTATGCAGCAGGTTTTGTTCTGGTAACCACTCCTGCCGGAATATTGATTGGAAAATTCTTGCAGCCAATAACACGGATAGAGAGCAAATCAATGAAAGCCGATGCCTCGGCGTGGATTGGAATCATTGAACGAATCCTGATACTGATTATCATCCTTGCCGGACAATTCCAGGCTATTGGTTTCCTGGTAGCCGCCAAATCGGTGTTCCGTTTCAGTGAAATAAAAAAGGAAGGAAATCCAAAAGCCGAATATTTCCTGCTGGGAACGCTGGTTTCGTTTTTAGTTGCGGTGGTGGTTGGGATAGGAATTAGGTATTTAGGCAGGAGTTAGAGAGGCAGAAGGCAGAAGGCAGAAGGGCTGAAGAAAAAAGATTATTCACCAAAATTTAAATAAAAATGAAAACTTACAGAGATTTAAATGTATGGCAAAAGGCCATGACCCTTGTTGAAATGATTTATTCTGAAACTAAAAAATTCCCGAATGAAGAAATTTATGGATTAACAAGTCAAATTAGAAGAAGTGGTATATCAATACCCAGCAATATTGCAGAAGGATATGGCAGAAATAGCACAAATGATTACATTCGGTTTTTACAAATTGCATCTGGCTCATTGTACGAATTCCAGACACAACTTGAAATTGGATTTAGACTAAAATATCTCAGTAAGAAAAAATACGATGAGGTAAATACATTGAGTGTCGAAATTGAAAAAATGCTTTCAAGTTTAATTCGAAAAATAAAGGAAAACAAAAGGAAGAATTAGGTGGAAGTTTATCAGGCAGAAGGCAGAAGTTTGTCAAGTAGAAGAAATTAGATGTTATTATGGAAGGTATATTAATAGCAATTTTAGTACCTGTCGTAACAGGAATATTGGTTTTTATATCACAATGGATATATAATAAATATTTTGTATTACAACCCAAGATTATCATAAAAGTATTAAAGCAAAAACATTTAAGCGAAAAAGAAAAAAGTTCAGGAAATATTTATCTTAGGTTGAAAGAAAGATTAAGTCTTTTTATTCTGCCTTCTGCCTTCTGCCTTTTTAAACTGTTAAACTAAAAACATGTTAGCAAAACGAATCATACCTTGCCTTGATATTAAAGACGGCCAGACCGTGAAAGGCATTAACTTTGTCGGGATAAAAGCCGTGGGCGATCCCGTGGAACTGGGCGCACTCTATGCCGAACAGGGCGCTGATGAACTGGTGTTTCTCGACATCACGGCAACGCACGAAGGCCGAAAAACCTTTGTGGAGCTGGTAAAACGCATTGCCCGCGAAATTAACATACCGTTTACCGTGGGCGGTGGAATTAGCGAATTGAAAGATGCCGATGCATTGCTGAGTGCCGGTGCCGATAAGGTTTCGATAAACTCATCGGCAGTGCGTAACCCGAAACTTATCGACGATATGGCCTTGAATTTCGGAACCCAATTTGTGGTTGTGGCCATCGATGCAAAAAATTATGATGGACATTGGACAGTAACTGTTAACGGGGGGCGCATTCCCACCGAAAAAGAATTGTTCAGTTGGGCCAAAGAGGCCGAAAATCGTGGCGCAGGTGAAATCCTCTTTACCAGCATGGACCACGACGGCACCAAAAACGGTTTTGCCAATGCCGAACTGGCACGCATGGCCGATATGCTCAAAATCCCCATTATTGCTTCGGGCGGTGCCGGCAACATGGATCATTTTGTTGATGTATTCACCAAAGGGAAAGCCGATGCAGGATTGGCCGCCAGTATTTTTCATTACAAAGAAATTGCTATACCCGATTTGAAACAATTCTTGCACATGAAAAATATTCCGGTTCGGTTATGATGGTTGAAAAATGATAAATATTATTTTTAATATCCAAAACCAATCACTATGATTGACGGAAAGAAAATTGTAGTTGTTCTGCCTGCATACAATGCATCGAAAACCCTTAAAATCACTTATAACGAGATAGATTTTTCCATTGTTGATGATGTTATCCTGGTTGACGATAGAAGTTCTGATGAAACAGTTGATGTCGGAGAAAAACTAGGAATAAAACACATTGTTGTTCATGAACAAAACAAAGGTTACGGGGGAAACCAGAAAACGTGCTATAATACTGCATTAGAGATAGGAGCCGATATCGTGATTATGCTTCACCCCGATTATCAGTACACGCCAAAGTTAATTCCTTCCATGTGTCATTTGCTGGCAAACGGATTATATCATGTTGTTTTGGGATCGCGTATTTTGGGTAAAGGGGCCTTAAAAGGGGGGATGCCCATGATAAAATATATTTCAAACCGTTTTTTAACTTTTATTGAGAACATATTGCTTGAAGCCAAATTGTCGGAATATCATACAGGATACAGGGCTTTTTCAAAGGAAGTCTTAAAGAATATTAACTACAATGCAAACTCTGACAATTTTGTTTTCGACAACCAAATGCTTGCACAAATTTGGTATGCAGGTTACGATATTGCCGAAATTACATGTCCAACAAAATATTTTGATGATGCATCGAGCATTAGTATGAAAAACAGCACTATTTATGCTCTTGGAGTTTTAAAAACAGCTTTTCAGTATCGAATGCAAAAGTGGGGATTAATCAAGAATAAAATATTTCAGCACAAATGAGAGTAGTTGAAATACGTTTTTTAGACACCCCTTCAGCGAAGGGGTTCGTACCAATTCTATATAAAATTTTGGTTGTTGTTCTTTTTGCTTATCTGTTTCAATCGGCTTTTGTCAGGTGCATGTACAGTTATACCGACCATGATGATAATCCGTACATTGCCGGGGCTAAAATCACCGCGGAAGATGGATTGTTGCCCTACAAAGACTACCGTTGTATTCACATGCCATATTATGTTTTTACCTATTCCCTTATTCTTAAGGCCACTACTTCACTGACATTTACTGCAAAAATTATTAGCCTGGCATCATTCTTTCTAATGCTCGTATTAATATTTTACTCCATTCAAAATGCATTAGCCATGAAAAACCAAATCTTTAGATTTATGATAGGGGCATCGGCCCTGATATTTATTATAAACAACCCTTTTACGCAATATGCACTTGCACGGTTTACATACGATTTACCATTACTTCTAACAATCTCATCATTTCTAATATTGATTTCACTTGAGAATAAGAAACACTTTTTTTTTAGAGCAGCCATTAGTGGCCTTTTATTGGGAATTGCGATTGGTTTCCGATTGCATTTCATCATGTTTACGGTACCATTTGCACTAAGCCTGTTATTATTTTTGAAGTATTCCAAATCGGAAAAACTGAAATTGTTTATTTGCTTCTCCTGTGCTGTTTTTGCGGGGCTGATTCCTGTATTTATACTTTTTGCTATCGCTCCGCAAGAATTTATGTTTGATATGCATGATTTCCATTTCAACATCGATATGAAAGCCCAACCGGGAGCGGCACTTCCTCTTGGCACGAAATTATCAAATATTTTTTTACTGATGCGGGATGAATGGCAAGCCCTTGTATTACTAATACTTACAGCTGTTGTGCTCGTGTTAAAGCTTTTTAAACTTTTAAAAAATGATATTGTCAATTTTAGGATAAATTTACTTCTGATAACATTGCCATTTATTGTTTATCTGTCGGTTCGTAAATTATTGCTTATTCAATATTTATATCCAATATCTGTTTTTCTGATTTTATTTGTATTTTATGGTGTTAGTGCATTAAAAAAACATGCAAATTATGCAGCAATATTAGTGTTCATAATGTCGATTTTTATGATTTTTGATGCTGATTACAGCAAGTTTCGTAGTATAAATAATCCTAAGAGTTGGTACGCATTAAACCGGAACAAAATCAGCACATTGGTTGATGAAGCAATATCGGGCAAAGCAAGGGTTTTAACACTGTCTCCTGCTGAAATTATTGAAAGTGATTCAATAACTATCTATAAAGAATTTGTGAGTAGTCCTTTTCTTTGGCGTAATTCGCATTTAATCCCGGAGGATGTTCGGGAAAAGTTCAATATAATTTCGCCAAAAGAAGCAGAAAAATTTATGCAAGAAAATCAACCAGACGCTATTTTAACTGGTTATTACCCTGAAAGTTTAGAAATGGAATTTATAGAATTTGCACAAAACAACGATTATTTAAAGGTAGAATTACCTACACAACGAAAATTAAAGTTATATATAAAACAATAATGGTTTAAAACAGTAAATCAAAAAAAGTTTCAAAAATAAATAGAAAACCAATGAAAAATTTATCGCAAAACCAGCAAGACATCCTCTTCCTGAACCAGCTTCAGGATTTTATCGACAAGCGAAAAACAGAAATGCCGGAAGGCTCGTATACCACATCGCTTTTCAAAGAAGGCACGCGTAAAATAACCCAGAAAGTTGGTGAGGAAGCGGTGGAGACCATTATTGGTGCCATGGCCAACGACGATGAGAATTTTTTGTACGAAGGGGCCGACCTGATTTATCACCTTATTGTATTGTTGACCCATAAGGGATACCGCATTGAAGATTTGGCAAGGGAACTAAAAAAACGGCACAAATGAGAATTTTAAAAACGATCGGTTTTTTGGCAGGCATTATTTTTTTCCTTGTGTTGGGCGGGTGTAACCGAGGTACAAACACCAATCAATTGGATTACCCGGTGGTTTACACGCAACCGGATTCGCTGATTGTTTTGCAGAAGATTGACGAAATGAAAAGTTACGCAACCGATCCAATGCCGCAACTTCTTGTTCGCATTGCAAAATCGTTTATTGGTTCACCCTATGTAGGGCATACCCTCGAAGTGGGCAACAAAGAAAGCCTGGTTGTTAATCTCAGGGAATTCGATTGTACAACTTTCATTGAAACATGCCTGGCCCTGTCAGTTACAATAAAGTCGGGCGAACCAAGTTTTCATAAATATTGCGATAACCTGAAGAAAATCCGTTACCGCGATGGACGCATGGATGGTTACTTAAGTCGCCTGCACTATTTTTCCGATTGGATTTTAAACAACCAAAAAAAGGGATATGTTCGTGATGTGACAAAGCTTTCAGGAGGAGTGGAATTTCCCGTCGGGGTTAATTTTATGAGCAGCCATGTTGATGCTTATAAGCGTTTGAAAGCAGATACAACGTTAATTCAACCTTTAATTCAAATTGAAAAAGATATTTCGGGACGGGCGTATTTCTTTATTCCAAAAGATAGCATTGCAACCTTTTTGCCTGCTTTGCAACCGGGGATGATTGTGGCTTTTACTAACGGTATCGGGGGTCTCGATATTATTCACACCGGAATGTTGGTTGAGAAAGGGGAAGAAATACACTTGATTCATGCATCCTCCGATTTTGGCAAGGTTATGATTTCAACGGGAACATTGCCTGATTACATCCGGGGCAACAGGTTGCAAACGGGAATAATGGTTATTGCTGTAAATGATTTTTGATTTATTCAATTCTCACAGTCTCAAATCTCAATTTCACAGAGTCTATTAGACACGGGGTAGCGTGAAAAAGAAGGTGGAACCAGTGCCAAAATCAGATTCGACCCAGATTTTCCCGCCCATTTTATCAACATAAGCTTTCGCTATGGCCAGCCCCAGGCCATTGCCGCCATATTTTTTTGTAAATGAATTTTCAACCTGGCTGAACCGTTCAAAGATCATGTTAAAATGCTCTTTTTCTATGCCAATGCCTGTATCACTTACAAAAAAGCGTGCCATGCCGCCGGTAATTTCTGCACCAAATTCAATTTTCCCCGATGCGGTAAATTTAATGGCGTTGTTAATGAGGTTTACCAAAATGTTTTCCAGTTTTGTTTCATCGCATAGCAGGTTGCTGTTTTCTTCGGGCAGGGTTTTCGACAGTTCAAAATCAACGGGGCATTCGGGGTTAAGGCTTTCAAATACTTTATCAAGCAAATTGTTTACATTGACATTGGTTGGGTATATATCCACGTTATCGGAATCGATTTTCGAAATTTCAACAATGTTTTCAATTATTTGTAGCAATTGCACACAACTGTTATTGATAGTGTTCAGGAAATCTTCCCTCATTTCAAGCGACAGGAGTTCATTTTGCAAAATGCCGGTAAATCCCATAATTGAATTCATCGGGGTACGAACTTCGTGGCTCATGTTTGCCAGAAAGGCCGATTTTAAGCGGTTGCTTTTTTCGGCATGTTCTTTTTGTTTGATTAATTCGAGCTGTGTCTCTTTATGTCGTTCAATCTCCTGGTTCAGTTCTTCGTTAATGCGTATCAGTTCTTCGTTGTTTTTAACAAGATTTGAATTAAGCTGCATGTTCTCCAGTTTCAGCCGGTGTATTTCCAGTGCGCTGTCGATGGTGGTTTTAATCTCTTCTTCATTCCAGGGTTTTTCGATGTACTGAAAAATATTCAGCTCGTTAACGGCTTCGCGCAGTATGTCGTAATCGGTATAGGCTGTGATGAGTATGCGGTTCAGGTCGGGATATTTGTCAATGGTTGTTTTCAGGAACTCAACCCCGCTCATTCCGGGCATGCGCTGGTCGGTAAGAATGAGGTCGACTTTATTGTTTTGAAGCAGCTCAAGTCCTTCGGGCCCCGATTTGGCTGTTAGAATGTTGTAATGCCTCCTGAAGGTGTTTTTAAAAATCCTCAGGTTCGATTCTTCATCGTCGACATATAGGATGGTATAATTTTTTTCAGGTTTCATCATTCATTGCTTTTTTTATTACTTCCAGTAATTCGTGTGGATCCCATGGTTTTGAAATAAATTTAAACAATTGATAGTTTTTGTAGGCAAGTTCAATGTCGTCGTAATCGCTGTAGCCCGAAATTATCATGCGGCTGGGGGGTATGTTGGGAAAACGTTCCTGTATTTTTGAGAGTAATTCAACGCCGGTGGTTTCGGGCATGCGCTGGTCGGTTATAACCAAATCTATCGGGCTGTTCTTCAGGATTTTTAAACCCTCAGAAGCCGATTTTGCGGTGATAATTTCGTATTCCCTGCGAAAGGTGTTGCGAAATTGCCTGAGGTTAATTGCCTCATCGTCAATGTATAATATCTTTTTCTTTGAAGCGGTCATTGTCATTTATGTTTTATTCTTTACAAGGTAATGAAATTGTGAAAATTGTCCCCTTATTTATTTCACTTTTAACATCAATTTTCCCTTCGTGTTCCTTTATTATGCCAAAGGTGATCGAGAGTCCCAGCCCTGTACCTTTGCCAACGCTTTTCGTTGTAAAAAACGGATCGAAAATTTTTTCGATGTTTTCTTCCGGGATTCCTTTACCCGTATCTTCAACCTGAATCTTCAACTCGTTTTTTTCCATGAATGTACGAATGGTAATTTGTCCTTTGCCTTCGATGGCATCGATTGAATTTGAAAGAATGTTGAGGAAAGCCTGGTTAAGCTTCCCGGGGTAACATTCAATTTTTGGTAGTTGTTTGTATTCTTTTACAATTTGTATATGGTTTTTGAACTTGTTTCGTAAAAGCAACAGCGAAGAATCGAGCCCTTCGTGCACATCAAAAAACTGCCGGGCATCTTTGTCGAGGCGTGAAAAATCGCGCAAGCCTTTTATGATATCGGCTGCCCTTTCGGCACCGATTTTTATGTCTTCAATGGTTTGGGGGATGATTTCAATGAGCTCATCCCAATCGTATTGTGACTTTGTGTTTTCAATACCGGTTATTAGTTCAGGTGTGCCGGCTGTTTTTATTAAGTCGTTTGATTTTTCGATTATTTCATACAATTCGTCAATGTCTTTTCTCAAGCTGTTAATTCCGGTGTAAATGAAATTTACGGGGTTGTTTATCTCGTGGGCAATGCCGGCTGTTAACACGCCCAGCGATGCCATTTTTTCAGAAGCAACCAGTTGCGACTGGGTTTCGTTAAGCCGCGTTATGGTTTCGTAAAGGCTTTTGTTTGTTGATCTTAGCTTTTGATTGATCTCTTCAATTTGTTTTTTTTGCCTTATTAGCAGCTTGTTTTTGCGGGCTTTGTTACGCAATCCCGATATAACCAGTACCAGCACGATAAGTGATAAAATACCGGCAATAATCAGCAACAATGAAATTTGTTTCTGCCGTTTAATCAATTCGCCCTGTTCAATCAGTTCCACGTTTTTCTGGTCAATTTCGGCAAAGAGCGTGTCAAGGGTTTGCTTACTTTTTTTTATTTCTTTCTGTTGAAGGGCATTGTACGACTGTTGTTCCGATATTTCAACCAATTGCTCTTCCAGCATTTCTTTTTGTTCTTTCAGTAATTTTTGTTGGTTGGTAATTTGCCCCTGTCGTTTGCTGATTTCCGATTTTTGCCTGTCAATCTCTTTTAAACCGTTTTCCAGTTCTTCATGCTGGTTTTCGAGCTGCAATTTTTGTTTCTGGATACTGTCCTGTTGAACCGTTATCAGGTTTAGGGTTTGGGTAAGTGTTTCGTTTAATAATGACAGAGAATCGGAAATGCTGTTCATTTTTGTCTGGAGTGAATCGATCGATTTTTGTGACGAGCGGTACAGCTCTGCAATATCAATTTCGGTACCGCCCAGCAGTAATATTTCCGGGTCGATGTTGAGGTTGTGATTGACTATGTTGGCTTTGTTAACTTCAAAAACCATTTCGTTATTGCTGGTTTGAAAAAGGTTGATCATCACGTTACGCCGGTTTGAATATTCTTCAGTGATTATAAGCACCGGTCTTTCTCCAATTAAATTATACATTTTTTCAAAATGGATTAACTTGCTTTTAGGCAGTACAATCATGCGGGTGGAAGGGGTAATTTCAGGTGGAGGTACGGATTCAGTATCGAGATCGATTTTTTTTCGTTTTATCCGTTTCGATTGGGCAAATTGTTGAAATTCGTTTACCAGGTCTTCATCATCGCTGATAAGCAGGATGGTGAAATTCTCAAATGATTTTTCGTTAGGCCATGAGGTATACTGGGCAAAGTTGAAGGTGTATGCACCTATTAAACTTGCACGGTCGGCCTGGGCAAGGGCACTGAAGCGTAAAGCCGAAACAATCGTTGCAAGTAGCAATATGGATAAACGCATCTTCATTTTGCAGCTTTAGTTATTGTAAAACGAATAGCCCACCTTTAGCATAATTGTTCGCTGTGCCTGCCGGTAACGGTCAGGCGTTTTGTTAGATGTGTGGTAATATTCGCTGTTAAAAATATTTTTGCCAATAAGTTGTAGCGTTAATGCACTGTTGGGTTTCCACGTAATGGTGCTGTTAAAAACCAGGTATGGGTCAATGTAATCGGAATTGGTTGCAGCAATGGTTTTGGGGTTTTTCCGCTTGCCGGCATAATTGGCCCTTAGGTTAATTTTTATTTTTTTAACAATAGGAACAGTAACCATGGCATTGGCGCAATGCTTGCTGATTTCGGGCAACGTTTCCCCGGTTTCATCGGTGCTGTTGGTGTAGGAATAGTTAAACAGGGCTTGAAAAAAACGGTTAGAGTAACGCAAAAACAGTTCGGCCCCAAGGGTGCGGAATTCGTTGCTGTTTATCCATCGGTAGCCCTCATCTGTATATTCTTTTACAAATCCGTTTTTCAACGAATTGCGGTACATAGAAAAATCGAACTTAAAATTGTTTCCGGCAAATGCTGTTATGTTGGCCTCAACCGAATTCATTTCTTCGGGTATTAATAATTTGTTGCCAAGTCCGTCGGTGTAGTCCCATGGTTTGGGGGCCCTGAACGCCTCGGCATACAGCAGCCCAAACGATATGTTTTTCAGGTTGTATTTTAACCCGGTACTGGGGGTAAAAACCTGTTGGTAAATGCTGCTTTGGTCGAACCGGATACCACCCGATAAAACCAGGTTTGTTAACAGCACCAGTTCAGGTTCGATGAATGCACTTACGAGGTAATTGTTGTGCATGGGTGGTTTTTCAGGGGTTGGGGGGGCAACATTGCATGAATTGCTGTACGTTAGTGTGGGGCCGTTGGCCAGTTGCTCATATTCAAAAAGAACACCCCCCGTTGCCGAAATTATGTTGTTGGGATTGTAACGCAGAACACCCTCCATCCCGGTAAGGTTATTGGGGCGGTAATAGCCAACCTGCGAAGTGTCGGTTACATAATATACCGAGTTTTTCAGTACCGTGGCATTGCGGTTGTATAAATTTGCTGAAAGGTGCAGTTTGCTGTTCAGAGCCTTGTCGTATTTCAGGTAATTGTTTATGAATTGGATGTTCCAAAGCGAACCAAAGTCTTTATAGTATGTGCCAACCGTTTTCCGGGTAGTGGCTGTAGAGCTTTGCTTGTTCATGTAATTGGTGCCAAATGTGAGGTTTTTGTAGCGTAATACCAGGTCGAACGAACAGTCGTTTTCGTAGTTATCGAGAAGGCTTGTCCAGTTATAATCCCCGGCAACGCCTTTCAGGTTGGCTTTTTCAGATGACTTGAACATGGCCGAGACCAAAAAGCCCAAACCGTTTTCTTTATTGTTGTGGCTATACATTACATTCCCGTTTGTTGTATTAAAGTTACCGTAAAGGGCGCTAATTTTCCCCAGGCTTTTATCGGGTTTTTTGGTAATGATGTTAATGATACCCGAAACGGCGTTGGTTCCGTAGGCTACCGATGCAGGACCATAAACCACTTCAATGCGTTCAACGTTTGATAAATTGTATTGCCCGCCGCCATAAAAACCGCCCGAGTTTATCTCGTTAACCTGTACGCCGTTAATGAGTATTAGCGTGAGGTTGTTTTGATTGGGGATTCCCCGTTGAAAAATGTAGCTGTTCTGACTCATCATGTTCCGGAACTGAAAGCCGGGAAGGTCCGACAGTGCTTCATCGAGTGTAAAATATCCCCGTTCTTCAATTTCTTGTTCTGTAATAAGTCTGATGGTTGAAGGTATTTTATCGGCATCTTGTTCCGCTTTGGTGGCGCTTACGAGTTTTATTTTTGAAAGTTGTTCGAAGTTGAGACTGTAAAAATCAAGATTGGGCTCCTGTGCATATATGCAATTTCCCCAAAAGGTCAGTATTAAAATAAGTACGACAACTGACCTGAATTTGCAGTATGTTTTTTGATTTACCCCATCGAAAACTGATCAAGCTTGGTGAAAATGTTGTTATAAAACAGCTTATATGGTCATGTATTTTTATATCAACTAAATATACGGTTTTTTATTATAAATGACAAAAAAACAGGCCGCTTTTATTAAAGAGGCCTGTTGTTGGTGTGCTTAATTTAATTTTTTTTATGGCTGAACGAGAAGGACGAGGTATTTTGATGTTTTCCAAAATTCCGTAGGTTCTTCAATAATGAAACGTTCAACAATTTTGTTGTTTGTTTCGAAACGGTATGCGCTGTCGGGGTGAACGGTAATTACTTCGGCTTTTTTAACCATCAATACAATTTCCGAAAAGGTACGTATATCAATTTTATTGAAATAATCCTGGTTAAAGTCGGGTTTCAGTTTTAGTGTTTGCCCCAGCCCGATAAAGCCGCCGCTACGTTCCACGATGTTATTTTCAAGCAGCTCCTTTCTCGATCCAAAGCAGAAATATGCCGTGTTCATTAATTCGGCCTGTTCTTTCAGTATTTCCGTTTTCTGCCGGTTCTCTTCTTCCAGTTGATTGCTCTCTTCTGTAAGGTTTTGAACCTTTGTGTTCAACTCTGAGATATTAATTTTCATTTTACCGATTTGTGCACTTAGTTCGGCAATTTCGGCGTCCTTTTCTTCAATTTGCACAACATAGCTTTGGATCATTTGTTCCAGTTCGGCATTTTTTATATTACTGGCTTTTAGCTTTCGTTGCAACTGGGTTACCAGTTTCTTATTCTGTTCCAACAGGTCGTTTATCAGGGCAATGTCTTTGATGATTTTGTCTTTTTCACTTTTTTGAATCTCGGTATTGCTTTCGTCGAGGTTAACATTAACGAGCTTTTGCACACGCTTGATCGAATCGAGGTTTTGCTGTATTTCGTTAAACGAAACCACGTAATCGAGTATCATGTCGTTGCGGTTGTCAACAATATCCTGGATGCTGTCTTGTGCCGCATTTAACTGTTCTATTTCTTTCTTGTACTTCTGGCACGAAGAGAGAAACAGGATAACCATGGCAATGGTTAAAAGTTGAATCAGGGAAAAATGGAATTTCTTCATGGTGAAAAATTATGTTTTATAATCAAGTTGAAATTTAAAAAATTGATGAAAAAGATTGCTGTATCAAATTCACTTTAAGTGAATAACGTGTTACAAATGTAACTGGTTTTTTTATTGATACCTTGTTTTGCCCGTTTTTTTTGACGATAACGCGAAATTATTTTTTACTTTTGCAGCCCCGGTCTGTAGCTCAGTTGGCAGAGCAGCTGACTCTTAATCAGCGGGTCCAGGGTTCGAGCCCCTGCAGACCGACTTTTTTTTCTTTAATAATCATAATTTCTTGTCAGAAATTTTCTGATTGATAAATGTTCAATGCCCTTATAATTTCCGGTAGCTTGTTCGTCCATACTTATTACCATTTTGGGGCAATTATCAGGAATGGATAATAGGTTTCCAAATTCACGCTCATGTGTTTTTTCATCTGCAATAAGGTAAGCTACCTGTATGTATGATTTATTTTCTCTTTTTACAGCCACAAAATCAATTTCTTTGTCCCGGTATTTCCCCACGAAAACAGCATGTCCGGCAGCTATTAAATGATGATAAACAATGTTTTCGAGTGTTTTTCCAATGTCTTTTTGTTGAAAAGGTATAATCGCATGTCTCATGCCTATATCCTCGAAATAAAATTTATCACCTACTTCAAATATTTTTTTTCCTTCTACTTCCATACGTTTTGCCCTTTCAATTAAAAAGACAGATTCCAAAAAGGAAAGGTATTCTAATACAAGTTTTGGTGAAAGATTTATACGTTGTGACTTTAGATAATCACTGATTCGTTTAGCAGATAATATGCTCCCTGTAATATCTGCCAGATAATTTATCAGGTTTTGCAGAAAACTAACATTGCGAATGTTAAAACGGGCAACAATATCTCGCAAAATTATGGTATTCTGAATATTTCTTAGATATTCATATACAATGGCATCATTTTTTGGGAGATTTATTAAATGCGGCATACCTCCCCAACGGATATATTTTAATAATGATTCTGGACTATCTTCCAACCGATGAAATTGAATAAATTCGGGATACAACAATGAGTGTATAGTTATTTGTATTGTTCGTCCGCTTAAAAGTGTTGCTAATTCACCAGATAAAAGTGTTGCATTACTCCCGGTAATATAAATATCCCAACTATCAACTGATAACAGGCTCCTTAATGCCAGCTCAAAATTCGAAATTTCTTGAACTTCATCAATAAACAAGTATTGCTTTTCTCCTTTTTTACGATACATGGAAAGATAATCCATAAGCGCATTGTGGTCTTTTATGCTTTCGAATTGATAATCTTCTTTATTTATATAAATGATGTTTGCCGAAGGATTACGTTTGTGGATTTCATCCATTACCTGCAATAAAATATAGCTTTTACCAACCCTGCGTTGTCCCGTTAAAACTTTGATCAAACCAGTATCAATATAGGGTTCAATTCTATTAAAATAAAGCGGACGCTTAATATATGGTTTTTCTTTCATTTTTCTTATAAGTAAAACTTTCCGCAAATATATGAAAACTTTTCCTTATAGGTAAAATGCCTATTGTCGGTTTTATTCAATAAACAATGATTTTTTCAACATGTACTCCCTTGGGGGTTGTTAATTGTATGATTAATGCACGGGCTTGTGTGTCCTTTAAAAAAAATTGGATTTGTTTATCGTGTTGGCTTGAGGAATATACCCGTTGGCCGCTCAGGTTCAATATCGATACAATTTCATCTCCCTTTAATCCCGATATTTCCAACATTCTTGTTTTTGACGAGTAATTGATGTCCGGGTAATTGGGCGAAAGTGATCGTATTTCCGAAGAATTTACAAGCAGGTTTTCCATCGGTTCGGGGCTTTCAGACAAGTAAACATCGTCAATGGCCAGGCCGTTAATGGTTCCACCCGACATGGTAAGGATGTTTCCACAGGCTGAAAGGTCGAGCCCGCCGGCAATTAAATCGGCCATTGGTATAATCAGTTGGTGCCAGGTGCCGTTACGTTCGAATCCGTAAGGGTCATTGCCGTTCTGAAACAAAACTTCTCCCTGTGTATCGTTTGCCCCTTGAATGGCAATGGTAAATGTTTCGGTACTTTGTGTATTGAGTGACAGGTGAAGGTACCCTTCGGAAAAGTGCGTCAAATTAAGCGGGTTGTCGGAGAAAATTCCCCAGCCCCACCATCCGGCACCGCCCCGTGAGATAAACGATAAAACATCTTCCCCCTCGTAAGCAGGAATATTGTCGTTAAACTGAACCGTATTGTCCCAATTGTACAAATGGCCGTTTATATTATCGATTTCAAATTTTTCGGTAATGGCCGGGTTATTTGTATAAATTCCATAAATGCCGCTTACGGGTTCAGTTTCACTGTATATCACTTCATCAATCGAAATTGTACTTTCTGAAGATGATGCTCCCCTGATAAAAAGCATTTCTTTCAGGGCATCAAGGTTAATGTTGTTATCCAGTCCTGAAAGGTTTATACTTACGGCCTGCCAGGTGTTGTCGCGTGCAATATCTTGTTCCGATTCACTTGTAAGTGTTATGAATGCTTCATTGTTCAGGGTATCGGAAATGCCAACAACAAACGGATCATTCGAATCGGTTTTCATGTAAAATTGAATGCTACCGTTGGCGTAATTTGTCATGTTACGCGACACTACCGACGAAAGTTTTATTTCGTAATCCTGACCGGTCTCAAGTTTGTACGACAATACATCGGAACCGTAAACGGGCGTTTCATCATTATTTGTAGTTGTGCCAACGGTTTCAACCTGCAAGTCGTAGCCTGCTTCAAGGAACATATCGGTGGAACTTTTTTCCTGAAAAATGCCGTAAGTACCAAATATTTCGAGTTCTGTTGAGGCAAAATCTTCGTTGCCGGTTTGCTGGTAAACTTTTACCCAGTCGATATACATATTGGCCGGAAGAGGTGCTGTAATGCCGGCAGCATCGTAAATGCCGGGCAGCGAACCCCCAACAGCCATGTTAAAAAGGATGTAGTGTTGAAAATTGCGGTATTCTTCGGTATCGTCGCCGGTAATTTCCATGCTGAAGTAAGGCGTTTCGGCATCGTTGAAATAGACCGATATGAGACTTTCGGTCCAGATTACGGAATGTTTGAAATAGCCTGTTGACAAATCGTTGGGCGCAACAAATTCGCCGCCATAGTCGCGTGGGTAGGGCCCCCAGAACATGTGCGACCCGATAAAACTGTTTTGCTGCCCGGCAGCTATGCCGGCCGCATGGCCCATTTCGAGCACGTCAATTTCGCCACAATCGGGCCAGCCGGTTGGCGTATAACCCAGTGTCCAGAAAGCCGGCCAAAGCCCGTTGGCAAGGTCGGGAATTTTGATCATGGCCTCGAGTTTGCCGCGTTTAAAAGCAAATTTGCCCTTGGTGTTTACCCTGCCCGATGTAAATTGATAACCCTTGTAATCTTCCTCTTTCGCTGTTAGAATGAGGCAGTTGTTTCCTTCACCATCATCGCCAACGCTAACGTTTTCTTTCCGGTAATATTGCAATTCCTGGTTGCCGCCGGTATTCCAAATACCCTCGTTTTGCTCAATATTCCAGTATGCCGGGTTTAGCAATTCCCCATCGAAATTGTCTTCCCAAACCAGGTTGTATGTTTGGGCCATTGTGTTTGATGCTGACAATAAGAACAGCGTTATGGATGCCCAAAAAATAAGTTTCATTGTTGCTTTTTTAAATTTTATAATTCCGAAAATATCCAAATTAAATGGGTTTCTTGTTTTATAAACGTTTTTGATGAGTTTTTGATGAGTTTTTTTTCAAAAAAATTGCTTCGGGCAAACATTGAAAAACGGCTTTGGTTAATTCTTAATAGCAATAGGGATTTATTTTATATCATTTGAAAAATTTTACTTCTGAATGATTAATTTTATCGGCATTAATCGGGAGGAAGTTATGTTGGAGCAGTTTTTTTTAAAATAGAAAATTGAAAATTATTTTTAAGTCAGGATCGTTTTATGTACGAAGGCATTATTGATACACTTATTAAACTTTTTGCGATCATTACCGATTCCCAGGATCAGGAAAACAGCGAAAACTCCAGAGTTTTGGTAGAATCGTACCTGAAAGAAAATTTCAGCAACGATATGGTTGAAAAGTACATGACGTTTTATACCGACAGCCTGAATTATTTTCATGTTGAGAATAGGGCTTTGTTGTATCACGATCAGGGCCAGGGCGATAAAAAGATCAACCATAAGCTGTTGGAAGACATTTGTGCCCGGTCTGTCGAGCAGTTTAACCTCGGTTCCCGTTTCATGATCATCGTTCAGTTGCTCAATTTTATCCGTCGCCCCGGTGGGGTAAATAAGTTCGACCTTAAAATTGTGAATAATGTTTCACGCGGGTTAAAAGTCGACCCGGGCGAGTACCAGAACCTGGTACGGTTTTATCTGTATTCAATCAATAAAGTAACCGACAAAAGTATATTGTTTGTTGTTAACGGCAACGAAACATACCACGACCCCGCGGTAAAACACCTTTTCCGCGAACACATGGAAGTTGAACTGGAGCTTATTCGCGTTAAAAGCATCAATACTTTCTTTTTTAAGTACTGGGGGCCACGTAACATGTACCTCAATGGCCACCGTCTTTCACAACAGCGTTTGTATGTATTCCCGCAAGGGGGCATTTTGCGTACATCACGCATTATACCCATTTATTACAGCAGTATTTTATCAAGGTTCATTCAGGAAAAGGGGAAACCCCGCATTGTGATGAATGTTGAAAATGTTGAATACCGTTTTAGCCGCAGGGTTTACGGTTTACATCCCGTTAGTTTCCAGGAGCGTTCGGGTGATCTGGTTGGTATTTTAGGTGGAAGCGGTGTGGGAAAAACAACCCTTCTGAATGTTTTGTGCGGGAAGCAAAAACCACAAAAAGGGCGCATTACCATTAACGGGTTCGATTTGTACGACCCCCGGAATAAGGATAAACTGAAAGGGGCCATTGGGTATGTAACGCAGGATGAGTTTCTTCTTGAGGAACTTACTGTTTACCAAAACCTCGAATTCAATGCCCGCTTTTGTTTTGGTGATAAAAGCGATGCTGAAATTAACCACATTGTTGAACAGTCGTTAACCGATTTCGACCTGGTTGAAGCCCGCGACCTTGTTGTAGGAAACCCCATGAAAAAGTTTCTCAGCGGCGGGCAACGGAAAAGGTTAAACATTGTCCTTGAGCTTATGCGGGAACCTTCGATATTGCTGGTTGACGAACCCACATCGGGACTGTCGTCGGCCGATTCTGAAAAAATTATTTACCTGCTGAAAAAGCAGTGCCTGAAAGGTAAATTGGTTATTGTGAATATTCATCAACCCGGAAGCGATATTTATAAATTGTTTGATCGCATGATTGTGCTCGACAAAGGGGGGCGGGCCGTCTTTTTCGGCAATCCCATAGAAGCAGTGACTTATTTCAAAACCGAAGCCAATTACATTAACCCCGAACAAAGCGAATGCCCTACCTGCGGGAATGTAAAAACCGAACAGCCGCTGAAAATTATTGCCGAACGCATGGTTGACCCCTTTGGAAAGAGCCTCAGGCGGCGAAAAATTTCACCCGAAGATTGGTATAAGCGTTACAAAGAAAAGGTTGAACCGAGGGTGGTCGATTTTATGCACAGTAACCCGGTGGAGCAGGAAAAACTTCCCGAGGTTGTTTATAAAAAACCAAAATGGTTTAAGCAATTGAAACTTTTCCTGAAACGCGATTTGTTTAAAAAAATTGCAAACAAACAATACCTTACCCTGGCCCTGCTCGAGGCACCTGTGCTCGCGCTTATACTGGGTTTCTTCTCAAAATTTTCACCCTCGGGACAATACAGTTTTGCCGAAAACGACAATATTCCCTCGTTCCTTTTTATGAGCATGGTGGTGGTTCTGTTTTTAGGCTTAAGCCTGAGTGCCGATGAGATTTTTAAGGATCGAAAAATATTGAAACGCGAACAATTCCTGAATCTGAGCAGGGGGGCGTACATCATGTCAAAAATTGCGCTTTTGTTTTTTATATCGGCCATACAGGTTATTGGTTTTGTGCTGATTGGTAATTTGGTGCTTGAAATAGAAGGGTTAACCCTTTCAACCTGGATTATATTGTTCAGTACGGCCTGCCTGGCCAATTTGCTGGGGCTTAATTTGTCGGCAGGGCTCAGTTCAATCGTGTCGATTTATGTTGCTATTCCCCTTTTACTGGTGCCCTTGATGCTTTTTGGCGGCATGATTGTCGATTTTAACAAAATGCACCCGTCAATGAGCAGCCACGACCGTACCCCAATACTTGGCGATGTAATGGCCTCGCGGTGGTCTTACGAAGCGTTGGCAGTTGACAGGTTCAAAAACAATGACTACCAGAAAGCATTCTATAACTTTGAGAAACAGAAAAACGAATACAGTTTTAAAACCTTTTACTGGGTTCCCGAGGTTGAAAAGCATATCAGTTTTTATAACCGTTACACGCGCGAAGGTAAAGCCCGTGACGCTTTGGAATTTGTTCCCGTTATAGAAAATTCATTCGACGACATGGTTGAATGGTTTACAGATGGGCCCGATTCGATTTTTACTGAAGTCCGCTCGCTGGCCTTGCAGCCTTTTATTCCCGATAAAACAGAAAACTATAACCGTTGTCTTGAGAAGGTAAGTGATTATTACCGAGACAAATACAACAGGGTAACTGCCCTGATTGACAAAAAGTACCTTGCTTTGGCCGAAGAAATGGGTGGCAGCAATGAACTATTAGCCTTTAAAAATAAACACCTGAATAAAAAACTCGAGTCGCTGGTACGTAATACCTATTCGTTTAACCGCCTGCAAATAATCGATGATCACATTGTTCAGGTTGATGAGCCGGTTTACCGCGAACCAAGATACCGCAACGGGCGTGCCCATTTTTATGCCCCCTGCAAGTTTGTTGGAAAAATTAAAATTGGCACTATTCTTTTCAACGTGTTGGTAATGTGGGTTTTCACATTTATTTTAACGGTGGCATTGTATTTCGACTTGTTCCGGAAAGCATCGGGCTTTTTCGAAAACTGGCGCTTGTTAAGATTAACCAAAAAGCGTGACCGGATTTACGAAAACCCCATGGCTTTCATTAAAGGGAAAAAAGACTAATGGTTTATATTTCCTGTATTCAAAATTAATTATCTTGAATTTTTACGGTTGACCATAAAAATTAAGCCTATTTTTTACGGCCAACCGTAAAAAATTGTATCTTTGAACAAAAAAGTTACATGTTTATTACCCGATATATTGAAAGGCAATGCTATGACCATATTTTAAAAAGCAGGAAAGTGCTGTTGATTTATGGGCCACGGCAGAGTGGTAAAACGACGCTTGTTAAGCACTTAGGTGCAAAATCGGGTATGAAAGTATTATACCTTTCTGCTGACCTGTCGAAAAACGAGACTTTGCTTATGCAACGTGATTTGAAAACCCTTTCAGATTTAACAGAAGGGTATCAGTTATTGATTATCGACGAAGCACAAAGGGTTCAAAATATTGGTTTGGTATTAAAAATTTTTTATGATGAAATGTCATCACTGAAAGTTGTTGCAACAGGTTCATCTTCATTCGATTTGGCCAATATGACTTCAGAGCCGTTAACCGGGCGTAAAAAGGTATTTCATCTTCTGCCTTTTTCACTTGAAGAAATCAGGCAGGATCTAAATAAATTCGAACTTGATCAAAAACTGGATGATGTTTTGGTATATGGCTTATATCCTGAAGTTTATACCTCGAATAATAGTGATAAAATTGATGTTTTGGAAGATATATGTGAATCATATCTTTTTAAAGATGTGCTACAGCTTACAAATGTCAAATACACAGCTAAAATCCGGGATTTGTTACGTTTGCTTGCATTCCAGGTGGGGCAGGTAGTATCTGTACACGAGCTCACAAAAAAACTTTCTTTAAACCGTGAAACTGTCGATCGGTACATTGATCTTCTTGAAAAATCATTTGTGGTTTTCAGGCTTTCGGCATACAGTAAAAATCCCCGAAAAGAGATATCTAAAATGGATAAAATATATTTTTACGATACAGGTATCCGTAATTATTTAATTGATAACCTGAAACCCATTAGCCAAAGAAATGATATGGGTAGTTTGTGGGAAAACTTCATAGTATCTGAACGTAAGAAACAACTTTTTTACCAGCGAAAAAAATTTAATTGCTATTTCTGGCGTACCTATTCAGGAACTGAAATTGATTATGTTGAAGAAGGAAATGCAGGGTTGACGGGCTATGAAATAAAATATTCAAAAACAAAGACAAGGGTGCCAAAATCGTGGAAGGAAGACTACGATGGTAAATTTCTGTTTATTAACCGTAAAAATTACCTCGATTTCCTGCTTGATGATATACAGTAAAAACACAAACCGGCACATTATCTTAAAATAGTTTTTAATATAACCCCGATTATTCGTAATTTTCACAAATTGAACAAAAAATGAACAGGATGTTTCGAAAAACCGTGCTTTTAACTGCTTTGTTATTTTTTACATTTCATTCATTCAGTCAGTTACCGAAAATTACTTTCACCCCGCACTGGCTACCGCAGGCGCAGTTTGCGGGTTACTATGTGGCCGAAGAAATGGGCTTTTACGAGCAGGAGGGTATTGATGTTGAAATTGTACACCCCTCGGCATCGGTTATGGCCACCGAAAAACTGATCAATGAAGAATCGGATGTGATCTCGCTCTTTTTAATAACGGCGATATCGGTAAAAAGTCAGGGGGTCGACCTGGTAAACATTGCCCAGTTGTCACAACATTCAGCATTAATGTTTGTTGCAAAGAAAAATAGCAACATCCTTTCGCTCGATGATTTAAACGGTAGGCGCATTGGCATTTGGAAAAGCGGTTTCGATGAAGTGCCGAAAGCAATCATTAACTCGAACAATTATAATGTTACCTGGGTGCCCATCCTTTCATCGGTTAACATGTTTATGATTGATGGCGTTGATGCCATGACGGTAATGTGGTACAACGAATACGACCAAATTATCAATTCAGGTTTTAACGAAGATGAACTGACCTCCATCTTTTTTTCCGATTATGGTTATAACATACCAGAAGATGGCCTGTATTGCCTGAACAAAACACGCCTGCAGCGGTACGGCGATCTTGAAAAATTTGTGAAAGGAACGCTTAAGGGATGGGAATATGCCAAAAACCATAAAGATGAGGCCCTTGATATTGTGCTTAACATTATGCGGGAAGAACATGTGGCAACCAATCTTGCGCACCAGTCGTGGATGCTTGAACGGATGATTGAACTGATTGATACCGGCAAAAAAAATGTTAAAAAGGGCGAACTTGCTGAATATGATTTCCACAAGGCTCAAAGCATTTTGATGGATGATGGGACGGTTGATTCCAAAATTTCATTCAAAAATTTTTATAAACCGGTTTTAGGGGAACCGGATAAATAAACAAAGAAATATGGCGTTTAAACTGACAAAATCATTAGCATCGAGGATTGTATTTTATGTGCTCTCCTTTTGTGTTTTCCTTTTCCTGATTTCACTTTCGGTTTTTTATTTCTTTTCTAAAAAAACGATTGAAGATACAACCCGTAAAAATGCCCTTTCGTTAATGGAAAGCACTGTTTTTAAAACAGAGCAAATACTACTGACTACCGAAAAGATATCAAAAAACTACAAGTGGCTGATTGAGAGCCATCAGTTAAACTGCGATTCAATCATGTTTTATACCCAACTCATTGTTAAAAACAACCCCGAGGTTATTGGGTGTGCCATTGCTTTCGAACCCGAATTTTTCCCTGAAAAGGGCTATTATTTTAGTCCGTATACTTACCGCGAAAACGGCGAACTGCATTCGACATACCTGGGCAGTGCCGATTATGATTATTTTATAATGGATTGGTACCAGATACCCGTTACCATTGAGCAACCTTATTGGAGCGAACCTTACTACGATAGCGGGGGTGTCGATGCGTTAATAACAACATACTCGGTTCCTTTTTACCGTTATTCGGGACAGGAAAAAGCGCTTGCAGGAGTTATCACCATTGATTTATCGCTTGAATGGCTGACTGATATTGTTTCGTCGGTACGTATTTTTGAAACGGGCTATGCATCGGTAATCAGCCGTAACGGTACCTTTGTTACCCACCCGAAAACCGAACTGATAATGAACCAGACCATTTTTAGCTGGGCCTACGAACTTGAAAGTCCCCAATTACGTGAGATAGGGCGGGACATGCAAGCAGGAAACACCAATTTCGTTTCGTATGTAAAGGGCAAAACCCGCTGGATGATTTCCTATACCCCCCTGGGCTCAAGCGGATGGTCGCTGGCTATTGTTTTTCCCCGTTCCGAAATGTATGCACCGCTAAGGCAAATAAGCATTGTGCTCATCATTTTAATTGTTGTTGGTCTTGGGTTACTCACATTTATCATTACAAAAATTGTAAACGAGCAAATTAAACCCCTGCGCTATTTTGCCAAATCGGCGCGCGAGGTGGCCGATGGGAATTTCGATAATAAACTGCCCGAAATAAAAAGCGAAGATGAAATGAAGGATTTGCTCAACTCGTTTGAGCACATGCAAAAGGACCTGAAATCGTATATCGAACACCTTAAAGAAACCACTTCGGCCAAGGAGAAAATTGAAAGCGAATTGCGCATTGCCCGCGAAATACAAATGGGCATGATACCAAAAATATTTCCGCCATTCCCCGATATACCCGAAATTGATATTTATGCGATGCTCGAGCCGGCCAAGGAAGTAGGCGGCGATTTATACGACTTTTTTCTGATTGACGATAAGCACCTTTGTATTGCCCTTGGCGATGTTTCGGGCAAAGGGGTGCCTGCTTCGCTTTTTATGGCCGTAACCCGTACCTTGCTGCGCTCGATAGCACCAAAGCAGCGCTCACCAAAGGTTATTGTCGATGCCCTGAATAAGTCATTGTCGTTAAACAACGAATCGAGCATGTTTGTGACCTTCTTTTTGGGCATCATAAACATCGAAACCGGTTATATGCAGTATACAAACGCAGGCCACAACCCCCCTGTTATTATCAGTTCGGGTGGTGATGTTAAAATGTTCGAGATTACAAAAGATATACCCATTGGGTTGTTCCCCGAACATCGGTATGAAGAAAAAGAGATGCATTTTTTGCCCTCCGATAAAATTTTTCTGTATACCGACGGGGTTACCGAAGCTGAAAACTGGGATGCCGATCTGTATTCAGAGGAAAAATTGTTAAAGTGTTTATCTTTGGTCAAAAAATCGGAACCAATAGAGATTGTTATGAGCGTTGCCCGCGATGTGGTTATTCATGTTAACGACTACCTGCAGTCGGACGACCTTACCATGATGTGTGTCGTTTATTACGGCAAATAGAAAATGCGCTATGAAACGATCCCGCCCTGTTGGGAGAAGTTCCATCCGCCAGCTGGCGGACCTTTGAAAACAGACAATTTTAATAGTATGAAAGAAGAAATTAGCATTAAGAGTTCGATTGATGAACTTCCTGTTTTAGCAGGAAAAATTGAAGCCCTGGGCGAAAAATGGGATTTACCCATGCCGCTCACCATGAACCTGAACCTTGTACTCGAGGAGGCCATTTCGAACATTGTGTTTTATGCCTTCCCCGACAAGGCCGAACAACAAACTGTTAATATTGATATTAACTATGAAAAAGGAGAAATTGAAATTGTAATAAAGGATAACGGGATACCTTTTGACCCGACTGCAAAAGAAAAACCCGATATTGATTTGCCTGCTGACCAAAGACCCATTGGCGGATTGGGAATATTCCTGATTACCAAAATAATGGATAGTGTAAATTACAAAAGGGATAATGATAAAAACATTTTAATATTAAAGAAAAAAATATAACGTTATGAACCTGACAAAAAAGAACTCGAATGGTTTTTGCATCCTTAACATCGAAGGAAGGATAGATACAACCAATTTTAATGAATTTGAAAATGAGGTTGTAGGAATTATTGGCACAGGAGAAAAAAACATTGTATTGAATTGCAAGGGGTTGAATTATATCAGCAGTTCGGGCTTAAGGGTTTTTCTAATTGCCCAGAAGAAATTAATGGCACTAAATGGTAAACTTCATTTATGCGAAATGCAACCCACCATTAAAGAAATTTTCGATATTTCGGGCTTCTCAACTATTTTTAAAATATTTGAAACCGAAGAAGAAGCATTGGCATAAAAGTGCAATATCAATTTTCCCAAAGGTAAACTACATTCAATTTGCCCCTAATATTATTGGGGGTAAATGGCTGTTGTGTGTTTATACCTTTTGGTTAGGATCTTGTTGCCTGATGTAATCCTTCAATTCGTGAGCCATTTCAGATGCAGTTGTGATTTTTTCATAATTAACCTTATAGTTGTTGAGGTATTGCATAATCAGCTCATCTTTTCCGGCAGATGCGGGCATGATGCCTGCAAAGAAAAACATCATTTTTTCGATGTGTTTGAAATACCGCAGTAAAAGAGGGTCGTCCATTTTCAGGTGAAGGTAAATGGTTTCAAACCGGTCAATACATAACGAACGGAGCGTGTGTTCCAGCTCTTTTCTGAAATTACTGCCAAATTCCTTCACAACAATATGGGCAACCTGGTTTACGGGTTCGGTTGTTACGGTACAAACCGACAATTGCTTTGCCCGTGTTTTTTTCGCGGGAGCATCTTTCAGGTTTACCTTTTGCTCAAGGTTGTTGTATATTTTTTCAATAATGGCCTTGTGTTGTGGCGGAATGTAAAGCGTGGGGTGTTTAATGCCTTTCAGGAAAAGTGAAAGCAACACAACACTTTCGCGTTGGGTCTTTCCTTCAACAATGCCTTTGTATTCGCGTCCCGGGCCACTCGATAGTAACAGTGCGGTTTCTTTCATGCCGTATTTTAACAATCCCTTTTGGGAATAGGGATGCGCTGTAATACCCCTTGCATAAATTCCGGCAAAACCTTCTTCTTTACCTTTTTCAATTAATTTTTCAATCATTTTTTTCATGCAGCCCTGCCCTTGATATCGGGGCATAACAAAGGCCATTCCCAGCTGGGGAAACAAAGGATCGCGTTCTTCAATTTCGAGTGCATTATGCCCCATGATTTGGCCATCGTTGGTAACGCTAATTACCGAAATTAGCTCGCCCGTTTGGTTTTGTTTCCAAATGCGGTCGGGGAAATAAATGTCTTCGTTTATGTAAGTATACCCGTATGAGCTGTATGCACATTTTGCTATTTCGATGGCTTCTTTTTCCAATATCTCGCGCACTTTAAAATCAATTGAATTACGCGGAAGCGGCTCTTCTTTTTTGGCATCGCGGGCTTTGTCAATTTCTTCTGCGCTCATTAGTTTTTCAACCGAGCGGTTGTTGAAGTGCTTGAACAAATGGGTTTCTTTTCCCTCTTTGCCCAGGTTAACAAACGATACTTCATCAACAAACTGTTGCATTAAAAATATCCCCAATCCCTTTTCCGATAAGGTTTCTTTAATATCTTCGGGTTTGTATTCATCAACCTGTTCGGGGTCGAATGGGATCCCTTTTTCTTTTAAAACGATTTTTAGCCCGGTTGTTTGGGGTTGAAGTATGATTTCGTAAGTGGTTTCTTCACCGGGCAAAAAGGCCGTGTTAAGTATGTTGACGATGGCTTCTTCAAGCCCCAGTTCAATTTTGGCAATGTCCATCTTGCCAAAGCCAATTGAATGCGCCATTGCCGATACGGCTTTCTCTATAATCGGCAGGTATTCTACTTTGTTGGGAACCGTTAGCTTAATTGGATAACTGAATTTCATGATTACCTTATTTTAAATTTTTGTTCAAGTTATACGAGAGTTTCTAAAGTTAAAACTATTCCGGCATATTAAAATATATATTTTTAGTTGGTTTTAAAAAAATAATGAATTATTCGAGGTTTTTTTGAATTCATGTCGATGAAATTTTAATTTTATGCTTCATTACAAAATTCTCACCTAATCAGGCTAAATGAAACCAATAATTTTAATGATGGCCACTTTTATCGGGTACATTTTGATGTATCGCTTTTATGGCCGTTTTATTTCTAAAAAAATATTTCAGTTAAAACCCGGAAATAAAGTTCCTTCGGTTGAGTTGAACGATGGGGTTGATTATTACCCGACCCGTAAGGAGGTGCTGTTTGGGCATCATTTTGCATCCATTGCCGGTACGGGACCCATTGTAGGGCCTGCCATTGCCGTAATATGGGGGTGGTTGCCTGCCCTTATCTGGGTGTTTGTGGGCAGCGTAATTATGGGGGGTGTTCACGATTTGGGGGTGCTTGTTGTTTCTTTACGGAACCAGGGAAAAACCATTGCCGATTTTTCGGGGAAATACATCAACAAGCAAACCAAATACGCCATTTTTATCATTGCGTTCCTGTTAATGTGGATTTTTATTTCGATACTGGGGATGATCATTGCTGTAATTTTCGATATGTTCCCGGGATCGGTTGTTCCAATATGGGCTGAAATACCCATTGCCATTTGGGTGGGCTATATGGTTAGCCAGCAGGGAAAAAGTTTGTTAAAATGGAGTGTTATTGGCGTTGTGCTGATGTATGTTACCGTAGTGTTAGGCACTTACCTGCCAATTGAAATGCCGGTTATTGCAGGTATTCAGCCTACTGGTAGTTGGACCCTCATTTTGTTGGTTTATGCGTTCATTGCATCGGTGCTGCCGGTTAAAACCTTGTTACAGCCGCGTGATTTTATCAATTCCCATCAGCTTTTTATAATGATGGCGCTGATGTTTCTGGGTGTTGTTTTTTCGGCTATACGTTTTCCTGAATTTGATATTGTTGCACCGGCTTATGTGGCAAACCCACCGGGAGCCCCCGACTTTTTTCCATTCCTTTTTATTGTTGTCGCCTGTGGGGCCGTTTCGGGGTTTCACGCCCTGGTATCATCGGGTACATCGTCAAAACAAATATCGAACGAAAAAGATTCGTTGATGATCGGTTACGGGGGAATGTTAACCGAGAGTGCTTTATCGGTATTTGTAATACTGGCAACCGTTTCCGGAATAGGTTTGGCTTATACCTCGAAAAACGGCGAACTGCTGTCGGGGCTGCCTGCCTGGCAGGAACATTATTCAAGCTGGCATGCCGCACAGGGTCTGGCATCTAAGGTGCAGGCATTTGTTATCGGTTCATCAAACATGATCACGGCCATTGGTATCCCCCGGAATATTGCTGTGGTAATAATGGGGGTATTTGTTGCTTCGTTTGCGGGTACAAGCCTCGACACGGCTACCCGGCTCGAGCGTTATTTTATAAGCGAAATAATCCCCGAAAAAGTACCTGTAAAATTTAAAAACCGTTATATCCTTTCGGCTCTGGTGGTAATTACTGCTGCATTGCTGGCATATTCAACAGGCAGCGATGGCAAAGGGGCGTTAACACTTTGGCCGCTTTTTGGGGCAATAAACCAGTTGCTGGCAGCACTGGCTTTAGTATTGTTGACCCTGTATTTAAGGCAGAAAAACAACCGTTATTGGTTGCTTACTGCTTTGCCCGCTTTATTTATGAGTGTTGTTACCATTTGGGCCGCGGTTCATAACCAGATCGATTTTTTTGAAAAAAATAACATACTGCTCATTGTAATAAACGCGGTGGTTGTTATTTTGGCTGTTGGTGTTTTACTGGTTTCGTTAAACCATTTTTTTACGAAAAGAAAAAATTAGGGAATGACGATTCTTTGGGTTTTCAGAAGTTTTAAATGAAAGATTGAACCGATTAATACTTATATTTCGGTTTTTACCGGGAATGGAGAATTTAAATAAATATGAAGATTAAAAAAGTACTGAATGCGTTGCTTGCCCTGCTGGCCATAGCCGGAATATTATTGCTTTCGGACCTGGGGAACAGGATTGGCCCTGAAAAAAGGGGCACAAAGACCCGAAAAGCCGGCACAAAAGCAGTTGAAGGGATAACCTATAAATTGGGACTAACCTATTTCGCACCCGAAGAGGCTTTCGAAATGATGGTAACCGGGTTGTGGAAAGGGATGGAAGAACTGGGCTTTGTTAAAGACAGCAACCTGATTGTTATTGCCCAGCATGCCAACGGCGAAATGGCTAACCTGCAACCCATTCATCTGAACATGGACAACCAGGATGTCGATGTTATTGTTCCAACATCTACACCGGGGATTTCGGCTGCGGTGGCAACGGTAAAAAAGCACCCCATGGTTTTTACCATGTCGTATACCCCGCTCGAAGCCGGGGTGGGCGAGAGTTTTACAAAGCATAGACCAAATATAACCGGCGTGGCTTCTTTCCCACCTGTTGAAAAAACAATCGATTTTATCAGGGAAACAATACCCGGTACAAAACGGATCGGGACACTTTACAATTCATCCGAAGCCAATTCCCGCAAAGTAGCCGAAGTGGGAAAGGCGTATTGTGAAAAAACGGGCATCGAGCTGGTTGAAAGCACGGTGATAAACACTTCTGAAGTTTACCAGGCCACTTCGGCATTGTGCATGCGAAACATCGATGCAATATGGATATCGGGCGATAACACGGCCATACAGGCTTTTCACGCCATTGTAAAAGTGTGCAACGATAATAAAATGCCCCTCGTGGTTAACGATGTAGAGTTTGTCGATAACGGCGCCCTGGCCGGGGTAGGCATTAGCTGGTACAATACAGGCCACTTTACAGCGCCTTTTGTGGCACGGGTGCTAAACGGCGAAAACCCAAAAAATATTCCGATAGAAAATTACGTAGATGAATTGATTGTGCTTAATACCGGATTAGCTGAAAAATGGGGCATTCAATTCCCCGAAAAATACCTGGCAAAAAGCAACCCGTTAAAAGGCAACAACTATAAATTCAGCCTTACCCATTATGTCGACAGCCCCAACTCAGAAGATGCCGAGCACGGCTTGCGCGAAGAATTAAAACGGAACGGACTGGTTGAAGGGAAAGACTATACGCTTAAAGTGTTTAATGCCCAGGGCGATGTGTCGACCATGAACAGTATAGCCGATGCCGTTTCTGCTGAAAAATGGGACATCGTTTTTGTGACATCCACACCAACAACCCAAACACTGGTCAATAAAATTAAAAACATGCCCATCGTTTTTGCCAACGTAGGCGATCCCGTTAAAGCAGGGCTGGGAATATCATTTACCGATCATTTGTCACACGTTACCGGAATTTCAACCATGAGCGATTTCAAAAGCCTTATAGAGCTTGTAAAAGAATCGATGCCGGGCATAAAAACCATCGGTACTGTTTATACCCCGGGCGAGGTCAATTCCGTAGCCTACAAAGAGCGGCTCCAACAGGAAGCAAAAAATGCCGGGTTGAGGCTTATTGCCGTACCCGCCAATTCGGCCACCGAGGTTGCCGATGCCGCCTTGTCAATTGCCAACCGCGGCATTGAAGCGTTTACTCAAATATCCGACAACCTAACGGCCAGTTGTGGTTCGTCAATCATTAAAGTGGCCTACGATAACCACATTCCCTATTTTGCTTTTATCGAGAAACAGGTGGAACAGGGCGCAGTAGCCGCCATTTCGCGCGATTATTACAACGCGGGGGCCGATGCCGTGGATATGGCAATTGAAGTTTTGAAAGGAAAATCGCCCGGTAGTATACCTTACCGGTACGTGGGAAAATCAATTGTGACAGTGAACAGGGATGCCATGGATTATTTTAACATCAAGGTTCCTGAAAAATATATAAGCGAGGCCGTGAATAATGAATAAACATGCAGGCAATGCGCATTGGTAAAATAATACAACCGGTACTTTTTTTTGTTGCACTGGCAGTCGTTTTGCTTTTGTCCGATATTTCGAACAGGGGAAAGGTTGCTCCGTCAAGCAAAGAAAAATTTGAGCTAACGGTTATTCACTGGATTGATGTTCCGGCTGTTGAGAATGTTGAGGAAGGTTTCTTTAACGCTTTACACGAAAACGGGCTTGAAAAAGGTAAAAACCTTTCGGTTTCGGTGTTAAAAGCCAGTGGTGATATTTCAATGCTGAACAGTATTTTCAAGCAGGTAAAAAACCAAAAACCCGATTTGATTTTAGTTACCTGTACCCCGGCACTTCAGGCAGCAATAAACAACATTGAGGAAATTCCGGTTGTTTATGCTGCTGTGGCCGATCCCATCCTGGTTGGTGCCGGCACCGATTCTGAAAACCACCTTAAAAACGTTACCGGTGGCCGCCTTTCAAACGATTTTGAAACCATGTGCCGCATCATAACCGAAAATGCACCGCGAATAAAAACCCTGGGCACAATTTATTGCCCCGGAGAAATAATTTCGGTAAAATTCAAAGATGATTTTTTTGAAGTGGCTGAAAGATATGGCTTAAAGGTGAAATTTTTTCCGGCAAATAATTCGTCGGAATTGCCCGATGCTGTATTGAGTATGACTACATCAAAAATTGATGCAGTATGCCAAATTGGTGATAACCTGATGTCGTCCGGGATTTCAACACTGATTAAAGGAGTGGTGAACGCAGACCTTCCCTATTTTGAGTTTAACGCCAGGCCACCGGGAATGCCCATGGAAAGCCTGGTGCAAATGGATATTGACTATTTTCAAAACGGTTTCAATGCAGGCTTGCAGGCCGAACAGATTCTGATTGACGGGAAAAGCCCGGGCGATATTCCCTTCGATCCGCCAACTCCATCGGTTGTTGAACTTAACCCGGTAAAAGCCCGGAAATTTGGCATTGAATTTAACGAAGATACACGCAGGCAGGCTGCTGTTATTATTGGAGAAAAAGAACCCTTTGGTATGCTTCAAAAAATTGCCATGGTGCATTATGTTTCATCGCCCGATTGCGATGATGTACAGGCAGGAATACTGCACAGGTTCGAGGAAATGGGGCATGTTCAAAACCACGATTATACGTTTGATGTATACAATGCCAACGCCGATGCCCCTACACTAAACGACATTGTTAAACTGGTGGCACATAAAGATTACGACCTTATTTTTTCGACGGTTTTGGCTTCTACACAGGCCCTTTCGGCAAAAATTAAAGATGTACCAATTCTGTTCACGGTGGTGGCCGATCCGGTTGGAAACGGCTTGGGAAAATCTTATGCCGATCATATCCCAAACCTTACGGGAATAGATGGAATGAGCTATACCGTTAAAGGTTTGGCGTTAATAAAGAAATACTTGCCTGCTGCCCAACGTCTGGGCGTTTTGTTTTGTCCCGGCGAAATGGCCTCGGTAAGCGGTTTGAAAGAACTTGAAAAGTCGTGCCGCGAGTTGGGCATAGAACTGGAATCAATACCCGTAAACACGGCAATAGAAGTAACCGATGCCACCGAACTGTTGTGTATTAAAAACATCGATGCCATTTGCCAGTTGCCAGATAATTGTACCATACCCGGGTTTATGTCCATGGTGAAAATTTCACGAAAGCATAAAACCCCGCTCTTTTGCTTCATTACAAGCCAGGTTGAAATGGGCGCTGTGGCTGCCATATCGGGCGATTATTTTCAGCAGGGCATTGAAATTGCCAACATGGCTTTTGAAGTGATTAACGGTAAATCGCCTGCCGATATTCCTTACTCGCGCATCAAAAGTATAAAAACTGTAATAAACCCAGGCGCTGCAAGGGCTTACGGGCTTGAAACCCCGGAAGGTCTTTTAAAAAGTGCCGATAAAATTATTAACTAATAAACCAATATAGGAAATGAACAATTTAGAAATTGTACATCAACTGAATGGAAACGAGTTGATTTTTACCTGCAAAGGCAGGCTCGATGCCAACCAGTCGGTACACCTGAACGATTATGTCGACCGGATGGTGCGGGAAGGCCATTACCATATCGTGCTCGACATGTCGGGTATTGAATACATCAGCTCGGCGGGCATCCGTTCGTTGGTAACCCAGTACAAAAACCTGAAAACCGTTAACGGGTATTTTTACATTGCTGCCATGTCGGAGAATGTTAATCAGGTTCTTTCAATGGTTGGTATGCTCGACATGCTGGCTCAGCCCCCCGCGAAAAAAGATGCTTCGGAAGAGGTTCCGGCGAAGCCTGAGCACATCACCGTTGGTAACACCCATTTCAGTTTGATTCCGGTAGATAAACCCGGGGAAACGGATCTGTATTTGTACGGCAATCCGAAGCTGATAAAAGAATCGGCCTACAAAAATTCCGATGCCCGAAAACTTGATTCGGGGGCGGATAAATTTGCTGTCGGTTTAGGGGCTATTGGCGATTCTTTCGATGAATGTAAAAGCCGCTTTGGCGAATACATCATGTTTGGGAAAAACATTGCCTATTTGCCCGCCGACGGATCGGGAAAACCCGACTATATGGTGAGTAGCGGGAAATTGGTTGCCAGTCTTGTTGAGCTATACGGCGTGCACTTTGAAGGGAATTTTTCGCATCTCGTTCGTTTCGACCCCCAAAAATCAGGGGCAACCATCGGTTTAAGCCAGTTAATATCGGCCATAAACGAATTGACGGGTTTGAAAAAGTTTGCCGTGGTAATGCTTGCCGAAAGCGGTGGTTTAATTGGTACTTCGTTAAACGCTTCACCGGTCGACGGTAAAAAAATATTTTCTTTCCCCGAAGTGAAAAACACCGTTAATTTTACTACCGAACCGGCTCATAACCGTATGCTGACATTGTCGGTTGGCTACTTCACCTCTGAACCCGGAAAAGAAGATTCGGCGTTTGTGAAAAACATCCAGCCCGGAACACCTTTTTTCGGGCATATCCACTCGGCCGTTTTCCCTTATACCCCGCTTAAGAAAACGGCCATCGACCTTGATGAAACCATTGGTTTCCTGTTCAATTCATCGGAACTGAACGATATTTTACACCTGACGAACGATACCCGCGACATTGTGGGACTGGGCGAGAGCCATTTTGTTCAGGGTTTTTGCTGGGTAGCCCCTGTTGAATCGACCAAAACTGTAACAACTCAATAAAACACAATTATGTCATTATTAATAGGTTCATTTACCATAGGATTGATCCTCGCCTTACTGGCCCTGGGGATTTTTATCAGCTTCCGTATTTTCGATTTCCCCGATATTACAGCCGAGGGTTCGTTTACCTTTGGGGCAGCAACAGCTGCATCGCTTATTGTAGCCGGGGTAAACCCCTTACTGTCCAGTTTCATTGCATTTATTGCCGGGATGGCCGCCGGGGCAGTAACAGGCCTTATCCATACCCGGTTTAAAATAAACCCGCTTTTGGCCGGTATTTTGGTTATGACGGCCCTCTATTCGGTTAACCTGCATGTAATGGGTAAAAGTAACATGCCCCTGCTAAACGAAACCACTGTTTTTACCTGGATTGAAAACTTCTCGGTTGCGGTTTCGGGCGAAGGGGCAAAGGCCAATGTAATTGGCTGGGAAGTGGCCGTAAAAGATTTATGGCTGCTTTTTTTCTGCCTGTTGGTAATTGTGGCATTCTGCATAGGGCTTTGGTGGTTTTTCAAAACCAACATTGGTACCGCCATGCGTGCCACCGGCGACAACGACCAGATGATTCGTGCACTTGGCGTGAACACGAAAGCCATGATCATTATCGGGGTGGCATTGTCGAACGGTTTTATTGCCCTTGCAGGGGCCATGCTGGCACAATACCAAGGCTTTGCCGATGTGCAAATGGGCATTGGTATGATGGTGTGGGGGCTGGCAAGCGTAATTATTGGCGAAGCCATTATTAACGACAACAGCCTTGGATTTGTAATTGCCGGCGCGGTTGTCGGTTCGGTGCTTTTCAGGCTGCTTGTGGCCATTGCCTTGCGTTGGGGTTTAAATCCGAACGACCTGAAAATCATTACCGCGCTATTTGTATTTATTGCCCTTATTTTACCGGGCTTAATGAAAAACAAAAAGAAACTTACTTTTAAAAGGAGGGCTCATGCTTAAAATAGATAACATTACCAAGACATTTAACCCCGGGACGGCTAACGAAGTAAAGGCATTACAAGGAGTTACCCTCGAGATAAAAGAGGGGAGTTTTGTGTGTGTGCTGGGTACCAACGGCTCCGGAAAATCGACCATGCTTAATGCCGTGGCCGGAACGTTTATGGTTGATAATGGGAAAATAACGCTTGATGGGACCAACATTACTAAATGGAGCGAACACAAGCGGGCCAAATACATCGGACGGGTTTTCCAGAACCCTTTTAGCGGTACAGCTCCTAACATGTCGATTGAAGAAAACCTGGCCCTTGCAATGCGACGGGGTAAAAAGCGGGGACTGGGCTGGGGCTTGCCCAAAAAACTCATCGACGATTTTAAGGACATGGTGCGGCCCTTAAATATGGGACTTGAAGACCGCCTCGAAAACCCCATTGGTAAACTTTCGGGCGGACAACGCCAGGCCCTGACACTGCTTATGTCAACGGCATTAAAACCTAAATTACTGCTGCTCGACGAACACACGGCAGCTCTCGACCCGAAAACGGCCAGCAAGGTAATCGATTTAACCCAGCGGGTCATTTCACGCGACCAGCTTACAACCCTCATGGTTACCCATTCCATGCAACAGGCCGTAAACCTGGGCGACCGCATCATCATGATGCACCAGGGGAAGATTGCTTACGATTTCAAGGGGGAAGAAAAGAAACGATTGAAAGTGAACGATTTGCTGACATTGTTTGATGAGCTCAGGCGGAAAGACAACATCGATCCGGCTGTGGCGACCATGCTTGAGGAAAATTACATTTAAGCTTAATTTTTTATAGTATATGAAGTTTCAAAAAATAATCCGTGCATTGCTGGCCCTTGTTGTTGTGGCTGTTGTTTTGTTATTGCTTGACCTTGACAACCGGAAGGCACCCACAAAAGACGGACATTATAACATTGCCATATTTAAAATTGCCTCCCGTTTAATCCTCGATCAAACCGAGCAGGGTATTATAGATGGGTTGCAAGAACATGGTTTTGTCGATGGTGAAAACTGCACCATACAATCGTATTGTGCCGAAGGCGATATGCCCACGGCCAACATGATTGGGCAGAACATTGTGAGCAGTGGCTTTGATATGGTGATAACAGCCAGTACGCCCGCTTTGCAGGTAATGGCCAATGCAAACAAAGAGGGTAAGGTGCTGCACGTTTTCAGTGCCGTAACCGATCCTTATCACTCAGGGGTAGGCATTACCGGACCCGGCCCCAACCAACACCCGCCCCATTTGGTTGGTATAGGCACGTTCCAGCCTGTTGAAGAAGCTTTCGATATTGCAAAAAAAATGAACCCCGGCCTTAAAAAAGTCGGCACCGTTTGGTGCACCAGCGAGGTTTGTTCAGAGGCTTGTGTAAAACTGGCCCGTAAAAAGTGTAACGAACTGGGTATTGAATTGCTTGAATCGGGCATTGAAAGTTCCACCCAGATTCTGGAGGCCGCCATGGGACTTACCCTGCGTGGTGTAGATGCCTTGTGGCTGGGCGGCGACAATGTGGTGGAATCGGGTATCGACCAGCTAATAAATGCGGCAAACCGGGCGAAAATACCGCTGTTTACCAATAATCCGTACAACGTATATGGGAATGCCATTTTTGGCCTCGGGGCCGAGTATTACGAAGTGGGTAAAGTGGCCGGTAAACTGGCCGGCGATATATTGAAGGGAAAACCCACCAACGAAATAGGTGTTAAAAATGTGGTGCCCAACTACCTGAAGCTTAACCCCGATGCACTGAACAACATGGAAGAGAAATGGGATTTAAGCTGGTTTGTTGAAGAGTGATTTTACAATATTTTGTTTGCAATCTTATTCCGATAATATTTTATGAGGGGTTTACAGTAATATTTGTTTTTGTTTTACCACCAAACCTGTTCACCCTTTTCAAAAGTGAAAATCCGTTCTTCTTTCCCTTCGGTTAAGTTTCTCAGCCATAAAAGCGCACCTTTGGGTACATTGGAATATATTAGTTGCTGGCTTGTTGCTATTTTTTTGCCAAGTGATTGAAATTGTTGGTTGTCCCAATAGAAGAGTTCATACAAATTGCCAACCTGAATGCTGTTCATGTCGTTACGGGCAATAAACCTTATTTGATCTACTTTTTGAGATTTTTTTAGTTCCAAACCAACATATTTCTCAAAGTTACCGGTACGACTGTCTTCAAAAAAAGTCAGGTGATCTCCGTCAAAGCATTTATCCGGTGTGTAAGGATTGTATTTTTTACCCGGGCTTCCAAACGGTTTGCCTGATAGTTTTTCCCCGCCGGGTGTTATAAATTCGATTTCTGCAATGCTGGCCCCGTCGCCGTCATAAGTAAGTAACTGTTCTTCATTGGAAAATCTAAATCGGTAGTACCTGAAAGGACTGTCAATATTGTTTTTTAGTTCCGTTATATGTTCCCCGGGAACCTCTTCTATCATTGCCAGTGTAACAGCATTTTGGAACTCGGGAGTGTTTGAACCTTCAAAAATTCCTCCTTTCAGGCAATTCAGCCAGTTTAATTTGCGCTTGTGAAAATGATATTTCCGGGTAAGAATAACTTCTTCTGTTTCATTTATGGGCTCAATGTATTTTATGTACCCTTTAGGTGTAATATTAAAAGGCAATCCGGCTGGGATAAGATTACCGCCAACAGAAAAAACAGGAAGGTATAGTACGCCCCTTCCCAGGTTCTTGAATGTTGCAAATCCATCTTTTTCAATTTTTGTAAAATCGATTACCGACCAGCCATGGTCATTAAACAAGGCTGCATAAACATAAGCGGTTTTTTGCGGTATGTTTTTCAGTTTTAGCCTTACATCTGTTGTGGCCACATATTCATTGGTAACGTCGGTAAAATCGCACGATGAAAAAACAGACGGCGTATTTTCTTTTTCTTCTTCCAACAACGCCAAAAGGTCCTTATTCTTTGAAAACGATTTTCGGAATACTTTTCCGATTTTATATTTATAAGCAACAAAAGCATTTATATCGTCTAACGCTTCTTCGAAACTTATAAAATTTCCATATCGGTCTTTAACTGCATTCCAGTAATGGCTGTTATGGTCGTTGCCGTATTGAGGCAGAAAATCAATGGCGACAGGAATTCCAAAAGCCCTCATGATCATTGCCTTGTGGTTGGAATTGTCGGCACAGGTTCCGTACATGGCTTTTAACAGATCACCCGGGGCTATGGGTACGATGTACCGCCCAAACCCGTTGGAAAATTTCAACTCGGAACCAACATTCAGCCTGTTTGCAACGCTGATGATGTCTTCGCCGGGAGAGACCGAATCGTAAATCCAATAGAATTTTTCGGTGTACATTTCCCGCCACGGTTCAAGGGGCTCTTTGAAATTGCGGTAGGGTAAAACATAGTGCAGAAAATCATCGAAGGATACTTTATTTTTACTCCACGGGTTTTCCCACGATTTGAATGCCTCGTCGATGTAATCTGTAAATGATTCGGCGGTAAAAGCGTCTTCATCTTTTACAAAATACATGTTGGAATAGCTTAGTGGGCCGTAAATGTTTTCAAGCGAATCGAAAAGAAAATTCAGTTCATTGGAATACCAGGGTAAGTTTTCACGGTAATCGGCAGGTTTATTTGCCAGTACATCGAAAAGGACATTGAAGTCTTCCAGTTGTCTGCCTTTGTAAAAACCTTTACCCTGCATGTTTTCAACCAGGAAATATGCAGCCTTTAATTTCAGGCTGTCCTTTGGCGCTTTGTAGTTGTTAAAAACATCCCTGAATTTTTCCCGATTAGCTTTACTCATCAGGCTCAACGCATCCTTAACATCTTTTGGATATTTGCTGCACCCGGTAAAGGCAAGGACAAATATGATTAAACAGACAGGAATTTTATTTTTCATTATGGTTACTAAATATTGGGCTAAAGCCCTGTTTGTGTTGCTCATTATACTCTCCCCGACTTGAAAGTCGGGGCAATTGAAATCCGGCAATTAAAATCCGGGGCTTAAAATTGATTTATCAACATAATCATTTAGGTGCAATTACCATTAAGGTATTAATTCATTTATCAAATACTGATCAGTGTTCCCGCTGCCGGGATTAAAAATACCGAACAAGCCTTTGTAATCCCAGTTCGACCATGCAATGCCGTTCGCTTCAAACATTTCCCTTACATCCCTATACCACTGAAGGCGCATGGTACGGGGAACAAAGGGCACACACCCAAACTCCCCGCAATACAACTGCAACCGGTGTTCTTTTGCATAAAGTACCGGTTCCTGAATTATTTTCAGTAAGGTGTCTTTTGTGTAATAGCCATTGGATTGGTTTATTCCTTCAATAACCTCTTCGGGATAACCGGCCAGGTTTTCAGGGTCAATAACCGGGCCGGGATAATTTACCGGGCCGGTATATTTCCCAGCTTCAAGCCAGTGTGCCCGGTAGTGGGTAAAGGCATGGGGCGCGTAAAAATGAAAACTCAGGATGATGTTTGAATCATTTTTGGGAACTACCAGTTCATGAAAGGTTTCAGGTGTTTGCCACCTGTTCGAACCAATGATGATCTTCCGGTAAGGCTCGCGCTTTCGGATCGAATCGATTGTTGTTTTCAGTAAACGGTTCCATTGGCTGCTGCTGTCGGCCACTGCTTCGTTCAGCAATTCATAGGCAAGTTCTTCTACCGGGTATTTTGAGAATTCACCTGAAAGAAACAACCACATTTGAATAAATTCATTTTGCGCCTTTGTGCTTTTCCAAAGCAGGTTATTCTGGTTGTTGAATGAATGGGAACGTATCTGGTGCAAGTCTAAAATAATTTTCAAGTCGTTTTCGAGGCACCAATTTATTCCTTCGTGCAGCATTTCAAATGACGGTTCTATCCGATTCCCCTGTTTATCCCATAAGTGTTCCTCATCCACGGGTATGCGCACGTGGTCGTATCCCAACCGGGCAATCAGGGCGGCATCTTCGGCAGCAAACAGTCGTTTTCGGTTTGAACTTTTATCGGGGTTTTGTGATAACCAGTGGCTGATGTTTATACCCCGTTTAATTTGAAAATAGTTTTCGCAATTGGGATGGTCAAACATCCGGCTTTGTTTGGGTGCGGGTTTACATCCGGATAACAGGATCAATAATCCCAAGAAAATGATAAAAGGTATGTCTTTTCGTCTCATTTTTTTAAACATTTTTTCATTCCGGCCAAGGAGCAATATACCTTTTATGAAAGGGCTTCCGTGGCCGGTATTGTTTCGTGTACTTCCAACCCGGGGCGGCGTTTCTCCGCCAGTTGGCGGACCACTCTGCCCCGGGCTGAAATGTTTTGGGCTTTCGGCCCGCCCAATAATATTGATTTATATATAATGCAATTATTTGCATATTGTATTGTCATTTCCCGGCCTTAAATATAAAGCCTGAAAGGCTTCTACATTTCAGCCCAGGGCAATCCGCCGGCTGGCGGAGTCGCCCTGGGTTAATGGTATCCAAAGACCGACCGGCCACGGTAGGATATTATTAAAAGAACGCCTGTTGCATGGCCGGAAAAAAGAGATTTCGTTAAGGGGATTATTCCCATAATTTACACATTTACAATTATTACAAAAAACAGATACGGCAAAAATAACTGAATCCCGTTTACCAATAATCCTCCATTCCGGCCATGGTGCATTATGCCTTTTCTGAAAGGGCTACCGTGGCCGGTGATATTTTCATTCACTATTACCCCAGGGTTACGTCCCCCCGATTTTTTATCGGGGTCACTCACCCTGGGTTATTAATATTTGACCCTTTCAGGGTCATGTCATTGTACATCATACCAGGGTTTTTTGGGTAAAAACACGAAATTGCACCATTATTTGTCTGACACCTTTAAATTATACAAATATTCATTCACCTCCGTTTTTACAAATTTTACCTTTTCGGAATATACCTTGATTTTCATATCCCTTATCTTTATTGCTTCTTCGTTTGCTTTTTCGACCTCGCCTGTTTTGAGATACAATTTGAAAAGCATATACCTTGGTACAAAAAGGTGAGGGATCATGTTTGAAGCCTTGCGGTAATACTCTTCGGCTTTGGGATAATTTTCGAGCTTTTCGTACGAATCGCCAACCATCTGGAGAATATCGGACGAGGTGCATAAATACCCGTACTTTTCGTAATATTCAACCAGTTTGCCGTATTCCCCGAGCTTGTAAAAAATGGAACCGTAATTTGAAATAAACGACCGGTCGTGATCCATGAAATCGTGAATTTCGAAATAGATTTCATAGGCCTTTTCAGGATTGTTTTGTGAAAGGTTATATGCCTGCTTCCAATTGAGCCCGTCCTCAATTTTCCTGATATTAAAATTCAACAGGAGCAGGTTCAATCCGATAAACACAACTAACAGGGAGAATTTTAAAACTGGTTTTAATGTGAACTGCAAAACGGTATCGTCGTAAATGCTTCTGATGGCCAGAAGGGATACAAACAAAAGCATTATGGTTTGGTTTTGGAGCGGGTAGGAGAACAGTGCGCAAACGAATATGGAAACAACCGCTGCTTGTACTGTCAAAACAATTTTCCGTTCTGTATAACCCCGGTATTTTACTTTGCGGAACGGGCGGGCGAAAATACTTAGTAACAGGATAAGGCCAAAAATGCCGTATTCAACGGTAAACTGTAAAAAGTCGTTAAAGGCAAAAGAAGAATTTGCCGCCAGCATCCCGTTTTTCATGTCTTCGGGATGACTGGCAAAATAATCGATTTGTTCATTACGCTGTACCGTTAAAAAGGATTCGTACCCGTGCCCGAACAACGGTTTTTCTTTAATTACCTGTATGCAGTTTTTCCAGATAAACAAACGCCCGTCGGCCGATGATGATTTTATTTCGTACATTTTCCATGCTGCAATGCTGGTAAGAAGGAATATCCCGATAATGACAACTGGGATTATCCATTTTTTCAACCGCAACATAGAAAGCGTTTTTGCCCAAACGTTTTTGAAAAAACGGGTATTAAATACCAAAAACAGGGTAGAAACCAGAACTGCAATCCATGCGGTACGGGCAACAGAAACGATAATTAAAAGCAGGTGGAGCAGTAGAATAATGAATAGTAGTATACTTCTCCATTTGTTTTTTTCGAGAAATAACAGCCCAAGGGTAACCGAATAAGTTACTGTTAGAAAGTTGGCCAGATCGCCCGAGTTTCCGAATGAACCCCCATACCGGTGATAAAAAAGGCCGGGTAGAATATCCATGTATTGCAAAATGGCATACACTATCTGGAGACATGCCATAAAAGAGAACAAGTAAAAGAGAGTTCTTGCTTTCGAGTTTTTATCCATCTGGATGGCCTGTTTTACAATGACATATACTCCGCCCCATACAACAAATGAGATAATTGGATTAAGCAGTTGATTATAAGGTTTACTGAAAAGAAATGACACAAAAATGTATCCTGAAAAAATTAAAAGAATAAGATCGGTAATGTCAATTTTAACAAAACGGGGCTTATTCTTTTTATAAAAAACCAGCCACAACCCTGCCGGAATAGCAAGGATGGGAAAAGCCAGTTGAAAATAAGTTCCCGTTTGGATAAACAGGAAGTTATCAAAACAAACAGTGTAAAGGAAAGTAGATACTATTAATATTAGTACTGCAAAAAAATGGAATTGCTTGTTAAACATTTATATTTCAACGCCGGTTTTATTAATTTCTAAAGGATATTTCTTTTTAAGTTCTTCAACCCTCGTTTTCCTCAACTCATTAAATTTTTCTTTAAA
>JAIOZY010000068.1 GCA_021740385.1 Prolixibacteraceae bacterium | reverse complement strand
TGAACTATTCATAAATTAGAAAAATATGAATAAAGTTCAGGTTAATCCCGACTTAGATGAAGTTTAACTTTTTTTAAAAAGTTTTACTGAATCTTAGTCGCTATCAGAGATAGGGATTATTCGTGAATAATCCGGGTTAGTATTTTATAAAAAAATAATATTTGTTATGCCGGCCGGAAAAAAAATGAAACTGGTAGCAACCGACCTTGACGGAACGTTGTTAATGAATGAAAAAACAATTGCCCCCGAAGATTTATTTGTGCTGAACAAGCTTGGTGAGAAGCAAATTGTGCGTGTTGCTGCAACCGGACGGAGCATGCATAAAGTATACGAAGTTGTGCCCGATAGTACACCTTTCGATTACATTGTTTTTTCATCGGGGGGTGGAATTTTCGATTTCAGAAAAAAGCAATTGCTTACATACGAAAAATTCAACCGTGAGGTTTTTAAGTCGTTATGCAGTTTTATGCTTACCCTCGACTTGAATTTTTTTATTTACGAACCCATCCCCAACAACAACCGGTTTCAATACCATCGGGGAGGGGGCGAGTGCCCCGGTTTTGCCGATTATCTCGAAAATCATAAAAGCGATTTTATTGTTTTTGACGAAAACAAACCCTATCCCGAATCGGGCCACGTTATGGCCATAATTCCCAACGATGAGCAGTTATTTGAAAAACTGAAAACCGGGATTTTGTCGGAATGCGCAGGGGTTAAGGTTATTCGTACAACTTCACCCATCGATGGGGATTTTATCTGGCTCGAAGTTTTTCCCGATACCGTTTCGAAGGGGCACGGGTTAAAATGGATTGGAAAGCTCCTCAATATTTCCCCGCGCGAAATGGCTGCCATTGGCAACGACTATAACGACATTGATATGCTCGATTTTGTGCGTTTTCCCCTTGTTTTGGCAAATGCTCCCGATGGGTTAAAGGAAAAATACCCGCATATAGACAAAACAAATCAGCAAAAAGGAATTTTACAGGCCGTTAAGCATTTGGGGCTGCTATAAATTAATGAGATTGTAATTTACCAGGAGTTAATAGTATTGTCGGAATTTTTCAGCCATTTTTCGGCAATGGTTAACTCTCCGGGTTTTCCCACATCAATCCAAAAAGGCGAATTGTCGAGGTACCCAACAATTTTTTTATCAGTGGCCAGGCGCAGGTACATTTGGGTTAACGAAAAATTTCCTTTTTCAGTAATCAGGTCAAAAACAGAAGGAGATATTACCTGAATGCCACTAAAGGCCAACGGAACTGATTTTTCAAAACTTTTTCGCGAAACGATTTGTTCCCCGGTTTTTGTATTTATCCAGCCGGTAAGCTGTTTTTCATCGTTGAACATGAAGTAGCGTGAAGTTTCCCGCTTGCGGACAACCAACGTTGCCAGTGCCCCTGATTGCAGGTGGTAATCCATAGCATCCGAAAGGTTAACTGTTGAAAATACATCGACGTTTACGGCAAAAAAGGGATTTCCATCGTTGAAAAAATCTTTTGCTTTGAGCAGTCCTCCGCCCGTATCGAGCAATAAATCACGTTCGTCCGAAATGCTTATGTCAATGCCGGCTTCACACGTTTTCAGGTAGTCAATAACATCGTTGCCAAAATGATGTACATTAACGATGGCTTGCTGTACGCCCCATTTTTTCAGGTTTTGCAATGCGTGCCAAATTAGTGGTTTATTGTCGATTTCGATTAATGCCTTTGGGCGGTCGTTTGTTAGTGGCTTTAGCCTTGTGCCCAGTCCTGCTGCAAAAACAATGGCTTTCATCTGTTTGAAATTTTTAGTTTTATGAAAATGAAGAAACTAAAAATTTCTTCACATTCAGGAACTCCCGATGAATCGGAGATCAGCGTCAGCTAATTTCAATCATTTTCGTGTGTGTATTTTAAAATCAATTTGCGTCAATTCCCTACCTGAAAGAAAGAAATGGTTTTTTTCAGTTTTTCTGAAAGGGAAGATAAATCTTTCGAGGAATTGGCCATATTTTCAGAACTGTATGCATTTTGCTGTGCAATGTTGTTCAATTGCTGAATGGCATTGTTGATCTGGTTTATTCCAACTTCCTGTTCGTTGCTGGCAATTTTAATGCCTTGTACAAGTTGTGCCGTTTTCTCAATTTCAGGCACAATATTTTTAAGTTTTATACCGGCTTCATCGGAAGCGATAACCGTATCTCGCGATACTTTGTTAATGAGTTCGGCAGCTTGTTTACTGCCGTCGGCCAGTTTTTTAACTTCAGCGGCAACAACAGCAAAACCGCTTCCGTGTTCCCCGGCCCTGGCGGCCTCAACGGCAGCATTCAACGCGAGGATATTGGTTTGGAAGGCAAGGTCGCCAATAAAGGAAACCCTTTCAATGATATCGTTTAACGATTTTGATGCCATCTCGGTAGCCTTGTTGCCATCGCGTATACCTTCGACCGATGCCATGGCAATTTTTTCTGTTTCTTCGGCATTTTCGGTATTTTGTAAAAAGTTGGCGTGCAGCTCTTCAATCGAACTGGAGATTTCTTCGGTTGTTGCTGCCTGATCGGTTGCTGTTTCGCTCAGCTCCGATGCGTTTTTATTCATTTTCAGGCTTGCATCGGCAATGTTCTGTATGCCTGAAGAAATTTCTTCTACTATAAACTTAAGCTGGTTGTTCATGCGGTTAAGGGCAGTCATAAGTTCACCCACTTCGTCTTTACGGTTAATTTCACGCTGACGGTGCAAAATACCGTTCGAAATATTTTGCGCAATTTTCAGCCCGGCTTTTATCGATTGGGTGATTGTACGGGAAATAATAATGCCCAGCACGATGCCAATTATCAATAAAATAACAAGTATAATATTGAGTGTGTACTGGGAAGCCGTAATAATCTGGTTTGTTGTTTCGGTCATTTCAGTAATCTGGTCAAGCCCAACATCGGCCAAAGCCATGATGTCGACTTTTAAAAGGTTTTCCAGCTCGTTTCTTTTTAGTTCAAGTTCACGTGCTTTTTGGTAACCTTCAATGAGCGCTTCTGATGTATTTAATACCCGTGCTGCCACCGAATAGTTCAGAGCTCCCTGGTTGCGGGCTCTTGTCAGGTATTTTTTTGCCTCGTCGAGTTCGTAAGGTTTTCGCTTGTTTATTGATGCGGTAATGTTGTAAGCAGCAAGCACCAGGTTGTCGGACAGGCCTGAGCCTGAAATGGACGAAACGGCCAGTTTGTCAATTTCATTTTCGAGGTTTTTGATCAGAAGCTGGTTGCTGTTTTCAATTTCTTTGTAGGCTTCTATTAATTGTTGGTAATCGTCAAAGGAGTTGTTCAGTAAATCAAGTTTTTCTTTGTTGACGGTTACTTTGTGTGAATTTTCCGAAATGTTAGTAAGTGCATTAAGCGAATGTTTGTATTTTGTGAGGTTTTGATCGGCCCTGGTGAGGTAGTAGGGATTCCTGCTGTAATCGTATGCCTGCATGTAATACAATATTTCGCGCCAATCTTTATCAATACGGAACGATTCGTTAACCGATGGCAACGATTCATTCGCCAGAATGTTTGTTTCAGTTTTTATTTTCCGCATGTTGATTGAGGCAATTACACCTATGATCATAGCAAGAAATATCATTGTCCCAAAGCCGATTCCGATTTTGGTGCCGATTTTAAAATCAGACCATTTCTTAATTCCGAATAACCTTTTCGGATTACCTTTATTATTTTCTCCCATACCAAATTAAATTAATTGCAATGAATATATAAACCATCTGTATTTTTCAAATTGTCATTACAAAAACAATGAGGGTTGCTTAACGACTGTTGCTTTTATTGGAATCTAAAGTATAAAATTTTTCAGAAATATTCAGTTTTAATAAACTATTTGTATAATTTCGGCATTAGCTTTATTATTTTTCGTTGTTTTTATGAAGCAATTATAGCGGACTACATGTAAATTAAAAAAATTATGAAGAGAGAATTATTGTTTTTTCCGGTGTTTTTACTTTTAATTGGTTTATTGTTTTCATGCCAGACAAGCAAGGATGTGAAAATTGGTTTTCTTATTCCGGCAGGGGAAGGTTATCGTTGGCCAACCGATCAGAAATATGTTGAAGCAAAAGCTGCTGAAATGGGTGTTACGGTAATTACCAAAATGGCCAATAACGATGAAAACCTGCAGTTAAAACAAGCATCTGAACTGCTAAAAGAAGGTGTGGATGTTTTAATTGCCGTTGCTGCCAATTCCAATACGGCCGCTGCCATCGTACGCGAGGCACACGATTACAACGTGCCCGTAATTGGCTACGACAGGCTCATCAAAAACTCCGACCTCGATTATCTTGTAACTTTTGAAGGGGCTCAAATAGGGAACCTCATGGTTAACCATGCCCTTGAAAATAAACCAAAAGGCAATTATGTGCTGCTTTGGGGCGAAGCCAGCGATGTGAACGCTATTCTGATTAAAGACGCCCAGGAAAAAACGCTGGAACCTTACATTGAGCGGGGCGATATAAACATTGTTTACAAAACTTTTGTTGATGACTGGTCGCTCGATAATGCCCGCCATGTAATGGAAAATGTATTTTCATTTTCGACAAAAAATATTGATGCCATAATTGCCAGTTACGATGGTTTGGCACTTGGTGCACTTCAAATTATGGATGAAATGGGCATTGACCCAACGGGAATGGTCATTACCGGACAAGATGCTGAACTTGATGCCATTAAAGCAATTATTGACGGACGGATGAGCCTTACCGTTTACAAATCGATACGCGAAATTGCAGGTAGATCGGTTGAACTGGCTGTTAAACTTGCAAGAAATGAAAAAGTTACCGGCATTGATGCTACCATAAATAACGGACGGAAAGATGTCCCGGTTTTATACCTGCAACCGGTAGCTGTCGAAAAAAATAACATTCGCCAAACCGTTATTGCCGACGAGTTTTACACCGAAGAACAAGTTTACGGGGAATAGTACAGGTTATACTGTTAATATTAAAAAATATTGAGGGGCTGAATCATGACCGGTTTAGCCCCTTTTGCTTTTTCGCATAAATACTTTTTTGCAATTAACCTATTCGGTTTATCTTTGACGCATCCAATTTTTTATACATGCTTGAAAAAATATTAATTCTTGATTTCGGATCGCAATACACCCAGCTAATAGGGCGAAGGGTTCGTGAATTAAACGTGTATTGTGAAATACATCCGTATAACAGGTTCCCGGAAATAGACAAAAGTGTTAAAGGCATTATCCTGTCGGGGAGCCCTTTTTCGGTAAGGGACGAAAACCATCCCCGAATTGATCTTTCCGGAATAAAAGGAAAAATCCCAATATTGGGAGTATGTTACGGGGCTCAATACATGGTGCATTTTTTTGGTGGTGAAGTTGCCCCCTCCGGTTCGCGCGAGTATGGAAGGGCTAACCTTAAATACATCGATCACGACAGCGATTTGTTTACCGGCATATCGGACGATACCCAGGTGTGGATGTCGCATGGCGATACCATTGAAAAAATGCCGCCCTCATATAAAATAATAGCAAGCACAAACGATGTAAAAAATGCTGCTTATAAAATTGAAGGGGAAAAAACCTGGGCTATCCAGTTTCATCCCGAGGTTTACCATACAACCGAAGGAAAATTGTTGTTGTATAACTACATTGTTAACATTTGCGGTTGCAGGCAAAACTGGACCCCGGCATCGTTTATCGAAACAACAATAAATGAAATCAGGGAAAAACTTGGCAACGACAAGGTTGTTTTAGGCTTATCGGGAGGTGTCGACTCTTCGGTTGCAGCGGTTTTGTTAAACCAGGCCATTGGCAAAAACCTTACCTGCATATTTGTCGATAACGGATTGTTGCGTAAAAACGAGTTCGAAAATGTTTTGGATCAATACGTTGGCATGGGACTAAATGTTATTGGTGTTGATGCAAAACAAAAATTCTGGGACGATCTGAAAGGCATTACCGACCCTGAAATGAAACGAAAAACAATTGGACGTGATTTTATTGAAGTTTTCGACGAAGAAGCAAAAAAAATCAAAAATGTAAAGTGGCTGGCACAGGGTACCATTTATCCCGATGTGATTGAATCGGTATCGGTCAATGGCCCATCGGCTACCATAAAATCGCACCATAATGTGGGCGGGTTGCCCGCTAAAATGAATTTAAAAATTGTTGAACCACTCAAATCCCTTTTTAAAGACGAAGTGAGAAGGGTGGGGCGCGAGCTGGGCATCAGCCCGAAACTTATCGGGAGGCATCCGTTCCCGGGGCCGGGTTTGGGTATCCGCATACTTGGGGATATTACACCCGAAAAAGTAACGATGCTGCAAGAGGCCGATGCCATTTTTATTAACAGCCTTCTTGAATGGGATTTGTACGACAAAGTTTGGCAGGCAGCGGTTATGTTATTGCCCGTTCAGTCGGTTGGTGTGATGGGCGATGAGCGCACGTATGAAAATGTTGTAGCCTTGCGGGCTGTTACGTCAACCGATGGCATGACTGCCGACTGGGTGCATTTGCCTTACGATTTTCTCGCCAGGGTATCAAACGAAATTATCAACAAAATAAGGGGTATTAACCGGGTTGTTTACGACATTAGTTCCAAACCACCGGCCACTATTGAATGGGAATAAGCCGGTCTTTTTTGTCATAACACCTTGCCATCGTTTTTTTAAACATTTCGTTTATTCAAATTAGTTTGATACTGAAACGAAACTTATATCTTTGTTTCGTTGTTTGGTGCTGAGTACACTTTTATTGTTTCGGCACCTGTGTATTTGTTATAAAAGCGGGGTAAATGTAAAAAGAGGTTTTTTTTAATGGCCGGCAAAATTATTGCGGGTAATTTTTTTCAGAAAAATTGGATTTTGCAAAAAAACCAGGTAATAAAAAAATATTGGTACATGAGATTATTAGTCAGGGGAATATTAATTGTTATTTTTTTCATTTCTTCAAATTTTGCCAGCGGACAGGGTCATAATGTATTGAAATTCAACAGGCTTCTCCGGCTGGTCGAAAGCTACTACGTCGATTCGGTTGATACCGATCAATTAACCGAAGTGGCAATAATAAAAATGCTGAGCGAACTTGACCCGCATTCAGTTTATATTTCGAAAGAAGATGTTGATAAAATGAACGAACCCTTGCAGGGAAGTTTCGAAGGCATTGGGATATCGTTTAATATTTTGCGCGACACCTTAATGGTTTTACAAACCATTCCGGGAGGGCCGTCTGAAAAAGTCGGGCTTATGGCAGGCGACCGCATTATTTATATTGACGATGAACTTGTTGCCGGAATTGGACTGACCAACCAGGATGTTTTTGACCGGTTGAGGGGCGAAAAGGGTACAAGGGTTACACTCAAAATATTGCGAAGGGATGAGAAAGAACTGCTTGGATTTGAGATTATCCGCGACAAAATACCCATTTACAGCCTCGATGCTTCGTACATGATAAATGAACGAACAGGCTATGTAAAACTCAACCGCTTTTCTGCTACATCTACAACCGAGTTTATTGAGGCCGTTCAGGGGTTGAAAGAAAACAACACTGTTGAAAACCTCATTCTCGACCTAAGGGGAAACGGTGGTGGCTACCTGAAATCGGCACATGAAATTGCCGACCAGTTTCTTCCCTATGGAAAAATGATTGTATACACCGAAGGGATAAACAATCCCAAGAGGGATTATTTGTCGACAACCGAAGGTGTATTTGAGCAAGGCCGTGTAATAATTCTAATTGATGGCAGTTCGGCTTCGGCAAGCGAAATTGTTGCCGGTGCGGTTCAGGATTGGGACCGTGGCGTAATTATCGGGCGCCGCTCGTTCGGGAAAGGCCTCGTACAGCAACCATACCTGCTTACCGATGGTTCGATGGTGAGGCTTACAACGGCGCACTATTATACCCCAAGTGGCCGGTGCATTCAAAAACCTTACGAAAACGGCATGGCCGATTACCGCGAAGATTTAATGAACCGTATTGAACACGGTGAATTGTTTAGCAAAGACAGCATTACAATTATCGATTCATTGAAGTATAAAACCCTGATAAACCAGCGTATCGTTTACGGAGGTGGTGGCATTATTCCCGATGTGTTCATCCCGCTCGACACCGCTTCTTACTACCGCTATTACAACCAGCTTAACCGGAAAAGCGTTGTTAACCAGTTCGTAATCGATTATGTCGATACACACCGGGCTGAACTGGAACAGGCGTATCCCGATTTTAAGGCTTTCAAAGAAAGTTTCACGATTACCGATCAAATGCTTGAAGACCTTTGGGCTGAAGGTGAAAAGAAAGACATTGAACGCGACGAAGAAGCCATTAAAATGTTAACGGAACATGCAAAACGCCATTTGAAAGCAATTGTAGCCCGCGATTTGTGGAACTCGAGTGAATTTTACGAGATTATCAATGCCGATGATGAAGAGCTTATCAAAGCAGTCGATATTTTAAGCAATGTCGGTAAATACACCACAATACTCAGGGAAAATAATCAATAATGTCAGGGGAAATAGTCAGTTGGCTTGTTCATAACTGGATAGAAATTACCGGGGCCGTTCTGGGCATTTTGTATGTTTTCTTTTCGGTTAAGCAAAATATTCTTACCTGGTTAACGGGGCTGCTTACCTCGTTGCTATACATTGCCGTTTTTTTTAGTTCAAAATTCTATGCCGACATGTCGTTGCAGTTTTATTACGTTGCAATAAGCATTTATGGCTGGATACTTTGGGCCAGGGGAAAAAAGGTGAACAACCACAACGAAGAATTGCCCGTATCGCGAACCCCGAAAAAAACGTACCCGGTTTTATTTGCCGTTTCAATTGTACTATGGATTATTATTTACATTATTTTAAAGAAATTCACCGATTCACCCGTACCTGTTGGCGATTCATTTACAACAGCATTAAGCATTGTGGCAACATGGATGCTGGCCCGTAAGTTAATCGAACATTGGATTTTTTGGATTGTAATTGACCTGATATCGCTGGCATTGTACATTTATAAAGGGTTGTACCCCACTTCGCTCATGTTTTTGATTTATACAGGTGCTGCCGTTTGGGGATATGTTGAATGGAAAAAATCGTTGGTACAGCAAAATGGATAAACCGCTAAGAATTGTGATAACCGGAGCCGAATCAACCGGCAAAACATTATTGGCCGAAGCGCTAGCCGGTCATTTTAATATGGAATGGATTCCCGAATATGCACGCGGGTATGTCGAAAAACTTCACAGGCCATATGTCATTGATGATGTTGAGCATATTGCCCGTAAGCAAATTGAAGATATGCAAAATACCGGTACAGCAGATAGGTTGGTTTTTTTCGATACATGGCTTATCATTACAAAAGTTTGGTTCGATAAAGTATACGGACATCACCCCGAATGGTTGCATCATGCAATTGTTGAAAACCCTGTTGACCTGTTTCTTGTTTGTGACACCGATTTGCCCTGGGTGAACGATCCGGTACGTGAAAATGGCGGAGAGGCACGCATCATGCTTCATAAAACCTATTTACAGGAAATTGAAAAATACGGTTTCCCGTATCAAATTGTTCGGGGTTTTAATACATCAAGAATCAATAATGCAATTGCAATTGTGGATAATTTTTTAAAGAATGGATGAACATTTTTCCATGATGTTGATTTATAAGTATATTATTTGTGATTATCGGTTTTTTTTAGGAATATTACACCACTTAAACAAATCGCTATGAGTTTTCGATACAGAAAAAGGGCATATTCTTATTTCTTCAGCTGTTGTTGTTGAATAACTTTTCCATCATTCAATTTTTTGTTTTTCATTATATTTTACTCAAGAACTAAAGAATATGAACAGCGTTAATAATATTACCCGCCTTATAGGAAAAACCCCATTGGTTAAACTGCAACGCATGGCAGAAGGAACCGGGGCAACTGTTTTTGTAAAAATGGAATCACTCAACCCGGGAGGTTCGGTAAAAGACAGGCTTGCATTTGCAATGATTGATGCAGCCGAAAAAGCAGGAAAACTGAAACCCGGTACCGTAATAATTGAACCAACAAGCGGAAATACAGGGATTGGCCTGGCCATGATTTGTGCCGTGAAAGGCTATAAGCTAATTATAGTAATGCCCGAAAGTGTTTCGGCTGAAAGGCGCATTATTTTAAAAGCCTATGGTGCCGAATTGCACTTAACACCTGCAGCCGGAGGCATGAAAGCGGCTATTGCAAAAGCGAACGAGCTTGCAGCCGGTTTGCCCGATGCTTTTATCCCGATGCAGTTCGAAAACAAGGCCAATGCCGAATTTCACCGGAAAACTACCGGACCCGAAATATGGGATGATACCCGGGGGGAAATTGATTTTTTTGTAGCCGGTGCCGGTACCGGTGGTACAATTACCGGGGTTAGTGAAATGCTAAAAGCAAAAAAAGCAACCGTAAAATCGGTGGTTGTCGAACCCGCTGCATCGCCCGTAATTGCCGGTGGTGAACCCGGGTCGCACAAAATACAGGGCATTGGTGCCGGTTTCATCCCGGCTGTTTTAAACCGCGAAGTAATTGATGAAGTATTTCATGTAGAAAACGAAAAGGCCTTTGAATATGCCCGGAGGCTTGCCATTGAAGAGGGCATCCTGGCCGGAATATCATCGGGAGCAAACGTTTATGCCGCAATTGAAATTGCCAAACGGCCCGAAAATAAAGGGAAAACAATCGTAACCATTGTTTGCGATACCGGCGAACGTTATTTAAGTACACCTTTATTCAACAGCGATGACACAATTTAACGATCAAAATATTTCAAAAAAGTTACAGGAAACAGTTGCAAGCCTTTCCGATAAAGATTCCTACAGCAGTGTTTGCCACGAGCATAACATTGATGAGCCCATGCCATCGGTTGAAAAAATGGCAGCCGTTGTCGATAAAGTACGGGAGATCATTTTTCCCGGTTACTTTGGTAATACATCACTCAATCCGCGTACAATCCAATATTACATGGGGGTGCTGGTCGATGAGGTATATGAACTGTTAAGCGAACAAATCCTCTCGGGGTTGTGCTTCAATTGCAGCGAAAATAAAAAACCCGATCACGACCTTGAAAAAAACACGGTACGTTCGAAGCAATATGCTGCTGAGTTTATTGCTTTCCTGCCCGAGTTGCGCAGGATGCTTGCCAACGATGTTACGGCAGCATTTTTGGGCGACCCGGCTGCAAAGGGAAGGGGCGAGGTGATCTATTGCTACCCGGCAATACGTGCCATTTCAAGCTATCGTATTGCCCATAAGCTCATTGAGCTGGGTGTGCCTTTAATTCCACGTATTATTGCCGAAATGGCACACTCCGAAACAGGAATTGATATTCATCCTGAAGCAAAAATCGGGGAATATTTTACCATCGATCACGGAACGGGGACGGTTATTGGGGCTACTTGCATTATTGGCAACAATGTGAAGCTTTACCAGGGGGTTACCCTTGGTGCAAAAAGTTTTCCGCTTGACGAAAACGGGAACCCCATTAAAGGCATCCCGCGCCATCCGGTAATCGAAGATGATGTAATTATTTATGCCCAGGCAACCATACTGGGGCGGGTAACCATTGGCAAAGGATCAATTATTGGTGGTAACGTTTGGGTAACCAATAACTTGCCGCCATATTCAAAAATAGTACAGTTTAAAGCCAGGGGGACTAGTTTCTCCGACGGGGGTGGAATTTAATCTAAGATATTTACAATGCAGGAGAATTTTCAAATGTTGGCCAAAACTTTTGCCGGCCTCGAAAATGTGTTGAAAGAAGAGCTTGTTGGGCTCGGGGCAGCAGATGTTGCCATAGTTAACAGGGGGGTAATGTTTTCCGGAACAAAGGAAACTTTGTACAAGGCAAATTTTTGTTGCCACACGGCTTTGCGCATACTGCGTATCATTGGTACGTATAAGGTTAAAAATGCACACGACCTTTATACCTGTGCGCGCGATATTAACTGGCACGAGTATTTCGACATCAATCAAACTTTTTCGGTTAACAGCACGGTAAACAGCGAAGCATTCAATAATTCGATGTTTGTTAGCCTGAAAACGAAGGATGCCATTGTTGACCAGTTCCGTTCGGTTTATAACAAACGACCATCGGTAAGCACCGAAAACCCCGATATCCGTATAAACGTGCATGCTTCGCGCGACGAGGTTACACTTTCGCTCGACAGTTCGGGCGAATCGTTGCACAAGCGGGGTTACCGGCTTGGACAAAACGAGGCTTCGATGAGTGAAGTGCTGGCCGCGGGTTTGTTGAAAATTGCCGGCTGGAAGGGGCAGTGCGACTTAATCGATCCCATGTGCGGATCGGGAACCATTCCCATCGAGGCAGCACTTATTGCACGGAATATTCCGCCGGGGATTTTCCGGAAATCGTTTGCTTTTGAAAGCTGGAAAGATTTCGATGAAGACCTCTTCGAACAGGTTTTTAATGCCGATTACGAAATTCCGTTTGAGCATAAAATTTTCGCTTACGATATCTCTTCACTAAACGTGAAAATTGCCTCAGAAAATGCCCGAAATGCCGGGCTTAAAAATGTGATCGGGTTTAAAGCCCGGGACTTTTCGTCGCTGGTGCCCGAAACCGATAAGGGGTTGCTAATTGTAAACCCGCCTTACGGGCAGCGTATGAACGAACGGCAAATAGCGCCATTGTATGCCATGATTGGCGATTCATTAAAAAAACATTTCAGGGGTTTTAACGCCTGGGTTTTTAGCAGTTCGGAAGATGGTTTAAAACGTATTGGCTTGCGTTTTTCTCAAAGGGTTAAGCTGTATAACGGTCCGCTCGAGTGCGAATTCAGGAAATACGAAATGTACGATGGTTCACGAAAACCATCCAAAAACCAGCATTACAAGCAAAATTTTAACCGAAAAGGCGGGAACAGCAATTCGTATCAAAAACGGGAACCGCAAAGTGGACAAAGAACCGGGCAGCGAAAACGCATTAGAAAAAAACCCGATTAACGAAATATCCCGGTATATTAAACCAATAATTGGTAATAAAAAGCAACTGTTTTTTTGCGGGGCAAATTTGGCGATGAGCTTAGGTTTCAACATATAAAAGATACAATCCTTGAAATAGAATCATATCTACTGCGCCATTGCTGATTTTTTTCATGTTTTTAAGTGTAACTTTTTTCTTTTTGGTGCGACTTATTGGTAGTAACATTAAGAAATAGCCATTTAAAATTTTTAGTCATGAAAAACACAATTTTAATCATTGCCGTTATGGCATTGGGATTGAATCTTTATGCTTCAAATCCAACTTCGAATGTCCTAGTGGGCGAATCATTAACCAATTTTGGAAGTTATCAACTTACTCCATCGGAGAATTGCACCGTAATTAACGATGTGGCGTACAAAACCTGGAACCTTACGTATTCCGGTACCAACGAGGAATTTCAGGTGCTCGTTTCGCCCGGTATTAAAGGAAATTGTTGTTATATAGTACGTAGCGACAGTTTTGAAATTGAATACGTGAAAGAAAACGGGAAATTTGGTGTAAAGATGGTCGACGGGTTTCAGCGCCAGTTAAAGCGCCGTGATGTGATGCATAGGTTGAATTACGACAACTATTTGTCACAAAAGGTATTAACAACAAACGAAAAATCCGGTCAGGAGTGCCTTTCATTAGCAGCTTGTTTCCTGCCACTATTGTTGAATTAAGGTTCCAACCTGAACATTTGGGTTAGTAAAACAGATTATCTTGCAAAGAATTAAAAGCCTGTTTCAAAGTGATTTTGAGACAGGCTTTTTTTGTTCAATTATTTACGCAAATTATTCCTAATCGAACGGATGTTCTTTATCGTATTCAAAACTTTTATTGTACTGTTGCATGGCTTGCAGGCTCATACCCATGCCCGAAAAACCGCCGTCGTGGTAGAGGTTTTGCATGGTTACTTTGCGGGTATAGTCCGAGAACATGATTAAACAGTAATCGGCACAATCGTCGGCCGAAGCGTTGCCAAGTGGCGACATGCGCTCCGAAAAATCCATCAGGTTATCGAAACCCTTCACGCCAAGTCCGGCTGTGGTTGGTGTGGGCGATTGTGAAATGGTGTTGATACGGACGTTTTTTTCGCGTCCGTAAATGTAGCCAAAACTGCGCCCTATCGATTCGAGCAGCGCTTTGGCATCGGCCATGTCGTTGTAGCCGTAAAATGTACGTTGCGCGGCCACATAGCTCAGCCCCAGTATCGATCCCCATTCGTTTATGGCATCGAGCTTCCGGGCGCTTTGAATAATTTTGTGAAAGGATATGGCCGAAACATCAAGTGTCTTGTTCAGGTAATTATAGTCGAGGTTGCTGTAGTGCTTGCCTTTACGCACGTTGGGCGACATGCCAATGGAGTGGAGCATAAAATCGAATCGGCCCCCGAAATGCTCCATCGTTTTCGATAACAGTTCGTTAATTTCGTCAACATTGGTGGCATCGGCCGGGACAACTATGGTGTTCAGTTTTTCGGCCAGTTTGTGGGTGTCACCCATTCTTAGGGCCATGGCCGTGTTCGAAAGCACAACTTGTGCACCCTCTTCTGTTGCCCTTTCGGCAACTTTCCATGCTATAGATTTATCGTTTAAGGCTCCAAAAATTAACCCTTTTTTTCCTTCAAGAAGTCTGCAAATCATTTCTTAATTTTTTTTGTTTTCTCAAGGTTCAATCATCAAATATTTAACCCGCGAACGGGTAAAACGTTCAAAACGACCCCGAAAATAGAGTGATGGATATTTTCGGCAGGAATTATTCGTGATAAATTTTCGTTTTTTTTTTGGGGAAACACAATTTTTAAAATGTATGGTGTTGAATTACAGTATGATTTATGCGCAGCAACGAATCATGAATAACAGGTCGATTGTTCAACCTATTAGTCCGCTTGTTCAAAAAAAGCCCGATACGTGCTTTCTTTAGCCCGCAATTCATAAAATATTCGGTTTAAAACCGGATTATGGCTTTCCGTATTTCAACCAGTTTGATCAGCAGGTCGTTAAGCAAATCGAGCCGAAGCATGTTTGCTCCGTCCGATTTCGCTTCCGCCGGGTTGGGATGGGTTTCGATAAAGAGTCCGTCGGCACCAACGGCAATGCCTGCTTTTGCAATGGTTTCAATCATTTCAGGTTTTCCGCCGGTAACGCCCGATGTTTGATTGGGTTGTTGTAGAGAATGGGTGCAATCGAGGATTACCGGACAACCAAATTCTTTCATCTGAGGTATTCCACGGTAATCAACAATCAAATCGCCATAGCCAAACATGGTTCCCCTTTCGGTAACCATCACGTTGGGGTTGCCGCTTTCCCTCACTTTTTCAACGGCATATTTCATGGCCTCGGGCGATAAAAACTGCCCTTTTTTAATGTTGATGTATTTACCGGTTTTTGCCGCGGCAACCAACAAGTCGGTCTGACGGCATAAAAAAGCAGGAATTTGTATAATATCGACATAACGGGCTGCAATACGGGCTTCTTCGGCACTGTGTACATCGGTGAGTACGGGCAGGGCAAGGTCGTTTCGGATTTTTTGCAGTATTTCCAGGGCCTTTTCATCGCCAATGCCGGTAAACGAGTCAATTTTTGAACGATTGGCTTTGCGATACGAGCCTTTAAAAATGAATGGGATATGATGGTGCTTTGCAATTGCCTTTATTTTGTTGGCAATGTTAAAAACCATTTTTTCGCTTTCGATAACGCAAGGGCCGGCAATCAGCAAAAAATTATGGTTCTTTTTGAGGTTTTCTATATCAATAAACATGCTGCTTTTTTCTTCAAATGTAGTTGAGAAAAGCATTTATTGCAACTATTTTGGAAATACTTCCCTTCCAAACGGAGTAAATGCCAGTGCTGCCAGTTTAAAATGCTGCCGGGCGAAAGGGATGCCAATAATTGTTATGGCCAAAATTATGCCCAATATCATGTGGGTAACGAAAATCCAAAAACCACCAACAATGATCCACAGAAAGTTCATGAGCACAGAAAGGCACCCCGATGATGTTTCGGTAGTGCGGGTATCGCGGCCAAAGGGCCATAGTGCCAGGTCGGCCATTTTAAGGGTTTGTAAACCAAAGGGTATGCCAATAATCGTGAGCATCAGAAAAATGCTTGAAATAACATATTCTACGGCGATAATAAAACCGCCAAAAATGATCCAGAGAAAATTACCTAACGTGTTCATCTTTCTTTTTATTTCAAGTGTAAGCAAAACACTTTTTAGTTGTGTAATGGCAATCGGTAAAAAGGGGTTTTTAAAAGGTAAATGGTCTGGTTTTGAAATCTTGGCTGAAATTTAAAATACATTGTCGTTTGGTTTAGCATAGTGCTTTATTGCCTTGGGAAAACACATATTTCTGGTGGAGTGAATATTATAAGCTTTTTTAATGGTAATTGTCTATTCAATATTGGATATATTCTCAATTTCACAATATTCCTTTTCAATATTAATCTCAACCTCCTGCTACGAAGGAGCAGTCCCGTGAAACGGGAAACCTCAACCTTAAATCTGTAGATAGATAGAAATAACACGTCATACCAGGATGTTTATTTAATCAAGTGCCTTTGTTGCAAAAAAATTTGGACTGAAGGTCTTATTCATTAAAGCGTTTTCCCCACCATTTTTTCAGCCTTTCGAGCATGGACGTTTCCTGCGGGTTGTTGCCTGCTTGCCAGATACGCTTGTTTTTGAGCGAATCGGGCAGGTATTGCTGGTCGACAAAATTTCCCTTGTAGGCATGGGCATATTTGTAGTTTTTCCCGTAACCCAGTTCCTTCATCAGTTTGGTAGGAGCATTGCGCAAGTGCAGTGGTACCGGTATGTTACCCGTTTCTTTAACCAAACCTATTGCATCGTCGACGGCACAGTAGGCGGTATTGCTTTTAGGTGAACCGGCCAGGTAAATGGTAACTTCTGAAAGAATAATGCGCCCTTCGGGCCAGCCAATTTTGGTAATGGCATCGAAGCCGGTGTTGGCCAGCAACAGTGCGTTTGGATTTGCCAGTCCAATATCTTCGGCTGCTGAAATAACCAGCCTGCGGGCAATGAATTTCGGGTCTTCGCCGCCTTCAATCATTCGGGCCAGCCAATACACGGCGGCATCGGGGTCGCTGCCCCTGATGCTTTTAATGAAAGCCGAGATGATGTCGTAATGCATTTCGCCGTTTTTATCGTAGGCCGAAGGGTTTTGCTGCAGGCATTTTGTTACAATGTCATTGTTGACGGTTATTGTTTCCGAATTATCGGCAGACACAAGGGTTTCGATAATGTTCAGCAATTTACGTGCATCGCCGCCCGAGAACCTGAAAAGCGCGTCGGTTTCTTCAATATTCAGATTTCTTTTTTTTAACTCAACATCGTTTTCAAGGGCAAAATACATCAATTGTTCAAGATGGGATTTGTCGAGCGGTTTGAGCAGGTAAACCTGGCAGCGCGAGAGGAGCGGTGTTATTACTTCGAAAGATGGGTTTTCGGTTGTGGCACCAATTAAAGTTACAATGCCTTGTTCAACCGCGCCAAGCAGAGAATCCTGCTGCGATTTGCTGAAACGGTGGATTTCGTCGATGAAAAGAATGGGGTTGGGCTTGTTGAAAAACTGTTGCTTTTTTGCTTTTTCAATGGCTTCACGTACGTCTTTTACGCCTGAACTAATGGCACTTAACGTGTAAAAAGGCCGTTCTAATTTGTTGGCAATAATTTTAGCAAGGGTGGTTTTACCAACGCCTGGTGGCCCCCACAAAATGATTGAACTGACTGAGCCCGATTCAATCATTTTCCGAAGCACGCCGTCTTTTCCCACCAGATGTTCCTGGCCAATGAAATGGTCTAAGCCTGTTGGACGGAGCCTTTCTGCCAATGGTTGGTTTGCCATGGTACAAAAATATAAATTGTAACAACAATGTTCGTGTGAATTTAATGTAAAATCGAATATAAGAACAATACCTCAGCCTCAGCCTCAACCTCAGCCTCAGCCTCAACCTCAGCCTCAGCCTCAACCTCAACCTCAACCTCAGCCTCAACCTCAGCCTCAGCCCCAACCCCAACCTCAACCTGTAAATAGGATTAAATATATTTTTCTTAGTTTAGGATTTTATCAATTCCATTTTTTTAGTTTTGCCGAATGAACTACACAGGGGAAATTGCCGGACTTGCCACGGCATTGTGCTGGACGGCCACGGCGCTGAGCTTTCAGTTTGCTTCGCGCCGCATTGGTTCCGTATCGGTTAACCTCATACGGTTGGTGCTTGCTTTTTTGTTCTACATGGTTTACGGCAAAATATTTACAGGTCACTGGCTGCCTGTTGGGGCACCGGTAAAGGCATGGATATACCTCAGTATTTCGGGTTTGATTGGCTTTGTATTGGGCGACTTTTTCCTGTTTAAATCGTATGAATTTGTCAGCTCAAAAATATCGATGTTGATAATGACACTGGCCCCGCCTATTGCTGCAATATTGGGTTGGTTTATGATGGGCGAAGTATTCACACTGATGAATTCACTGGGCATGTTGCTGGTGTTGGGCGGTATTGCCATGGTTGTAATGCGCAGGGATATTGAAAACGGGAAACGCCGGATGCGGTATCCGCTTAAAGGGATATTGCTTGCATTTGGGGGTGCCGTGGGGCAGGGGGTTGGCGCAGTTTTCAGTAAAATTGGCATGGGCAGCTACGACCCGTTTGCCGCATCACAAATACGGGTCATTACAGGCATCATCGGTTTTGCCCTGTTAATAACCTTTATGAAAAGGTGGAAAGTACTTTACGCCGGAATTTCGGACCGTAAAGCAAGCCGAGCCCTGCTCATCGGTTCGTTTTTTGGCCCTTTCCTGGGTGTATCGCTGGGCATGGTGGCTTTTAAGTTCACTACAGTTGGTATTGCATCAACACTAATGGCCACCGTACCGGTTTTTATACTGCTTCCGTCGCACTTAATAATGAAAGAGAAACTTACAACGAGTGAATTGATTGGCGCTGTTATTGCGGTGGCAGGCATTGCACTGTTCTTTCTATAATCAAAAATACAGGGCAATAGTTTTTCAGATAACTTTCTTTTTGTTATTTTGTAAATTCTTCATTTTATTTCAGGGGTATGAAGTTATTGCTTGTTGACGATAATACGGAGTCGATGAATCGCCTTGAAAACCTGTTAAAGGGGGTTAAAGGGATTTCTTCCATATTGCAATCCGATACTGCCGAAAAAGCTTTGTATACCTTGTTGGATAAAAAACCCGATATGCTGCTATGTTCCGATAATTTGTCCGGAAAAAGCGCTTTCGACCTGGCTTACCTTATTGAGCGCGAAAACATCAAGGTTTGTTTTATCATGTTATCGGGCAACCAGGCCAAAGCCATTGATGCTATCCGTACAAAAATTTTCGACTTCATTTTGACACCTTGTAGCGATGTGAAAATTGTCGAATCGATAAAAAGGGCAATGGATGAATTGAAGCAGAAAAGGTTGGACAATAATAAAAATGAAAATAGTAACGTTTCGAAATTGCGTCTTACAACTGCAAACGGTTATGTACTGTTCCACATTAATTCTCTGGCCTATTGCAAAGCAGACGGATCGTACACGCACTTGTTTTTTAACGATGGCCGGGTTGAATATTCAAGCTATTATTTGGGGAAAATTGAGAAATTACTCAACAATAAGGGGTTTTACCGGATAAACCGTTCGGTGATTGTAAACGGTGATATGATTGAAAAAATTGATAAAAGGCAGGCTCAATGCGTGTTGCGTATTGGAGATGAGCTTGTTGCATTTAAAATAAGCAAGTCTCAGTTGAAAAACATGGAAGTAGAATATACAGGATAAGGTTTTACAATGGCAAAAGAATTATCGGCAATAATTATTGATGATGACCCGGGAGCACGCAAGATCCTGAAAAAGTTTATCGAAGAGGGGAAGAACGGCGTAAGGGTTGTTTCGAGCCTTGAAGATACAACAAAGGCAATAGCTGAAATCGAAAAATACCGCCCCGATATTCTTTTTCTCGACATTAACATGCCCCGTGAAGATGGCTTGTGTTTTGCCCAAAGGCTTCAATTAACAGGCGTTGATGTCCGGTTGATTTTTACAACCGCTTACCGGGATTATGCCCTTGATGCTTTTTCGCTCAAACCCTTCGATTTTTTGGTTAAGCCGTTTACCGTTAGTGAATTGGATAGTGTTATGCGGAAAGCGAAAGAATCACTTGCAAAATCATCACAAAACGAAAATGACGGGAATGATCAGCATAAAATTAAGTTTAAAACCACTAACGGTTACCGCTTTGTTTATCCGGGAGAAATTGTGTTTATCCGGAGTGCCGGTAATAACGCTGAATTGTTTGTGAAGCAATGTGAAGCCGTTTGTTTAACCACTACAATTTCGGGGGTTTTTAAAGCTGTAAAGCCCTACAATTTTTTGCAAATAAACCGTTCCACAATAATAAACCTCGATTTTTTAACCCGTATCGACCGCAAAGAACGAATATGTTTTTTAAATTGTGGTACCAAAGAATACGCGTTTCGTTTTACAAACAAAATTCTTTCGTATTTTGAAAAAATTAACTCAATCAAGTTAGGATAAACCGATGAAAATCAATAACCGTACCCGCAATATATTGTTGGTTGTTAGTGCAATAATCGTACTGGCCCTGGCATGGTTTTTCCGTACCATTGTTGCCTATGTGCTAATTTCGGCAATTTTGGCCATGATAGGCAGGCCGCTTGTCAGGTGGCTCAGGAAGGTAAAAATTTGGAAAATAAAATTCAGCCCGTCTGTAAGTGCCCTGATCACGCTTGTTGCTTTGTGGGCTTTGTTTTTCACGTTTTTCCGGTTCATGATACCACTGCTTGCCAGCGAATTTAAGGACCTGGCAAACGTTGATATTGATGTATACATAAAACAGCTGGAAGAGCCGTTAAACCGTGTTACAAAAATATTTTGGGGGAAAGAGCTTGCAATTAACAAGGAGGAGTTTCTTTCGTTAGCCGGATCAAAAATTTCATCGTTTTTCAAAGTATCTCAAATTACCGATATTTTCGGAACCATTGCCGGTACGCTGGGCGAACTTTTTCTCGGGATTTTTTCGGTGTCGTTCATTACGTTCTTTTTTCTGCGCGATGAGAAAATGTTTAAAGACGGCCTTATGCTCCTTACACCGATTGAATATGAAGAACGCGTATCGAAAAGCCTCGACCGTATTTCCTACCTGTTGCGCCGCTATTTTATCGGGATTATGCTTGAAATATTCATGGTAATGTCGCTCGATACAATTGGCCTTACCATTGTTGGGCTCGATTTTAGCGATGCCGTGGTGATCGGATTGTTTTGTGGCCTGTTTAATGTAATCCCGTACCTGGGGCCCTGGTTAGGCGCTTTTGTTGGTCTTTTAATTGGCCTGGCCCTGAATATAAATGCCGATTTTATGTCGCACACCCTGCCAACACTTGGTTTCATGGCCATTGTGTTTTCCTCGGTACAGGTTATCGATAATATCCTGTTTCAGCCCCTTATTTATTCCAGCAGTGTGAAAGCCCACCCGCTCGAGATATTTCTGATCATCATAGCTGCCGGCAGTATTGCAGGCATTTTGGGCATGATCCTGGCCATACCGGTTTATACCATATTAAGGGTTTTTGGTGCCGAATTTTTCTCAAACATAAAACTGGTCAGGAAACTAACTGAAAGCATGGATAAGGCTGAAAAGAAGAAGCAGGTTAAATAAAAAAAACAATTGTTTTACACGGCCCAACCCGCCACCGTTTAAAAAACCTGGCGGCATTTAGCATACAACCACCACCCGAAATTATATATCCATCTCCACGCAACCTATTCAGTCCCTTAATCATCTTATTACAAATTGCGTTAGTGAATACCCAGCTGGTGCGGTTTTGTAAACCGCGCCTCTCAAACCCAGGATTTACAATCCTGAAAACTTACTAAACAAACTCAATATTCACCAATCCCTTTCCGCCAGAATAATCTATCGCAGAACTGTAAAGATATTCTTCTGGATTGGCAATTATTTCGGCACGAACAGGATTATGATGGATATATTCCATTTTCTCTTCCCAAAATGCCGTTGAATGTATCTCTTTAGCATCATTGCCATCCTGCCACACTTTGTAATACTTTATCTTTTTGTTGTTTTTATCCATATTTGAAAAAGAATTGTCTACTTTCTTGACTCTAAAGGGATAATGCCGATATAGAATTTGTAAGCCAGAATGAATGAAATGAAATGATGGCTCAAACAAATTCATAATCGGTATTACCGGCA
>JAIOZY010000067.1 GCA_021740385.1 Prolixibacteraceae bacterium | reverse complement strand
AAAAAAAGAGATGCACCCGTGGCGGAGGTGGGTTGGCAGCTTTAATTTTCACATGATTCTTTTGTTTACTTTTCTCATCTATAGGAGAAAAGTAAAATCCGTCTGATAAGACATAAGCTGTTTATAAGCTGTGACATTCGCAATAATAGAAGCTGTTATCATTACCACTAATGATAGATTTTATAAGTAACGGTCTGCAAATAATCAGGAGCCCCCGCTGGCGCCGATTTGTAATCGGTGTCATTGCCAGCAGGCAATACTATTTAATTACAATAACATCGAATAAACCCTTTTCGCCGCTGGCGCAGATTTGTAATCTCCCGAGTAATCCTGCTGGCGCAGATTTGTAACCCTGCTGGTGCGGATATGTCATCCGTGCCTTCCAAACTTTGGATTTGAAATCCTTCATTTGTAAACTAAAAGATATTTTACTAATGTTATGCTAATCCTGTTCCCTTTTAGCGGTTTATACTTGCTTTATGTTTTTTGTTGGGTACGAAAAACTTATTTTTTGTCATCGGGATCGGGGTGAACAAGAGGGCTAATGTTCTATTCGATTATTTTTATTTTGTTTTTTTCAAGCATTATAAATGAGTGGCTTTTGAGTATTCGGATTATTTTAGGGGCATTAGACTGAAAATATTTATTAATTTCCTTTAGTCGCATGTTTCCGAGTTTTACCAAAACTAATTTATAAGGTTTTTTATTTGTCTGGTAGGAATAGTAAAAATCAGTATCTTTCGTGATAACTACCCTTTGTTCTTTGATTGATAGTGAATTGATTTGAGAATCAGTTGTCAGGTTTCCCTTTGAGAGTTGATTCGTATGTATGCAATCGCATTGTTCAAAATAAAAACATAATGATTCTGGTAGTTGTGCATCGACGATCAATTTCATGCTGCAGGAAATTCAATATCTTTAAAATGCACCGATTTTGCAGCAAAAGCCAGGCAGGCCAGGATATCATCTTTTTCAAGGTCTTTAAATTCATTCAGAATATCTTCTGTGGTATCACCGCCAGCTAAATATTCCAGTATTCCTTCAACCAAGTGACGGCTATTCCTAATGGTTGGTTTACCATGGCACACATCCGGGTTAATTGTAATTCTGTTTAGTAAATTGGTATCCATCACTGAATTATTTTTTGCAAAGGTATGAAAATAAATTTTTGCTTAAAATATTTATTGCTGGCTGGTGCGCCCCGAACCGTCGGGGTGTCATCCGCGCTTACTAAACCGGGGATTTGTATCCCAAAACACCGGTAATAAATGCATTATTTGTTTTTTGCCTCCGCTGCCGCGCGTGTCCTCACGCGTGGTTTGTTGGTTGAACAACAAAAAGAACAAGCTTTGGCTTACGAATTGTAATTGTTTTGAATAAAGTTTAGCCTGTGGCTAAACCACACGATACCCCCGTCCCGATAGTTATCGGGATCGGGTGTGCGGCAGAAGGGGGCCTATTACAGTGGCTTAATTAGTTGGCACGAGTTGCACCCCGACGGTTCGGGGCGCGCCAGCCTTTAGATTTACATTTAATTATGATTTCATAAATTTATAGTAAAAAGAATGGGGTGAACTTTCGCGCCAGCTAGATTTCCAGATCCAGCCCTCGTATTAGTCCCCATTCTTTTCTAATTAGGTTACAAGGACCAGATAGAATTTCAGATTTATCCCTTATAAAGGTTTTAGTCAGAGTAACCATTATTTAATAACTAATCTCAAAGATATGAAGATTTCAGAAGTAATCGGAATTGATGTCAGCAAATTGGTAGTTGACGTTAGGATTCAAACCACTCAGGATTATCAACAGTTTGAGAATTCTGCTAATGGTTTTAAAAAGATGTGTAATTGGGTCTCCCGGAGCAGTGCTATCTCTAAAGTTGAAACCCTCTATGTTTTTGAGCACACAGGTATGTATTCTTACAATCTAGCGGTTTACTTAGATGAACATGATTTCTGTTTTTCAATAGTTTCAGGCCTGGAGATTAAACGATCTTTGGGTATAGCCAGGGGTAAGGACGATAAAATTGATGCGACTAAAATTGCCAGATATGCCTACCGTTTACGTGATGAGTTAAAGCCCTCAATATTACCAACAAAAGATATAGCATACCTTAGGCGGCTTCTTTCCTTAAGAGAACGGTTAGTAAAGCAAAGGGCTGGGTTCAAAGCGAGTTTCAAAGAACAAAAGCGAGTATTTCTAAAAAAAGAAAATCAATTGTTATTTGAAACTCAAGAGAAAATGATCAAATATATCAGCAAGCAAATTGATGCTGTGGAAAAGGAATTATATGATGCCATTAACATAAATAAAGAACTCAAAACGCTTTATCATTTAATCACCAGCATAAATTCTATTGGACCGCAAACAGCTTTGTTTATGATTGTTTTTACGGCTGCGTTTACTAAGTTTAAGGATGCTAGAAAATTCGCATCTTATTGCGGAGTGGCTCCATTTCCAAATCGATCAGGGACTAGCATTCGTGGAAAAACTAAAGTAAGTCAGCTTGCCAATAAAAAGATGAAAAGTCTACTGGATCAGTGTGCAAAAAACGCAATCCAAAATAACTACGAGATGAAACAATATTACAATAAGAGAATTGAACAAGGCAAGTCTAAAATGAGTACTATAAACGTAGTTAGAAATAAACTGCTTGCACGAATATTTGCTGTTATTAGAAGACAAACTCCTTACGTAGATTTATTGAAATATGCAGCTTGATCTTAGTAATAATTTTATCGGTTTTTATTTGTTTTAATCATAGAATACGTGGGGATGTTAATGTATATTAGCTATGTTAAGCCCTTTAATCAATTTGAAATCTTTCGCATTGTTCGTTATTAGTGTGAAACTATTAACGATACACGTTGCAGCGATGATTGCATCGGGGAGCTTTATTTTATAATTTTTCCTTATTTCGATGGTTTTTAAAATTATTTCTTCATTTAGGTCAATAATCCCGGCATTGCTAATCAATGAATTCAAGGCTTCTTCTTCCTGAATAGATAAATCCTTGAAACCCAAAAGTTCTATACGGTTTATAACAGATATAAAATAATCTCCTTCAAGAATAGAATCGATAATTATATCAGTTTCAGGATGAAGGGCTAATCCAAAATAGTAAATGGCAATATTTGTATCAATCAGATAGTACGTTCTTCCCATTCGTTTCTCGATTCATTAATTTCATTGCTAAGTTGTATAGCTCTTTCTTTTGAAATTGCACCTTTGAAACTTGAAGGATTCTTCGAAGTTGTTTCATTTTTTTTGACCAATGAAATGATCTGTGCTTTTTCTAAGCTTTTTAGAATATTGAGTGCATTTTTATTTTTTAATTTTATACTGATGGTTTCCATATTATTCTTTTTTTCATCCGATTATATTAAAATATTTTGGCATCTCATAGCCTGTCCCGCTTTGGCGGGAGAACTCGCCATACATTTAATCAACCTTGTTCGTTCCGATAAATCGGGATGGCTCGTTTCAAAGTTATAGAAATTAAATTAAAAAAAACATTGAGGTTTCGAAGTTTTTCGTGGCAAAGTCAATTTGTTCTTTAGCGAGTATTTGTTAGGTATACATTTGATAACTTTTCCTGCTGGTGCCACCCAGCTGGCGCGGTCTCCCCGCTGGCGCCGTCCCGATAGCAATCGGGATGCAATCGGTGTCATTGCCAGCAAGGCAATACTATTTAATTACAATAACATCGAATAAACCCTTTTCATCAGCATAGTCAACAGCATTACTATACAAATAATCCTCAGTTCTGAAAACGATTCCTTCTTCTACCGGGTTTGCCCTGTGAAATAATGCTTCTCATTTCACAGGGTAAAACTCCTTCGGGGTTATGAATTGAAAATCGACGAAGTCAAACTTGTATTTTCGACTCATTTACTTGTTGATTGATTAGCCTTACCGGCTAAGGTACGGATTACAAATCCGCACCAACGGGGGTTTTTTGCGATTTGGGATTGAGTGAGCGAATAGGTCGCCGCCATGCGGCTTTTGTATTTCTTCCGGCTCTTTGTGCTACAAAGAGGTCGCCGCGCTGCGGCTCAACCCATTTCTGAAGCTTGACCTGCACTCTCCTGTCTTCGTTTTTTGTCCGGGCACGAATAACTTTTTTGTGTTATCTGGGTAGATTAGGATTGACTAATCAGCATGAATTATATTCCTGAAGTGATAACTTCATGGTGAATTACATTATATATGGTTTCTGCCACTGTAAAAAAGTATTCAACCTCTTCGAGAGCAGGTTGGGTGTATCTTGGTCCAGGGTATCTTTCGTTATCGTAGTAATCGCTAATGGAAAGTATATCATCCTGATTTATTTCCTGAAGTTTACCAATTTTTGTTGATGAATACCTGAAAAGTGTCATCAAGGAATGGGTCCTGGGGATTGGATTACCCAAATAAGCATAAACTGCTTTTAACGATTTTTCTATTGCTTGTTGTATCTCAATGGCAATGCTGTCGGTGAAGTGTTTTTCACGAATTAATAGCTGGGCAGTTAGAATGTTTTTTTTAGCAAAACCAAGCCATTCGAGGGCAAATGTTTGATTAGGCATAAAGTATTTTCCCTTTTGTTATAATTTCTTTATAAAAATGGTCTCCAAGCGCAATTCGTTGTTGTATCCGTTCTTCATTGTCGACGAGTAAATCGAATTCGAAGTTTTTATCTTGAAATAAGTTCCATAGAGCTTTTTTAAGCCTAAGCCGGTACTCCCGGATTTTATTTATGGGAAGATCTTTGATTACCATCAGATCAATGTCGCTATCATCGGTTGGTTCTCCATATGCATACGATCCAAAAAGAATTATTTTTTCGGGTTCGGCCTTTTTGAGTTCTTCGACAATCAACGGTATGTATTGTTGGTAGTTCATGGGTTCAAAGGTAATGATTTTTTGGTTTAAAAAGTGAAAAAGAAACAAAGCAACAAAGTGACAAAGTTTGTCTCTTCGCCCTCCGGGTTCTTTGCGGTTCGTGGTCCCGGTCTCCTTCTTTCTTCTGCCTGTTTCCACAGCTCCGCCTCCTCAGTCCCATTTTGGGGCCAAGCAGGATGTTGCATAAGGTTTCCTGCCGAATGGGTTCCTGAGCTGAATGCTGAGCTTGTCGAAGTAGCCGGGGGACTATTTCTCCGCCGACCAGATCAACAGTGCCTCTTCCTTGTTTATATATTTTTTCTCCTCGCCGGGACGGATTGAAATGTACCGTACCTTTAGCGAGGTGGTTTCTTCTGCTTTGTTTATCAAACGTGCGATGAATTCGTAATCCATTTTTGTGCCTACCAGTATCACATCAATTATATTTCCGGCCTTTCCCTGTGCAAGGTCGCCCGTGAGGTAGGCCTTACTGAGGTTGCCAATTTTGGAAATTACCTCGTCAATGATTTTATCTATACCCGAGTGCTTTAATAAAAGCTTGTTTATTTCAGGGAAAAACGGGTGACCGGTGTTGGCGCGGAACATTTTTTTGTTGCCGTTTATTTTCGAGGTAAGCAGCCCCGAATCCTCGAAACGGTTCAGCTCCTGGCGTATGGCATTGGTCGATTCGCCAAACTCGGTTGCCAGGTTACGTAAGTATGCCGTGGTGTTGCTGTTCAGGAAAAACTTCAACAGCAGTTTGATACGCGTCTTTGATGTAATAAGGCTTTCAAGCATAGTTGAGTATTATAATTACTCGTTTTGTGCAAATGTAATGTATTCGTATTAAAATTTCAATAAAGGAGCATAATATTTTTGTAAAGAGCAAAGAGCGCAGGGCTTAGGGCAGAGGGAGTGTTGTTGTGTTTGCTTCGCCCCTGCTGACCCTTGCTACCCCGCTGGCGCACATTTGTAATCTGTGCCTTGTTTTGCAAAAACAAAAGAATTTATAGCGTTTTCCCGTTTATTTTTATTTCAGCTTTGTAAGCTGAGGCACACATTACAAATGTGCGCCAGCGGTGGGACTTGGGCTGGTGGTTGTTATTTAAAGTTTGTATACTTTATCACTTGCTTCCTTAATCATATTACGCATGTCGACAATCAGTTGTGCGTGCTGCTGGATAAAATCAATATTAAAAGCACTATGATTTGTTGTGAGCACCACCACGTCCGCCTTCGCTAATCCCGATAGTTATCGGGACGGCGGTGAGGGGGATTGATTCAAGAGACGCACCATGGTGCGTCTGTACAGAGGGGATGTGGTATTAAGTGTTTTTATTAAGATCTTCTTTTGAGAGTTGAGAAACAGCACTCATTAAAGGATTAACGTATTTTTTACTGATAATGTTTCCAAATTCACTCTGATATTCTTGTATATATTTTTCTACTTTTAGTTCGTTGAGCTTATTTATAACCGGCTCAGGCATTTGGTCAATATTTTATTTGCCGAGTTATATACTTTTCGGTTATTAGTACCACTAACGGTAACTGCACGATCGGCTGCAATGGCAATTCCTTGTTTGTTCAATATTCCTACAACTGCTGTCATGTTACTTGTTTTAGAGTTTGTACACCTTATCGCTTGCCTCTGGTATCATGTTTCTTAAATCTACGATCATACTTGAATTTTCTTCTATGAAACCTACATCAAATGTTTTATGATTGGTGGTGAGGACAACACAGTCAGTTTTGAGTAGCATTTCTTGTGTAAGAGACACCGATTCCAGCTTTTTGCACACGTTCGTATTCTTTTGTTGTAATAACCAGCGGGCTTTCGCAAATAACATCGCAACCGCTTTGCACCATCATTTCAATATGATCGGTATGGAGAAAAGATGGCGAGCAAATTACTCCATAATCAACAGGATGTTCTTTTAGGAATTTTTCCAGTTCGAAAGTTGATTTAAAGTATTCACAATCGGGGAAATAGTTGTCCAATACTTCGAGGTTATCATTCGGGTCGGAAACAGCTATTACTTTTCCTCCCAATTCTTTAATTGCAGCAAGATGTTTGGGTGCTGCATAGCCCGCTGCGCCGATAAGGGCGAAGGTGATAAGGGGAGTGTTGGTTGATGTTGTTTTCATTGTTATCGTTGTTATCGTTGTTTTCGGGTTGTCGTTGTTGGTGTTCCGGTGCATACACCGTTCGTTCCCTGAACCATCGCGGCAGATGCACCGGTTTTCGTTGGTTTCGCGTTTTCCCGGGGTGAAGCCCCGGGCTGATACTTTCGCCCCGTTGGGGCTTCCCCCACTACAAACTGCACCGCTCTGCCCTGGTCTTATTCCTTATTCCTTGTTGAAAAAGTTCTTGAATTCCTGAGTTGCTGCGCGCTTCGGGTTTTTTGGTATTCGGGGGTTGGGGCGTCAACTTTGCAAGATGACGTGTCGGAGAAGCTAAAGGTGCAATTATTTCCGTTAGCATTACATGCATTGGTGACTCGTTTTATACCATTGCCGGCTTTTTCCATAAAATCGGTACGTGCAAGAAGATCGACAAGAATGCGATATCGGGGTGTTTGCCCATTTTACTATTTGATGATTTTCCAATAACCCCCTTTCGCGGGGCCTATACGTTTTATTATATTATTCTCTTTTAACCGTGCAATATCCCTAACAATGGTCATCTTTGTAACGGACATTTTTTCTGCCAGTTGTTTCATTGTAATTTGATTATTTTCCCGAATCAATCTTATAATTTGATTTTTTCGACTATCGGTAACATTATCGGTAACATTATCGGTAACATTATCGGTAACATTTGATTTTATGGTTATCCAAAACGAATCGGAAAATTCGAAATAAACTTCATTGCCATTTTCAATACAAGCATTGGCAACCCGTTTAATGCCGGTACCTGCTTTTTCCATAAAATTGGTTCGAGCCAGTAAATCTACCAGCAAACGATTTCTTGCTTCGCTCTTTTTTCCAAATTCGCTTTTTGGAAAAAGTAATTCACCTTTGTTGTTGATAACGATACTGGTTTTTAGTTTTTCAATGGCAATGGTGTTACCTAAAAAGTAATCGAAATGTATTATGGCGTTAACGATAGCCTCGCGGTAAGCCTCGATTGGATATTCCGGAAATTCATCTCTTTTTAAATCTTTAATTTCAAATCGTACTGGTACAAGTTCTTTCAGGTACGAAATGGCATATTCAATGTTTCCAATGATACCGCGATCTACCTCTTTTTTGTCGAGAATATCAACACGTTTATCGTCGTTGAAATGAATGCACCTGATTTTAGAGCTTATTATGTATTTATAAGGTTGTTTTGCAAAATAAAGTACTCCGGCGTTGGTCATTCCATCGTTTGTAAGCACACGGAGGTTTGTTAAAATTTCTTCTCTTGACAGATTATTGGAAATGCGGGCTAATTTGAGGTAATAATCAAATTTCTCATCATCAAAATCTTTCCAGTCGAATTCGGCACAAATTTGTTCGTCGTAACGGATTTTTCCGCTTTTTATGGCGAGCGAAATTATTTCATCTCGGCTCATTTTTTGTGAATTTGCACCCATGCGCATGTAAAAGCCAGAAGAACATGAATAGGGTTTGTTTATGCCTTCTTTAACTTCGATGGCCAGCACATTTTTTATTTGAGTTAGAAGCACAGCAACTGGTGGGTCACAATTCCGGGCTGTATCCTGTATCTGTGATTTCAGCCTGTTTGATGTTTCAACGCCCTTTATTTTTCCGTCATCAGTTATTCCTAAATAGATTATCCCGCCTGATGCATTAGCGAATGCAACCATTTCACGTTGCAAGCTTTTGTCGGGCGTTTCTTTGAATTCGATGAATTGTCCTTCACCGAGTTCCAAAGCGGCATTAATATTTGTTTTTATTTGGTATTGAGTCATTTGTTAAAGTTTGTACACTTTATTTCCTGCAGTCCCCTCACTGGCGCAGATTTGTAATCTCCCGAGTAATCGGGACAAGTTGTGCCAGTGCCTGTAAGGCAATAATTATTTAACAACGATAACATCGAACAGACCTTTCTCCTCCGCTGCCGCGCGTGTCCTCACGCGTGGTTTGTTGGTTTAACAACAAAAAGAACAAGCTTTGGCTTACGAATTGTAATTGTTTTGAATAAAGCTTAGCCTGCGGCTAAACCACACGATACACCCGTCCCGATAGTTATCGGGATCGGGTGTGCGGCAGCAGGGGGCCTATTACAGTGGCTTAATTAGTTGGCACGAGTTGCAAACTCGCGCCAGCGTGGGGCATTTTAAGGTTATAGTGAAAAGTTGAAGTTGTTTATTTTTGTTACAGTACTCAGGAATTGTTGTTATTTTTTATTGAGTGTCTCAATTATTTTGTAAAATATAGCTTCGGTGAATTCTATAAACTCTTTGGCATCTTCTAAAGTTGGTTTTCCTTGTGGCATTAATCCCATGTCGCCTGGATACCTTGAGTCGATATACACTTCGTTAATTGTGGCTATAAACAATGTGTTGTTTTCTGATAATTCAAAATTAGCAATATCTTTCAATCTTAACAGGTCATGAGATTTTATTGACTTTTTTTCTTGCTCTTCAATCATCGCTTTGAAGCTTTTCTCTAAGCATTGCTGGCAATGAAAGGCAACAATGTTGGTCAACCTTTCTTCATTGATGAGTTTTTTAGCTGAAAGCAGATCATCTTCGGCTGCTGTTAACCATTCTTTAGTTGTTTGCTTCATATATTACTGTACCGGTATCTAATACCTCTTTTTTGAATCCACTGTTTAAAACAAGGAATTTTTCGTGCATTGGTTTTGTATGAACAATAAGATCAATATCAGCTTCTTTTCGCAATGATTCGAGTGCCTGCGCAATTTTAATTTTGGTTTCTATCTTTTGTTTAAATGACTGAAAAACAAAATTGTCGTTCGTTACCACTAATAAATCAATATCACTGTTCTTGTTTTGATTTCCAATTGAATAGGAGCCAAATAAAATCACCTTGTGTATATTGATCGGTTTTAATGATCGCCTTACTTCTTTTATGATTCTTTTTTTATCCATGATGCAAAGATAATCAAACTTGGTGTGTTGGTAAAGCATTGCATAATAATCCTGCCCCTGCTGGTGCGTCCCGAACCATCGGGGTGCCATCCTCGCTTACTAAACTGAGGATTTCAAATCCTCACCAGCGTAAGTTGTTTAAGGAAAATTCCTGTAAATTTTGTTGCGAGGTGCAAAAGCAGAAAACGTAACGGTATCGTTTTCAAAATAAAAGCCTATGTGGTATTTCACAGCTTCCCGATGTCGCTTTGCTCATCGGGATTAATTCAACCAACGTTATTCAGTTCTCCGCCAGTCGGCGGATCCTGAATGTCGGGTTTCATTGAACCGCCTTCCCGATATCGTTCGTTCCTCACTCATCGGGACTTCACTTCGTTCAGCCTCTATTTGTTGGCTTTGCCATTACATGGCTCCGCCCTCTCAGTCCCATTTTGGTGTGAGCAGGTAACCCCCCAACCCCTGCCAGCTGGCGGGGGGCATGGGGCAGTGCATGAATCTGATTATTTTTCAGATGACCAGGTCAACAGTGCCTCTTCCTTGTTTATATATTTTTTCTCCTCGCCGGGACGGATTGAAATATACCGTATTTTTAGCGAGGTGGTATCTTCTGCTTTGTTTATCAAACGTGCAATGAATTCGTAATCCATTTTCGTGCCTACCAGTATCACATCAATTATATTTCCGGCCTTTCCCTGTGCAAGGTCGCCCGTGAGGTAGGCCTTGCTGAGGTTGCCAATTTTGGAAATTACCTCGTCGATGATTTTATCTATACCCGAGTGCTTTAATAAAAGCTTGTTTATTTCAGGGAAAAACGGGTGGCCGGTGTTGGCGCGGAACATTTTTTTGTTGCCGTTTATTTTAGATGTGAGCAGCCCCGAATCCTCAAAACGGTTCAGCTCCTGGCGTATGGCATTGGTCGATTCCCCAAACTCGGTTGCCAGGTTACGTAAGTATGCCGTGGTGTTGCTGTTCAGGAAAAACTTCAACAGCAGTTTAATACGCGTTTTTGATGTAATGAGGCTTTCAAGCATGGTTGAGTATTATAATTACTCGTTTTGTGCAAATGTAATGTATTCGTATTAAAGAATCAATAAGTGGTGGGGTAATTTTTTGTAAAAAAGGCGATGGGTAGGGGGGGCCCGACGTACGTCGGGATTGTTGTTGTTGTTACTGGTGTACGGTGGAATTGTCGTTGTTGAAATCCCCAAAAATCTGTTGTATTGCACCGCGTACGTTAGGATTGAGGTGCATGGGGGTTATTCCTTTTGTTTGTTTACAATCCAATGACCGCCCTGCTGCTTATTGTCAACTGCCTATTGATTCGTTCAGGGGGTAGGTGATTGGTTTTTGAACCTTGTATTGATGAAGGTTTCCACCTGTGACCATATTTCCATAATTAACTGGTAATGTTTCCCTAACATGTTCAATCCCTGAATTACCTCATCTGTAATAAATGGGTACTCATGTGTTACCGTGTTTCTGGTTTCGCGAAGTAATAACCATTCATCAGCGCTTGAAATAATATTTAGTTCTTCCAGTTTCATCAGCTTGTCGATAAATGGCAATCCTTTAATATCTTCGCCAATATTTTCGAGAATTGCCGGAAATAACTTGCCTCCCATACTGTCCTGTAATTTTGAGAAACGAAAAATCAGTTGGTCAAAAAAACTAAATTCTTCAGGTTGTAAATGCAAATATTTTTCTCTATCGAGAGGGAAATGCAATTTAATTTTGTTCCAGGCAAAACTCATGCGTTCGGCATGAATAATACAAAGCAGAACAGCTTCGTCTAATTTGTCTTTTTTTTCATTGGTCATAATGCCACTTTTTGGCGATTAACAGAACGGTAGAAATTTTTCTTTTGCCTTGTATTGGCATTGTCAAAAATCACATCGATTTTCCGGTTACCAATTTTTATTTTGAGCTCTGCCAGAAAATGAATTTTTGCTTCTATTGTTAATGCTGCTTCATTGGTATTATTGATAAAAAGGTCGATATCGCCTCCCTTTTTATTATCGTCGGTTCTGGAACCAAACAAATAGACAGTGGTTTCCTGCCCGAAATGCTTTCTGGCAATTTTTTTTATGATTTCTATTTCAAACGGATTTAAACGCATGAATCAAAGGTATAAAAATTTTGAATGTTTTTTGTTCGTAGTAGTTGGTTATTGGTTGTCCCGATACGCTCTCATAGGGATAAATGCCCCTGCTGGCGCACCCCGAAGCCTTTGCTCCCCCTCGTTTGCAACGAGGGGTTTACTATTTGTCGTTTGTAACAGCCTGCCCCGGTTTGCCGGGGACACCTTCGCAAGTGCCCGTTCCTGGCGCAAGTTTGTAACTCGTGCTTAATATGTCCCCGCTAGTGCGGTCCCGATGACCATCGTGGATGCCATCCGCGCTTCCCAAACCTGGGATTCCTGCCTTCGCATATAGCTACGGCAGGCAGGTTTAATCCTTTCTTTACTGGTGTCAGCAGCGTGGGGCCAGTAATTGAGATACGATACCCTCGCTGGTGCGCGATTGCATCGCGTTCCTCTTTGAGAGTATTAAATTTTAGCTAATTAATGCTTTCAAATCGGTTTTTAGTTTAGGTAAATCGTTAACGATTATCTGCCAAACAATGTCAACATTAATCCTGAAATAATGGTGGGCAATGATATTACGCAAGCCATACACTTTAGACCAGTTTACCTGTGGATTTATGTTTTTTAATTCGTCAGTCAATTTTCCGCTTTCTTCACCCAAAACAATGAAATTCATCATGGCTGCATCAGAATCACGGTCGTTTTGATATAGTTCTTCAGCTGATTTATATTCTGAAGTATAACGTAATATTTTATCAATTGTATCGAGCATGATAGTAATATGTAATAATCTTTGCTATACATAAATTGCTTCTTTCATTACCAGTGGTCTAAAAACAGGTTTGATCCATTTTTTTGCGCAGATATCAATATCACGTTTGAATTTTTCCCTCAAATAATCCTTTAGTCCTGATTCAACCGAAAAAAGATCAGGTGTTCCGGGTTCAAATTCAACCAGTATGTCAATGTCGCTTTTATCTGTTTGTTCATTTCTGGCAAACGAACCGAACAATCCAATCTCTTTACAGTAGAATTGTTCTCTAAAAAGTTTCTTGTTTTCTTTTAAAAACAGAATTATTTCACGAGTACTTGTCATATGTGTTTCTATGCTAATTTTTGTTTTCGTTGTTGCAGTTTATACAAAATTAAGAATAAACTTATTATTTATTTCTTGTTTAAAAAAAGTGCCTGGGTGTCTGAGTGACTAAAGTTGCGAGTGCCTGAGTTGCTGAGTGTTTCTCTGCGCGCTTCGGGTTCTCTGCGGTTCGGGGTTTGGGGCGTCAGCTTTGTAAGTTGACGTGTAGGACTTGGAAAGTCCGACTCCCGGGTGCTGCGGTTTTTGGAGGTTTTTGGGGTTTGGGTTTTTGTCTGCCTGCGATAGGCAGGTGGTTTTCTGTGGTGTAATGTGTAATTCGTTAATCTATTTCAAAATTTTTGAAGAAGGAATTTTCTTTTTACGGCCAACAGTTTTTTTCCCCGACAATGATTTGAGCGTTCGGTGAAGGGGATTAATGATGGTTAATCCTGTAATTTCATTGGTGTCGGTTTGTACCCTTACAATTGTTCCTTCACCAATGTCAACCCCTTCTGCATTTTGAGGTTTCCCAAAAGATATATATAGGACATCTGCTTCAGCATCGTAGTCCCATTTGATTTTTTCTTTTTTTTCCGAAATATTTATTGTTTTCATATTAATTTTCTCTTTATGTTTATGCCGCGACTAAAATAAGCTGTTAATATAAAGCCGTCAAGTGTACTGGTTTCTTTATACACTAAAGTAAGAAATTTATTGTCAGAAACGGGTGTCTTATTATATTTTTTGACTGCAATTAATTCGCCAAAATCACCGGCAAAAACATAATCCGGGTTTTCAATAAGTTTCAATAAACCAGGGAGTACAACCTTTAGTTTCCGGATGATTATTGAAAATATGATTCAATCGTTCATCCGTAAGGCGAATCAGTACGCTGTTTTTTGATACTGCTGAAATCATGATAGATGTTTTTGCTGTTGCGTCGGGGTTGTCTAAAATTTTTTTGGTGCAATGATTTGTATGTGAAGATTTTTAAATTATTCTTCAATTAGTCCTGGTTTTTTTAATAATGTTGTTTCCGGTGCATACACCATTCGTACTCTGAACCATCGCGGCAGATGCACCGGTTTTCATTGGTTTTGTGTTTCCCCAGGGCTTCACCCCGGGCTGTTGCTTTCGCCCCGTTGGGGCTTTTCACCGCAAACTGCACCGCTCTGCCGCGCGTGTCCTCACGCGTGGTTTGTTGGTTTAGCAACAAAAAGATAAAATTTTAGCTTACGAATTGTAATTGTTTTGAATAAAGCTTAGCCTTAGGCTAAACCACACAATACCCCCGATGGTTCAATGATTTTATCTATACCCGAGTGCTTTAATAAAAGCTTGTTTATTTCAGGGAAAAACGGGTGGCCGGTGTTGGCGCGAAACATTTTTTTGTTGCCGTTTATTTTTGAGGTGAGCAGCCCCGAATCCTCGAAACGGTTCAGCTCCTGGCGTATGGCATTGGTCGATTCGCCAAACTCGGTTGCCAGGTTACGTAAGTATGCCGTGGTGTTGCTGTTCAGGAAAAATTTGAGCAGCAATTTGATACGCGTCTTTGATGTAATGAGGCTTTCAAGCATGGTTGAGTATTATAATTACTCGTTTTGTACAAATGTAATGTATTCGTATTAAAGTGTCAATAAAGGGGTGTTAATTTTTTGTGAAAAGGGCGAAGGGTAGGGGGGTGTTCCCGGCGTACGTCGGGATTGTCATGTTCACAAATGGTTTGTAACTGCCTTGCGGTAGTTTTTGTCCACAGATCCGCCAACCGGCGGATCCGTATTAATCGGCTAAATCAGTGTTATCTGTGTTCTATTTAGTAGCGTTTATTTTCCCAGCGAAGCCAACGAGATTACATTTATTCCGTCGGGTCGGCGATAGCTCATTCCTGTACCGGTAATAATGTTTAATGATTTGGGTAAATCCATTTTGGTAGTATCAATATTTTTAATAAATTTTTTAAGCGTTTCAACGGCTTCGTCAATAAATCCTACTCCAAGTTTTATTTCAAAAGCAGCATAATTACCATTACGTTTTTGTACAATAGTATCAACTTCTAAACCATACGAATCGTTATAATGAAATACGTTTGCGTCGTTTGCTTTTGCATACACATTTAACTCGTGTGTCGCTAATGACTCAAACAAAAAGCCTGTATATTTTAACTCTTTGAATAAGGATTCTTTATCTAATCCTAACGCTGCTACTGCCAACGATGGGTCGCACAAATGCCGTTTGGGTGATTTACGCAACGATGCCGATGAGCGAATATGCGGATTAAACGCAGGTTGCTCGTACAAAATCATTAAGTGTGACAGCGCATCGAGGTATTCAGTGATTGTATTGCGCGACACTTCTTTTCTGTCGGAGGTTTTCACATCTTGCTCTAATGTTTTATTATCAACCAGTGTGGCTGTGTTTCGTGCAATTGAACGTAATAAACTGCGCACTTTTAAGGGGTCGCGTTTCACACCCGAAACCCTGCTCATATCTACTTCGCAAAGTAAATCGACATAGCCGCGGTTCATATTGAGGGCGTTTTTAGTGCTTTCATTCAGTAATGCGGGCCACCCGCCAATGATTATTCTGTCAATAATTAAATCGAGCGAAATCGCCGGTTCGTAGAAATCAGGGATAGAGCCTTGTAGTAAATCTGACATTTTAACTGTTCCGGTAGAATAAGCCAATTCCTGCCAGCTCATTGTGTCCATTTGCACAACAGTAAAACGCCCGGCGCCGCTATGCAGTTTGATGTCATCATTTGGATTAGCCGAACCTGTAAGAATAAACTGCCCTTTCGCTTTACGGTCGTCCACTTCGTGCCTTACATAATTCCAAATTTCGGACTGTTCCTGCCATTCATCAATTAAGCGCGGTGTATCCCCTACCAATAAGAGCCGGGGATTTGTTGCCATTATGAAAGGAACTTGTTTGTCCCTGTCCATTTCTAAAACGCTTTTTGCAAATTGTGTGGCAGTTGCTGTTTTTCCACACGATTTTGGACCTTTTATAAGCACTGCCCCCGAAGCAGATAATTTCTCCACTAAATCTTCTTCAATTATTCTTTTTACGTAGCTCATAATTAGTTATATATTGTCGCTACAAAAGTATGAAAAATTATCAATTGTGCAAAAATCAGAAAATATACTGTGCAAATTATGGAGTTATTGTTGTGCAAAATATAAGATTTTATAATCTTTCATCGATATAATTATCAATAAGGACAATTGAAATTTTGACAGATTTGATAAGTTCTGAAACAAATTTGTAAGCATCAAATATATTAGAAATGTGTAGGGTGATATTGTTTCTGGTTGTTTGAAACAAATCAGACATTTGAGCTTGTGTAAGCCATACCGTTTCATCTTCAACACGAACTTCCCCTTGTTGGCGCACCCCGCTGGTGCGCCCCCGAACCATCGGGGGTATCGCGTTCCTCTTTTGGAACAAAAGAACACAAGGCTGGTGCGGTCCCTATGACCATCGTGGATGCCATCCGCGCTTTTCAAACAAAGGATTTACAATCCTTCATTTGTTAATTAAAAGATTTTTTACTAATGTAATGCTAATCCTTTGCCCCTTTAGCAGTTTATACTTGCTTTATGTTTTATTTGAAAAACGATTTATTTTGTTGGGTACGAAAAACTTATTTTTCCGCCGACCAGATCAACAGTGCCTCTTCCTTGTTTATATATTTTTTCTCCTCGCCGGGACGGATTGAAATGTACCGTATTTTAAGCGAGGTGGTTTTTTCGGCTTTGTTTATTAACCGTGCTATGAATTCGTAATCCATTTTCGAGCCTATCAGTATCACATCAATTATATTCCCGGCTTTTCCCTTTGCAAGGTCGCCCGTGAGGTAGGCCTTGCTCAGGTTGCCAATTTGGGAAATTACCCCGTCAATGATTTTATCAATACCCGAGTATTTTATTAAAAGCTTGTTTATTTCCGGAAAAAACGGGTGGACGGTGTTGGCGCGGAACATTTTTTTTTGTTGCCGTTAATTTTTGATGTAAGCAGTCCCGAATCCTCAAAACGGTTCAGTTCCTGGCGTATGGCATTAGTCGATTCGCCAAACTCGGTGGCCAGGTTACGCAAATAGGCGGTGGTGTTGCTGTTCAGGAAAAATTTCAGCAGCAGTTTGATCCGTGTCTTTGAAGTAATAAGGCTTTCAAGCATGGTTGAGTATTATAGTTACTTGTTATATCTTTTGTGTTCAACTGTGCTGAACTTTTCAGGTTTTTTTCATTATTATCCAAATAGTTTCTATTTTTATGCCTCCTTAGAAAAATTTAAAATGATCGGACAGTGCAAATTAAAAAACGCATACTCCTTCTTTTTTTCTTTCTTTTTCCGTTAATCCTTTTTTCGCAGGAACTGGAAATTGTAAAGACACTGCATAAAAACTGGCGTGCTGGTGCATCGGGTGGCGTAAGCTACCTGGCAATGGAGTTGAAAAAGGATTTTACCCAGGCTTCAATGGACATGAATTCCACGCCCAACATTGCTTATTCGTTCCATTGCCACAAACGGTTTAAAAAACACCTGGAGATGGGCATTGAACTGGAAAAAAATGTCTTTTCGGGGTACAAAAATTACCCGGGAAATGTAAACTGGCTGATGTACGATTCGAGGTTTAACAATGCCAATTCGCATTTTGTTACTAACCCTGTTTACTACTCTACCAACATTTGGTCACTCTTTTTCAATGTAAATTACAGCTTTCTGAATTTTTATTCGTATAAGAGTAACTTCCTGAATTTGAATAGCTATGTTAAAGCAGGAATTGGCATCTCTTCTGTAGGCCTCGAAATGGGCTACCAGGAAAAACAGTCGTATCTCGATGCTAATTTGTTATGGCCCTTGTATGAAAAGGGACAGGGCAACCACCCCTCGCGCGACTGGTACGGTACGTTTCATGCCGGCGCCGGTGTAAACTACTTCTTTTCACATCGTTTTTCCATTTCGCTTGAAGCCGTGTTGCTTTTTGTGAGCAACGACTATCTCGACGGTATTCATAATTACGCTAAAACCGGACCCGAACTTCCCGATGGAACGGTTCAGATTGAACGTTATCCTGTTTATGGTTCAGTGGGGGAGTTAAAGCTGGGGGTTTCGTATTACTTCAACCTTTACAAAGAAACCCTGAACAAGTCTTCAACCTGGAACAAGAAGAAAGAAGAATTTAAAAACGATTTCTATTTTGAAAAGAAACACAACCGGTTTCAGTAGGTTAATGTTCTGAAGTTTTTTTGCCTTCGGCAACGTTTGTTGTCCACGGATGCACATGGATGTTCACAGATGGTTTTGCCTTTGGCAAATATATTTATCAATAGACATGCTTTTAATGTGCAGATATTCTGATGTTTCATACATTTGATCTGTGTCTATCTGTGAAACTTGTCCGCCAACCGGCGGATATGTGGACAGTTTCTGCCGTTGAAGACGAATACAGGTTAGCCAGCCGGAGTCATTTCCCGATAGCCCGTACAATAAACCCTATTTCACTGATTTTTTTTCTGTCAAGGATGTTTCTGCCGTCGAAGACGAAGGCTGGTTTCAGCATCCCCTCGTAAATCCTTTGCCAGTCATAATCTTTAAACTCGTCCCATTCGGTTAAAACGGCAACAGCGTGTGCCGATGTAATTGCGGAATAAGCGTTTGTATGAACGTGTACTTGTGATAACAGGTTTCCCGTTGCATCGTTTCCTTCTTCATGGCAAACAGTTTTCAGGTCGTTTATGATCCGTTCTTTTGTTACTTTTGGGTCGTAAACATGAATTTCGGCTTTATCATCGAGTAATTCTTTTGCTACGAAAATGGCTGCGCTTTCGCGGGTGTCGTTCGTGTCTTTTTTAAAGGCCCAGCCCAGGAAGGCAATTTTTTTACCCGAAACGGTATTAAACAATGTCTCAATAATTTGTTTGGCAAACCGGTGTTTTTGGTAGTCGTTTATTTTAACCACTTGTTCCCAATACCCGGCTACTTCGGGCAGGTTAAAATGCCGGCAAAGGTACACCAGGTTGAGTATGTCTTTCTGGAAACACGAGCCGCCAAAACCTACCGAGGCCTTCAGAAATTTTGGGCCAATGCGGGTATCCATTCCAATGGCTTTGGCTACTTCATCGACATCGGCGCCGGTTTTTTCGCACAGGGCCGATATGGCATTTACGCTGGAAATACGTTGTGCCAGAAATGCATTGGCTGTTAGTTTTGAAAGTTCGGAAGACCAAACGCGTGTTGTCAGTATCTTCTCACGGGGTATCCAGTTGGCATAAATATCGACCAGCGCCTGGATGGCTTCTTGTCCATCTTCATCTTCATCGCCGCCAATAAGCACCCGGTCCGATTTGAAAAGGTCTTCAACAGCGGTTCCTTCCGCCAGAAACTCGGGATTTGAGAGCACGGTGAATTTCAATCCTTTTCCTTCCGATTTGAGGATTGTTTTGATCGATTCAGCTGTCCGGACAGGCAGGGTTGATTTTTCTACCACAATTTTATCTTCGGTTGCAACAGCGGCAATTTGCCGGGCACACAGTTCAACGTATTTCAGGTCGGCAGCCATGCCTTTACCCAATCCGAAGGTTTTGGTAGGTGTGTTAACGGCCATGAAAATCATTTGAGCATCTGTGATAGCTTTTTCGATAGCGGTTGAGAAAAAGAGGTTTCGGTTGCGGGCATCGGCTACAACTTCGGAAAGCCCCGGTTCGTATACGGGCAGCTTGTTCAGGTCGGGATCGTTCCAGGCCGCAATGCGATCGGCATTAATATCAACCACCGTTACTTTGATGTGCGGGCATTGCTGGGCAATAACTGCCATGGTGGGGCCGCCTACGTAGCCGGCGCCAATGCAGCAAATGTTTGTTATTTTCTTCATTTTAATGTGAGTTATTATTTAGTTTGCCTTCGGCAAAGGTTATTGTCCACGGATGCACACGGATCCGCCGGTTGTCGGACAAGTTACACAGATGTTTTTACCTTCGGCAAATGGATTAGTTGATCATTCTTTTGTACTGAAGGCGGTTTGTGCTGAAGCCCCTGCTATTCAAAGTTTTAATTATCTGTTTTGATGAGGGCAGTTTAGACATTGATGGTTGTTTCTCCTAATAGTGTTTCGCTGATCACGGGAAGGTCAACTTTTTTCCCCGGTTCATCAAAATAAAGTTCAAGTGCTTCATTCAGATTGTCGATCGCTTCCTGAATCGTTTTCCCAAAGCTAGCCACATCTACATTGATGCACTGGGAAACGTAATAGTTTCCTTCTTTATAGACAATATATTTTAGGGTGTTCATTGTTGTATCTTTTTTGCAAAGGTATTTAATTTAGAGTACATTTATTTGCCTTTGGCAAACAAATCAGTTAACCATTCGTTTGTACTTGAGGTGTTTTTGGCTGAAACCCTTTGTTTTTCGATGTTTTTCAGTTCCGCCACGTTAAAGTGCTGTTTTAGTGAAGGCGTTTACAAAGGATGTAAATTATATCTGTGTCTATCTGTGTTTGTCGACCGACGATATTTTAACTAACTAAGCGGGAAAATCTTTTTCAGGTTCAGGTATTCGATAATTTTTGACGGGTTATCGCCGTTTTCATCCGGGTTGCAAACCACGTCGGGATTATGGGGTTCATCGTAGGTTGAGTTTATACCCGGCAGGTCGTCAATTTTTCCTTCCATTGCCAGCTTGTACAGTTGTGGTTTGTTTTTCATGCTGAACTCAAGCGTTGCATCCATGTAAATAGTGTTGAAGCGGTCCCTGCCTACGATATCGGCTACTTGTTCCCGGATGTTTTCATCGGGTGAAACAAACGAACAGATAACAATGATTTCCTGGTCGTTAAGTATTCGGGCAATGTGTGCAACACGCCGCAGGTGTTCGGCGCGGTCGGCAGGCGAGAAGTCGAGCTCGCGCGACAAGCCCGAGCGAACCGTACTGCCATCGAGCAGTACCACGTTGGCACCCAGGTCGAACAACTCTTTTTCGAGCGTGTAGGCCAGTTCGTTTTTACCCGATCCGTGAAGCCCGGTTATCCAGAGCGTTGCCCCCTTTTGGTTAAAGCGTTTCTGCCTTTCATCTGCCGAGATGAGGCATTGCCCTTTATCGATTTTTTCGCGCAATTCGCTGGGTGAGTATTTTGTTGTCAGGTTTTTGCGGTCGAGTTTGTCAATAATCATACCCACGGCACAGGTATTGTGGGTAACCGGGTCGATAAGCACAAATGAGCCGGTGTTCCTGTTTTTTTCGTAAGGGTCGAAAAAGATGGGTTTTACGGTTGTTAAGGCCACACGCCCAATCTCGTTTAGTTCAAAGAAATCGATTTCAGACTTTTGCAGGGTGTTTACATCAACCTTGTAACGGATGTAATCGATGCGGGCTTTTGTGGTGTTGGTATTATGCTTGATGTAAAACTGTGTTTTGGAATCCATGGGTTTTTCATCCATCCAAACCAGCATGGCTTCAAAATGGCGTTCGATGTGTGGCAGGTTATCAGGGTGAACGATCATTTCTCCACGCGAGATGTCAATTTCATCTTCCAGAGTAAGGGTTACCGATTGTGGAGGGAAGGCCTTTTCCGGTTCTTCGTCGTACGTGACTATCGATTTAACTTTGGATGTTTTCTTCGACGGGAGCACCATAACCGGGTCGCCTTTTTTCACAATTCCCGATGCTACCCTTGCAGCAAATCCCCTGAAATCGCGGTCGGGACGGTTTACGTATTGTACCGGGTAGCGGAAATCTTCAAAGTTGCGGTCGCTGCTTACGTGCACGGTTTCGAGAAATTCAAGCATGCTTTTTCCGTGGTACCAAAGCATTTTTTCCGATACTTCCACAACGTTATCGCCCTTTAATGCCGAAAGGGGTATGAATTCAACATCGGGTATGTTAAGCTGTGTGACAAATGAACGGTAGTCGTTGCAAATGTTGTTGAAAACATCCTGTTTGTAATCTACCAGGTCCATTTTGTTCACGGCCAGTACCACGTGTTTAATGCCCAGCAACGATACAAGGTAGGTGTGCCGACGTGTTTGTGTAATTACCCCTTTGGTGGCATCGATGAGGATTACCGCGAGGTTGGCTGTTGATGCCCCGGTTACCATGTTGCGGGTGTATTGCTCATGTCCCGGGCAGTCGGCAATGATGAACTTACGCTTGTTGGTACTGAAATAGCGGTAAGCAACATCAATAGTTATACCTTGTTCTCGTTCGGCTTTGAGGCCATCGAGCAGGAGGGCATAGTCGATGTCTTCGCCTGCATGGCCTACGCGTTTGCTGTCACGCTCGAGCGATGCCAGTTGGTCTTCATACAACATTTTACTGTCGAACATCAACCGTCCGATAAGTGTTGATTTACCATCGTCGACCGATCCGGCCGTGAGTATCCGGAGGAGGTCTTTCTGCTCGTCCTGGGCGAGAAAGGCATTGATGTCCATGTCGCCACGGGTGCTGTTTCCAGTGGGAGAGCCCCCCTCATTCCCCCCTAAGGGGGGAAGATTGGCCCCCCTCTTATCCCCCCGGGAGGGGGGAAGGTTCGCTTCGTTGTTGTGTTGTGGTTTTATTGAATTATTTTTTTTCATAAAATTCTATCATTAGTTGTTTTGCACTATCCCGGTTCCTCCCT
>JAIOZY010000066.1 GCA_021740385.1 Prolixibacteraceae bacterium | reverse complement strand
AAGCATCTCCAGACGAATGGTTTATAAAAATATTTAATCCATTAATTCCGAATCTAATAATTGAACAAAAGAAAGGCAAAAAAACACATTGTCAGATATTTAAAGAAACAATATTATGCCAAAGTTAACGGCAATAGCCGGCTGGCGGAGTCGCCCTGGGTAGGAAGTATGCGAAATAAATCCGGCCACGGTTCCCGACAAATGTCGGGACTTGAAAAAAGGGGTAATGTTGTATGGCCGGAAAGCAGAATTGTTGTAAACAGAGATGCTTGATATTTGCTTTGAATACAGGTTTTTGCATAAATCTGTCATTGATAGGGAAGCGAAGCGACGAGGAATTTTTTTACATTAAAGGGATTCCTCCCTTGCGTTACTTATGACAGAATTTTGAAATCTTTGTCATCTGGAATTTGGTAAAGATCCTTCACTTCGTTGCCAATAACAGATTCTATATTGTTGTCATTTCGATCCCGATGCATATCGGGATCGAGATGACACTCTTTCTTACAACTGTTATCTCCTCTATTTACACAACCTTTTTGCCAACATTGCAATTTTCATTACTTTTAGCGCCCTGAAAACGAAAACTGATTTTTATCATCATGGCAAAAGAGTATACCACTGAATTCCAGGTCGATTTTGGCCCCGACGGACAGAAACTGTTACCCGTTGTTACACAGGACTTTACTACAAAAGATGTTTTGATCCTGTCGTTTATCAACAAAGAAGCGCTCGAGGAAACCCTTCGCAGCGGTTACGCTACTTACTGGAGCCGCAGCCGCAACGAATTGTGGAAAAAAGGGCTCACCAGCGGCGACATGCTTCGCGTAAACGAGGTACGGATAAACTGCGAACAAAATTCCTTTCTTTTTCTGGTCACACCCGAAGGAAAAGGCGCCTGCCATGCAAAAAAGGAAAACGGCAACCCTTACGCTTCGTGCTACTACCGCAAACTTACCGATAAGGGTGATCTGGAAGTTATTGAAAAATAAATAGAGACATAAGACGGAAGACGGAAGACGGAAAGACAAAAGAGCTAACAGCCATTAAACCAAAAATATAATTATTTTTTTAAAAAGAATGGACAACAAACAACTCACCATAGGCATGCCGGCAGGGTCGCTGGCCAATCCAAACCGTGGCGGTAACTTAATTAAGTTACTCGAGGATTCCGGTTTCAAAACAAAAGGTTACGAATCGGGCGGGCCTACCTCGTTTAAAACCGTTAATTTTATGTACGGATGGGATGGTCGCCCACAGGAATTCAGCTCCCAGTTGGCCCTTCAGGAACTCGACGTGGCCATTGCCGGCGACGACTGGATTGAAGAACGGATACAGGAATTCAGGCTCGAATACAACACAGAAATTGAATTAGAAAAAGTGCTGCCCCTTAACCGTGGGGGTGTAAGGCTCGTTGGCATTGTTAAAGGTGATACCCCTGTCGATTGCACCGAAGCATACATAAACGACCTGACCGAAAAACAGGAACTCATTACAGTTGTTGCCGAAATGCCCTACCTCGCGTTAAACTGGATACGGCAAACCCTTGAAAAAATTGGCAAACTCGATGGGTTTAACGAATTCTCGGTACAGAAATACAAAAGCCCTTCACGCATCAAAAAAGGTGTTTTGATATACGAAACCTGGGGCAAAACCGAAGCCAAGGTATTGAACGGCGGCGCCGACATCGGGCTTGAGATTACCCAGTCGGGAAGCGCGATAAGGAATTACGGACTGAAAATACTGGAAACGGTTTACACCTCGCAAACCAGCATTTGGATTAACCCGGCCCTGAAACAGGATGAGGAAAAATCAGAACTGCTCAGGATGTTTCTGCTAAATATTTACGGTTCGATTAATGCCGAATATAAAGTACTGGTAACGTTTAACGTACCCAACACCAAAAGGGGAATCATTGAGCAATACCTTGAAACTAACAACCTTTTTGCCGACGAGCCCACCATGAGCATTGGGAAAACATACACGGTGTACAACATACAGGTCGATACTAATGGCGACAGCAAAGTGCCGCTGGCCATGGTGCGTTACCAACTGGCTAAACTGGGCGCAACAAATATCGATACCTTGCCCATTCAGTCGTCCATTAAGGGGATTGATGCTGTGAAAATATAGAGACGTGCGATTTTCAATCGCACGATCAGGCGAAAAAAATTCACCTGTCCCTATTACTAATACAAACAATCCGCCCTTTAACTTTTTGTAAAAACGGTATTCATATTTCTAACATGAACAAATTAAAAATCAGACCTTAAGAATTCAGCAGAAGTAATAATGGGAATATCACGAAAAGGATGTAAAACCAACAGGTCATAATCGCCGCTTACTATACAGGTGGCATTTGCTGAAGCAGCCAATTTTCAAGGAACATGTTGTCTTTTGGGTCGCGACAGATGGTAAGGGTCTCTACAGGAATAAAAAGTCGCGAGTTTCGTTCAATACGTGTAATAATTTGCAAACGTCGTTCATCTGTAAAATATTAATCAAATTTTGAACGATATAATACATCTACTAATTCCATAAAAGTGCTTTCCGAAAAAGCCAGTGTGCCTCCCATCCTGAAAACTTTATCCAATGCTTCCGCATTGACAGAATGAAGAATTAGGGAAGCACTAATTAATGCATTTGTGTCAAATACAAAATGCTTATTCATCACGCAATATTTCGTCAAGTTTTTCTTGTGTCAATCCCTTATCTTCCATCTCGACCCTAAGCTCGTTAAAAAAACGAACAGTATCTTCCGATTCGCTTTTATCAAGCAATTCGCCAATTTGATTTCCAATAAACTTGTTCAATTTTGAGCGAAGTTTATACGAACTGGATCTCCATTTTCGGGCAATAGAATCGTCAACTTCTAGTACAATCCGTTCCATGATATAACCTGTTTAATTATTATAATCCAAACTTACAAAATTAAACCTAAATTATGCATTAGCCATTCGCTTGTCCAATCTTATTTCATCCAGTTATACTTTATTATCCACTGAAAATTTAACCAGCCTACCAGCCCGGGATAACGGCTTCCACACATAAACATACCTTCAAAACCAGTCACCTCCGGGTTAATCCTTATTGATGAGGAAATACGATCAGACAGGATCCCTTTAAGTTCGTATTCCAAAAACATGCCCATACCGAAACGGTGTGTAAACGATTTTTCGTAATCTTTAACGGTATCCAGGGCAATGCCATCCGTATACGGGATATAACTGCCCTTCATGAAAAAATAATTCATGCCGGCATTGCAGCCCAGGTATAACGCCGACTTTGGTCGGGAAACAACCGGGTAAGCATACGATAGCTGAACAGCAAGCCGTACATTTTCAGGGCGATATTCCATAATTAAATAGGAAGTTTCCCCGGTGAATAACGAATAAATATCGTCGTAGGGAAAAGAATTGAAATGCGATTGTACCGAAATGCCCAGCCTGCTATTTCTTATAAAATGGAAATACCCCACACCTGCCCCAACGGCTTTCTGGTAATTTTCGACAGAACTGTTGGAATAGATAGCGGATAATTCAACTTCCTGTGCATATAAAGTAGTTTCAAATATAAGCAAGGATAAAAAAATAAAAATTTTTGTATAATAACCTTTCATAACTGAATAAAAATTAAAAGGGCTAATATAAATTAGCCCTTAATTAATATAAATATATTTACGGTGTACATGTCACATATATCGTAGGGCAACTTATTTCTTCGCCACATAAGTTATAATAAGCCTTAATCCATCCAGTTCCACTTCCAATTGCCCATAAACATATCCAATTATTACCCCCATAATATGATTCAATATTTGAGCTAAAACTCCAATTAGCATCATTACATACCGGAGGATCAGATACGCTATACGTTGAACCACTACCTGTTAATACTGAAGGACCGGATATTGTTCCGGGATCGTATATATTAGATGGGTAAAGACTAAAAATGGCCTGTTCCCATTCATTAAATGGACCATATCCTCCTGGTTCAAAATCACCAAGGTAAAAATTTCCATTGTACCATCCATACCATCCCCAATTGCAATGAAAATAATTAGTTGTAGTATATCCATCAATTACCCAGGCATGTCCACCACCAATTAATGGTGCACCACGATAATATACTGGTCTACCATTATTTAATTCCCCCTTCATCAGATTTAACCAGTCATTATTCGAATACCAAATCCTTGATTTCACATTTGCACTGGTACTCATACCCCAGTAATTTTCAAATCCGGAACAAGCATTTGAAATATTAGATGAAGAACTACTATCACCATAAGAAGTATTACAAGAAATACCGGCATGATAAATTAATAATGCATTTGCTTCATTAGCAGAATTTTGGTACATGTTTCTCCAGCAATAAGTAGTGGCTCCAAAGTTGGCAGTATTCCCGTCATAAGTATGGCTGCCTGTTGGGGCAACACTGATATTCCAATAATAAAGAATTTGAGACATAGCCACTGAAACTCACCCTGCAGGACTATTATCAGGACAATAATAATTATAACCACTTTCTTGTCCCCAAATTGTACATAACAATGGACTAACTGAGGATAAAATACCCTCTGTGATTGAAATGCTCTTCGGATTTGAGTTATCGCCTAAATAATTATCCCATTGACTTTTAATCTCAGGCGTTTGCTCAATATTATTTTCCTTTAAATAATTTATGGAATATTGATATCTTTCAATAAGGTAATGCAAAGCCGGAGGCATTTTGGCAGTATTGTATTCCCCGTAATACGTTTCACCTAAAACAGGGGGCGCAGTATTATCAGCAGAAACAATCAGAAAACCTCCTTTATCGAGTATGGCAAAATAAAGCACTGTATCGCTTTTATATAGCGATGGGATAATCTCTTCAATTTTATACGAAGAATGATTTTTGTCAGTTAATACTTTTTGGACTACTTTTCGTACATCATCTTTATTAACCTTCTTTGAATAAGTTGGCAAAACAAATAATAAAAGAAGTGTAAGCGTTAATAGTCTTGTTAAATTCATGTCTTTCATTTTAAACGTTTAAAATATTTTTCCAATTCACCATTTTTAATAACTGCATTTATTTCTGCAGTATCAGTTAAGCAAAAGTTTTGCGGACGGCTGTAATCAACATAAAATTCAGTATAGGGGTCGGTATCAATAACCCGTTCAAATACTGAATCCAAGGGGAAATAAGCATTCCCTGTTTCATAATAATAATTTAGAAGTTCATGGAAAGTCATGTCAGTAAAATAATCATCAATCGTACTTTCCGTGGCTAAAACATAGCCATTAACAAGCTGCTTCCTGTATAAATAAATTGTATCAGAATCCAACGGGACAAACCTGTTATTTTCAGGAAACGCATCGGTAGGGGCATTATCAGTTTTCCAGGTATTTACATTTAGAAAATAATCCCCCCTGGTTTTGTAAACCGCTAAACCAGTATAAATGTCATTGCTCTTTGAGCATGAATAAATAATTGTAAAAAAATTAACAATTATAAATAGTCGTAAAAAATTAATTTTTGTTTTCATATCATTAAAATTTTAAAGTTACATATTTTACAGATGCCTACTGGTATAAATTAGTTGCGTCAATATCTGTAATCATAATCATAATAAAGGTACAGGCATATAAAATACGGTTTCTGGGTTTATATATTTCGAAGTAAGAAAACATGTTTTTATTTATTTATTCTGAAAATTACAAAAAGGTTACCACTTTTTTTTAAAAAAAATTACTTATTGACTAAAAAAATAGTCGTTTTTCTTGCCCGACTAAATTCTTAGTCATATATTTGTTCCGGACTTTATATTTAACAATCATGCAACTGACAAAAGCTGAAGAACAAATAATGCAGATTTTATGGGATTTGGGCGAAGGGATGGTCCGTGATATCCGCGACCGTTTCGACGACCCGAAACCTGCACGTAATACCGTTTCAACTATTGTGCGGGTGCTCGAGGGCAAAGGCGTGGTTAGCTACCGTGCCGAGGGAAATACACACGTTTATTACCCCCTGCTTTCGAAAAAGGAGTATTCGAAAAAACAACTTTTCACGTTGATGAGGAACTATTTCGACAACTCTTTTCCACAGATGGCAACGTTTTTTGCACGTGAGAAAGACCTGACCATCGACGAACTTGAACAATTGTTGAGCGAAACGAAAGATGAACTCGAAAAAGGCAAATAACTGAAACCATGGAAGCATTCGGAAAGTACCTGTTGCAAATGGCCTGCTGGCTTGCAGGATTTTGGGTTATATACCACACCCTTTTGCGAAAAGAAACACATTACAAGTTAAACCGTTGGTTTTTACTCGCTGGTTTATTCGCATCAATGGTGTTTCCGCTTTTTCCGCTACAGTACAGGGTTGTAAAATCCCTGCCCGACATCCCGCTGGAAGTGGGCGCAACTGCAGCGGCTGCAGAACAAGAGTTTCGGCATAATTTTGCCCCGGCCGACATCCTGTTGTTTTTATATCTCGCGGGAGTAACGTTTTTTGTTTTACGTTTTGTTTTGCAAATTGTAAAACTGAAAAGGCTTCAGGCAAGTTCCAAACGCGTTTCTGTAAACAACACCGATGTTTATCAGCTTGAAAAAGAGACAGCTCCTTTTTCGTTTTTCAGCAAAATTTTTGTCAGCAAAAGCATGGGCAACGCCACCGTTTTAGAAACCGTGGTAGCCCATGAGAAAGTCCACATCGAAGAACACCACTGGGCCGATTTGTTACTTTATGAACTGGCCCGCGCTCTGCAATGGTTTAATCCATTAATGCACTTATACCGTAAAGCAATGATGCAAAACCATGAATACCTTGCCGACCTGGGCGCCATAGGCAACGGTATACAAACCCGGAACTACCAGGCCATACTCATCAACCAGATGTTTGGCATTCCGGTACTGCAAATGGTGAGCAGCTTTACCATGTTTAATCCAGGAAAAAGAATTACAATGATGAAAAAAAATAAATCGAAGCCTGCAAAAAAATTGAAAGTATTGTGGGCGGTTCCGGTAATCGCGATCATTTTATTCGCATTTGCCGAGCCTAAATATGAATACTCCGGCGTATCAGACATTCCAGCCGGTAAAAACACGATTACCGCGAAAGGGGTTGTTACAGACGCTGACGGTAATGCCCTGCCCGGCACATCGGTTATTATTGCCAACACAAACATTGGAACTGTTAGCAACATAAACGGGGAATTTGAACTTGAGGGAATCCGTCCCGATGCAGAAATCGTCTTTTCGTTTGTTGGTTTTGAAACCCAAAAATTAAAAGTCAAAAAGAGTATGAAAATTACGATGGAAAAACATGTTTACAAAATCAATCCATCGTTAACGGTTGTTGAAGAAAAAGTAGCACCACCGCCACCACCGCCACCACCAAAATCGTTGCTCGACATTAAAGGGAAAGACGGGAAAAAGCCCCTGGTGGTTGTTGACGGGAAAATTTACGAAGGCGATATTTCTGAAATTGACACGGAAACCATTCAGTCAATGTCGGTAATCAAAGATGAAAGCGCAACCAAAACTTATGGGTCCAAAGGAGAGAACGGAGTAATTGAGATCATAACCAAGCGCAAAAAGAGAAGCAACCCTGAAGAAGAAGTTTTCATTGTGGTTGAAGATATGCCTAAATATAAAGGCGGGGAAAAAGCGCTGCAGGAATACCTGGTAAAAGCAACAGCCAATTCAAAAGAAAACGGTTCGGCGCTAATTGGATTTACGGTATTGGCCAATGGCAGCATCGATAATATTCAGATCAAAGAAGGAACTTCGGACAAGATTAAAAAAGCCGCTTTCAACATTGTAAAATCAATGCCCGACTGGAAACCCGGCATGCAGCGAGGCAAACCGGTGAGGGTTGAAATGGAAATACAGATTGATTTTTAGCTCAGGTTAAATAAGAGTTTTAAGAAAAGAGGTTGTCTAAAGGGCAGCCTCTTTTCTTAACATTTAATTTTCAAACAGTAGTGTCCGGTAAAAATTATTAAAATGTATCAATTTATTTGCAGCATGAAAAAATAGATTGAAAGCATTCCCAAAATATTTTTTTAATTTGAACCCGGATTGAACTAAAAATTTTATGAAAGCTACATGTCTCATTGTAATTCTGATTTGCCTTTTAACAACAACAGCAAAAGGGCAGCCAATCAACGTGGCCACTTACAACCTGCGGCTTAACATTGCCAGCGACGGCGAAAATGCCTGGCCAAACCGGAAAGAGATGGTCAAACAACTGATCAGGTTTCACGAATTCGATCTGTTTGGCACGCAGGAAGGTTTTATAGGCCAGTTAGCGTACCTTGATGAAATGGACGAATACACTTTTGTTGGCGCAGGCCGCGACGACGGGAAAAAAGCCGGCGAACATTCGGCCATTTTTTACCGTATCAGCCGGTTCTCCCTGCTCGACAAAGGCAACTTCTGGCTTAGCAAAACACCCGAAAAACCCTCGTATGGTTGGGATGCCAAATACCGGAGGATCTGTTCTTGGGCAAAATTTAACGATAAGGAGACCGGGAACGATTTCTTCTTTTTTAACGTCCATTTCGACCACGAAGCCACCAAAGCCCGTCTCGAATCGGGGAAACTCATGGTGCAAAAAATCAATGAAATTGCCGGAGAAAGCCCGGTAATCTGTGTTGGCGATTTTAATTCAACTCCCGATACAGAGCAAATCCGGAAAATGAAATCGATCTTGAATGATTCGTATGAAATAACCCAATCACCTCCTTATGGCCCGGTTGGAACCTTCAACCATTTCAACATCGACTCGCCGCAAACGGAACGAATTGACTACGTTTTTGTCAGCAATCATTTCAAGGTAATTAAATACGGTGTTTTAACTGACAATGTTTACCGGCATTACCCCTCGGACCATTTTCCGGTGAAGGTAAAACTTGCATTCAAATAAGGTAATTTAAACATAACCCTGTGAAAATTCCTGAAGCATTTGTCAAAAGAGTTGAAACGGATCTTAAAAACGGATCGGGCGACTTGCTGAATGCCCTTGACCGGGAAGCGCCTGTAAGCATCAGGGCAAACCCTTTAAAAGGATATAAACCCGAAGGAATGGAACGTGTCCCCTGGAGCTACCATGGTTATTACCTTCCCGAGCGTCCGGTTTTTACGCTCGATCCGCTTTTTCATGCCGGAACATATTACGTTCAGGAAGCTTCGTCGATGTTTCTTGAACAAATCATGAAAGGAAGCACAGGGCCGAACCAACTACTAAAAGTCCTTGATCTGTGTGCCGCGCCCGGGGGAAAATCGACACACCTGGCCTCGCTCCTGCCACCGGGATCGCTGCTTGTATCGAACGAGATTATTCGCTCAAGGGCAAAAATACTGGCCGAAAACATGACCAAATGGGGATATCCCAATGTTATCGTTACAAACAACGCCCCTGCCGATTTCCAGCGCCTGAAAGGCTTTTTCGATGTTCTGGTAGTCGATGCTCCCTGTTCGGGCGAAGGCATGTTCCGCAAAGACACGAATGCAAGGGCCGAGTGGTCGGCAAACAATGTTGCCCACAGCGCCCTGCGTCAGCGCCGTATTGTTGCCGATGCCTGGGATTCGCTCAAAGAGGGAGGAATAATCATTTATTCAACCTGCACATTCAACAAACATGAAAATGAAGAAAACCTGAAATGGATGATCCGCGAAATGGGGGCACAACCATTACCGTTTGATTTTCCTGTTTCTGATGGTATTGAAATTTCAACAGAAGTGCCTGGTTTTCGTTTTTACCCGCATAAAATCAAAGGTGAAGGATTTTTTATTTCTGTCCTCCAAAAAACAACCGGTTCTGATTTCAAATCGTTGAAAAACACTAAATCAATCCTGCATAGAACAGAAAAATCCATTCAAAAAAATCTCTCACCCTGGATCAAAAATGCATCATCATTCTGCTTTTTTTCTTTTCGGAATAAAGTACTTGCCTTCCCTTCGGCATGTAAAAAAGAGCTGCATGAACTAACCGGGCAAATGAATATTGTGCAGGCAGGCATTGAAGTATGTGAAATTAAAGGGAAAGACCTTATCCCTTCACATTCGCTGGCTATGTCGGTTATACTGAACACGAAAGCATTTATAGCCGAAGAACTCGATTTGAACAAAGCCCTTTCATACCTAAAAAAGGAAGACATTAAACCATCGGGAACCGACCGTTACTTACTGGCCACATACCGTCAAACACCCCTGGGTTTTTTAAAAAAAGCCGGGAACCGCTACAACAACCTCTATCCCAAAGAATGGCGGATAAGGATGGAAATAGATAGTTGAAAAATTTGCAAAAAATATCATTGTTAGGTTTTCTAACATGCTGACATCCATGCCTGATCATCTTGGAAATAAGACGGTTAATCCATTGGGGTTTTGCCTGTTATCAAATAATGTGACAATTCGAACCTCAAAACCAACTATACTATAATAAATTGTTGTCTGTCGCGATAATACAGATTTTCTCAAACCTTTTGATTTGTCACTTTCAGCAAATAAATCATTTAATACAAAAATAGGCAATATCAAACAAATTCACTACCCATGCATTTAATTAAAACTGATGAAAACTCTCCCCGATAAATTTCAATCCAACAGGTAAAGCAGCACGCCAATAGGGCCAGCTATGTACCCCGTCGCGCATCCTGAACTCGTGCTTAATGCCCATTTCATTAAGGTGGATGTGCAGGCGGCAATTGTCGTTGGTCAGGAAATCGTCATCGCCGCAATCGATGAAAATGCGCAGGTTGTTGTAAGCTTCTTTACCCTGTTCCTTTGTAACATCAAACGGATTGTTTTTACGGTAATGCGTTGTAAGGCGTTCATCCCCATCGCGGTCAGGCCCCCAAACCGGTGCGTATACCAAATCGTATTTATCTTCAGTAACGGTTGTAAGGTAATCTTCCGAGAAAATGGCAGCGCTGAATGCTGCACATGCCGCAAACTTTTCGGGGTACTTTAAAGCAAAGCTCAATGTACCGTATCCGCCCATCGATAAACCGGAAATTCCCCGGTAACGCTTTTCGCTGCGAATACGATACGTTTTTTCGATAAAGGGCATAAACTCCTGTACGAAAAAATCTTCATACCTGATTGAATTGTCGAAATTGTTGATGTAAAACGATGTGCCCCCATCGGGCATAACCAGGATCATGGGCGGTATTTCCCGTTTTGCAATAAGCTCATCGGCCACAAGGTGAGCCTCGCCAAACTGCATCCAGCCCATGTCGTTGTCGCCATAGCCATGCAGCAGATAAACCACCGGGTAATAGCGGGTCGACGTTTCATAATCGAATGGCAGGTAGACGGTGTACTTCACTTCTTTCCCCAGTATTTCGCTGTCGATAGTCAGGCTCTCCTGCACAGTTCCCCTTGTATACTGGGAAAAAGAGGCAACTGTTATTAAAAGCATAAAACTCAAAATTGCAATGTGTTTTTTCATAATATCAGGTTTGTACATTAAATCAAAATACTATTTATCACTGGCCACTATTCTCTTGTAACTGGTTTCTTGTCGCTGGTCATTAGTTTGTTGCTACTTCTGTTCCGCTTTGCGGAATTCCGTTTCACTCCATCTTCTGCCTTCTGTCTTTTGCCTTCTGCCTTCTGCCTTTTAACTATCCAATCATCTCCAAAAATTCATCTTCCGAAATCATGGGTATCCCAAGTTTTTTTACTTTTTCGAGCTTACTGGGGCCAATATTTTCACCGGCAAGCAGATAGCTGGTTTTTTTCGATATCGAACCAACATTCTTCCCGCCATGCTTTTCAATCAAAGTTTTCAGTTCTTCGCGCGAATGTTTTTCAAAAGTACCTGAAATAATGATTGAGAGCCCGGCCAGTTTGTCGGAAGTACCCGCAAGCTCTTCTTCCGAAAGTTGAAACTGCAGGCCAATTGAGCGTAGTCTTTCAATCATTTCACGGTTGTCGGCAATGGCAAGCCAATCGATTATGCTTTGGGCAATGCGGTCGCCAATTTCGTTAATATCGGTCAATTGTTCAACGGTTGCTTCCATTATGGCATCGATGTTTTTGAAGTATTTTGCCAGGATTTTAGCAACCGTTTCGCCAACATAACGAATGCCCAAAGCAAACAAAACCCGCTCAAACGGAACTGATTTTGAGGCTTCCAGTCCATCGATAATCCTTTTGGCCGATTTTTCGCCAAGCCGTTCGAGTGAAGCGATATCTTCGGCTTTTAACACATACAAATCGGCAATACCTTTAATAAGCCCTTTATTGTAAAACAGTTCAACGGTCTCTTCGCCCATGCCGTCAATGTCCATGGCCTTGCGGCTGATGAAGTGGATGATTTTACCCTTAATCTGCGGTGGACAGCCGGTTTCGTTCGGGCAATAATGGACAGCTTCACCTTCTACTCTTCTTAAAGGTGTACCGCATTCCGGACAGGTTTTTATGAATTCAACCTTTCTGTTCAACGGGTGACGTGCTGCCACGTTTACATCAACAATTTTCGGGATTATCTCACCCCCTTTTTCAACTTTCACAATATCGTTGATGTGCAAACCGAGCCCGGCAATAATATCGGCATTGTGCAGCGAAGCCCGTTTAACGGTAGTGCCTGCCAACAATACAGGTTCGAGGTTGGCAACCGGTGTTACAGCCCCGGTGCGGCCCACCTGGTACGACACCGACAGCAGGCTTGTTTCAACCTGTTCGGCTTTGAATTTGTACGCCACAGCCCAGCGCGGGCTTTTTGCCGTTGTTCCCAGGTCGTTTTGCACGGCAATGGAATTGACCTTTACCACCACCCCGTCGATTGCAACCGGCAATGCATGGCGTGCTTCGTCCCAATAGTGTATATAGTCGAGCACATCATCCATGCTTTTACAAACACGCAGGTGCTCCGAAATTTTCAGTCCCCATGAAGCCGCAAGTTCCAGGTTTTTTGAATGGCTTTCGGACAACCTGATTTGCGATGGAACATTATAGAAATAGGCATCGAGGCCACGGCGTGCCACAACCGATGAATCCTGCATTTTGATGGTGCCCGATGTCGTATTGCGCGGGTTGGCCATGGGTTCTTCCCCGTTTTCAACCCGTTCGGCATTAAGCTTATCGAAAGCGGCAAAAGGCATCAATATTTCTCCCCGTATTTCAAACTCATTTGGCCAGCCTTCGCCCATCAGATGTAAGGGGATACTCCGAATGGTTTTTACATTGGCGGTGACATCGTCACCCTGATAGCCGTCGCCCCGGGTTACGGCATGCTTCAAAATACCGTTTTCGTAGGTCAGGCTTATCGATACACCGTCGAACTTAAGTTCGCAAACGTATTCGGGTTCCAGGTTTGTTTCCTTGCGAATGCGGTTGTCAAAATCCCGCAACTCTCCTTCGTTGTAGGTATTCGATAGCGATAACATGGGATACTTGTGCTTAACCTGCACAAATTCGGATGTGATATCGTTCCCCACCCTTTTTGTTGGCGACATGGGATCGTCGAACTGTGGAAACTGTTTTTCGAGCGCTTCAAGTTCTTTCAATTTCTGGTCGAACTCATAATCGCTGATTTCCGGTTCTGATTTCACATAATACAAATAATTATGCCGGTCGAGTTCTTTTCTTAATGCATTAATTTTTTCAAGTACTTTATCGGGCTCCATGTCATTCTTCTTTGATACTATTTCAATTTCAAGCTAAAATTAAAAATATTCAAAAAATATTCAGGCATATTCAATGCAAGAAAAAAAAGAAAAGCCCTTGATCAATTCGCGGTCAAAGGCTTAATGTTTTTTATTATTTCAGTTTATTTTAAAACAGGTAATCCAACCCGATGTATAATCCTGTGGTCCCGTCTTGTGGGTCGAGGGCTTTACCAAAGTCACAAGCAATGACAAAATTCTGGTTCATGGCAATGCGTAGCCCGGCGCCAAAAGCCACGTGTAATTTATCGGGGCTTTGAAAATCGAAATAATCGGGTTGTGGCACGCTGCTCATTGGTGCAATTTTGCTTTCTACATCAATTTTTTGCACTACTTTACCCACATCGGCAAAAGCATTTAAGCCAATGTAGAAGTTTTGGTTAATAAAATTGAAATGGACAACCTTCCAGCGTAGTTCTGCATTGCCGTATATAACCCCGTCGGCAACAACCCTGTTCCGGTTAATTCCTCTAATAGATTTGCTCCCCCCAAGTCCAAGCTGATCTTTATTTTTAGATGTCTCAAACTGGGTTTGGTAATAAAAAGGGACTTTGCCATATATTTTCCCCTGATATGCAATACGGTATGCAAACGACAAGTCGCGTTTAACCAGGGTAAAATACTGCCTGTGAGTAATGTTTATTTTAGCAAAACTGCTTTCGGCCCCTAAAAACGAAGGAGCCCCAAAAATGAACGCCTCTGTCCACATACCTTTCATGGGATTTGGCTCATTATCGCGGGTATCGTAAACAACACCGGCTTTAAGCAGGGGCACAAAACCACCATCAGCTTCCTCGGGGCCTATCACGCCCCAGCTTACATAATTATCGTACAATGTAGGGGTATTATCAGGTAACCTTTCCGGGTCATCTTCATCTTTGCCCTTGTTCAATTTATCAATATCAACAGGATTTATTTGGTAATACTGGGCACATATACCAACTAAACCCAACACTTTTTCTCCTGCAATCGGGAATTGAATATCGGTTTTAAACCTGAAATTCTGGTTTTTATAGCGATAAAACATCCGGGTTTTGTACTCATCGCCCCCTGTTTTTTCCCATTCGGGATTATAAACCGATTCAAATCCGTTGAATCCGTAAAAATCAAAAGCTTCATCGGGCAGATAGGCCAAATCGGAAGTAACGCGAATTCCGGGGATCAGGTATTCCGAATCGTACGAAATGCGGTAGATTGCACTACCCTTGGTAAACTGCGATGCCTCAATATAAATGTTGTGCAGATACTGTGGGTAAACCGATCCGTCACCATAATTGAAAAGGTTCACAAGCGCACCGTACTGGAAACCAAGATCGGTATTATAGGTTATGGTTGGAAGTGCGCCAAAATTCCATCCGGTTTTCACTTTTTGTGACTTTTCAGCTTCTTGTGAAAACAGGGTTGTTGTCAGGACAAAAAGCAAACAAAGCAGGCTGATTTTTTTCATTTTTTCCGGTTTAAATTTTTGATTCGACTTTAAATCTAAGAAAAATTCCAGAACATCATTTCTTCTTATTGAAAACTTATTATTTGCTTAGCAAATTAGAAACAAATATCAATATTTTACAAAAATGGATAATGCTACCGTTGTTTTTCATTACGGATTTAATAATTTGCAAGCTGAAACACAATTCCAAATCACATGGGAAACAAGATAAAAAAATCAGGGTTAAAACGTTTTCTGAAAATTGCCTTACTCGCTATCTTACTCTTACTTATTGCAGGGATAGTATTCACAGCCCTTCAGTATAAACCTTTCCTGAAAGAAAAAATATCAAAAACAATATACAAAAAGACTGACAAAACGTACTGGTTTTCAGTAAACGAAATTCACCCAAACCTGTTTAAACGTAGCATCACATTCGATAATCCCATGCTTGAACCCGCAACAGGACATGAAGCCGATACCACCATAAAAATTAATAAACTGGGGGCACAAACCATAACGATATCAAAAATTAAAATTTTCCCACTCCTTTTTAAAAACGATTTTTCAGCATCAAAGCTTCTCATTGACAAACCAATTATTGACATCAATACCGGTCAAAAGATCGATTTTAACCAGCTATCCTCCAAACCGGCAAAAAAAGGCGATTCGTTAAAAATACCGGGGCTTAACACGCTTTTTATCGACTCGGTTGTGATATCAAACGCCCGACTCAATATTGACACCTTGTTTAAAAGCGGCGACAAAATACCCAGCTCGAAACTGGTTTTAACCCAATTAAGCGCCGGTGGAATTAAACAAACCGAAACACCCTTTCCATTTGACGTTAACGATATTTCAATAAACATCGAAAACCTGAAAGAAAACCTTCCCGACAACATTCACAGCATTTACGCGGGAGAAATATCGCTTTCGCTTTTGCATTCAAAACTCAGCATTAAAAGATTCGACCTAACACCCGTGAAAAGCAACACTATAACCCTTGATAATCAATACACGGTTTTGGTACCTACAATTGAAATTGAAAGCGAAAACATTGAACAATTGTATCAATCCGATTCACTGGTTATCAAATCGGTAAGGATGGACAATCCAACCATTCAAATTAAATTTGGCAACAAGGTTGAAAAAGGCACACCCCTTAATGAATTAAACTTTTATCCATTATTAAAAGATAAATTCAGATGGCTGGCCATTAACCACTTTGCCATTCACAATGCCGATTTGAAAATGACGCCCCCAAATGCTGAAAATGCCGAACAACACCTCGAGAACTTGTTCATTAAATTTTTTGATTTCAATCTCGACTCAACATCATACAAAAACCCCGACCTGATATTATCGGCCAAAGACCTGAACATATCGATGGAGCGTTTTACACTTCTTCACAACGACAAAATACACCGCTTTGTAATTGAAAAAATGCAGGCCGATACACGCGACCAGGACGTATCGACAGGTAAACTGGCTTTTGAACCGGTAAAACGCACAGGCTTACCTCATGACATGACTATTCTTGAAATCATCTGTGAGGGTGTTTCACTCAGAAATGTTGATTTTAAAGCATTCTACCATAACAAAATACTGCCCATGGAATCGCTTATTATTAAAGCGCCCGATGCAAACATTAATTTTCATGAAAAGAAAATTGTAAAAAGCCGTAAACGCGATTTCAGCATTGCTCTTGCCAAAATAAACGATTACTTAAAAGGCATATATGTTGACAAAACACAAATTGAACGCGGCTACCTGCATTACAGCTACAGTTCGCTTGATAAAAAAAGCGGTTTTTTCAATACCAATTTCTCATTTGAGCTTGACAATTTATCGCTTGACAATGCCACATTCTACAAATCGGACAAAATATTTTTTGCCGACAACTTTAATGCATCCTTTTCAAACCTAGGGCTACAGCTTGCCGATGATTTTCACCGTCTGCTTGCCGATTCGGTTTATATTTCGAGCCGGAACCGGAATGCAGAAATTATTGATTTCAGAATTTCTCCCATACGAACAACCGGTTTTTCCGATTCAACAGTCCAAATAAAACAAGCCGGCATCTACGATGTGCATTTCCCTACAATTCGATTGATTGGTGCCGACCTGCACAAGGCTTTTTTTAAAAAAGAACTGTATGTGGAAGGAATCGACATTCAATCGCCCTACCTGAACATTGAAACAATGAGCGACCAGGCCCAAAAGCGCAGCTCGCCCGAAATTAGCGAAACCGATATATACAGCCTTATTGATGACTACCTTTACAAGATCGATATCAAGTCGTTACGCATGAACGACGGCAACCTGAACCTCACACAATACCGCAAAGGTGAAAGCCCGATTGAATTTTCCGATTTTTTCGATATCACCATGACCGGGTTCAGCCTCGATTCGGTTTCAAACAAACGCACCAATAAAATCCTTTATTCCGATGACATCGACCTGGTGTTGAAAAACCAGTCGTTCACACTCGGCGACGGGGTACACCGCCTTTCGGCCGATGAAATTGCCATTTTAACGTCGAGTGATAAAATTTACCTTAAAAACGCCCACCTCTACCCCGATATTTTATGCTCAAAATTCAAAAAATTGCCTGTTGCCTTTAGTTGCAACATTCCCGCGGTTGAAATAACCGGTGCCGATATTAACGGACTGATAAATAACGGCAACCTGTTTACAAATACCGTAACCATTTCCCAGCCCGACATTCAGGTATTCCTGCAGAAAACGAACGATTCGATAAACAGCAAGGAACAGCAAAACAAAGAAATACTTAAAGGCATTAATTCAATTTGGGCCAAAAATATTGTAATTGATAAAGGATACATTGATATTGCCAATTATGAAAACGGCAAAAGCAAAACTTTTGCATCGGCCTGGTTCGATGTTAAACTCGAAAACCTGAAAGCAGATATCGTGTCTAACAAACCTGCTGTAAAATACACCAACTTATTTCTGGGGCTCGAAAATGCCCAATACGACCTTCCCGATAATGTACACCAAATATCGGTTGGCAATGCCACATACGAGCTGGATAAAATGAAGCTCGCTTTTTCGGGACTTGGTATCAGCCCGCGACGGGGCATTGCAACCAACAAGCCAGTAAGTTACATGAACTGTTATTTCCCGGAAGGAAGCCTTACCGGTTTTGATGTGCGCAAACTAATCGACGACAAAACACTGACAGCCTTCACATTAACCCTCGACAACCCCGACATCAGAATCAATGACAAAACGAAAAAACAGGACAAAAAATTCGATCCTTACAGGCTCAACCTTTATGATGCCCTGCGACCAACAGTTGACATGATACATATAAGCCAGATTAAGCTTAATAACGGCAACCTGTCGTTGGGCGATAAAAATCCTTTTGAAGCAGCTAATGTATCGGTATCGGCAAATAACTTTTTAATTAACAAATTCAGCGATCAAAAAGACAAACTTTTTTATTGTGATGCCGTCTCTTTCACAATGAATTATTTCAGGGACAGGACAAAAGATGGTTTTTACTTGTACGGTGTCGATAAAATATTTGTAACCGACAAAGGCGACTTTAAATTATCGGGCATTTCGTTAACCCCGGCATATCCCGAGGCTGAATTCAACAGGCGAAAAAAATACCAGGACGATTGCGTAACCATAAACAATGCCGATTGTACAGGCGAAGGCCTCGACATAAAACAGCTTATTACACGTGGCGAACTAACCATTTCAACCATGAAATTTAATATTGACCACGTAGAAATATACCGGAACAACCACTACCCGATCCCCGAAAATTTTGTTATCGAAATGCCTCAAAAGCTGCTTCGCGACATGACATTCAAATTCGGGGTTGATTCAATTAACCTCGCCTGCCGGAAGCTATCGTACCGCGAACTTGAACCCCAGGCCACTGAAGAAACCAAGGTCCACTTTACCGACATAAAAGCAAACATCAGCAATGTTACAAACCTTGAGAACAAATTAAAAAAAGACCCGATTGCAAAGCTTACTATCGACACAAAATTAATGGGCTTTGGGCCAATGAACGCTACAATGAACATGAACATTGCCGACCCCCGGAATTTATTCGACATGAAAGCCGAATGCGGAAAAATCCCTTTTTATCTCCTCAACGGTGTAACCGAACCCGGCCTGAATCTTTTACTTAAAGACGGGTACAACAGTAAAATGGAACTCTATTTTGAAGCCAATAACGATTCGGCATGTGGCTGGATGAAATTTGCTTACAACGATTTAATGATCTCGATATTGAGCGAAAATACCGGCCAAAAAAGGGAACAAAAGTTCATCAGTTTCCTGGCCAACACGCTGGCCGTTAAACGCGACAATCCCACACCGGGCCGAATTATTGAGCCGGTGTATTTTACCGTATACCCCGACAGGACAAAATCGATTGTTAACTATTGCTGGCTGGCCGCTTTTGAAGGAATAAAGAAAACATTGGGCATGAAAGATGAAATGCCATAAAGAAAACAGAAAAAAATTACAACTATTAAAACGTCAGCTCAATTCCTGTTTGTTAACGATTAAGGATCATCAACAAACAATTTTAACCTTATTGAAACAAGACCAAAATCAGTAATACAATTAATCATTTATAAAATACACAGATCAACTTAATCAATTTGAACATGACAAGTATTAAAGGAACAAAAACCGAGCAGAACTTATTAAAAGCTTTCGCCGGTGAATCGCAGGCACGCATGCGTTACGATTATTTTGCCAGCCAGGCAAAAAAGGAAGGATTGGAGCAAATTGCAGCGCTTTTCCAGGAAACGGCACTCAATGAAAAAGAGCATGCAAAACGTTTTTTCAAATTACTGGAAGGAGGCATGGTTGAGATTACTGCAAACTATCCGGCAGGAGTTATTGGTAACACACTCGAGAACCTGAAAGCATCGGCTGACGGGGAAAACGAGGAATGGGCCGAATTGTACCCCGAATTTGCTAAAACAGCCGAGGAAGAGGGTTTTAAAGAAGTAGCAAAGGTTTTTAATATGATTGCAAAAGTTGAAAAAGCCCACGAAGAGCGATACCGCACACTTTATAAAAACCTCGAAGAAGGCAAAGTATTCAAAAGGGAAGACAAAGTAATATGGAAATGCCGCAATTGTGGGTTTATTCACGAAGGCAGGGTAGCGCCTAAACTTTGCCCGGCATGTGACCATCCGCAAGCGCACTTTGAAATAAAAGAAGAAAATTATTGACGAATTCTTTTCTGAAAATTAAATATAAAGCAGGACAATCTATTTTTCCTGCTTTTTTTGTGTTCAAAAAATTAAAACGATATTTTTGCAACCTGTTTTAGTACAGAAAATAAACTGGTTTACTATGGTTGAAAATATTATTGACATTGCCTTAACCTCTGTTGTGGGCATACCCATTGCAATTATTGTATTACGCCTCTTTTTCAAAAAATCCATATTGTTGAAAATTGCTGTATTATGGACAACAACATTAATTATTGCCGATACCCTTGGCGAAATGAACAATGTATGGCCTGAAACTTTTCCAACATGGCTAACATTATCGGTTGGTATCATCATTACAATCGTTATGTTTTATTACGTTTCAAAAATAGTAAGAAAGCCATTAAAAGAATCGATTGAAAAACTCACGATGCTTTCAAAAGGAAACCTTACCCAGCAAATAGATGACAAATATTTACACTCGTCGGATGAGCTGGGACAATTGAACCGTATTATTACAGAACATTCAAAGAACCTGCGGAATTTCGTAACCGAACTTAGCGCATCGGAGCAAGACCTGTCATCGGCAGGAAATAACCTGAACCAGGCCGCAAACGAACTGTCAAAGGGTGCCTCCAGTCAGGCTGCATCGGTCGAAGAGGTATCAAGTTCGATGGAAGAAATGCTGGCCAACATTGAACAAAACTCCGATAACTCAGCCCAAACATCGGCCATTGCCAAACAAACCGATCAGGCCCTTGATAAAATTGTTGAGGTAGCCGAAAAGACGTTACAATCGAACGATGAAATCATGGAAAAAATCGGAATCATTAACGAAATAGCTTATCAAACCAACATACTTGCTCTAAATGCTTCGGTTGAAGCAGCCAGGGCAGGCGAAGCGGGCAAAGGTTTTTCGGTTGTTGCCCTCGAAGTACGTAAACTTGCCGAAACCAGCCAGCAGGCTGCCAATGAAATTAACAAGCTGATGCAGTCGAACCACGAATTAAACGCCATGGCCGGGAAGTTGGTTTTTGACCTGTCGCCCGAAATGAAAAAAACATCGGAATTGGTTGGACAAATCTCATCTTCGAGTAACGAGCAAAGCATTGGTGCCCAACAAATAAACAATGCCATTCTTGAATTGAACAACATTTCGCAGCAAAATTCGGTCACTTCCGAGGAATTGTCGGCAAACTCACAGGAATTAATTAACCAGTCGGATAAGATTAAAAAAATTATACGGTTTTTTAAAATCAATTAACCTGCAGGAATACTTTTCACAACAGCCGGTTTTTTTATATTTTCGGGAAATCATAAAATCCGCACATGCATAAAAAGTTTTTATTTGCTATTGTATTGGGATCACTGTTGGTGAACCTTTACGCTTCACCCCGTCCCCTGTCGGACAAAGCACAGGCGGTATTATTCACCTGTGGCCCGGGAGCCGAATTGTATGCTGGTTTTGGCCACAGCGCCCTTTGGATTTTTGATCCCGCCACCGGTATTGACAGGCTTTATAATTACGGCACCTTCGACTTTAACACACCAAATTTTTACCTGAAATTCATTCGGGGAAAATTGAACTACATACTTTCAGTAACAACAGCCCGCAATTTTCTGCTGGAGTATCAGCACCGAAAAATTGAAGTAACAGGTCAAACCCTCAACCTAAACACAAACGAGCTGAACACGATGTATGCTTTCCTGGAAAACAACCTTTTGCCTGAAAACCGCTTTTATAAATACGATTTTTTTTACGACAACTGCGCAACCCGTATCCGCGATGTAATTGAAAATGAGACCGGCAGCAAGGTCACGTTTCATACCCCCGACCAAAACCTGAAATTCAGGGAAATGTTGTTCCCCTATCTTGAACATTCACCGTGGACAAAAACGGGCGTTAATATTATTTTAGGCCTAACGGCCGACAAAAAGGCAACGCCATGGGATTACATGTTCCTGCCCGAATACATGGACGATGCCTTCAGAACAGCTACCATTGAATCGCCCAACGGAGATACCCGCCAACTGGTAAAAAACGAAAGAAGTTATTTGCCCCAAAAGCTTCATTTTACGAATAAGAAATACGATGATCCCTTTGTTGTTTTTGGCCTGATGCTTATCCTGGGCATCGCTTTATCGGTTGTGGAACAAAAAACCAAACGTTACTATAAAATTGTCGATGTTATCTTGTTTAGCATCTCGTCATTTGACGGCTTGTTTTTATTGTTTATGTGGGTTGGCACCGAACATGTTGCAACAAACTACAACCTGAATATTTTTTGGCTTTTGCCTGCCCAGGCCCTTTTCCTTGCTGCTTTTTTTATAAAAAAACGTGAAAATCAACTGTTGTTCATTGCATTAATATACCAGGCCATTGTTTCGGTTACCATGTACGCATGGCCACAGGAAACCGAAGTATCATTCTTTTTTATTTCTCTCTTTTTCCTTGTACGTATTTTTTCAAAAATATCTGTTAATACACGTGCAAAAAGGAACTTAATGAAATCATGACCTTCAACCTATTTGCGATCAAATTAACTTCATAGGGGAGACAACAAATTTCAGGGATCAATTTAAAATGTATAGGGAAAATTATTCCGAAGGAATTAAACAACAATAGCCCCGGGTGCTAACCCGGTGGACGATGGAATTGAATACCCAAAAAG
>JAIOZY010000065.1 GCA_021740385.1 Prolixibacteraceae bacterium | reverse complement strand
TGTCGAGATGGTTCCATCTCAACTGGTCACCTGCTGGAAATCAATAACAAATTTCAATAAACTAAATCGCCTATATCCCAATGTTTTTGGCTTACGAAGAAGTTACCCTACGAATGGCCTTCTTCTCTTAGCGTACACGTTTTGCGTGTAAGTTTAGACACGGATTTCGGGCTTCTTTCCTGTCGTGGTACGCCGCAGTTGGAGCGGGGTAGGGCGATGGATTTCGCATCGCTGCCCGTGTTTAAATTTACACGTTGTTACCAACCGTATTTGAATTTTAATCGTCTTTTTTTATTGTCATAATCGTTGTTTGTCAAGTTTTGAGTCCGACTAATTTTATTACAAAATCCATCTGTAATTAAATTTTTGTCTTAATCATATCTCTTTTTATAGAAACAACATAATATGCTCAATTTTCTCTCTTTGTTATTAGTTTTTGAGTTGCTCCAATTACTCCAATTATTGAAATAACCATTACAATTATTGAAGTCAAGTTAATTGTTTTAAGTCTCTTTAATGTATTATTACTCTTGTCAGATGTGACAGAACTTTTTATTGCGTCGAGCTCCTCTAAGTATTTTATAGTTTCACCAAGATTTGGTTGCCTCTCAATATTTTTAGTCGTTTTAATTTGAAATTTTTCGTCCGTGTATGACTTCATAAATTTAAAATAAAGTCCAGCTGACAATGCAATAATTGAAATAATCAAGATTGAAATCAGGTAATTTTTGTTTTTCATAATCAATGTTTTTTGTCTGTAATCATTTGTTTTTTAGTGATTTTATATGGTTGGTAACTACAGAATAAAGTTATGTGTTTTATTTAATCTATACCATATTTGACTGAAAATGGCACAATAATACCTAAAATCGGCATTATTGTGCACTTTAATTTTTTTAAGCATCCGGTATCCATTATCATGCTAAACAACAAATGCAATACGCACACCCTTTCCGGTTCGTCTTCCCAACTTGCTCACTGATCGTTCCGGGAGATTTGCAGTATCTCGTTTGCGGGTTAACCTCCTCAAATTTAACGGAAAAAACATCATTCACAAATGGTTTGTACAATTTTTTTCATACGTTGGGCTTCATACCTCTCCCTTACCCCTCTCCTAAGGAAATGCCTTTCCCCTAACCCCTCTCCTAATAAGAGGAGAATTGCCGCTTACGAGGCACCGTGCCTGTTGGTGGAAAGAAACCGGGGCTGCACATAAGCAAGTAAGGCGAAGTAAGGCTGATTTCATCTGACAGGGCAGATTCAATTATTTATTAATAAACTAAATATCATGGTATTAATCCGGATTTTAAATCCGGACCAGCGGGTTTTTAAATGTACTACGTTAAGTTTTTGATTTCGTAAAGGATTGTTGCCTTCAACCCTATCAAGCTCACCCAAAATTGATGCGGGTGATACCGCTCGAAAAACGCTGAAACCTTTATGAATTACATACATTGTTGTGCGTTCGTGTTTTCTATTCTTTCTTTTCTATTACAAATTCACAGTATTCGTGTCCATCCAATAAAGTCTTGTTAATCCCGTTTCGATGAAACATTAATTTTTCAGGTAGATAGGTATTAAATATTGCATTATCAATCGAACACATTACAGATGTCAGTTCAGGAATTTTCAAATATGTAAAAAGTTCATGAAATAAGCATCTGGTTACTCTGAACTCATATTTATTCTCCGATTCTTCAATAATTTCAACGGTGTTTAACTTTGTACTACCTTCTTTATTTGTCCTTTGTTGAAATTTCTTTAGGTTTTCAAATGTCCGCAGGGTTTCTACATTTCTGAAATTTGCCTGTTGTACGGCCAATCCTGATGTCAAAACACATGCCCTTACGACTTCAAATGCCTTTTCTTTTCCAATTCTGTCACATAATCGGGTATAAATCCAGGCTATTAGTGCGGTAGAATCAATAAAATCTGCGGGTAAGTCAAGTTGAATACTTTTTTAAATTTTTTTACTGTTGTCCGGTAAAAATTATAGAACCCAAAAATCTATAAAAATATAAAGCTAATATCCTGTTTATATTGTTGTTTGCATAAATGAAATGTGTCTTTATATTTCTATTTTTTTCCGCTTTTAAATTGTTTAAAATATTCATCAATTGAATTGACGTAAGTTTCATAGGCAACGATGCCCTTTTCGGTAATCGCACAAGTGGTTAAAGGATAATTTCTTTTAAATGATTTTGTTACCTCAATATATCCTGCCTCTTTTAACTTATTCATTTGAAAACTTAAATTTCCTTTTGTGGTTTTAATATTTTCAAGTAAATAACTGAATTCAGCATTTTTAACTCCAATCAAGATAGACATAATTGCCAACCTGACCTGTGAATGTAATAACGGGTCTAAATCTTTGAACATAATTTCTACTTATCACGGTTAGCATACAATATGTGTCCGGGAATTATAAAGGCTATTACCCATGCAATGGATTCAATCAAAATTTGTTCGTGCAATTCAAAATACGAAGCCGTAATTGCTAAAGATGCAAATACAATACCTCCAATAATAATTAGTCTATATCGTAATATGCCTCCGGTAATGGTAACAGCGAATGCAATAAATACCATAAAAACAGGATGTTGTAATTCAGGTCTGAATTCCTGAAGACCATGAAATAGTATCATATTGGTAAGTACCAGACATATGAATAGTGAAATCCAGACATATCTTAGTGAAATACCAATGTACGTTTGCACTTTTTTTCGCTGTGAAAAAATGTAATATATACTGTATCCAATAGCAGCGACTGGTAATAGAATTCGTAATACATGAACAATTCGCATTATTTGATGCGTAGTCACGAATATATTAGTCAAATAATTAAGAAAGAATCCATTAAAAAATAATATCCATCCCCAAACAATGAATAATATTCCATCTCGTTTGAATTTGTTTTTTGAAACATTTATCATTTCTTTAATTACAAGAAGTGATTGCGTTTCGTTTAAAGAATCTGAAATGTTTTGATTTGTTTCCATGATAAAAAGTTTAATATATAAAACAAGTCTGCGATACAAACCTAATTAAGTTTGCAATACAAACCAAATTATTTTTCAACTTTTTTTATGGATTAGTAATCATCCCATCACATTCAATTCGTTTATTTCTTTCGCGATGGTATCGAACATTCGTTGCGAGTAACGCGAATTATTTGTTGCCGTAATTACGTGGTAAATCTTTTTGTTTTTCTTCTGAAAAACATTCGGGAATTCTGTTTGCCAGTTAAATGCTTTTTCGCCGGCAACTTCGGGGTGGTCGTCAATCAGCGAGTTACCGCATTTAATATTGTTGCTGAGTGTGTTTAGTTTTCGTCCTTTTTGCGCGGTGAGCTGCTAAAGTGATAGTTTGGCAATTTCAACCGATTCTTCGTTCAGGTCAACGCCGTAAATATTTTTCTCTAATAAGTAGGTTGTAATGTCGGAGAAAATAATTGCTCCGCAGAGAAGCTGGGCACGGAGTTCATCAATTTTTTTATGCTCCTCGATTAAAAATTCAAGAGCCTGATTTAAAAATGCCCCCGAACCACAAGCCGGGTCGAGAATGGTTAATGTTAAAAGCCAGTTTCGGTAATCTTCCAGTTTTTTATCGAGCGAGCGTACAATTTCCTTTTTCCGGTTTTTCTGCCTTTGGCATATTCTTCGTCAATAATTCCAAGTTTAGCTGTGGTTTGCGTGGCAGTTTCCAGTCCGCATACGTACAAAATTGAGGCGGGCTGTAAGGCAGAAATTAAGCACTGAAGCCACAGTTAAATTTATAAAATGTTTTAGCATGCGTAATTATTCAATTGTCAATTTCAAATTTTTCCCTAAACCTGCCTTGATAATCTTTCTAAAGGTCGACAACTCTAAATCAGTCTTATTATTCTCAACTCTAGAAATATAAAATCTTGTTGTTCCACTTCTCATTGCTAATTGCTCCTGTGTCAGACCTGCTTTTAGTCTTGCGGATTTAATCAAAGAACCAAATCTTGTCTCCTCTAAATCTGCTTTCTGACTTAGCTTGAATAAAACATCTGGTCCAACTTCATATGGATGTTTTTCAATCTCTCCATTTTCATTTTCTATTTCCAATCCAACATTGGGCCATGATAACGTATAATTCCTCAACTCTACCTTTTTAAACTCTTTCAAGTCAAGCAATTTATATTCCATTTCATCCTCAGAAACATTCCAGTCTGCAAATATTTTTTTGAAATCCAGAAGTCGGCTTTCTCCATTGTTAAACATACATTGGATAATAAATCCGTCAACTTTCTCAATTTTAATTATTCTCGGTATTTTAAGTTTTTGTCTCATAACCTTGGATTTAATTGTTTAAAAATCTTCATTAAATACTCTCTCTTATCCTCAGCCCAGTCAATGACTTTTTTTCTTTGAGCCCTTGGGATATTGCCGATATAAGTCTCTACGGTTCTCAAATATGGCAAGGGGTGTTCTTCGGAGGGCGTTTTTGTCCGCCGACAAAAATGCAGTTATGAAAACAGTAGATGGATGTAAACCTATCCCCACGCTTTGCTATATTTGATGTTGCAAAGTGCGTTATTCTTTAAAAAAGTCATTAAATCCTTTTGTTCTCAGTCCGTCTTTTAGCTTTTTGTCACCTGTCCAGATTGGCAAGTTTAAATCTATTGTCAAGGCAATGAATGGAGTGTCTTTAATGTCAATATCGTTACATAGCTCATATGCCTTTTGTCTACTTTCAATACTAATAAAGTCAATTGGTACAAATTGAATCTTTTCAATTATCCCGTTGAAGTATAAATAGAACTCAGACTCATCAAGTTTTGAGTTTTTTATTAGTTTCTCTTTATGTTTATAGATTTCAGTAATTAAAAAATTTGGAGCAAAGAATGTCATATTGCTCTCAAACAGTATCTCTCTTATTTTTGATGCTTTTGGAATTAAAGCGGAAAAAATTAAGTTTGTATCAACCACAACAGATTTTGAAATCATCTTTTAACCCCTTTAAGAAAATTCTCTCCGTTTTTATCCCACCAATCTTGATTGATCTGTTCGGCAATACTTAATATGTCAGAGTTATAATCTGACTTTTGAGCAAGTTCCTCAACCTGTAACCTTTTTAATAATGAAATCAAATAATTCTCATCAAATCCTTTTTTATTTATTTTTAAAATCACTTGATTTCCTTTATTCTCAATCACCAGATTTTTCATGACTCATTTTTTTACAAATTTACTTAAAATTTATCAATTAGAAATCAATCAATTAATTTGTAATGTTCCACCGCATTTTGCACAACTCCTTTATATAAGCAATACTATCCCCATTTATTCCTGACCTTTCCAGTGGATCAGTAAAAAAAGATCGTCGCCCAGGGGCAGGTATCCTTCGTTGTAACAAAGTTTGTAAATGTTCCCTTTTTGTGTTTCGTAAATGCTGGTAAAATAATTGAAGTCGAAACCTTCGCTCAGCAGCTTCGAGCGCGAAACTTTTGTTTTACCATTGGTGTTCAGCGAACAAAGTATTGAATAATTCTTTTTTAACGTACGGTTAATCTTTTGCACACAACTGTTTGTTGAACTGTAACGACTGTTATTGTAGGTATTCCGGCACTGGTCGGAGCAAAATTTTTTGTCGATGCGCCCGATAATCGGTTCGCCACACACCGGGCATAAGCGTTTTTCGTTCATAACTGGATTTTTTAAAAGTTTGATAAACAAATATATATTCAATTTTAAACACTTACAAATGAATTTAAACGAAAAACAAACAACTCTAAATGTTTATTAACCGAATCGGGTTTGCAGGTTGTTGCACCTTTGTTCCGTCAAAACATAATTATTAACATTTAAAACATACGATTATGACAACTTTAAGGAACAGAGTACAGTTAGTGGGCAACCTTGGAATCGACCCCGAAATTGTAAATTTTGAGAGTGGAAAAAAATTGGCAAAGTTCACACTTGCAACCAACGAAAACTATTCGGACGCGAACGGGAACAAAGCAACCAGCACGCAATGGCACAATGTAATTGCCTGGGGCAAACTGGCTGATATTGTTGAAAAACATCTCAGTAAAGGTAAAGAAGTGGCGCTGGAAGGCAAACTCACCTACCGCCAGTACGAAGACAAAAACAAACAAAAGCACTACGTTACCGAAATTGTGCTCGACAATTTCATCACGTCACCAGCCGACAAAAAGAATTAGAAAAAAGTGACTACAGCTCCATAGGGTAAAAAAAATCCCGGGCTAAAAACACGAAAGGGGCAGTAAGATTCATTCTTGCTGCCTCTTTTTAAATTAAACCCTTTCTAAAAAATGACTAATATGATTGAACAAATATCCCGATTCATTTGAGGTTTCCATCTTCGCTTGCAAATCCTTTATCCCCGCTCCTTTTTGTGGTTAAACAACAACAGGTCGAAACCGACAAGCAGAAACAGGGCCAGGCTTACCCCCATTAACAGCATCATAAGGTTCATATCTGACAAAAAGCCGGGCAACTGAAAGCTCACGTCGCCAACCTGCTGAGAAGCTTTCTCAAAATATGGCGCAAAAAAACCGCTGCCGGAACCTTCTTTGCCGGCAGGCATTTTAAAAACAAAGGCAATAAGGGCTATAATGGCTGCAACAATGGTAAACCATCCCCATTTTGAAATCAGGGGTTTGAATTTTAATTCCGTTTTAATTTCAAATATTTTGTCCATTACCTTGTCGGAAAAACCTTTGGGGGCTTTCCGGACAAATTCCTTTTCGATGGCTTTTTTCAACTCTTCACTCATAACGTCAAATTTAAACGTTTATATGTAAATTTCCGCTCCGGTTTGCTCAATAATTGCTTTTAATTTTTTCCGGCTGCGGAATAATTTTATTTTCACGTTTGATGAACTCATATCCATTATTTTTGAAATTTCGTCGATTGACTGGCTTTCAAAATAATGCAGCGCGAGCATCATTTGTTCATCATCGGACAGTTTTTTAATGGCTCGTTGCAATACCGAATCAATACTGTCTGTTTCGCTAAAAACACCGGGTTGTTCTTCGCTTTCTCCCCGGTTTTCAATGAACACCTCATCATTCGATGAAACCTCGGGCCTGTTTTTCCGCAAAAAAGTGATGGCCTTGTTGTATGTTATGCGGTACACCCAGGTTGAAAACTTCGATTTTCCCCTGAACTTTGCCAGCGATTTATATACCTCAACAAAAACGTCCTGCGCAAGGTCTTCAGCATCGACATCACTCCTTAACAGCTTAAAAGCAATGGAATACACCATGTCGGAATACTTGTCAACCAGGTACGAAAAGGCCGCCTTATCGCCGTTTAAAACGTTTTTTATATAAACGCTGTCATCTGTCATCTGCAACATTTGACGTAAATATCAGAAATTGGTTACAACAATGCAACATGTTTTTTTTGCAAAACAGCAACAAATGTTATCGAGGGCTGAAGCCCGGGATGGTGCGTAATTCAGCGTAACCCCTGTCTTAAAGAGACTGTGTGAAATTGAGATTTGAGACGGTGAGATTTCAATATTTAAGAAATTGCACGTATAGGTATACGAATATTTCATCCTCATTATTTCATTTTCACACACCCTGTAAAAGGCAGGGTTAGTGAACGCACTGCACAGCCCCCCTAAATTGCGCGAGTTTGTAACTCGTGCCTTATTTGTTAATGACTGAGCTGTTAGCCACTCCCAAAAAGGCATTCCTACTAACCACGCTAAAAATTTGCGAAGCAGCAGCAGGCTGCAAAAAGCCTGAAAGAAGCCAGGCATTTGCATTGTGACGTATTTTTAATTAATTTTGTACGTAATATAATTTTAGATATTATGGAAACAAAATTGACATTAAGGTTAAATAACAATGTTATTGCGAGGGCAAAAGTGTACGCTCGTAATCACAAAATAAGCCTGTCAAAAATGATTGAATCATATTTGGATAGTATTACTACTCAAAAAGAAGAGGATAAAGATAATTCTATCACTCCCCTGGTTGAAAGTTTAAGCGGTGTAATTGACTTGCCTGCTGATTTTGATTATAAGAAAGAATATGGCGATTACTTAGCGGAAAAATACGAATGAGAAAAATATTTATTGACACAAATATCGTGATAGATTTGTTATCACGCAGAAAACTATTTTACGAAGAAGCCGCAGATATTTTTTCATTAGCAGACAAAAAAGAGATAGAATTATCTGTTTCCTCGTTGACAATTGCGAATACAAACTATGTCCTCCTGAAACAAATGGATGGCAATAAAGCAAAAGCAATTTTGCGGAAACTACGCTTAATTGTAAAAATCTTACCAATCGATGACAGAATAATTGGATTAGCCCTGAACGATGAAACATTTTCTGATTTTGAAGATGCACTTCAATATTTTACTGCTTTAGAAAACGGGAAAGATATGATCATAACGAGAAATCTGAAAGATTTTAAAAATTCAAAAATACCGACATTTACAGCTAAGCAATTTATTGAATCAATTAACTAACGATCCGCTACCAAACCCTGGCTTTAACCCTCGCTGCCGCACGATTTTATCGTGTGATTTAGCCACAGGCTAAGAAAAAATAATAGTATAGAATTTTATTGTAGTTATAGCTACAAAGCACGCGAAAGATTAGCGCGGCAGCGGGGGCAAAAAGGCATGATTGATATTGTAAGTTGTATTAGGCACGAGTTACAAACTCGCGCCATAAGGGGGATAAAAAAAATCACACTTTTTTGTAACCGGTTCAATTTTCCTGCGTCAAAAGATCGAGTTCGAAAAATTAATTAACCATTTAAATAAATAGTCATGGAAGATATTTTAATACCGATTGGATTTTTTGCCGCTGTTTTTGGAATCGTGTACATAGTTACATGGGCACGGCATAAAGAAAAGATGTCGATGATTGAAAAAGGGGCCGACCCGGCGCTTTTTAGCAGAAAAGGCAGGCTGACAAGTTATAACACGTTTAAATACGGCCTTTTTTTCATTGGTATAGCTATTGGAATTGTATTAGCCGATTTACTTACCAATGCGACTCAATTAGACGAAGTTGGGGCCTATTTTTCAATGATCTTACTGTTTGGCGGTTTGGCGCTGGTTGTTGCCTATCTTTTACGTAACAAACTGCAAAAAAGCGACGAATAAAAAAACAGGTACCAGCCATTGGTCACCAAGTTTCTTACAATTTTTGGTAAAATCCGTTGTAACAGGCGGATTTTTTATATCCACCCTTTCAGCTTGTAATAGGCAATAGCCAAATACTCGCGGGCTACGATCACTTCGTATTCCAGGTAATTCCAAAAGCGGTACCGCAGTGGTACCGATCCGCCAACATCAACCACCCCCGTATTTCCACCAAGCAGGTTATCATCAAACCGCAGGTCGGTTTCAAGCATTGCTTCCGAAGCGGGCTGCCCGGTAACATCATCAAAACCGGCTTTTCGAAATGTCAGTACGGCACGGTATAAATGCTCGGGCGATGTAATTAAAACCAGGGGTTGTTCGAATTTTCCCTGCCGGTATAAATCCCAGGCCATTAATGCCTGATGCCGGGTGTTTAACCCCACAGGCTCCAGGATAATATTCACAGAATCGACCCCCCTTTCAATGAGTGCTTGTTTTACCTTACATGTTGTGCTTGAGCTATTAAGGGTGTCGCCGGGAATAGCTATAACCACAGATGAACCGGGAAATTCTTTAGCCAGTTTCACCGTGTAATGCAGTCGCATAAGAATCGATTCACTGGGGTATCCACCACCCCCCATCAGCAAAAGGGTTTGTGTGCTGTCGGGCACCCAGGCCTTCGATTTTCCGAGGTTATAACGCATCCAAAATGGTGCTGATGTAAATGCCAAAACCAGGAAAATGATCATTAAAATTCCGGCTGATACAAGGAAAATACGAAAAGCTTTTACTACGATTGATGCTATTTTTTTTATCTTCGGCATGCCATTAAAATTCATGCACAAGTTAATTTTTAAACCGTACATAACAAAGCCTTATGCTACTTCTCGGCACCATTATAAATATTGCTACAGTCATTACCGGTAGTTTAATCGGTTTTTTCTTTCACTCGAAGCTGCCTGCAAGATTTTTGAAAATCATCTTTCAGGCTATCGGGCTGTTTACATTCTACATTGGCATAACCATGGCCATGAAAACGGAGCAGATACTGATCATGATCTTCAGCATGATTATTGGTTCGGCTTTGGGCGAGTGGATTGACATTGACAAATACATAAACCGCTTTGGCAACCGGGTGAAAAAAACATTAAAATCGAACAACGAGACCTTTTCGGAAGGAATGGTATCGGCTTTCCTGCTTTTTTGCATGGGATCGATGACCATACTTGGCGCTTTTGAAGAGGGCACCCAGGCCAAATCGGACCTGCTTATTGCCAAATCGGTAATGGACGGGTTCAGTTCGGTAGCGCTGGCCTCGGCACTGGGTATTGGCGTAGCTTTTTCGGTTCTACCGTTGCTTGTATTCCAGGGAGGGCTCACGCTTCTGGCTTTCTGGCTTGGAAACCTGATGCCCGACAATGTTGTGAACGAAATGTCAGCAGTTGGTGGCCTTTTGCTTGTCGGGCTTGGTATTTCCATCCTGGAAATTAAAAAAATCAAAGTAATCAACATGATACCGACACTGGTTGTTGCAATAATCCTGGCATTTCTGTTCTAAAAACCATTTCAATAAACCGGCACCAAAAGTTGAAAGCACCTTTTTTATTCAAAAAAGAAAGTTTTTCATAACTTGTACAACATTAAACCAACTGCAATGAACCATACATACAACCTGAAAATACTCACTACGCTTTACCGGAAAACATTCAACAATTTGCCCGCAGCGGTTGAAAAAATCCCGCGCTCGGGTTCCGACAGGGTTTACTTCAGGATGCGCAACGGAAACCATTCAACGCTGGGTGCATTCAACCCCGATGTGAATGAAAACGAAGCCTTTTTCAGTTTTTCGAAAACATTTTCAGAGGCAGGCATCAATGTGCCCGAAATATTGGCCATATCGACATGCAGGAAATACTACCTGCTTACCGATTTGGGAACCGAAACACTAGCCGGCCTGATATTAACTGCTGGTTCATCGGGTCTGACCGAAAACCAGCGTTCGCCGTTGTGTTTGCTGAAAAAAGCCATTACCGGTTTGCTTAAATTACAGCTCGCAGGTGCAAATAAAATTGATTTTTCGAAATGTTGGCCCCGGGATGCTTTCGACAGGCAATCGATCATGTGGGATTTGAACTACTTCAAATACAATTTTCTGAAACTAACCGGCATCACGTTTAACGAGCAAGCCCTTGACGATGACTTTAAGGCACTTGCTGATTTTTTATTGCAAGCTCCATCGGACTATTTCATGTACCGCGATTTTCAGCCGGCAAACATCATGGTTGTCGGAAACGAACCCTGGTTTATCGATTACCAGGGCGGGCGCAAAGGCTCCCTTCAATACGACCTGGCCTCACTGCTCTACAGCCCAAAAACAAAATTAAACGAAACCCAGCGCGACGTATTGCTCGGTTTTTACCTTAACCAGCTTCAAACATCTGGCACCATAAAACCCGAAACCTTTTTAACGCATTTTTATGCCTTCGTGCTGATGCGCATTTTACAAGCATTGGGAGCTTACGGTTTCCGGGGCATTTTTCAGCAAAAACCCAATTTCAAAAAAAGCATTCCTGTTGCACTTTCCAACCTTAAAACCCTTTTAAAAAGCGGGAAAACGGGAATTGAATTGCCCGAAATTGAACGCGTAATACACTTAGCCGGCAACATGCCGGAGTTTCGCAACTACGATATCCCGGCAGGCATACTCACCGTACGGGTAATATCGTTTTCATTCAAAAACAGGATACCCGAAGACCCATCGGGGAACGGCGGCGGATTTGTTTTCGATTGCCGCGGGCTGCCCAACCCGGGCAGGATGAAAGAATTCAGCAATCAAAACGGCCTCGACCCTGAAGTGATCAACTACCTTGAACAATTTCCCGAAGTGAAACAATTTCAGGAAAATGCCCGTAATGCTGTTAAAAGCACCATTAATAATTACCTTGTACGGGGGTTTAACCATTTGTGCATAAGCTTTGGCTGTACCGGCGGACAACACCGCTCGGTATACCAGGCTAAAAGTTTTGCTGGTTGGCTGAAAAACACGTTCCCCGTTAATGTAATTTTGGAACATGCCAATAAAAAACATTGGCAAACCGAAGCTGATTTGTAACATAAAATTAACCGTTTTTTTGCACAAAGCTGCACGGGTTGTCGTATGTTTAGGCACTTGTTGATTATTAAATTTTGAAGCTTGGACCTTTACCTTATTCAGAATGAACAACAATTACAAATATTTTAACCGCGATATTAGCTGGCTTTACTTCAACCACCGGGTTTTAGAAGAAGCAAAAGACAATTCGCTGCCCTTGTTCGAGCGGCTGAAATTCCTGGCTATTTATTCAAACAACCTCGAAGAATTTTACCAGGTAAGGGTGAGCTACTACCGCCAATTACTCGAAAATGCCGACATTCTCAGCGAAAAAATCGATGAAGTCAAGCCTGCGAAAGTCCTGCAAAAAATCAACGGACTGGTAACGGCTTTTCAACTCGATTTCCACCAGTTGTTCGATAATGAAATCATTCCCGAACTGAAAAAGAACAACATCATCCTTCTCGACAAAAATTCCGATCTAATGCCGGAACACAAGCAGGAGGTTAAAAACATTTTCACTGCCGAAATTTTAAGCGCCTTACAACCGGTACTGCTATTAAAAAAACGGATCAGGCCTTTTTTAAAAACCGGCCATTCGTACATTGTGCTCGAAATGGTTGTTAAAGAATCGGAGCAGTCGCCCAATAAAAGGCCCAATACCCGTTACGGGCTTATAAAAATTCCCACCGACCACAACATTTCACGCTTTATCGAGCTTCAGCCAATTGACGGGAAATATTACATCATGTTCCTCGAAGATGTAATTATGCGCCATGTAAATAAGATTTTTACGGGCTACAAAGTAATCGACTGGTTTTCGTTAAAACTAACGCGCGATGCCGATCTGGAATTTGACGATTACGATGAAGACGATCTGATTGAAGCCATCAAAAAGATTTCATCGTCGCGTACGCTCGGTAATCCAAACCGGTTTATGTACGATCGCAATATGCCTTCAAAAATATTGCGTTACCTGATGCAAACATTCAAGCTTGAACCCGACATATTGGTGAAAGGCGGCACATACCACAATTTTCGCGATTTTTTCTCGTTTCCCAACCCCCGTTCTCCCGAACTGGAGTACGATAAAATGGCCCCGGTAAGAATTCCCGAACTTGATGACGCTGTTTCGATGAGTTCGGCCATACACATAAAAGATTACCTTTTAAGTGTACCGTACCAACCGTTCGACTACGTGTTGCGTTTTATCGAGCAGGCAGCACAAGACCCCTCGGTAACCGAAATTCTGGCCACTCAATACCGGGTGGCCGACCGCTCTGCCGTTGTAAACGCGCTAATGAATGCTGCTGAAAACGGTAAAACAGTAACCGTTTTTGTTGAGTTAAAAGCACGCTTCGATGAAGAAGCCAACCTGCAATACGCTGCCGAAATGAAAAAAGCAGGAATCAACATCATCTACAGCCTCCCCGGGCTGAAAGTGCATGCCAAACTTGCCCTGGTTTTACGCAACAACAGAAAATATCCCCACCTGAAAAACCAGGCGTATCTTGGCACCGGCAATTTCAATGAAAAAACAGCACGTGCCTATTGCGACCACGGGCTGTTCACATCAAACGATGAGATTATTTCGGACCTAATTAAAATGTTTCGGTATTTTGAAAACCAAAATCCAAGGATCAGCTTCAAGCACCTGCTGGTACCCAATTTCAACCTGATTCACAAATTTGGCCAGCTCATCAATAACGAAATTGAAAATGTAAAAAAGGGAGGCAAAGGCTACATTATTTTAAAAATGAACGGATTGCAAGATCCACACATGGTAAACATGCTGTACCTGGCCAGCCAAAAAGGGGTAAAAATCGATCTCATCATCAGGGGAATTTGCATTTTAAAACCGGGCAAAAAATACAGCAAAAACATACGGGTAATCCGTATCATCGACCGTTTTTTGGAACATGCCCGGGTATTCTATTTCCACAATAACGGCAACCCGAAAGTATTCCTCGGGTCGGCCGACTGGATGAAACGCAACCTGTACCGCCGGGTTGAATGTGTTTTTCCCGTTTTCGACCATCATATAAAACAGGAAATGCTCGATGTTCTTAACATACAACTTTCCGACAATGTAAAAGCCTCTACAATCGGGCCGAAGGGTGAAAACATCCGCATACAAAACAATAAAAAAATGGTGCGCTCACAATTAGCTACTTATGAATATTTCAGGGAAAAATATGCCCCATCGGACGAATAATTGTTTTTTTACAATGAAATAAACCTTTCAAGGCCTTTTTTTCATCCCCATAACTGTGTAAATTTAGCCCATGGAGGTAATAGCATGGATCGGGCTTTCGCAGGCTTTGTTTTCGGGAATACTAACCCTGAGCAAAGAAAACCGAAGTGTTTCGGATAAACTTCTCTCTACCCTGCTTTTTATACTTGCCGTTGAGTTTTTAACTTTTGGGCTCGAATCGAACATCTTTCCCAACTTTGTACTTCTTAGCAACTCTTTTTTAATACTCAACCCGGCCATATACCTTTATACACGGTCGCTTACCAACCCCGCTTTTAGGCTAAAGTGGAAACAACTTGCACACCTTTTACCCTACCTGTTTTTTAAAATAACGGCATGGATAATTGAAGAACCGCAAGCATTTGAACACTATTTTCAACCCGATCAAAACCTTTGGTTCAGATTATTGTTTGGCGTGTTTGGTATCATTTCATGGGTTGTATACCTCTCCCTAACCGGGATTGCACTTACAAAACACCGTAGAAAAATCAGGGATGAATTCTCGACCATCGACATGTTTAAAAAAGTAGGCTGGGTGCTTTTCATTGTCATTCTATACATCCTTTACTGCATTACCGTATTTTTATGGGGGCTGTTCAACGTTATCTTTCTCGACACCCTTTCACTGACCATTTACAACTATTCGGTTTTACTTGTTTTTATTTACATTTTTGGTTTTTACGGTTTAAAACAAAAAGAACTTTTTGTGCACACCAATGGACAAAACGACCAACAACCACGTGAACAGGTTTCCTTCCTGAACGAAAAAACAAAAAAAACAATCAGGGGAAAACTGCTTGAATATTTTTCCGTAAAAAAACCCTACCTCAACCCGGAACTGAACATGAGCCTGCTTTCGAAAGAACTCGATATCCCGAAACACCACATTACCGAAGTACTAAACGGTGTTCTTGGTAAAAATTTTTTTCAGTTTGTAAATGAATACCGGGTTAACGAAGTGAAAAAAAAGCTGGCTGAACCCAAAAACCCATACTCGATTGAAGCCATTGGTTACGAATGCGGCTTTAACAGCAAATCGACCTTCTTCTCGGTTTTTAAACAGCTAAGCGGAAAAACGCCGGCACAGTACAAAGCTTCGTTAAAATAGTCCGGATTTTCAAACATTCAGAATCCGTACAACAATTCGTTGTCCGAACTTAAAAACCCGAACCTTTTCCCTCTGTCCAATCCATACATTGCAGTTAAAAATTTTAATACACATGAAAACACTACATTATTTAACTGCATCAATTTTTATGTTGTTCATTTTATCGCATACGGCCCTTCATGCCCAAAGCCTGTTCGAAACGGCTTCGAATGAAAGAACAATAGTGGGGAAAGGGGCGGTAACACTAAACGGCTACGCAAGGGGATCGGTTTATGGTGCCGGCGAAAACTACGATTTTACCAATGCTTTTAGCGAAGTTTCGTTAAAAACCGGTTTGAAAACCGGAAAATTCATTGCAACGGCCGATATCCGGTTCCGGACCGGTTACGCGTTTAACGAATCCTATAAAGAAATGGAGCTTAAAGAAGCGTATGCAGGATATAGCTCTTCTGCCTTCGACCTCTTACTGGGCAATCAAATTGTAAGCTGGGGCCGAACCGATGGTTTTAACCCAACCAACAACATAAACCCGGTCAATTATTTTTTCTTCACGGGAAACCCCGACGACCAAAAAATGCCGAACCTTATGCTGCGGGCCAACTGGCGCATTACACCGGTTATCGACTGGGAAGTGATAGCCCTACCCGTATTTAAGCCATCGCACTATCGTTACGATTTATTCGACATGGGCGAAAACACATCCTTCACTAACGCCTCTTTGCCCGAAAAGAATTTCGAAAATGCAAGCCTTGCTACGCGGGTAAATTTTGAATTGCCCGGCATGGGCTTTTCCATTTCCTGGTTCAGGGGTTTCGATCCGTTTTACGGCTTTAATGTGCAGAACATATCGTTCGACACCGGCGAACCGGTTATTACAAACGCGCCGGCATACTACCGCAAAAACAGCATCGGTTTCGATATGGCACTGCCCATAGGCCCGGTAATTTGGCGAAACGAAGCAGCATACAACTTCACCGAAAACGAAAACGACGAAATTTATATTCCCGAACCCGGCCCCGGTTATGTGTCGGCACTTGAATACAACACGGGAAATGTAATGATACTTGTGCAGTATATTGGAAAATTCGTGCCCGGGTTTAACGCGCTTGAAGAACCGGTTTTATCCGACCCTTCGAACCCGCTGGCCTTGATGCAGTATGCCACCGAAACCATTCATTACCAGTCGGCCCTGTTTAACCGGAAAATTTTTCAACAGGAAGAGGAATTTCATCATGCCCTGTCGGCTACTATTACAGGCAGGTTTTTCAGGGAAACATTCAATGTTGAATGCACCGGATATTACGATATCACCACCGAAGAATATATGGTAAAACCCAAGGTTGAACTGAAAGTTGGCAACGGCCTGTCGCTATCGGCCGGATACAATTACATGCACGGCCCCGATGGCTCGATATTCAATTATGCTTCGCCAGTCATGAACGGCGCCTTTATTGAATGCAAAGCTTCATTTTAAAAAAAAGAAACGATCCCGCCCTGGCGGGAGAAATTCCATCAGCCAGCTGGCGGAACTTTGAAAACAAACAATTTTAATAGCATGAAAAATGCGTAAAGAAAAATTTATTATCAGAAACAGGTGGTGGTTTATCATTACCCCGCTGGTATTATCGGTAGTAGCCGTTGTTTTACTAACGAAAGTAAAAATCAATTCCGACCTGGAGTCGTACTTTCCGGCAACCATGCAATCGAAGGCCAACGCGCAACTGGTTGAAGAAACCTTTGGCAAAACCGAACCGCTTATGCTGGTTTTCGAAACCGATGATGTACTGAACCCGGTCACGTTGCAACGCATCAAAAACCTCGACAATGAACTTGGCCGCATGAACCTCTTCGACGAAGTGATCTCGCTTTTCAGCATGAAAGATATCAAAGGCGATGACGGAATGATGATTGTTGACCCGCTTATTGACCAACTGCCCGAAACGGAAACGGGAAGGGAAAAACTAAGGGAACGGGTACGTGGTAACGAACTGGCCTACAAAACTGTTGTGTCGGAAAATTTCAGGTATTCGCTTATACTGCTGCAAGTAGCAACGGGCATTACCGACCAAGAAGTAATGACCGCCGTGAATGATGTGCTCGAAAAATATCCGGGCACCGAAAAAACATACATCAGCGGGATGCCTTACCTGCGCTACGAAACCAACAACAAAATTACGCGCGATTTAACCATTCTTTTGCCCCTCGGGTTACTGATAATGGTGCTGTTCCTCTTTATCTCATTCAGGGAATTCCGCGGGGTATGGCTGCCCATTAGCGTTGTAGTAGTATCAACCCTTGTATCAATGGCCCTGTTGCCGCTAATGAACTGGGACCTGAGCATTATCGGGGTTTTAATCCCCATTATGATGATTGCCATTGCCAACAATTACGGCGTCCACTTTGTGGCCCGTTACCAGGAAATAAATGTTAAACAAAAAAGCTGGGGCATGCACCTAATCGTGTTAAAAACCCTGAGCCATTTACGAAAACCCATTTTTCTCACAGGGCTTACAACCATTGTAGGCATACTGGGGCTTGTTACCCACCTGATGATTCCGGCCCGGCAAATGGGAATAATCAGTGCCGTAGGGGTTGGCCTGGCTCTGGCGCTCAGTTTAACATACATTCCGGCGCTTATGTCGATAATGAAAAAGGGGAAGTCGCACCGGGCATATTCCGAAAAGAAAAACGGTGTGATTGGCGCAGCGCTTTCCGGAGCAGCAACATTTATTAACCGTCATCCACGCAAGGCCATTGCTGTTTTTGTGCTGGCACTTGCCATTGCCGGTTCGGGCACTTTTTTGCTGAAAGTAGCATCGAACAACGATAAAGTACTCCCTAAAAAACACCCCCACAACCAAACCATCGGCATTGCCAATGAGCACTTTGGCGGCACACGCTTTTTAACGGTTCTCTTCGAAGGCGACATGAAAGACCCCGCGGTACTTAAACGGATTGCCGGATACGAAAACGAACTGAAAAAAATGCCCGAAATTGGAAACGTGAATTCAATGGCTACCGTTATAAAAATTATGAGCCGGGCATTGAACGACCACGGTACTGAAGGCTATGATAAAATACCGGAAAGCCGCCAGGCTATTGCCCAATACCTGTTGCTTTACTCGATGAACGGCGACCCTGAAGATTTTGAAAGCCTGGTAGATTTTGATTACACACGCGGACTGCTTAACATCCAGTTTCAGGCCGGTGATATGAAAACGCTGAATAAGGTGATTGACAAAATTGAAACCCTGACAAAAAACGACCCGGCAAAACGGGTCATTGCAGGTTTCAGTTTAACCGAAAAAGAAATGGCCAAATCGATCACTACCGGCCAGGCCTATTCCCTTATTTTTGCCCTTGTCGCCATATTTATTTTATTAAGCCTGATTTTTAAAAGTGTACCTGCCGGGGCAACCGGAAGCCTGCCCCTGGTTTTTGCAGTTATTTGCACATTCGGTTTCATGGGCTTTACCGGGATGGAACTAAACATTGTAACAACATTGTTATCGTCCATTTCGATTGGTGTGGGCGTTGACTACACCATCCACATTTTTTGGCGGCTCAAGGCTGAACTTGCCAGGGGGGAAACCTATCCGGCAGCAATCGATACCGCCTTACGCACAACGGGAAGGGGAATCGTTATCAATGCTTTTTCGGTAATGCTGGGCTTTTCGGTGCTCTATTTTTCGGCTTTCCCATACCTCAAAATGTTTGCAACACTCATTATCCTTTCACTCTTTTTGTGCCTGTTGTGCGCTTTGGTTCTCATTCCGGCAATTTGCCTGATTGCAAAACCCCACTTCCTTGGCAACGATCCGATATCAACAAAAGCAACCACCAAAATAATTCAACCTAAAACATCAAACAAAAAACAATTTACTGAAATCGAAACCATTTAAATCATTTAAAATGAAACAAATAATAATATCACTTTTACTCCTGTTTTGCTGGGGATCGCTTACAGCACAGGATGCACGGATCATTAGTAAAAAATCGGAAGATGCCATCACCCTCGAATCGATGGAAATGGTATCGACCCTGAAAATTTATAATGCCAGGGGCGATGAACGCACCCGCAAAATAACCACGGCAACACGCACATTCAACGGTGTTTCGAAAACAATGATCCGCTTTATTGAACCGGCCGACGTAAAAGGAACCACACTCCTTATTTACGATTATGAGAACAAAAACGACGACATGTGGATTTACATGCCCGCGCTTCGCAAAACCCGCCGTATAGTGAGCAGCGAAAAGGGAAAATACTTCATGGGCAGCGAGTTTACCAATGCCGATATGAGCAAACCCACGTTCGATGATTTCACTTACACACTTGCTGGTGAAGAGTCATTGAACGGCGTTGCCTGCTGGAAAATTGAATCGGAGTGCAAATCGGAAACGCTGGCAAACCAGTACGGCTTTTTCAAGCGTGTTTCGTTCATCGACAAGGGAAAAAACCTGGCAAGGCAAATGCACTATTACAACCGGAACGGGGAACTGTTAAGGACTCAAACCATTAACAATTATAATTTGCTCGAAAACGGAAGTTACTTCGCCTATTTCATGGAAATGAAAAATGAACAAAACGGCCGGCGCTCGGTGCTGACCATCGACCAATTTCAGAACGGATCGTCAATTCCCGAAACGCATTTCTCCCCTGCCATGATTGAGCAATAAAATGAGCGTGTTAAAATGCATATTGTTATACGGCTTTATAAGCGTTTTAACCGGGACAAACGGCTTATGCCAAATCCTGAAAATCGAAATCTGTCCGGTAAAAACCGATGAAGGATTGATTAACCTCACCGTTTACCGCGATAAGGAAACCTTTGCCGATGAAACGCCTTACAGGACATATATTTTTGAAAAGGACGGTTTGAAAAACCACGAAATTACCCTGACCATTTCCGATCTTGAGCCCGGGACTTACGGCATTGCCTTTTTCGATGATGTAAACCGTAACGGGAAAATCGATCGTCACTTTTTTGTGCCGTGCGAAGGTTTTGGTTTTACGAATTATGAATTTAAGAAACACAGAAAGCCTGAATTTGAGTGGTTTGCTTTTGAACTGGCCGATTCGGTGCAAACGGTGCAGATACCGGTGTTTTATTTCTGAAATGACATGAAGGGCTCAAAGCCCGGGCAGAATTCATCTATTTTTCCGCCAGCTAAAGCTGACATGATTTACAGGCTTTATGAGCCCAATTGAGACTATACTGTTTTCCTTTTCATTAAATCGGTGCAAAGGTTTGCACCAGGCCTTTTTTTGATAATGGAATAATTATATCTTTGCTTCCCGTTTTTAATTAGCGATTATTTGTTTGTAATTCAAATTATTCAACATAAAATTTAAGTTCAAAAAAATGGATAACACAATCGTAAACAAAGCCGCCGACAACATTCGCATTCTGGCAGCAGCCATGGTAGAAAAAGCCAAATCGGGGCACCCCGGAGGGGCAATGGGCGGCGCCGATTTTATCAACATTCTTTACAGCGAGTTTTTAAATTACGATCCTTCGGATATGAAGTGGATCAACCGCGACCGTTTTTTTCTCGACCCGGGACACATGTCACCAATGCTTTACGGCCAGCTTGCACTAACGGGCAAATACAGCATGGACGACTGTGCCAATTTTCGCCAGTGGGGAAGCGTAACCCCCGGCCACCCCGAAGTTGATGTTGAACGCGGCATTGAAAATACCTCAGGGCCGCTTGGGCAAGGCCACGTTATGGCCGTTGGAGCAGCCATTTCCGAACGGTTCCTTGTAGCCCGTTTTGGCGAATGGATGGCCCATAAAACCTACACCTTCATCTCGGACGGAGGTGTGCAGGAAGAAATTTCGCAGGGTGCCGGAAGGCTGGCAGGCCACCTTGGTCTGAGCAACCTCATCATGTTTTACGATTCAAACGATATACAGCTCTCAACCGATACCAGCGCCGTAACGTCGGAAAACACCGCGCAAAAGTACGAAGCCTGGGGATGGAACGTTATCAGCATTAACGGGAACAACCCCGATGAGATTCGCAACGCACTGAAAGCGGCCAATGCCGAAACCGAAAAACCCACCCTAATTATAGGGAAAACAATTATGGGAAAGGGTGCTGTTACCGAAGAAGGCAAAAATTTCGAAGGGCAAAGTTCAACCCACGGCATGCCGCTAACCAATGCCGGTGCTTCGTTTGCAAAAACAATTGCCAACCTGGGCGGCGATCCCGAAAACCCGTTTATGATCTTCCCCGAGGTGAAGGAAATGTATGCCAAACGACAAGAAGAACTGATCAAAGCTGCATCGAAGAAAAAAGCCGAACAGTACAAATGGGAAGCCGAAAATCCCGAACTGGCTGTAAAACTGAAAGCATTCTTCTCGGGTAAACCAGCCGATATCGACTTTAGCGAAATTGAACAGAAAGCAGGTGGTGCAACACGTGCTGCATCGGGGGCCGTACTGGGCTACCTGGCCGAAAAACTCGAAAACATGATTGTTTCATCGGCCGACCTGTCGAACTCCGACAAAACCGACGGTTTCCTGAAAAAAACCACGGCCTTTACCAAAGGCGACTTTTCAGGCCAGTTCCTGCAGTCGGGCGTGAGCGAACTTACCATGGCCAGCGTAATGAACGGCATGGCACTGCACGGCGGTATAATTCCCGTTTGCGGCACCTTCTTCGTTTTCAGCGATTACATGAAACCTGCTGTACGCATGGCCGCGTTAATGCAACTGCCCGTGAAATACGTTTGGACACACGATGCCTTCCGTGTTGGCGAAGACGGGCCCACCCACCAACCGGTTGAACAGGAAGCACAAATAAGGCTGCTGGAGAAGCTGCAAAATCACAACCATAAAAATTCGATGCTGGTACTCCGCCCGGCCGATGCCAACGAAACAACCGTTGCATGGGACATGGCACTGAGCAATACCGATACACCTACGGCATTAATCCTTTCGCGCCAGGGCATTGCCGATGCCACAACGTACGAAACGGCACAGGACGCTAAAAAAGGTGCCTACATAGTGAAAGACACCGAAGGCACACCCGATGTGATCCTGCTGGCCAGTGGTTCAGAAGTGAGCACACTTGCCGCCGGCGCCGAGCTGCTCGAAAAAGACGGTGTAAAATGCCGCATTGTTTCAGTTCCGTCTGAAGGGCTGTTCCGCACGCAAAGCAAAGAATACCAACAGAAAGTGCTTCCGGCCGGGGTAAAGAAATTTGGCCTTACCGCCGGATTACCCGTAACCCTTGAAGGGCTGGTTGGTGTTGACGGTTTTGTTGCCGGACTACCATCATTCGGGCACTCGGCACCATACAAAGTGCTGGATGAAAAACTCGGTTTCACCGGCGAAAATGTTTACAACAAGGTGAAAGAATTGTTGGGATAAAATAAATAATAAAGGAGTAGGAGGAAAATAAAATAAGTTTTCCTCCTATTTTATTTTCCGACCTCTCACACCACCGTACGTACGGTTCCGTATACGGCGGTTCCATTAGCCCACCCTCACTTTAAGGTAGTAATCCGAGAAAAATAAA
>JAIOZY010000064.1 GCA_021740385.1 Prolixibacteraceae bacterium | reverse complement strand
GGAGTTTTGCCTCCGGCTTCCTTCAGATTCCATCTCGCGGTGGACACCCTTGCCATCGACTAATGGTTGGCGATTACAAACCCCCATAGTGGACTTTCACCACCAAGTCTGTTACCATGCACGGCACACTAAAAAAAGGTGCCCGTTTGAGCACCTTTCTTATATTCTATCGCTTGATAATACTTATTCTTTCGCTTCCCCTTCTTCAGATTTTTTATCTGCAGCAGGTTTTTCCTTTTCGGCTTTTTCTTCTTTTTCTTTAGCCTTGGTTTCTTCTTTCGCTTTGGTTTCTTCCTTTGCAGGCTTTTCCTTCACAGCCGGTTCGGGCTTCTCAGCAGGTTTCTCTTTTTGCTCAGCCTCGGCTTTTGGTGCCGGTTCTTTCTTTTGCGTTTCTGCTTCTGGTGCCTTTTCTTCGGCAGGTTTTTCTGCTTTCGTTTCGGCCACCTCTTCTTTCACCTCTTCAACTACTGTTGCATCTTCAACCTCAGCTTTCGGAGTTTTTGTTTCGGCTTTTGGAGCAGGAGCAGCAGCGGTTTCGGCTTTTTTCTTCGAACCTCCACGACGGCGGCGCGATGCCGGTTTTTTCTTCTCTTCCTTAGCTGCCAGCATGTTTTCGTTATAATCAACCAGCTCGATAATGCACATCTCGGCATTATCGCCAAGGCGGTTACCGGTTTTCAAAATGCGTGTATACCCACCGGGGCGCTCGGCAACCTTGGGCGAAATATCGCGGAAAAGTTCCGATACCGCATCCTTGTTTTGCAGGTAGCTAAAAACCACCCTGCGGCTGTGTGTCGTATCGTTTTTCGATTTGGTAATTAAAGGTTCAACATAAACCCTCAGGGCTTTTGCTTTGGCTAATGTAGTGGTAATTCTCTTTTGCAGAATAAGCGAGCTGGCCATGTTTGAAAGCATGGCTTTACGATGAGCGCTTTTTCTGCCCAAGTGGTTAAATTTCTTATTATGTCTCATCGGTATTTATTCCTTGTCTAATTTATACTTCGTAATATCCATCCCGAAAGTCAGGTTCATGCCCGAAAGCAGGTCATCGAGTTCGGTAAGCGATTTTTTACCGAAGTTACGGAACTTCAGCAAATCGTTGCGGTTGTACTGTACCAGGTCACCCAGCGTTTCTACGTCGGCTGCCTTGAGGCAGTTAAGCGCGCGCACCGAGAGGTCCATATCGACCAGCTTTGTTTTGAGCATTTGCCGCATGTGAAGAATCTCTTCGTCGAACTCTTCGTTGGCGAATTTCTCGTCCGAATCGAGTGTAATTTTCTCGTCGGAAAAGAGCATGAAATGATAAATAAGGATTTTTGCAGCTTCTTTCAGTGCATCTTTTGGGTGGATAGATCCGTCGGTAAGTATTTCGATGAGCAATTTTTCATAGTCGGTTTTTTGCTCAACGCGGTAATTTTCTACGGAAAACTTCACGTTCTTAATCGGGGTGAAAATTGAGTCGATCGGGATCACACCAAGCTCTTCTTCTACTGGTTTGTTCTCTGATGCAACAACATAACCACGGCCTTTGTTAATGGTGAGTTCCATTTGAAGTTTTACCGAAGGTTCCATTTCACAAATTACCAGATCGGGGTTCAATACAGTAAACCCGGTCATGAATTTGTTCAGTTCACCTGCAACGAATTTATCCTGGCCGGTGATGGTAACCGAAACTTTTTCGCTGTCGAAATCTTCAATTTCCTTTTTCAGCCTTATTTGTTTCAGGTTAAGTATCATCTCGGTCACATCCTGAATCACTCCTTTTATGGTGGCAAACTCATGCTCAACTCCCTCAATTTTTATTGTTGTTAACGCATAACCCTCAAGCGATGACAGCAGTATCCTGCGCAGTGCATTTCCAATGGTAATGCCGTAGCCGGGTTCAAGGGGCCGGAATTCAAATTTTCCAAATTTTTCATCCGATTCCAGCATAATCACCTTATCGGGTTTTTGAAAAGCTAATATTGCCATAGTTATAATATCTAGTGATTATTTCGAATACAACTCTACAATCAGTTGCTCTTTAATATTCTCGGGTATTTCTTCCCGCTCGGGAAGGTTCAAAAACTTACCGGTAATCGTTTCTTCGTCCCATTCTAACCAGGGGCTTTTCGCATACCTGCGCGAGGCCAGTGATTCGGTTATTACCTCGAGCGATTTTGATTTTTCGCGAACACCTACTATATCGCCGGGTTTGAGCAGGCTTGAAGGAACGTTACAAATATCCCCGTTAACGGTAATGTGTTTGTGCGTAACAAGCTGGCGTGCAGCGGTACGTGTTGGGGCAATCCCAAAACGGAACACCACGTTATCGAGCCTCGATTCGAGCAGTTTCAGCAATACTTCACCGGTAATGCCTTTAGCGCTCTGCGCTTTTTCAAACAATTTCCTGAACTGACGCTCGAGCACACCGTATGTGTATTTTGCTTTTTGTTTCTCTTTCAATTGAACACCGTATTCAGAAACCTTACGGCGCCGGCGGTTTAACCCATGCGATCCGGGCGGGTAATTTTTACGTTCCAACACCTTATCGGGTCCGTAAATGGGTTCACCAAATTTTCTGGCTATTTTTGTTTTTGGTCCAATGTATCTTGCCATGTTATACTTTTTGTTTCAAATGCAACTTAATTAAACACGCCTTCTTTTGGCAGGCCTGCAACCGTTGTGCGGAAGCGGTGTAACGTCAACAATTTCGGTTACCTGTATGCCTGCTCCGGCTATAGCCCTTACAGCCGATTCACGACCGTTACCGGGGCCTTTCACAAATACTCTTACTTTACGCAACCCAAGGTCGTATGCAGTTTTTGCACATTCTTCGGCTGCGGTTTGTGCGGCATAAGGGGTATTCTTTTTCGATCCCCTGAAACCTTTTTTACCGGCCGATGACCATGATATGACCTCACCATTGTCGTTTGCCAATGTAACAATAATGTTATTAAACGAGGAATGGATGTGTGCCTGTCCTAAAGGTTCGACCTTAACGACTCTCTTTCTTGAAGAAGTTCCTGACTTTTTTGCCATAATCTATACCTGTTATTTCGTCGCTTTCTTTTTATTTGCAACAGTTTTACGTTTCCCTTTTCGGGTACGCGCATTGTTTTTAGTGCTTTGTCCACGTACCGGTAACCCAATACGGTGGCGAATTCCACGGTAACAACCAATATCCATTAACCGCTTAATGTTCATTTGTGTTTCAGAACGCAACTCTCCTTCAACCGTCATGTTTGAGCCGATAACTGTACGAATCGACTGGAACATGCTGTCGTCCCATTCCTGAACTTTGAGGTCTTTATCGACCCCGGCTTCATCAAGAATTTTGCGGGCACTGCTGCGACCTATTCCGTAGATATACGTTAAAGCAACTTCTCCGCGCTTGTTATTTGGAATATCTACACCAACTATACGAGCCATAGTGTTCTTTAATTATTAAATTTTTAAATTAACCCTGACGTTGTTTGAACTTAGGATTCTTTTTATTAATCACATATAAACGTCCTTTTCGTCGAACAATTTTACAGTCAGAGCTACGCTTTTTTATTGATACACGTACTTTCATCGTTTAATTCTTTATTATGGAATTACATTCCGGCAAAAACGTTCAAAAAAATTGCCACAAAAATACACTTTTTATTCCAACAATTCCTATTGTTTTTGCTCAATTCCCTGATTATTTGTATCTAAATGAAATTCGTCCCTTTGTAAGGTCGTAAGGCGACATTTCCACCTTAACCTTATCGCCGGGTAAAATTTTAATGTAATGCATGCGCATTTTCCCTGAAATGTGCGCCGTAATTACATGTCCGTTTTCCAGTTCAACCCGAAACATTGCATTCGACAATGCTTCGATAATTGTTCCGTCTTGTTCGATTGAAGGCTGCTTTGCCATAAATTTCTTTTCTTTAAGTTTTACTTTCTTCTGAATTCGTTTCTTTTCCGTTATCACAACCGTATTTATTTTACAGGTAATCACACCAAAAACCTGATCAAAATACGGGTTGAATCTGCAGTAATTTTTATTTACAGCCGCAAAATTACGTCAGATATGTTAAAAAACATAACAGAACGGATTGATTTTCAATAATTGCATGAACGTTTTTGCAGGAACCGGGCCATTAAGGTGCCTGCTCAAAAGAAAAAAAATCAGAATGCAGCACCTACGCCCCCTGCACGTCCTTTAATCCGACCCGACTTCATCAGTCCGTCATAATGGCGCATTAACAGGTGGCTTTCGATTTGCTGCAAGGTATCAAGTACTACACCTACAAGAATTAATAATGAGGTGCCTCCAAAGAACTGTGCAAACGAGGCATTTACACCAACGACCATGGCAAATGCCGGAAGAATGGTAACGAAACCAAGGAATATCGACCCCGGAAGGGTAATGCGCGACATAACGGTATCGAGAAATTCGGCGGTTCGTTTTCCGGGTTTTACACCGGGAATAAACCCTCCGTTTTTCTTCATGTCTTCGGCCATCTGAACTGGGTTAACTGTAATTGCCGTATAAAAATAGGTGAAGGCTATTACCATGAGGAACATGATAAAATTGTACCAGAAGCCCCCGTATGAGAATTTGGCTGCAAAACCACTCATTGAGTCGCCGCCAAGGCTGGCAAGTGTAATGGGCACAAACATGATTGCCTGGGCAAAAATGATGGGCATAACACCGGCAGCATTTACTTTCAACGGGATATACTGGCGCACTCCGCCATATTGTTTATTTCCTACTATTCTTTTAGCATACTGTACGGGTATCCGTCGTGTTCCCTGTACCAACAGGATAACCAGCATGAACACCACAAAGAGTACAACAAATTCGATAAGCAGCAATACGAGGCCGCCACCGGCTTGTTCTTCCAGCCGTGATATGAATTCCTGTACAATAGACCCCGGGAAACGGGCAATAATACCGATCATGATAATGAGCGATACACCATTTCCTATGCCACGGTCGGTAATTTTTTCACCCAGCCACAAAACGAACATCGACCCGGCCAGCATAATGATGGTGGAACTGATGTCGAAAAAACGCCCCGGCAACACGAATGCTTCAGGGGTTTGTGCAAGGGTAACGTGGAGGTTTGTAAGGAATGCGGGGCCCTGGAAGATGAGGATTATCACGGTTAAGTAGCGTGTAATCTGGTTCATTCGTTTCCTTCCCGATTCACCTTCCTTTTGCAGGCGCTGGAAATAGGGCACGGCAATTGTGAGCAACTGTATTACGATTGAAGCTGAGATGTAAGGCATGATCCCCAAAGCAAAGACTGAAGCGTTTGAGAACGCCCCGCCCGAAAACATGTCGAGCAGCCCAAGCAATCCATCCTGGGTTTGTGATTTTAGGGCACCGAGCATTGCCGGATCGAGCCCGGGCAATACGACAAATGACCCCAACCGGTAAATCAGGATAAGAAAAAGGGTAATCCCTAACCTTGACCTAAGGTCTTCAATCTTATAAATGTTCTTCAGGGTTTCGATTAACTTTCTCATAAGTTAACTATTTTTATCATCAATCCGTTTAAAACGAATCAGACGATTTCGGTTGTACCTTCTAATTTTTCAATCGTTTCTTTAGCGCTTTTCGAAAATGCATGGGCTTTCACGTTCAGTTTGGCTTTCAATTCTCCATTGCCCAAAATTTTCACTTTATCATTTTTCCCTACAAGGCCATTTTCCAACAATACTTTTTCGTCGATATTTTCGACTTTAAGTTTTTCGGCCAAAGCTTGTAAAGTGGAAAGGTTAATGGCTTTGTATTCGACGCGGTTAAAATTTTTGAACCCGAATTTGGGTACTACGCGTTGAATGGGCATCTGGCCGCCTTCAAATCCAATTTTTTTGGAATATCCTGAACGTGATTTGGCGCCTTTGTGTCCTCGTGTAGAGGTGCCGCCATAACCAGAACCTTGTCCCCTTCCTTTTCGCTTATTACTGTGTGTCGACCCTGCAGCGGGTTTCAACTTACTGAGATTCATATTCAATTGTATTTTTTGGTTTAGATTTCTTCAACCTTAACCAAATGTTTCAACTTATTTACCATTCCCATAATTTGCGGAGTAGCTTCCCTTTCTATTGATTTGTTTAGCTTCCGCAAGCCGAGAGACTCGAGCGTGAGTTTTTGGCTTTTGGTAGAACCGATGCTACTTTTTACCAGCGTAATTTTAACTTTAGCCATAACTATCCTTTAAAAACTTTTTCAATTGAAACGCCTCGCTGTTCAGCCACGGTGTATGCATCCCTCATTTCGAGAAGCGCATTGAAAGTGGCTTTTACCAAGTTGTGCGGGTTCGATGATCCTTTCGATTTTGCGAGGATATCGTGTACCCCTACACTTTCGAGAACGGCACGCATAGCGCCCCCGGCTTTCACCCCGGTACCGTGCGATGCTGGACGTAATAGTACACTGGCACCACCATATTTTGCTACCTGTTCGTGAGGAATTGTGCCATTAATCACCGGAATTTTAACCAGGTTCTTTTTAGCAGCGTCAACTCCTTTGGCAATGGCCGTGGTTACTTCGCTGGCCTTACCCAGTCCCCATCCAACAATGCCGTCTTCGTTGCCTACAACAACAATTGCTGAGAAACTGAAGGTGCGCCCCCCTTTGGTTACTTTGGTAACCCGGTTAATGGCTACTAACCGGTCTTTCAATTCCAAATCACTGGTTCTTACTTTTTTAATATTTCCTGACATAATTCTTAGAATTTAAGGCCTCCCTCACGGGCTGCTTCAGCAACTGATTTAACTCTTCCGTGATATAAGTATCCGTTTCGATCGAATTTAACTGTTTCGATATTTATCGCTTTTGCCCGTTCGGCAATAAGCTTACCTACCATTGTTGCTTTTTCGCTTTTTGTACCTTCAGCGGTTGCAATCTCTTTATCTAAAGAAGAGGCATGGGCCAGGGTTTTACCGGCCAGGTCGTCGATTAACTGGGCATAAATTTGTTTGTTGCTGCGAAAAACGCTCAAACGTGGCCTTTCGGCAGTGCCCGAAACTATTTTACGAACCCTCTTCTTAATTCTGTATCTTCTTTGTTGCTTTGTTAAAGCCATAATGATATCAATTATAAATGTTATTTAGCAGCGGCCGATTTACCGGCTTTGCGCCTGATATGTTCACCTACAAACTTCACGCCCTTGCCTTTATAGGGTTCGGGTGCACGGAATGACCTGATTTTAGCTGCCACCTGACCCAACAGTTGTTTGTCGTGGCTTTTCAGTTTTACCTTTGGACTACTCCGTTTGTCGGTTACTGCTTCAACTTTTATTTCAGGAGGCAACTGTAAGTAAATGTGATGTGAGTAACCCAGCACGAGGTCGAGTAATTGGCCCTGGTTTTCGGCCCTGTAACCCACACCTACCAATTCGAGATTGATTTCGAAACCTTTCGAAACGCCTTCAACCATGTTGTTGATGAGCGAACGGTACAAACCGTGTTTCGCTTTTTGGCTTTTCGAATCGCCGGGGCGGTAAACCGTTAACTGGTTGTCTTCAATTTTCACATCAATTTCAGGATCCACCTTCTGAGTAAGTTCGCCCAGGGGGCCCTTTACCGTTACCACGTTCTCTTTATTCACGCTAACGGTAACACCGCCGGGGATCTCAATGGGTAATTTTCCTATCCTTGACATTGTATATTCCTCCTAATTAATAAACGTAACATAAAACTTCACCGCCAACGTTCAAATCACGCGCTTCTTTATCGGTGATTACGCCGTGCGATGTGGAAATTATTGCTATTCCCAGGCCGTTGAGCACCCGTGGAATTTCGTTCGAGTTGCAGTACTTTCTCAACCCGGGGCGGCTTATACGTTCCAACGATTTTATGGCCGGTATGCCGGTCTCGGGATGATATTTCAGGGCAATTTTGATGTTCCCCTGAAAATTGACTTCGTCTTCAAATTTATAATTGAGTATGTACCCTTTTTCTTTCAAGATACGGGTCATCTCTTTTTTCACATTCGAAGCGGGTATATCAACCACGTTGTGGTGTGCTTTGATGGCATTCCGCAAACGGGTCAAATAATCTGAAATAGGATCTGTCATTTTTCCTTAACTTTAAACGATTACCAACTGGCTTTTTTAACTCCCGGAATTAACCCTGAGGCAGCCATTTCCCTAAAATTAATACGGCTAATTCCAAATTGCCTCATATACCCTTTGGGCCTGCCGGTAAGTTTGCAACGGTTATGCAACCTTACGGGTGATGAATTGCGTGGCAATTTTTGTAAGCCGACATAATCGCCTTTTGCCTTAAGTTCTGCCCTTTTTGCAGCATATTTTTCAATTAGCTTCGCGCGTTTAACTTCGCGGGCTTTCATTGATTCTTTAGCCATATCTTAATTGTTTTTTGCATTTTTAAACGGCAAACCAAATTCTCGCAGTAAAGCATAACCTTCTTCGTCGGTTTGTGCCGATGTAACAAAGGTGATGTTCATTCCGCTAATGCGGCTTACTTTGTCGAGTACAATCTCAGGAAAAATGATTTGTTCGGAAACACCAAGGGTGTAATTGCCCCTGCCATCGAGTTTTCCTTCAATCCCTTTAAAGTCGCGGATACGCGGTAATGCAACCACGATCAGCCTTTCAAGGAATTCGTACATACGGGTGTTGCGTAATGTTACACATACCCCGATGGGCATTTTTTTCCTGAGCTTAAAGTTCGAGATGTCTTTCCTGGAGAGGGTCTGTACTGCTTTTTGTCCGGCAATGTTTGTCATTTCCTCGGTTGCCACTTCGATAAGTTTTTTATCGGCAATAGCAGCCCCCATCCCCTGGTTCAATACAATTTTCTGAAGTTTAGGCACCTGCATAATGCTCGTGTAACCGAATTGTTTCATTAGCGCGGGCACCACAACCTCTTTGTATCGTTTTTGAAGTGTAGGTACATTTTCCATTACTTGATCTCCTCTCCTGATTTTTTTGAATAACGAACCAGTTTATTATCGGCTCCCATACGGCGCCCAACGCGTGCTGGTTCACCTGTTTTGGGGTCGGCCACCATAAGGTTGGATGTATGCACAGGTGCTTCCTGTTCGAGTATCCCTCCCTGAGGATTGGCAGCATTGGGTTTGGTATGTTTTTTTACCATGTTAACCCCTTCAACAATGGCGCGGTTGGTACTGCGGTTTACCTCGAGGACTTTTCCTTTCTGCCCTTTCGATTCACCGGCAATTACAACCACGGTATCGCCTTTTTTAATATGTAACTTTTTTTGCATTGCTTCTGTTTTTCAATTATAGTACTTCAGGGGCAAGAGAAACAATTTTCATGTATCCGTCGCGTAATTCACGTGCCACCGGGCCGAAAATACGTGTTCCACGGATTTCTCCTGCAGTATTTAACAGCACAATCGCATTTTCGTCGAAGCGGATGTATGAACCGTCGTTACGGCGTACCTCTTTTTTTGTACGCACAACTACTGCTTTCGAAATGGTGCCTTTTTTAACACCGCCCGAAGGCAACGCGCTTTTAACGGTTACAACAACCATATCGCCCAACGAAGCGTAGCGTTTCTTCGTACCGCCAAGCACGCGGATAACCAAGGCTTCCTTGGCCCCGCTGTTGTCGGCAACAACACATCTTGTTTCCTGCTGTATCATGGTTACTTAGCTCTTTCAATAATTTCTACTAAACGCCATCCTTTGTTTTTACTCAACGGACGGGTTTCCATAATTTTCACCGTATCGCCAATGTTGCAATCGTTTTTTTCATCGTGGGCGTAATACTTTGAAGTTTTATTTACGAATTTACCGTAAATAGGGTGCTTCACTTTACGCTTTTCGGCAACAACAATGGTTTTGTCCATTTTATTGCTAACCACAACACCGATACGTTCTTTCCTGAGGTTTCTTGAATTTTCCATCGTTTGAATCATTACTTATTCTCAGTTAACTGACGGTTACGCCATTCGGTTTTCAGCCTTGCAATGTTATGCCTGACATCCTTGATCGAAATCGGGTTGTCGAGAGGCGATACTGCATGGTTCAACTTCATGCGTGTGAGTTTGTCCTTCTCCACATCGATGCGTTCGGCGATCTCATTAGTTGTTAACTCTTTAATTTCTGAATTTTTCATCAGTATAAACTTTAAATTGTCTGATGTAATCAATTATTCGCCAGCTAAAGACTCGACAAAATCGCGACGAACTACAAATTTTGTAGTTACGGGCAGCTTTTGGGCTGCCAGGCGGAGAGCTTCCTTAGCCAATTCGAAAGGAACACCTTCTGCTTCAATAATAATGCGCCCGGGTGTAACCGGTGCCACAAAGCCTTCTGGTGCGCCCCTACCTTTACCCATACGTACCTCTGCAGGCTTTTTTGTAATGGGCTTGTCGGGGAAGATACGGATCCAGATTTGTCCCTGGCGTTGCATGTGCCTGGTAACTGCAACACGCGCGGCCTCAATTTGACGGCCAGTGATCCATGCCGTTTCGAGGGATTTTATACCGAATGATCCGAATGCAAGCTGGTTGCCCCTTTGGGCATCGCCTTTCATTCTTCCCTTTTGTACTCTTCTAAATTTTGTTTTCTTAGGTTGTAACATCCTTAATCGTATTTAAGGGTTAATTACTTTTTTTTCCTGCGGCCTCCACCTCGTGGCCTGTCGCCACGTGAACTTCCGCTGCCGCTTTTCATTCCAATGTTAGGTGAAAGGTCGCGTTTACCGTATACTTCACCTTTACATATCCATACTTTTACGCCAATCAGGCCGGTCTTGGTAAGGGCCTCGGCCAGTGCGTAGTCTATATCGGCCCTGAGGGTATGCAAGGGTGTACGTCCGTCTTTATACATTTCCGAACGGGCCATTTCGGCTCCGTTCAGACGCCCCGAAACCAGTACTTTGATTCCTTCGGCTCCCATGCGCATGGTTGATGCGATGGCCATTTTGACGGCACGCCTGTATGCAATTTTGCCTTCAATCTGGCGGGCAATATTGCCTGCCACAATTTGGGCATCCATTTCAGGGCGTTTAATTTCAAAGATATTGATCTGTACTTCTTTCGAAGTAATTTTTTTCAATTCTTCTTTCAGCTTATCAACTTCCTGGCCTCCTTTACCTATAATAATGCCTGGCCTGGATGTATGTACGGTTATGGTTATAAGCTTTAAGGTACGTTCGATGATTATTTTTGAAACGCTCGCTTTTGCCAGGCGGGCATTCAGGTATTTACGAATTTGATAATCTTCGGCCAGCTTATCGCCATAATTGTTTCCTCCGAACCAGTTGGAATCCCATCCTCGGATGATTCCTAATCGATTTGAAATCGGATTGGTTTTCTGTCCCATGTATTACTCTTATTATAGGTTATTCGGTTACCGGATTTTTACTATCCAGATATATGGTCACATGATTCGAGCGTTTGCGAATACGGTGTGCCCTGCCTTGTGGCGCGGGTTGTATCCGTTTAAGCATACGGCCTGAATCGACAAATATTTTCGAAATAAAAAGGTTACTCTCTTCAAGCCTTTTTTCTTCGTTTTTGGCTTGCCAGTTGGCAATGGCCGATAACAAAAGCTTTTCGACTTTACGCGAGGCCTCTTTCGATGAAAACTTCAACACATCGAGTGCCCTGTTCACTTCCATGCCCCTTACCATGTCGGCCACCAGCCGCATTTTACGGGGCGATGTGGGGTTGTTGCGAAGCACGGCGAAGTATTGGCTTTTTCGCTCCTCTTTACGCTTGTTTGCTGTATTTCTTTTTCTTGCACCCATTGTCTCTTTTTTTTAATGGTTCTATCAATTCACGCCTCACTAACGGTTACCGGCGTGTCCCCTGAAGATACGGGTTGGGGCAAATTCGCCCAGTTTATGGCCCACCATGTTTTCGGTGATGTATACCGGAATAAACTTGTTGCCGTTATGAACAGCAATGGTGTGCCCAACCATATCAGGAGAAATCATTGATGCACGGGCCCATGTTTTCACAACACTCTTTTTACCAGATTCATTCATAGCCAGAATTTTTCTTTCGAGCTTGTAGCTGATAAAAGGCCCTTTTTTCAATGAACGACTCATACTTACTTACCTTTTACAAATTATTACTTACGTTTTTCAAGAATGTACTTGCTGGATTTCTTTTTGGGATGGCGGGTCTTGTACCCCTTGGCCAACAGGCCTTTACGCGAGCGCGGGTGTCCACCCGAAGCGCGTCCTTCGCCACCACCCATTGGATGGTCGACGGGGTTCATTACCACACCACGAACACGGGGGCGACGCCCTAACCAACGTGAACGGCCGGCTTTACCCGAGCGCTCGAGGTTGTGTTCGGTATTTCCAACAGTACCTACAGTTGCTTTGCAGGTTATGAGTACCATGCGGGATTCTCCTGAAGGTAACTTCAGAATTGCATACTTTCCATCGCGGGAAAGAAGCTGTGCATAGGTTCCGGCACTTCGAGCCATGACACCACCCTGACCGGGCCTGAGCTCTATATTGTGAACAAGGGTACCTAGTGGGATTTTTTCAAGCGGAAGGGCATTCCCGATTTCGGGCGATACATCGTTACCCGATACTACTACCTGATCTACTTTCAGGCCATTGGGTGCGAGAATGTACCTTTTTTCTCCATCGGCATAAGCCAGTAACGCAATGCGTGCACTGCGGTTTGGATCGTACTGAATGGATTCAACTTTTGCCTCAATACCTTCTTTATCGCGTTTGAAATCGATAATGCGGTATTTGCGCTTGTGGCCCCCACCTATATACCTCATTGTCATCCGGCCTTGGTTGTTGCGGCCACCGGTTTTCTTGATGGGCGCTAACAATGATTTTTCAGGTGTCGACTCTGTAACCGAATCGAAGGCGCCAATTATTTTGTGCCTTTGACCGGGTGTTACAGGTTTTAATTTACGTACTGCCATATTCTATTAAATATTGCTATAAAAGTCAATCGTTTGTCCTTCGGCCAATGTTATAATGGCCTTTTTGAATGAATTTGTTTTTCCTTTTTGTATGCCCGATTTTGTGAAGCGGGATCTTGTTTTCCCGGCATAATTCATGGTGTTTACCGCTTCAACATCGACATCATACATGTTTTCTATTGCTGATTTAATTTGGTTTTTCGTGGCCCGGCGGTCTACAATAAAGCCATAACGGTTTAACTTTTCAGTTACTGCCGTCATTTTCTCTGTCACCAATGGTTTTATTAAAACGTCCATTTTTCTTCATTTAATTGTTAAACACACCTTCAATTTTCTCCAACGAGCCTTCCAATATTACAACAGATGAGGCGTTAAGTATGTCGTAAGTTGTTAGCCTATCGGCGGTTACAACCATAACCCCCCTTAAATTTCTGGAGGACAAATATATGTTTTTATTTACTTCTGATAAAACGAACAAGGACTTTTTATTGTTAATTTTCAAATTAGCCTGAATATCAACAATTTGCTGGGTTTTTGGTGTTTCTAAACTGAAATCCTCTAAAACAATAATGTTGTTTTCTTTTGCCTTGTACGAGAGTGCCGATTTGCGGGCAAGCTGTTTCACTTTTTTGTTCAACTTAAACCCGTAGTTCCGGGGACGTGGCCCAAACACACGGCCACCACCACGAAAAATGGGCGACTTAATACTACCTGCACGGGCTGTGCCGGTACCTTTTTGCCGCTTAATTTTCCGGGTACTACCCACAATATCACTTCGTTCTTTTGCACTATGCGTTCCCTGACGCTGGTTTGCCAAATACTGTTTAACATCGAGATAAATGGCATGGTCGTTGGGTTCAATACCAAAAATATGATCGTTTAACCTGACCTTTTTCCCGGTATCTTTACCTTCTATATTTAATACGTTTAATTCCATTACTTCCAAATTATTACGTATGAACCTTTCGCTCCGGGCACAGAACCTTTCACGACTAATAAATTATTTTCGGGGATTATCTTCATAACCTCGAGGTTTTCAACGGTAACGGTATTACCTCCAGTGCGGCCTCCCATGCGCATGCCCTTGAATACCCTTGACGGGTAAGAAGAGGCACCAAGTGAACCGGGAGCGCGTAAACGGTTATGCTGCCCGTGCGTTGCATCGTTAACGCCTTTGAAATTATAACGTTTAACAACTCCCTGGAAACCTTTTCCTTTCGAGGTTCCGGTAACGGTTACCCAAGGCGACTCGTTAAACATTTCAACCGTGAGAACATCGCCCGGCCCAACTTTTTCGGCGGGTGAGTCAATTTCAATTACATTTTTCTTTGGAACTGTACCTGCTTTTTTGAAATGGCCGGACTCAGCTTTGGTCGTATGCTTTTCTTTTTTGTCTTCATAACCAATCTGAACGGCGGCATATCCATCGGTTTCCTCGGTTTTAACCTGGGTTACCACGCATGGGCCAGCTTCGAGCACAGTGCATGGGATGTTTTTCCCCTCAACACTGAATACGGATGTCATTCCGATTTTTTTTCCAATTAATCCTGGCATTTTAAACTCTTTTTTAAGTTATCAAACTTTAATTTCAACCTCAACACCACTTGGCAATTCAAGTTTCATAAGGGCGTCGATGGTTTTTGCTGTTGAGCTGTAAATATCGATCAACCTTTTGTACGAACTGAGCTGGTATTGCTCGCGCGACTTTTTGTTCACGAACGTAGAACGCAAAACGGTAAAGACACGTTTGTGTGTGGGTAACGGTATAGGGCCACTAACCACTGCACCGGTCGATTTCACCGTTTTTACGATCTTCTCAGCCGATTTATCAACCAGGTTGTGATCGTAAGATTTCAGCTTAATTCTGATTTTTTGGCTCATAATTATAATTGTATCAAATTATAGTAATTCTATCCTGCCTTTTGCATCCTCCAATACTTCTACGGCAATGTTCCGTGGCACTTCTTCGTAATGCGAAAACTCGATTGAAGAGGTTGCCCGTCCTGAAGAGAGGGTGCGCAAAACGGTAACATAACCAAATTGCTCGGCCAGCGGCACCTGTGCTTTAATCACCCTTGCCCCGCCTTTCGATTCCATTCCGCTAACATGGCCCCTGCGGCGGTTCAGGTCTGAAATAATGTCGCCCATATACTCTTCGGGGGTAACAATTTCGGCTTTCATGATGGGTTCGAGTAAAGAAGGCTTGGCTTTCGATGCAGCATTTTTAAAGGCCTGCTTTGCACATATTTCGAATGAAAGCTGATCGGAATCGACCGGGTGGTATGACCCATCGAGCACAGTAACTTTGAGCGCTTCGATGGGGAATCCGGCCAATGGCCCGTTTGCCATTGCTGCCTTAAAACCTTTTTCAATGGAAGGGATGTATTCGCGCGGGATGTTGCCTCCTTTAACCTTATCGATAAATTCGAGCCCTTCTTTACCTTCTTCGGCAGCTTCAACCCGCACACTAATGTCGGCAAATTTTCCGCGGCCTCCGGTTTGTTTTTTAAATACTTCGCGCAATTCAATTGATCCTTTAATGGCTTCTTTGTAGGCCACCTGGGGTTTACCCTGGTTGCACTCTACTTTGAATTCGCGTCTTAAGCGGTCTATAATAATTTCGAGATGAAGCTCGCCCATGCCCCGTATAAGGGTTTGCCCGGTTTCCTGGTCGGTACGTACCTGGAATGTGGGATCTTCTTCGGCCAGTTTTGACAGGCCTACACCCAGTTTATCGAGGTCTTTTTGGGTTTTAGGTTCAACGGCAATACCAATTACCGGATCGGGGAACGACATCGACTCCATAACAATGGGATGCTTCGCATCGCAAAGGGTATCGCCCGTGCGCGTATCTTTCAGCCCAACCACGGCACAAATGTCACCGGCTTCGATAACTTCGCGTGGTTGCTGCTTGTTTGAGTGCATTTGGTAGATGCGTGAAATGCGTTCTTTTTTCCGTGTACGAGGGTTGTAGTATGTGCCGCCGCTTTCAAATTTCCCCGAGTACACCCTTACAAAAGTTAACCGGCCCACGTATGGGTCGGTAGCAATTTTGAAAGCAAGTGCCGAAGTGGGTTCATTTGCATCGGGCTTGCGTGAAAGGAGTTTTTCTTCATCGTCTTCATCGTGGCCTTTTACTTCGCCTTTATCGAGCGGGCTGGGTAAAAAAGCACAAACGGAATCGAGCAAACGCTGAACGCCTTTGTTTTTAAATGCTGAACCGCAAAACATGGGGATAATATCACCGGCAATGGTCGATTTTCGAATTACGGCAATCATTTCTTCCTTGGTTATCGACTCGGGGTCTTCAAAGAAACGTTCGAGTAATTCTTCGTCCTGTTCGGCTACGGCTTCAACCAGTTTCTCGCGCCATTCGCCGGCTGTTTCAACCATGTCTTCGGGAATATCTTCAAGTGTGTATTTTTGACCGAAAGTGGCATCTTCGTGCCAAACTACGGCTTTCATCTCAACGAGGTCGATTACGCCCGAAAACGTTTCTTCGGAACCGATGGGCAGTTGAAGAGGAATGGGGTTAGCACCCAGTTTTTCTTTAATATCGCTGTATACTTTATAGAAGTCGGCTCCCTGCCTGTCCATCTTATTTACGAAAGCGATACGCGGGACACCGTATTTTTCGGCCTGTCGCCAAACGGTTTCCGACTGTGCTTCTACACCGCCAACGGCGCAAAAAAGAGCAACGGTTCCATCGAGCACCCTGAGGGATCGTTCTACTTCTACAGTAAAATCAACGTGTCCCGGGGTATCAATAATATTGATCTTATGCTCAATATCGTTATATTTCCAATTTGTAGTTGTTGCTGCCGAGGTTATGGTAATACCGCGTTCCTGCTCCTGTTCCATCCAGTCCATGGTTGCCGCACCGTCGTGCACCTCACCTATGCGGTGGGTCAAACCGGTATAAAACAGTATACGCTCGGTTACCGTTGTTTTACCGGCATCGATGTGGGCCATGATGCCAATGTTGCGTGTATTATGTAAATCTCTCTTTGCCATATATTTAAACCAATCTTATATAAACTGAATCAAAAAAAATTTAAACCAATAAAACCAATAAAATGTATCCTGCTTAAAAACGGAAATGAGCAAATGCCCTGTTGGCATCGGCCATACGGTGAATTTCTTCTTTCCGCTTAAAGGCCCCGCCTTCTTCGTTATAAGCAGCCTGAATTTCGGCCGCAAGCTTTTCGCTCATTGATCGGCCCGAACGTTTGCGGGCGAACAAAATCATATTTTTAATCGAGATTGAATTTTTCCTTTCAGCACGGATTTCCATGGGTACCTGGAAAGTGGCGCCACCAACGCGTCGGCTCTTAACCTCTACCTGTGGTGTAATGTTTTCGAGGGCTTTTTTCCAGATTTCTAACGGTGAGAGTTCATCGTTTTTCATTTTTTGGCCTATCATATCCATGGCATCGTAGAATACATGGTAGGCCACTGTTTTTTTCCCGTCGACCATCAGGTCGTTAACAAAACGGGTAACCAATACATCATTGTACTTTGGATCGGGTAAAATGATCCGCTTCTTTGGTTTTGACTTCCTCATTTTTTTTAAAGTTAGTGTTATTCAAATCGGCTGCTCGAGTTTCGATCTTCAATTCTTCGTTAAAGTTTCATTTACTCAACCAAACCACAACTTTAAATAACCATTCAACACTATTTTTTCTTCGGACGTTTTGTGCCGTATTTCGACCGGCGCTGGGTGCGTCCTTCAACACCAGCTGTATCCAACGCGCCGCGAACAATGTGGTAACGCACGCCCGGCAGGTCTTTTACACGGCCACCGCGCACCAGCACGATGGAGTGTTCCTGAAGGTTGTGCCCTTCGCCCGGGATATACGCGTTTACCTCTTTCAAATTGGTTAACCTTACCCTGGCCACTTTACGCATGGCTGAGTTTGGTTTCTTTGGCGTGGTGGTGTATACACGCACACATACGCCCCTTCGCTGCGGACAGGAATCAAGTGCAGGAGACTTGCTTTTTTCAATGTTTACATTTCTCCCTTTTCTTACTAACTGTTGAATTGTAGGCATTATACGTATTAATTATTAATAAAATTTTGCTTTTAAAAAATTTGTTTCATTAGGAATATCAACTACTTACAGCGCTCAAAAACGCGTTTTTCCTAAAGAAACGGTTGGCAAAAGTACTAATTTCCAACAAGAATCAAACAGGGTGAACTAATTTTTTTTTGAAAAAATGGCAAATAGCGTGCTCAAATTATACAATTACCCGGAATTGGTGGTTAATGCGCTTCCTTTTCAGCATGTTCTTTATACGTTTTTATCCCATGCTGTATTTCTTCAACAATTTGTCTCCACGAATCATCGGGTAAATTTAAAATGGTAACATCGCCAACATTCCATTTCCGAAGGGCCGTTTTTATAAGTCGCTTTCTCACAACCCATATATGCGGGGTATTACGTTGTTTAAGTAATTGATCGATAGCCGGTGACCAACCTTTATCGCGAATTTCCAACGGACCAATTTCATCAATTACAAAAATGTCGGTTTTATCTTTATCTGCACCTTGAAGAATTTTCTTTCCGAAGATTATCCCCTCTTCAGTAAGAGTGAAACGGTTTTTTTTTATTTTTCCCGATGAGAAATTCTTTGAGCCAAGTTTTTTAGTCTCCCCTGTTGATACATCTTCAACAAAGTATGCCTTTTCGCCCGAAATGCTGGTGTGGGCAGTTGTAAAAAAACCGGAAACTTTAAGCCCGGCTTTTTGGAGCTCACCAACTACTTTTTTGGTAATTGCCGTTTTACCCTGGTTTACACCGCCACATACAATATATAGTGTAGGCCTGTTGTTTTCAAAAGACAAAAATTCGTTTAATAACGCATGGGAGCTAACAAACATGGCCTGAATGATCTTTCCAAAACCTTTTGCTTTAAGGGTTTGCGACGAGTAAGTGTTCATCAGTCCGGGTAATGCAGAAAATGCAAGTTCGAGCGACAGGTACATATTTTTTATTCCCCGGTTATACAGGATGTTCCGGATAATGGGGTTTTTCAGTTCGGTACTGATTGCAGAAAAAGCGGATAACAAAAGCATTGCCCTAAATATCATTTTAGAACCAACAATCCATCCTTCGGGGCGTGTTATTCCGTTCAATGAAAAACCTTCGTAAAAAAAGGCCGAAAACAATAACAAAAACAGGAGTTGGCCCCACAAAGCAGGCTTTCTGAGGTAACGCATATTGTGTGCATATTGCCGGGTAATTAAAAAGACAAAAAGTGATGTAAACATTAACGAAATAATAAAACCCGAATGGTTAATAATGACCATCCCCCCAATCAGAAATATTAAAATCAGCAAAAGCAGGGGCAATGAGTGCTTTTTTTTATTCGCGTGTTTGAACAGTGTGCTCCGAACATCCTTTTTAAGTATTGGTTGTATTTGATTTTGCGCCTCTTTCTCAATGCTTCGTTTTCCCGCAAAGAAGCCTGAAACAGCCGCCAAAATACCGCTAAGAAGATAGATAACCGAAACACACACCAATAAACCTATAGGCTTTATGCTTTCGATATGGAGTTGCTTAGCCGCCCAGGCACAAAAATTTTCGAATAAAACAACCAGGTCCCACCCATACAAAAGAAGGAGTGTAATTGCTTTATGAACCAAAGCACTGAATACGGCCAAAGCTCCCCCAAAAGCATAGGAAAAAACATTTTTGCCGAAACACCTTACAATAATTTCTATAATCAGGGCTTCGGCAAATATGCCCAGCATGGGGCCAATGATAATGGCACTTGGCGATAACGATTTCATGATTGCACAAATCAATCCTGCCCGCCACACAACCCCGTTTTCTTTCCATAACTGCAAAAAGGAAACAATAAGCAAAACGGAAAAAAAAGAAAGGATGCTGCCTGCCAGGGGAATTTTCAAATTATGCAACATGCTCCCCAGTACAATCTCGACAACAGCCCATAAGCTGCCCAAAACCGAGGCTTTCATCCACTTTTCGGGAACAGGTTTGTGCGATAAATGTGCTATCATATCCCGAAGCGGATTAAGTTATTCATCTCCTTTTTTGTATTAATATTGGTAAAAAGCGTATCTGAAAAAAAGGGCATTTTTTCAACATTCATAAAAAATGTGTGAAGTGGAACAATTGCATCGGTAACTTTGTGCTGCTTTTTTCTTAAAGCTTCTTCGATAACGGGAAGTGATTCTTTATTAAAATAACTTGCCATGGTTTCATGAATTCCATCATGCACAGGCATAACCACATCATATCCATCAGCATTATTCAGCAATGCCCTGAATAAACCTGAATGCAACGCGGGCATATCGCATCCTACAATAATATTGTGTTCATTTTCCGATTTGAGTAAGCAGGCATGTATTCCGCCAAGCGGGCCACAATTTAAAAAAATATCACGAACGGTTTTTTGTCCGGTGTAATAAAAATTATCGGGCTTATTGGTGCTGATAAGAATATTGTCACAAACAGGGCTTATAACTTCAAGGACATAATCGATCATTCGTTTACCCTTGTATAAGTACAATGCCTTATCGGTCCCAAAACGGCTGCTTTTGCCCCCTGCCAGTATTATTCCCGTCACCTCTTTATTTTCCATAAAGTAAAGCCAATGGTTTCATACGATTAAATTATTTATTTCAATTGGCATCGTATGGAACTCGCATTCATTTTAATCATCCTCTTAGCCTGAACTATTCATAAATTATAAAAATATGAATAAAGTTCAGGCTAACCCCGACTTAGATGAAGTTTAACTTTTTAAAAAAGTTTTACTGAATCTTAGTCATCCCGATAGCCATCGGGAGAGATAGGGATTATTTGTGAATAATCCGGGTTAGATTAAATGTCTTACATGCTCGTTTCATATAATAATTTAGTTTTTGTAATATTACAAAAATAATATTGCTGATGAGAACTTACGCTGAGCAGTTTCTGCTTTTAACAGTCGATCCGGTATCAAACCGGTTTTACCCCATACCTGAACAGGTTATGCACCTGACCCTTGCCGGTGCTTTACTTTTGGATGCCTCGTTTGGTGGTTTAATTAACGATGACTGGGAAAAACTTGAGGTGTTAAAAACGCCCGATCCGGAAAAAGAAGCCCTCCAAAGCGCATTAAGGTGTTTGCAGATTTTTGAAAAACCAATTCCCATAAAACAAGCCGTTGAAATTGTTGCGGCACATGGCACAACATTAAGCAAACTTGTTTGGGGTTCGCTGCAAAAACAAGGTGTTTTAACAGCAAAAAAACAACCCATTTTTACCGGCACCCGAAATAAGAACCTCTATTCGCCCGACCTTTCGACTATTTTGGAAATCCATAAAAAAATAAGGCAAACCATACTATCCGCTGACATTCCCGACTTTGACATGCCCCCGCTCATCAGCCTTATTGAGGCTTCGGGTTTGACCATGTTCATTCTTAAAGCCGATGAAACAAACAGCAATAAAGAGCGCATTGCACTGCTTGCCGGAATGGAATCGCTGGGAAGGGAAATTATCCGTGCCGTTAATGACCTTGAGCTTGCCGACATGGAGAAAGACGTTGCCAACCTGATAGGCTTAAAACACGACCAGCCCAAAGCATTTGCCGGCGGCATGGATGCTGTTTTAACAGCACTTGGTTATTTGCATAAGGAATCAGGGGTTAAACGAAGCAGGAAACTTATCGCAAATTTCAATCAACTTTCAGGCTTTGAATGCCCCGGGTGTGCATGGCCAAACCCCGACAAACACAGGTCGAGTTTTGAATTTTGTGAAAACGGCGCTAAAAATGTTAGTGCGGCAGCTACAAATAAACTCATCGATGCAACATTTTTCAAAAAATGGTCGGTAAAAGACCTTATGCTTACATCGGATTATTGGCTGGAACAACAAGGCCGGTTAACCGACCCCATGTATATTGATGAAAATTCGACTCATTACAGGCCTGTAAGCTGGAACGAAGCTTACAACATTGTTGCCAACGAATTAAACAGCCTTGACGATCCAAACCAGGCCGTTTTTTATGCATCGGGCAGGACCTCGAACGAAGCAGCCTTTCTTTACCAGCTTATGGCCCGCGCCCTTGGGACAAATAACCTCCCCAACAGCGCCAATATTTGCCACGAGCCATCGGGTAAAGCGCTTGCCACAAGCCTTGGTTTTGGGAAAAGCAGCGTAACCCTCGACGATTTTCCAAAGGCCGGCGCTGTTTTTATTTTCGGACATAACCCCGGGTCCAACCATGCACGTATGCTTAGCTCACTGCAATCGGCCGTAAGAAACGGCTGCAAAGTGGTAGCCGTTAACCCAATGCCCGAGGCAAGCTTAATGGGCTTTGCAAATCCGCAGGAAGCAAGTTCCTATTTTGGCAAACAAACCCAGCTTTCTCATCTTTATATTAAACCCGTGATCAATGGCGATATGGCGCTTATAAGGGGAATGGTTAAAGCCATTCTTGAAAAAGAAGATGAAAAGGGCGGCATACTCGATATCGGTTTTATCGAAAAACATACCAGCGGCTTTGAGGAATACAAGCAAACAGTAAGGAATACTTCGTGGGAAAAAATAATTGCCGGCAGCGGTTTAGAAAAGAAACAAATAATTGAAGCTGCAAACGTTTATTGCGAGTCCGAAAGCACAATTGCCTGTTGGTGCCTGGGAATTACCCATCACCGTAATTCTGTTGAAACCATCAGGGAAATTGTAAACCTGTTGATGCTGAAAGGGAATATTGGGAAACCCGGCTCAGGGGTATGCCCGGTGCGCGGCCATAGTAACATTCAGGGCATCCGCACTATGGGCGTTGGGGAAAACATGCCTGTTCCGTTTCTCGACAACATGGAAACCCTGTTTGGTTTTAAAGTACCCCGCACCCCCGGGTTGAGTACCGTACCGGCAATTAAATCGATTGAATCGGGCAAAGTAAAAGTATTGATTTCCCTTGGGGGAAACCTGGCCTCGGCCCTGCCCGACACGAAGTATGTTAAAGAAACATTGCGAAAATGCAATTTAACAGTAATGATTTCAACAAAACTAAACAGAAGTCATCTCGCAACAGGGAAAAAAGCGCTTATACTGCCAGCATTCTCCCGGTTGGAAAAAGATATCCAAAACGGCAAATTACAGGCAACAACTGTTGAGGATGCATTGTGCAAGATCTCCTTTTCGAAAGGCTGTTTGCCCCCCCCCTCATCAAATACCAAAAGTGAAATTTCCATTGTGGCAGGAATGGCTAAGGCTACTCTTGGAGAAAAGCATGGAATTGAATGGGGCCGTTTCGAAAATGATTTTCAACAAATAAGAACGGCCATTTCGAAAGTTGTTACTTCGTTAAATGAAATTGCCGAAAAAGGCAAATCAGAAGAAGAATATTACTATGAAAACCCCTTGAAGAAACGTGTTTTCAATACCGTGAACGGGAAAGCACAGTTTAGTAACTATCCGTTAACCAGTGTTGCTGCAGAAGATAGGGGCTTTTTGCTCATGACCATCAGAAGCCACGACCAGTTTAACACTTCAATTTTCGGGCTAAACGACCGCTACCGGGGAATAAACAACGAGCGCCGTGTACTCTTCATGAACCAGGAAGATATGTCCAACCTGAACCTCGGTGCTGAGCAAATAGTAGAAATATCCAGCAACTTTGACAACAAAGAACGTAAGCTGGAGGGCTATTATGCAATACCTTACCCCATTAGCAAAGGATGTGTCGCAGCCTATTTTCCCGAAACCAACATACTAACATCAATAAATGAAATAAGCGATACTTGCTATACGCCTGCTTATAAATCGGTGAGGGTAAAAGTTGTTCCGATGTGAGAAATTACATTAAATCCATTTTAGCCTCTTTTATCCATAACTTATTTTTAGAAAAACAATCATTGTTGTCCGGTAAACCGGAATAGTTATAAATTTATTCTTTTAACGCTCAGTTAATCAGTATCTGTATTTTGCATTTTCAAAAGTAAGCCCCCTCCATCTGGGGGAATAGCGAATTTTGATATTTCGTTTTGTT
>JAIOZY010000063.1 GCA_021740385.1 Prolixibacteraceae bacterium | reverse complement strand
CATCGTGTGGTTTAGCCAGAGGCTAAGAAAAAGTAATAGTACAAATTAATTGATGCTTTAACTACAAACCACGCGAAAGATTGACTACGTCGATTTTCAATTCGCGCGGCAGCGGTGTTGCATATTGTTTTATTCACCCATTATATACTCAATTAACGCGTAACTATTCCCGCTTGCTGTGCTGTCAATATAAACAATACCCTCGTCTTTTGAAAAGTAAAGCATGGGACTTTGGCCTTTTTCGCAGGCAAAAACAAAAAGTTCGGGATATTCTTTGCTGTTAAGGGTATAATTCAATAATGTGTCAACCAATTTTTCTTCAAAAAAGATTGATTGATTATAAACTAATGAAATAGTAATAGAAGGAGAATATACATCTTCTGAAAACATCATACCACCATATACATTTTTTACTGAACCAAATTCTATTAGTAGGATCTGGCGATATTGATCATTATATGGCGATAAGAAGTTATATCTATCTTTCTCGTATTCATTTCTATAGTTAGTTACTTCAAAAACTAACGTGTCATTGGTTTCATTTTCCAAAAGAGAAAAACAATCCCCTGCTCTGTAACAAAACAACTCCTGCACACCTTCCGGAAACGACAAATAAATATCATCGCATGAGTATAACAGGACAGAAATAAAAACAATCAATATGTAATTTACATGTTTTCATAACTCTATATATTTTAGGAATTTGGGGAAATTTTAGAGTTTCCCCAAACTAATATTTAAAATGCATTACCGTTTAATCAATTTTTTGATTCCTACAAAATTCCCATTATTAACCAAATCAACAAAATAAAACCCTTTTTGTAAGCCGGACAGGTCGATCTCGGGATTTGAAACAGGGACATTATCGTAAACTGCTACAACTTTTCCAAGAAGGTTTTTGACAACAAACCTTAGATTACCTTCAAACCCTTTTATCCCTGCTGTTACTATACCTTTTGCAGGATTGGGATAGAGTATAAAACTACTTTTTTGATTGGACAACTCATTCCGTAGTTGCGTTATTTTGGAATTGCCAACAACAATAATTTTTGATGAGGCTGCAATTCGCCCGTTTGCACTTATACTTGCAAACAAAGTATATTGTCCGTCTTCCAAATTATCGGGTATTGAGAACTCATCTGACCGGCTTTGGTATTCGAAATTATTGCCGATAATTTGCCACGAGATATTGCTGTCATCTGGTTGCGCCTGCACAGTAAACATGTCATTTGTTTCAACATATTTGTTTCCCAAAATTATTGGAGAAGCCAGTTCCTGTACTTCACTGCTTTTTAAAGTGGGGTCATCAGGGTCAACACTCATTTTAAATGTTGCACCATCGCATAATTTGAATCCTGATTTAAATTTTATTGATTCACCTGCTTCCATATTTACCGTTACTCCTGAATTTATAACAAAGATTCCTGTACCTTCCCGCAAAGCACCCCGGCAATAACCACCGATAGCCTTTTTTGTGCCAACGTAGCGCTGCGGTAACAAACAATGGGAAGCACCCATTCGAGCAGGGCCAGGTAATAAGGTAAAATGGTGGCGGTGCCCCGGGCGTTTTCAAGGGCATACTGCCGCACTTTCCGTATCATGGACACATTGCGCGCCATTGCTTCAGAATACTTTCCAGAATAGCTGTTTTCGGGCAACACTTCGAGGGAAGAAACGGCATAAAAACGGGAGGCAAATTCCATCATGGCTTTTAACTCTTCGGGGGCTTCCACGTTGGCATATTCAATCATGAAAATGGCCTCGAGGCGGGCAAAGTCGGAAACCACCGAACGTGGCCGTGTTTCGGAAAAGTCGATCAGGTACACGTTCATGTCCTGATCGAGCAGGATGTTTTGCATGTTCAGGTCGCCGTGGCACACCGAGGTGTAATAGTCAAACTTATGGCCGTGCATCCTTTTGTATTCATGCTTCAAAAACCCAAAGGGGTTCACCTGTTTCTGCCCGGTTTCTTCCATTTTAATTTCGGGTTCATCCGACGATAACGAAAAAAGCTTTTGTGCCTCATCTTCAATCATCGGGAAAAACGTAAGCGTGGGGTCATGGTCGTGGAACAAGGCAATTTTTTCTTCAATGGTTTGCCCGTACCAGGGCTTTAAAATTTCCCTGAAAATTTTATCGAAAACCGGCTCAAGCTTTTCAACCGGCCACGATTCAAAGAGGTGGGTCAGCCATTTCAGCCGGGTGTGTTCGCCGCCAATGCCTACAAAATTGTAGCGCAAAGCTCCGGTATCGCCAAAATATTGTGCGCCGAGAACCATGGCGCTGTTATTGAAAATATAGGGAAGCGCGTATTTTTGACAGCGTTCGGCTTCGCGGGCAATCATGGCACGGTTGGCCACTTTCAGTACGGTTGGTCTGAGCTTCCGGCCATCGTTATCATACGAATCGACCTGGTAGGTTTTTGCCGAATAGCCCCCGTGAATGGCTTTTACCTTTATTTTTGACGAGTCGTTGTAAATGCGCCGCACCAAAAAATCAACACGCGGGTCAAAACGGGCGCTTTCCTCCATTTCAACAGCCAGTAACGATTGCGGGGCTTTTTTGATTTCGTGTGGCAAAAACAACCAAACTACCGGGTTTTCAATCTCAAACGACAAACCGAGCGGTTCAACATCCAGCACGTTTTCGAAGGTTAACATTTTCCGGGTTAGTTCTTCGGGGCCGATATTTTCACAAACCGTTTCCATTTGCCCGAGCAGGAACGTCGCTCCCGGCACAACGTGGTTTTCAAAGGCAATACCCGATTTTGACAAGCGCTTTTCGATGTGTTTAAAAAAACCGGCGGGCACCACGCAGCCAACCGAAAGCGAAGGCCTGTTGTGACTGTTGCCGGCCAGGGCAAAAGCAATGGGCACATTGCTGCTGTGGGAATACGATTCGGAAAAAAGCTGAATGTCGGCAATCAGTTTTGCCAATTCAATTTTCCCGGGTTTTATGGCAACAAACATTGCCGACGGTTCCACACCAAACGAAAGCGCTTTTTGAACATATACCGAACCGGCCGCCGGGGAATCGGCTACCCTGAAATCGGGTGGAAAATTTTCGTCGAAAGGGATAAAACCGGCACAATTTAAAGCAGTAACGAACATTCCGTTAACCTTTTCTTTGCTTCCACACATCTCCGAAGGGCACCCCTCGCCCACCGAGAAACCCAGTTCGTTGTAAGCGGCAACGGCATCGCCTTCCCAAAGGCCGGAAGCCTGTTTCCCCTTACCGGCCATAACCTGCCGCAGGTGTTCCCCGTTGTAAGGCTGTTTCCCCTCTACGTCAGTATCAAGTCCGGGCCGGCACGCAAAACCCCGGGCATCGCTAACATCATCGAAAAGGTCGAAAACTTTTTGCAACCCGGTCATTTCAATTACCTGGTAAACTTCGCCCGTTAACCCGGCCAACAACAACCTGCCACCTTTTGCCCGCAATGTTTTTGTGGCCGACAGGAGGAGCCGTATTCCCGAACTCGACAGGTAATTGCACCGCGACATATCAACGATTACATGCTTCTCCTTTTCGAGCAATGGGGTAATTTCCTTACTAAACAAAGGACTGCTGTTTGTATCGAGCCTGCCCGAAATACAAATAACGGGCGGCATTTGATCTGACTGAACTGAAACAGAAAACATTATTCGGCTTTTTTGATTACTTTAAAACGCTTTCCATAAAGGTAATGAATCCCTGCTGTTTAATTATAAAAAACCGGGAATAGTGGTTATGGATTAACGAAAAAAAAGAGGCTTCCCGTGATGAGAAACCTCTTTATGTGTATTTAAAAATAAGTTTATGCTTGTGGGTCGATGAGCTTATCGACCAGGATGCGTCCGCAATACTCGCAAACAATAACTTTTTTGTGCGAGGCAATATCGAGCTGGCGCTGTGGCGGGATTTTGTTAAAACAACCGCCGCAGGCATCGCGTTCAACGGTAACCACTGCCAAACCGTTACGTGCATTTTTCCGTATGCGTCTAAAAGCTGTAAGCAGTCGTGGCTCAATTTGTTCTTCAATTTTTGACGCTTTATCGGCCAGTTTTTCAGCTTCAATTTTTGTCTCCGAAGTAATATCTTCGAGCTCTTTTTGTTTGCGTTCCAAATCGCCTTCGCGCTCTGCAAGCTGCTTTCTCGATTCCTCGATGGCTTCGGTTTTTGTACTCAGCTCGGCTGAAAACTCTTTAATCCGCTTTTCCGACAGTTCAATTTCAAGATTCTGAAATTCAATTTCTTTCGACAGCGAATCGAACTCACGGTTATTCCGTACGTTGTTCTGCTGGTCGGTATATTTTGCAATTAAACCTTTCGATTCTTCAATGGCCGATTTGCGGTTAGAAATGGCCACTTCGAGGTTTTTGATTTCGTCTTCGTAATTGTTTATACGGGTTTTTAAACCGGCAATTTCGTCTTCAAGGTCCTGTACTTCAAGGGGCAATTCGCCTCGAAGTATTTTCAGTTTATCAATTTCAGACATCACCATCTGAAGATCATATAAAAGCTTCAGTTTTTCTTCGATAGGCATTTCTTTTGCAACGCCGTTCTGGTTTTGTGCAGTCATGTTGCTAATGAATTTTTATTAATTGTTTCAAAACAAATATTTTACAGGATTTGTCCCTATTTCCGACAAACGGATGGCAAATTTAGAAAATTTATTTGTAACTATTTCATAAAAAACTTCTTTAGTGAACTGTTCGCTTTCATAATGCCCGATATCGGCAATAACAATACGCTTTTCGGCATCGAAAAACTGGTGGTATTTATAGTCGGCCGTAACAAATATGTCGGCCTTTTCTTTCAACGCGGCAGGAAATAGCGAGCTCCCCGCCCCGCCACATAAGGCCACTTTTTTGATGGTTTTATCGCCGGGGCCGGCCCAACGCACAAGGTTACAGCCAAAAATACTTTTCAACCGATACAGGAATTCTTCTGCCCCGTATTCGCGGGGTAAAACACCGGCCACACCCAGGCCTGTTGCCGGATGAGCATTTTCGAGCGGGTATATATCGTAGGCCACCTCTTCGTACGGATGGTTTTTCATTAATGCCGTTATTACTTTCCCCATATCGTATGCCGGAAAAACGGTTTCCACACGCACCTCGTCTTCAACGTGTATCTCGCCTTTTTGCCCAACGAAGGGGTTTGTATCGATGCCCGCCCTGAAAGTACCTTTCCCGGCCAGCTTAAACGTACAATAATCGTAATTCCCAATATGCCCTGCCCCCGCGTCACAGAGGGCATCCCTTACTTTTTCAGCATAATTGGACGGCACAAAAACCACCAGTTTTTTCAGTAAACCTTTCTGCGGCGAAAGCGAATAAACATTCTCCAGCCCGATTTTTTCAGCCATCTTCCAGCTAACACCGTTTTGCACCATGTCGATGTTGGTATGGGCAGCATAAATGGCCACGTTGTTTTTAATGGCTTTTATTACAGCCCGTTCGGCATCGGTATTGCCGTTAAGCTTTTTCAGGCCTGTAAAGATTACCGGGTGATGGGCAATGATCAATCCATCGCCATGTGTTACTGCATCGTCAACAACCGCTTCGGTTACATCAATGGTAATAACCGCCGAGGCAATTTCATCGTTTGCATTTCCGACTATCAACCCCGAGTTATCCCAGCTTTCCTGTAAAGACAAAGGGGCAACTTCTTCAATGCATTGTATTATATCTTTAATTTTCATATTCCATGTATTACATTTTACACGCTTTTCACTTTAAAACAAGGTTTTTTTGTGATTTTTAAAGATAAAGCGAACCCTGCTACAACTCCTGCTTTATCTGCGTGAGCATTTCCCTGATTGTTTGCAGGCGTTTTACAATCTCGTGTTCCTGTACGGTATCCTCCTTGTTTTCCTTAATTTTTTGCTGTGCCCCGTCAAGTGTCATTCCCCTTTCTTTCACCAGGTGGAATACCAGCCTCACTTCTTCAATTGCATCGGGTGTAAAAAGCCGGTTCCCCTTTGCATTTTTTTGAGGCTTAATGTTGTCGAATTTTTTTTCCCAGAAACGGATCAAAGAAGTATTTACACCAAACATATCGGCAACTTCGCCAATGGTGTAAAAGTGTTTTTCTATTTTGGGTTTTTTGTACGGCACGGTACAAAATTAATCAAAACTTTGTCCAATGTTGGAAGAAATGGCTACCAACTGGTCAAATTTTTCGGGTGTAAGGTCTTTAAAGTAGTAATATTTCGGGTCGACTTTTTTCCCGTCTTTATGCACCTCGTAGTGCAGGTGAGGCGCAGTTGATGTTCCGGTTGATCCAACAAACCCGATAACCTCGCCCCTTGTGACTTTTTGCCCGGGCCTCACGTTGAATTTGCTCAAATGCGCATAAAGGGTTTTGAAACCAAAACCATGATCGACCACGATGTGTTTCCCATGTCCCGTACGGCGGGTTTGAACCGATTCAACCACCCCGTCACCGGTTGCATACACATTTGCACCACGCGGAGCTACAAAATCCATCCCTGCGTGAAATAATGGAACATTGTAAATGGGGTGCATGCGCATTCCAAACCCCGATGAGGTATAGGTTAAATCGTGGTTTGATATGGGCATAATTGCCGGCATGGCCGAAAGTTCTTTGTCTTTATTCAAGGCCAAATTAAGTACCTCCTCATACGACTTGGCCTGAATATATGCCTGTTTGGAAATGATATCGACTTTTTTGGCGGTAGAAATTACAATTTCTTCATCGGTAAACGACTCCAGCCCTGAATAGCGATCGATACCGCCAAAACCGGCTTTTCGTACCGAACCGGGAATCGGATCTTTTTCAAAAATCACCCGGTAAATGTTATCGTCACGTACCTGTATTTCATCCAGAACCGCTTCAATATGTGCAAGTTTTTCATTCAGGATATTGTAGCGGGTAACCAACTGGCTGTTTTCTTCTTTTAGGGCTTTTGCATCGGGCGTATCAAAATAATGGAAATAAAACAATGAAATCCCCGTTGACGATAACAGCAGCATGCCAATTATCCCGAATGCAATAAGCATTTTCTTAAAAGGATTTACCCTTTTAAGTTCGAATGACAACGAATTTGGATTAAACCGGTATTTTGTACCCCCCATTCTAAAAAAAAGATTAATTTTTAGCCGATCCTTGTACACAATTTCTATTTTTGCAGAGCTCAATAGAAATCACCCTAATGACAACAAAACTAATAATTTTTTTGGAAAAAACGAATAAAAAATTTTATAGATAAATAATTTTTCAACAGATAGATATGACTTCACAAGAAATCAGAAATGCTTTCCTGGATTTTTTTAAAAATAAAAGCCACGAAATAGTAAAATCGGCCCCAATGGTTGTAAAAAACGACCCTACACTTATGTTTACCAACGCGGGCATGAACCAATTTAAAGACATTTTTTTAGGAAACGATCCGGTAAAATTTTCACGGATTGCCGACACACAAAAATGCCTTCGTGTATCGGGAAAGCATAACGACCTTGAAGAAGTTGGCCACGACACTTACCATCATACCATGTTCGAGATGCTGGGGAACTGGTCGTTTGGCGATTATTTTAAGAAAGAAGCCATTTCCTGGGCCTGGGAATTTTTAGTAAAAGAAATGGGCATTTCTCCTAACAGGCTTTACGCTACAATTTTTGAAGGCGATGCTGCCGATGGTGTTGAACGGGATACCGAAGCATTTGAATACTGGAAACAGTACATACCCGAAGAACGGATTATTAACGGTAACAAAAAAGACAATTTTTGGGAAATGGGCGACTCCGGCCCCTGCGGCCCCTGCTCCGAAATACATGTTGACATTCGCAACAACGAAGAACGCGAAAAAATTCCGGGTATTGAGTTAGTCAACAAAGACCACCCGCAGGTAATTGAAATATGGAACCTCGTGTTTATTCAGTATAACCGTAAAGCAAACGGGCAGCTTGAAGAACTACCTGCAAAACATGTTGATACCGGAATGGGCTTCGAACGCCTATGCATGGTATTACAAAGCAAACAATCGAATTACGATACCGACATTTTTCAAACCATTATTTCTGAAATCGGTAAATTGTCGGGGCACAAATATGGCAACAATGAAAAGACCGATATTGCCATGCGCGTTATTGCCGACCATTTACGCGCCATTGCATTTGCCATTGCCGACGGTCAACTGCCATCGAATAACAAGGCCGGCTATGTTATCCGCCGGATACTCCGACGGGCTGTACGTTACGGCTACACATTTCTGAACTTTAACGAACCGTTTATCAATAAACTTGTAAATGTGCTAACCCAACACATGGGAGCTGCTTTCCCCGAGCTGGTTGCCCAAAAAGAACTGATATCGAACGTTATTAAAGAAGAAGAAGAATCGTTTTTACATACACTCGAAACCGGCCTTAAGCTGCTCGATGGCATTATTAAAAAAACTGACGGTAATGTTGTAAACGGAAACGATGCATTTACCCTTTACGACACCTACGGGTTCCCGCTCGATTTAACCGAACTGATACTGAAAGAAAACAACCTAACAGTTAACCGGCAGGAATTTGCCAAAGCCATGGATGAGCAAAAAAGCCGGTCGCGTAACGCAGCCAACCAGCAAACCGGCGACTGGACAATACTCCGAAACGACGATAAAGAAGAGTTTATCGGGTACGACCACCTCACATCGGAGGTACACATAACCCGGTACCGGAAAGTGAAAACCGCCAAAAAGGAGTTTTACCACCTGGCCTTTTCATACACACCGTTTTATGCCGAATCGGGCGGACAGGTAGGCGACAAAGGATATATTGAAGCAAACGGCGAGAAAATACCCATACTCGATACCCAAAAAGAAAACAACCTGATAATACACATTACCAACAAGCTGCCATCGGACCCTACGACAACATTCAAAGCCGTTGTACCGGAGAAAATCCGCAGGCTCACGGCCAACAACCACACGGCAACCCACCTGCTCGATTATGCCCTGCGTAAAGTCCTCGGGACGCATGTTGAGCAGAAAGGATCGCTGGTCACACCCGACTACCTTCGGTTCGATTTTTCACATTTTCAAAAAGTCTCCGATGAGGAACTTTTGAAAATCCAGCGGATGGTGAATGAAATAATCCGGCAAAACCTGAAAGCTGAAGTGTTCGACCAGGTTCCCATGAAAGAAGCACAGAAAATGGGTGCCCTTGCCCTTTTTGGTGAAAAATACGGCGACCTTGTGCGGGTCATAAAATTTGGCGACTCGGTTGAATTATGCGGGGGAACCCACGTTGATGCAACCGGCCAGATAGGCATATTCCATATTCTTTCCGAAAGCGCCATTTCGGCGGGCATACGGCGTATTGAGGCCATTACGGCCGATAAAGCCGAGGCATTTTTTGAAGAAAACGTCGATACCGTAAAACAGCTGAAATACCTGCTAAACAATCCAAAAGAGCTATCAACTGCAGTACAGGAACTTATCGACAAAAACAATGCTTTATCGAAGCAAATTGAAGAAGTTGCAAAGAAAGAGGCTGCCGGTATTAAAAACGACCTGAAAAATAAAATTGAAAACCGCGATGGTGTCAATATCATAGCCCAAATTGTACAGGTTGACAATGCCCAAAACATCAAAGACATTGCCTTCCAGTTAAAGAATGAAGTGGATAACCTTTTCCTGGTTTTGGGGGCCAACCTCAACGGCAAAGCCAACCTTACCGTAATGATTTCGGAAAATCTTGTTAAAGAAAAAGGGTTAAATGCCGGGCAAATAATCCGCGAAGCAGCCAAAGCCATACAAGGCGGTGGTGGCGGCCAGCCTTTTTATGCCACAGCCGGCGGGAAAAAACCGGATGGATTGCAGGAAGCCATCGGGATTGCTGTAAGGAATATCTGATAAAGCATTCTTTTAATGAAAAAATATTAAGAACATGCAAATTGCAAGTAAAAAAAAGAGACTGCCTTTTTAGGCAGCCCTCTTCTTAATATTTTATCAAACCTTTGACCATCTCTATCAGGTTAGCCCCCCGCAAGTTCTTCGCGATTATTATTCCTTCTTTATCAATCAGAAAAGTTGTGGGATAAGAATTTACCCCGTAATGAATATTTACCTGATTATCAGATAAGGCATTTTGATATTTTATTTCGTTCTCCTTAATGAATTCCCGTAATTCTTCTTCAGTATCCCGGGTAGAGATCCCGATAACAACCAATTCATCTTCCGAAAAACTTTCAGATAATTCTTTTACATGCGGTATTTCGGAACGACAAGGGCTACACCATGTTCCCCAAAAATCGAGAAAAACAAATTTACCTTTGAAGTCAGATAACTTCAGTTTTTTATTATCGATACTTACCAATTCAAATTCAGGTGCCTTAAATCCTTTAATCACACTGAATTTTTTCAAAAAAATGTCAACTTCGCCATTATGGAGGCCCGAATAAGTTGGGTATTTCTCTTTCAGTTTCATGATAATTTCTAATGCCTTTGGCTGATAATAATGCTCAATATTCCGTGCTTCATTGAATAAAATTGCTCCGCCAATCTCCGGATCGGCAGTAGTTTTTTCATACTCGATTAAAAAGTTTAAAAAATAGCCATAAGGAACCCCGACATCTTCGAGCAAACCATGGTTATAAAGCTCAAGATCGTAAAAAGGGGAAATGCGAGATAAAATTTGAACCGGAAGTTCAGTGTCATTTTCCAGAAGGTTTTTCAAACTTTCCGAATTGAAATTCGAATTGATGCCCCGGGTACGAAACATGCATATCCCTTGCATATAACCTTTTAACAACACCATCATTCGTCAAGCTCATTTTGGCTTTTCCATAATTATGTATTATTGTCCAAAAATCCTATTTTAGGAATCTGAATCTGGAAAATTCATTTTATACGGTTATGGAAAAAGCTTACCAAAAGGTAGAGCGGGTTTTTGATTTGCTTGATCTCTACAAAGAAAAGTATTCACACAAGGAAGTAGCCATTGGCGGAAAAAACGGTGTTAACTGGTACACTTATTCCCCGAAAGAATACATCGAAAATTCTAACAACATCAGTTACGGGCTGTTATCGCTCGGCATAAAAAAAGGCGACAAAATTGCCACGGTAATGGTGAACCGCCCCGAGTGGAATTTTTTCGACATGGGTATTGCCCAGGCCGGTGCAGTACATGTTCCCATTTACCCAACAATAACCGATGATGAATATAAATTCATACTGGAACATTGCGAGGCCAAATATGTAATTGTTGGCGACAAGAAACTTTGCGAAAAAATAAGTCCGCTTGTAAGCAAAATCAAATCGCTGAAAGACATTTTCACGATCGAGCATATCGATAATATCATGCACTGGACCGAGATCATCAAGCTGGGTGAAGCCTATAACCGAAAATCGGAACTGAATGACATAAAGACATCGATTGCCCCCGATGATTTAGCCACACTTATTTACACCTCGGGCACAACCGGTATTCCCAAAGGGGTAATGCTATCGCACCGTAACCTGGTATCGAATTTTACAGCTCATGCCCAAAACCACCCGCTGGGAGAAGAAGCAAAAGCTATCAGTTTCCTGCCCCTTTGCCATGTTTACGAACGGAGCATGAACTACCATTTCCAGTATAAAGGCATAAGTATTTATTACGTGGGCAACCTTGGGCAAATACTTCCTGCACTGAAGGAAATCAAGCCAAATATGTTCAACACGGTACCCCGGCTGCTCGAACGCATTTACGACGGGATCATCAATAAAGGCAAAGAACTTCCGGCCATTAAAAAAGCCATTTTCTTTTGGGCTGTACGGCTTGGCGACAAGTTCGACTACGGGAAAAAATTTAACTGGTTATACCGCCAAAAAAGAAAACTGGCCGATAAGCTTATTTACTCCAAATGGCGGGAATTCATGGGTGGAAATGTTGAAATTATCGTATCGGGGGGCGCTGCCCTGCAACCCCGCATTGGACGGGTACTGGGGGTTGCAAACATAAAAGCCCTTGAAGGCTACGGGCTTACCGAAACATCGCCCGTAATAGCTGTAAGCAACCTTACAACCGGCGATATACGGGTTGGCACTGTAGGACCTGCACTTAAAGGTGTTGAAATGAAAATTGCCGACGATGGCGAAATCCTTTGCAAAGGGCCCAACGTTATGCTGGGGTATTACAAAACACCTGAACTGACAAAACGTATAATTGACAACGACGGTTATTTTCATACCGGCGATATTGGCGAACTGGTTGAAGGTAAATTCCTGAAAATTACCGATCGGAAAAAAGAAATTTTTAAACTCTCGGGCGGAAAATACATTGCCCCGCAAAAAATTGAAAACAAGCTTAAAGAATCGATGTTTATTGAACAGGCGATGGTAATTGGTGAAAACGAAAAATTTGCCTCGGCCATTATTGTGCCCAATTTCAGCTATATCGAAACGTGGTGCAAGCAAAAGGGCATTCCAGCATCCAAAAAAGAAGAGATCATTTCGAACAACGAAGTTCTTGCAGCTATCCAGAGCGAAGTTGCCGAAATGAACAAAGAACTCGGTCAGGTTGAAGAAATTAAACGCTATCGGCTGGTTCACGATGAATGGTCGCCCGATACCGGCGTAATGTCGCCAACACTTAAACTGAAACGAAAAGTGCTGGCCGAAAAATATGCATCCATTATTAATGATATTTATTCTTCGTCCAAACCAGGCGGGGAACCTGTTAACGGGAAAAAGCGCATACCACGCATCAACCTGAGCTTATCGGAATTGATAAACAGGCTCAGGAATATTTCCATGTGGTAATTTCATTTTATAATATAACTTTTATTTACAGGAATCCTTTGATTTAAGGATACGAAAAAAGAAAGAGGCCAGTGTTTTGGTGGCCTCTTCTTACTCGTGATCCGGTTCACTATTCGAGAGTTTAAAGTTGCTAAAGGGGAACAACTTTGGGAGAATTGGATATAGGTCAAAGTAATTCCCGGATCAGCAGTGCACCAACAAGATCAGTTTTTGGGGTTTAAAAATAATCCGCTTGTCAATACATTTCAAAGGTTATCCTTATCATAACAAATTCCAAAAAAGATGTATGAACACACCTAAATATTGAGTGAACAGTTGATTTCTTTGAGTAAACAAAAAAGGGGCTGACTGTTAAGCCACCCCCTTTTTATATTTTACAAAAAATGTTTTTACATCATTCCGGGCATACCGCCGCCCATTCCGCCACCTGCGGGCATCTGGGGCTCATCTTCTTTAATATCGGCCAGTACGCTTTCGGTAGTAAGGAACATACCAGCAATTGAAGCAGCATTTTCAAGGGCTATGCGTGCCACTTTTGCCGGATCGATTACACCTGATTCGTACAGGTTTTGGAATTCATCGGTACGTGCATTGTACCCAAAATCGTCTTTGCCTTCTTTTACTTTTTGCACGATTACAGCACCCTCTTTGCCGGCATTGTTTACAATTTGGCGAAGCGGTTCTTCAATGGCACGTTTAACAATTTCGATACCGGTTGTTTCATCTTCGTTTTCACCGGTGAGCCCTTCAAGCGAAGGAATTGCCCTGATGTAGGTAACACCACCACCGGGAACTATGCCTTCTTCAACAGCAGCACGTGTAGCGCTTAAAGCATCGTCCACGCGGTCTTTCTTTTCTTTCATTTCAATTTCGGAAGCAGCCCCTACGTAAAGCACGGCAACACCACCGGCCAGTTTGGCCAAACGTTCCTGAAGTTTTTCCTTGTCGTAATCCGAGGTGGTTGTTTCAATCTGCTTTTTGATTTGTGCTACCCTGGCGCTAATGAGGTCGGTTTCTCCCGATCCGTTTACAATGGTTGTATTTTCCTTATCGATGGTTATTTTTTCGGCCGTACCAAGCATATCCATGGTTGCCTGCTCGAGTTTCATGCCTTTTTCTTCAGTAATAACGGTACCACCGGTAAGTACGGCTATGTCTTCGAGCATTTCTTTGCGGCGGTCGCCAAAACCGGGTGCTTTAACGGCAGCAACTTTTAACGAACCACGCAAACGGTTCACAACCAATGTTGCAAGAGCTTCGCCATCAACATCTTCGGCAATAATTAACAATGGGCGACCATTTTGAGCGGTTTGTTCCAGTATTGGAAGAAGGTCTTTCATGGCTGAAATCTTCTTATCGTAGATAAGAATATAAGGATGCTCAAGTTCGGCAGCCATTTTATCGGTATTGGTAATGAAGTAAGCCGAAAGGTAACCCCGGTCGAACTGCATACCTTCCACAACATCAACATAGGTATCGGTACCTTTCGATTCTTCAACGGTAATGACCCCTTCTTTATTCACTTTTTCCATGGCTTCGGCAATGAGTTTGCCAATGGTTTCGTCGCCATTTGCTGAAATGCGGGCTACCTGTTCAACTTTGTTGTAATCGTCGCCTACATTGTGTGATTGGTTTTTAATACTTTCGATAACTTTTACAACTGCTTTATCAATACCCCGTTTCAGGTCCATGGGGTTTGCACCGGCTGTTACATTTTTCAAGCCAACATCAATAATCGACTGTGCAAGCACGGTAGCTGTTGTTGTTCCGTCGCCGGCATCGTCGCCTGTTTTCGATGCCACTTCTTTCAGCATTTGTGCGCCTATGTTTTCAAACGATTCTTCAAGTTCCACTTCTTTGGCTACTGTTACACCATCTTTGGTAATTTGAGGAGCGCCAAATTTCTTTTCTAAAATCACATTACGTCCCTTTGGCCCCAAGGTTACTTTTACTGCATCGGCCAACTGATCGACCCCTCTTTTTAGCAAGTCGCGGGCTTCGATATTGAATTTAATTTCTTTTGCCATATCTGTTTCTTTTTAAATTTTAATTGGTTATTTGATTGAATTATGCAATGTAGAGCACATCGGTTTGTGAAAGCAACAAATAGTCGGTACCTTCAATGTTAAGTTCGGTACCTGAGTACTTTCCATAATATACAACATCGTCCACTTTTACCTCCATGGGTTCATCTTTTTTTGCACTGCCTGCAAGTACAACTTTGCCTTGCTGGGGTTTTTCTTTAGCAGAATCGGGAATAATGATACCACTGGCTGTTTTTTCTTCAGCGGCCACGGGTTCTACCAGAATTTTTCCGGCCAGAATTCTACCTTGTAAATTTGCCATTTTTATTATTTTTTAGAGTTTAACATGCATTTTATAACACGGCGTGATTTATCAGATTTTGTGCCAAACCTGTTTTCTGCCATTTTTGAAAATTATCTGAAAAAATTGTCACGAACACAGCACCTGTCTCATTTCTTAATAACTGAATATCAGCAAGTATGCGTTTTTCGGTTAAAATATAAATGCTGTCATCGTGACATATAAAACGGTTAAAGGGCTTTTCGTGCAGTTAATTGGTATGTTTTTCCACAATCAAGGGTACAAAAAAAGCGCTTTTGATAAGTAAAGCGCTTTTTAAATATCGTTTTTGTGTGGTTTGCCTTTTATTCTGTCTCAGCGTCTTCTTCAACCGACTCGACATCAATGGGGTTAGTTGGGAAATTGGGCACCTGTGTAGGGTCAACAGCCGATTGCACCTGCTCACTGATAATTGATTCGCTTTGAATTTCGTCACGTGGAATAAAAGCACTTGCAAGAATACAAAGTATCAACAGGGCACCTGCTAAATACCAGGTTGCTTTTTCAAGAAAATCGGTTGTGCGGCGTACACCCATAATTTGGTTGTTGCCCGAAAAACTCGATGCCAGGCCACCGCCTTTTGAATTTTGTACCAATACAATGAGTACCATCAAAAGACATACAATGAATATTAATACAATAGAAAGGATATACATTTTATTCTTTTTTAGACATTAATTGTTTAATTTTTTCAATTTGACCCGCAAAGTAACTATTTTTTTCCGGGAATTTCAAACTTAATTTTTTATACGACCTGATGGCCTCATCGTACATTTCCTGTTTTACGTAAATAGTTGCCAGTGTTTCGGTTATTAAACCATCATCGAGCCTGTCGGCCTCACTGCCATTGTCTTTTACCGCCTTCATATTTTCTTCACCTGCGGGGCTAATGGTGGGATTCTGGGTAATAAAACGGTCGATCAAATCACTTTTATCTGCTGTGTCCACCTCATCGGCCAATTGATATGAGGGGGGCGGATCGAAAGGCACTTCGGCTTTTGCATCGCCTTTTCCGGGTTCAAAAAACGCAACAAAAGCTTCCTCATCGTAGGGTAAAAGTTCAAATGCGCCGGTAGTATCTTTGTTTTTCTTGTTTAAAAAAGTAAACAAAACTTTACGATCGGGGATAAAAATGGCCTGACGGGCTAACTCCGATTCAAATTTGTAGCTGTTTACATTAAGCAGGTTTTTTAGGTACAACATGCGTAAAACAGGAAAAAAGGGATAATGCCCGATAAGATCACGCAATCCGTTCAGGGTTGATTCATCGAGTTCCCCCGGGTTTTTTAAATACGATATAACCTGCTCCTTTGTCATGTATTACCAATTAGCTACCGATTTATTAAATACATCTTCAACAATTTGTTCTACTATATCTTCAATAAGGGTATCTTCTACATCGCTCAGTATAAACTCGCTGCTAAAATCGGCATAGGCTGAAAACTCGGTCTCAAAGTCCTGCTCGTGGTTATTGTTGTTTGTAAATATCACGTTTACCCTCACTGTAAGCCTGTTTTGCGCAGCCTGATCGTCGGACCGAACCGACATTGGCTGCACATCGTAGCCGGTAATTGAACCTTCAAACTCGAGGTCGCCTCCATCGGGCATATAATCGAGGCTTGTTTGCCGGGTAAATTTATCGCGCATTTGTTCGGCCAGGTAGTCGCTAAGGGTCGGGTTAACCAACCGGGCCCGGTTTGGAAAACTGTAAACCGAAAAAGATTGAACATCGGGCGAAATGGATGCCCCGGTAAAGGAATAACTAATCTTACACCCTTGGGCAACAAATATTAACAATATTGCAACTAAAAAAGACTTTAACGAAAACTGTTTCACAATGCCTTGAATTTATATATTATACTCCTTAATTTTGCGGTATAAAGTCCGTTCGGAAATACCGAGTTCTTTTGCTGCATTTTTTCGTTTCCCGTTATATTTGTTTAACGCTTTTTGAATCAATTCTTTTTCTTTTTCTTCAAGTGAAAGCGATTCTTCAACAAACTCTTCGGTATCTTCAATAATGTCATCGTTATGAATATTCACTTTGGGAGATGCAGGAACATTGGCATAAGGATGAACGGGGAAATTTGGTTGCTGTGCGGCCTCGGGCCCGTATTCCTTTTCACCATGAAGTTTACGTATTATCCGTGCATTTTCATGCTGAACCTGCGAAGTGTTTTGCCCGTTGTGCTCCATCAAATCATGTACCAGCTTTTTCAGGTCGGTCATGTCCCGTTTCATGTCGAACAGAACCTGGTAAAGGATTTCCCTCTCCGAAGAAAAAGTTTTTTCCCCTGATTTGTTATAAATGGCCGGCAGGGCATTTTCATGAAAATGTGGCAGATATCCCCTGAGTGTAGCCCCGTCAATTTTACGGTCTTGTTCTATTACCGAAATTTGTTCGGTAATGTTTTTTAACTGCCGCACGTTTCCGGGCCAGGGAAATGAAACCAGTACTTCTTTGGCATCATCGTCGAGACGCAGGGCAGGCATGCGGTAACGTTCGGCAAAATCGTGGGCAAATTTACGAAACAGCAGAATAATATCGTCGCGCCTTTCCCTTAACGGGGGCACAATAACTGGCACGGTATTGAGCCTGTAATAGAGGTCTTCGCGGAATTTGCCATCGCCGATCGATTTGGGTATATTCATATTTGTGGCAGCAACAACCCGTACATTGGTTTTCAGCACCTCCGAAGAACCAACTTTCATAAACTCACCGGCCTCGAGAACCCTGAGCAACCGCACCTGTGTAGCCAGTGGCAATTCTCCCACTTCATCGAGGAAAATTGTACCACCATCTGCCACCTCGAAATATCCTTTTCGGTCGGAAAGGGCACCGGTAAACGACCCCTTAACATGCCCGAAAAGTTCTGAATCGATTGTGCCTTCGGGAATTGCGCCACAGTTTACAGCAATGTACCTGCCATGCTTCCGTACTGAAAATTGATGTATAATTTGCGGAAATACCTCCTTGCCCACCCCACTCTCACCGGTAATCAGTACCGAAAGATCGGTTGGTGCAACCTGCACGGCAACCTCAATGGCCCGGTTTAAACCGGGTGCATTCCCAATAATTCCAAATCGTTGTTTTATATCTTGCAAATCGATCATTTGTAACGTTACCTTTTTTCGTTTGAACTATTGAATGAAACGAATCTAAAACTGACAAAGTTACAATTTTACACATTTTTCAGGAAAACGTTGTATCCCTTTCGTTAAATATCGTGAATGATAAAAATTCCCTGTTAAAGCAACTATAAACTGAACGCTGAACCGCTATTCTTAACCAATAAAAGAAGTTTTAATGTAAACAGAAAACATTTCAAAGCCCGGTTCGTGAAAATTCAACGTCAATATTTTTTACCTTTGAAACGAACATGACACTTTTTTACGATTGATGTGTTTATTGAATTTCAATAACCTTCATAAATACCATGTAAAAAACTAAAATTGCTTTTATGAAACCGCTGATTGTTATCCCTGCCCGCTTTGGATCGACCCGTTTTCCGGGAAAGCCGCTGGCAATAATTAATGCACGTCCCATGATACAGCACGTTTACGAGCGCTGTAAAAAAACATGCGACCAGGTAGTAATTGCCACCGACGATGTAAGGATTGTGGAGGTAATTGACCAATTTGGAGGTGAATTTGTACTTACATCGGTTGAGCACCAAAGCGGCACCGACCGTTGCGCCGAAGCAGCCCGAAAGATGGAGGGAAAATTTGATTTTGACATCGTTTTAAACGTGCAGGGCGATGAACCATTCGTAAAGAAAAAACAGATAAGGCAATTAATAAACTGTTTCGATACACCCGGAACCGAAATTGCAACCCTGGTAACACCCATAAAAGAAACCGAAATTCTTTTGAATACGAACAAAGTAAAAGTGGTTTTAACAGCATCGGGCGAAGCCTTGTACTTCAGCCGTTATCCCATCCCTTTTCAGCGCGATGTGCCTGAAATGAACTGGCTGAAAAACCATAACTACTACCTGCACCTGGGCATGTATGCTTACCGTAAAAGCATTTTGCAAAAAATAACAAGCCTGAATGCTTCGCCGCTTGAAAAAGCCGAAAAACTGGAACAATTACGCTGGCTCGAAAACGGCTTCAAAATTAAAACAGCAATAACCAACCAGGCCAACACGGGCGTTGACACCCCGCAAGACCTGGATAAATTGCAGAAAAACCTACTGACATGACAACACCAAAAATTATAAAAGACGATCCATGGCTACAGCCTTATCAAACAGTATTTGAACAATGGGAGTTGCAAACAAGGGAAAAAGAAAAAAACCTTTGTGCCGGAAAAGCATTGTCCGATTTTGCCACAGGCCATTTATATTTTGGCTTGCACAAATACGATGGAAACTGGCATTTACGTGAGTGGGCACCGAATGCCACAGCCATTTATTTAATTGGGCCGTTCAATAACTGGCACGATGAAGAAGAATACAGGTTACAAACCACGGGTAATGGTAACTGGGAGCTGATCCTTCACGAGGATAAATTGAAGCACCTCGACCTGTATGCCCTGTCGGTACACTGGCACGGGGGAAACGGCAAACGCATACCAGCCTGGGCACAAAGGGTTGTACAAGATAATAAAACCAACATTTTTAACGCACAGGTTTGGAACCCGCCAAAGCCATATAAATGGAAAAACCCCAAAGAATCGCCCCTGAATGAGCCCCCGCTGATTTATGAAGCCCACATTGGCATGGCCGGCGAAAACGAACGGGTACATACTTTTGAAGAGTTCAGGCTAAACGTGTTGCCCCGCGTTAAAGAAGCCGGTTATAACGTGATCCAGTTAATGGCCATTCCCGAACACCCTTACTACGGTAGTTTTGGCTACCATGTTTCCAGCTTTTTTGCTGCCTCTTCACGGTTTGGAACGCCCTTTGAACTTAAAAAACTTGTAGATGAAGCCCACGGCATGGGCATTGCTGTAATCATGGACCTCATTCATTCACATGCTGTTAAAAACGAAATTGAAGGTCTTGGGAAATACGACGGCACACGTTACCAGTTTTTTCACGACGGGCCAAAGGGCGAACACCCGGCATGGGATTCCTATTGTTTCAATTACGGAAAAAACGAAGTATTGCATTTTCTCTTGTCAAACATCAAATACTGGCTCGAAGAGTATAATTTCGACGGGTTCCGTTTCGACGGGGTAACAAGCATGTTGTATTTCGATCATGGACTGGGCAAAGCATTTGCTTCATATAACGACTATTTCACCCCAAACCTCGACAACGAGGCAGTAGTTTATTTCAAACTGACCAACAAGCTTATCCATCAAATTAAACCCAATGCCCTTTCAATAGCTGAAGATGTGAGCGGTTTGCCCGGGCTGGCAGCACCGCTTGAAAACGGCGGGCTGGGGTTCGACTACCGCATGTCGATGGGCATTCCCGATTACTGGATAAAGGTGATCAAAGAAAAGAAAGACGAAGAGTGGGAACCCGGCGATATTTTTTACCAGTTAACTGCCCATCGCATGGACGAAAAAGTTGTCAGTTATGCCGAGAGCCACGACCAGGCACTTGTTGGCGACAAAACCATCATATTCAGGCTAATTGATAAAGAGATGTATTTCAGCATGCGAAAAGACCAGCCCAACCTGACCGTTGAGCGCGGGCTTGCCTTGCATAAAATGATCCGGCTTGTTACAGCAAGTTGTGCAGGAGGTGCATACCTCAATTTCATGGGCAATGAATTTGGCCATCCCGAGTGGATCGATTTTCCCCGGGAAGGCAACGGATGGTCGTACAAACATGCACGCAGGCTTTGGGACATTGCCGATGACCCCGAGCTCCGTTTTCACTGGCTCAAAGATTTCGACCGCGACATGATAAAACTGATCAGGGAAAACAACCTGCTGGCCATTCCCGAAATATGGAAATGGTGGGAGAACAAAGCCGACCAGGTGCTGATATACAACCGTGGCGATTTGGTTTTCGTTTTCAATTTCAGCCCGCATACTTCATACACCGACTATGGCATACCCTGCCAGCCCGCAAAATTTAAAATTTTGCTAAATACCGATTCGGGCTTATATGGTGGTCAGGATTTGGTTGACGACCGAATTACATATTATACAATTCCGACTGCCGGAATTGAAAGCCAACACTATTTGCGGTTGTACATTCCGGCCAGAACGGCCTATGTTTTAAAGAGTGAAAGCTACAAGCGCATAAAATAACACCTAGAACAAAGTTTCAAAACAAAAAAAAGGTGGCCAATTAAAGCCACCTTTTTAATTATATCGAAAAAGATTATTTCTGCCGTTCTTTTCGTGAAGAGTAATTAATGTGAAGGGCAGCAGCTTTTCGAAGCTCCTGTTTCACTTCCTGTACAATCCCCATTTTGGTAAATTCATCTACTTTAAGCGACGTTACCATTAATGGGATTTCAGATTCATCGCGCGCCTGCCGTTCCGATTCAATGTAATCGATGATATCGGTAACTTTAGAGAACTGGTCGTTAAGCTGAATTCGAGGTTCGGTACCGTATTGAGCGATATACTGTCTCATTGGCGGGCCAATGTAAATATAGCTGACAAGCGATTTTTTCTCAAGTTTGGTAATCTCGGTCGCTGAAGGAACCTTAACTTGCACCAAAGGGGTTGTTTCACGCATGGTTGTTGATACCATAAAGAAAAACAACAACATAAAAACAATGTCGGGTAATGAAGAAGTTGATATTGCAGGAAGTTCTTTCCCTTGATCTTTTCTGAATTTTGACATATTATTTTCCTCCTACTCGTTTTGGTTCAGCTTCTGAAATTTTCTGCGGGATGATTTCCTTAATGGCATCCTGCCGGTCCTTGTCAAGTTTTGAAAAAGGCTTATTGAATTTTTGCAAGGCCAGTTCTTCCCGCAATTCGTTAATAGCAGCAACCAACTCGTTTTGCACTTCGATATATCTGCCATAAGTGGTGCCTACATCATTGCGGAGTGAGATAACCGCACTCCCTGTCAATACTTCGTAAGGCCCGAAATAAGGAATTTCCTTAATCTCCTTTTCAGGGAGATTTGGAACGTCATACGGATTTGTCAGAAACTCCTTGGCTTTCTCCTTTAAGTCCTCTACCCGGCAAAGTTCCCCTTCAACCATAAGCCGGTTGCTACGGTCGACAAGAACCACGAAAATATTTCGCTCCTTAATTGGCGGCGTTTCATCAATATCTTCGGGGTTGACCCATTGGGGCAACCTTCTTTCCAAACCACTATCTACATCCATGGTAGTCGTTACCAAGAAGAAAATAAGCAGCATGAAAGCGATATCTGCCAATGAGGTCGATGGTATTTCGGGTGGTTTTCTAGACATAATTATTTATAATTATTATTGTGATGTTTATACATCACGAACGTTTAAATATACTGATAGCACCAAATCCAATTATGGAAAGGAAAGCGCCTCCAAACAAAATGTATGTTGTATAGAGCCCTGTCCCAATCCAACGGGATTTGGATGTAGTAAGCGTTCCGTCGGATACAAACTTTTCGACGTTGAAGAACTGTGGTATTTCACTTGATGCCAACATGTATGCAATGCCAATAACAGCGGCAAATATCACCAAAATAAGCAATGCCTGCAGTGCTTTGGCCTTTTCTGAAAACATCTGAAAGATGGCAAATATGATTGCCACAACGGCTGCTATGGCAAACAGAACAATTGCCCAGTTAATGTTAAGGGCTATTAGGTTCCTTGCTTTTTCGCCCGGGTTTGATTCACTATCGATTGAAACAAACATGTAAACGAAAACAACAAGTGAAATAACCATTAACACCCAAAGGATAATTGTGGTAAATTTTCTGATTTTTTCCATGGCAAATCTTACTTTTTAACATTGTGTTTTACAACCATATCAATTAACGAAATGGATGCATCTTCCATGCTATTTATAATGCTGTCGATTTTTGACAAACAGTAGCTGTAGAAAATCTGAAGGATAATAGCAACGATAAGACCAAATACAGTAGTAATAAGCGCTACTTTAATACCACCGGCTACAAGTGTCGGGCTAATGTCGCCGGCTACCTCTATGGCGTCGAAAGCTTTGATCATACCTATTACTGTACCGAGGAACCCAAGCATCGGGGCCAGTGCGATAAACAAACCGATCCAGCTCAACCCTTTTTCAAGAAGGCCTGCCTGTACACTACCGTATGAAATTACCGATTTTTCTACCACGTCAACGCCTTCGTCGTAACGGTCGAGGCCTTGATAGAAAATACTGGCAACCGGGCCGCGAGTACTACGGCAAACGTCTTTTGCTGCTTCAACTCCGCCATTGGCAAGTGCTTCTTCAACATTTTCCAGTAATTTTTTTGAGTTGGTTGTTGCCAGGTTCAGGTAAATGATACGTTCAATAGCCAATGCCAACCCAAGAATAAGGGCAATAAGCACTAATGACATGAAACTTGGCGTACCTTCAATGAATTTTTGTTTCAAGGCACTGTGAAGGGATTGTCCTTCTTCAGCCTCTGCTGCAGCTTCTTCAACCGGGTCGGCAGTAAGGTCAACCGCTGTAGAGTCAACTGCTGTTGAATCGGTTGCTTCAGCAACCTCTTCGGTAGCTACCTCAGCCTCATTCTGGGCAACAACAATATTCGATATTCCAAACATGAATATCGTTAGAACAGCTATTAATGCAAATAATTTTTTCATGATTTTTTTAAATTTATTCAACAATTTTCTTTTGTTTTCGTATAATAATTATTTGTTTTTCTTTCCATTTGCGGAGAGAGGGGGATTCGAACCCCCGGTCCCGTTCCCGGAACACACGCTTTCCAGGCGTGCCAGATAAGCCACTCCTGCACCTCTCCAAAATTATTTCATCTTTTGCAAGAGCCTTGAACCGGCAACAGCGTAAACACGCTTTCTCCCGATGCTTATCGGGATGCCAGATAAGCCACTCCTGCACCTCTCCAAAATT
>JAIOZY010000010.1 GCA_021740385.1 Prolixibacteraceae bacterium | reverse complement strand
GTTAAACTGGTGAACATGAACGGAACAACTGTTACCACCATTAAAAAAGTGAACACAACATCGGCCACGCTTAACACCGCCGGATTATCCGGAGGAGCCTACCTTGTACGGGTCACGTTAAATAACGGGAATGTGCAAATGGTTAAGGTTTTGCTGGAATAGGATACTATGAAAACAAAAAGTAATTGTAAAAAAATTACCTCAATAGATTATTAATCCTGACAGGGTTCGAAACCCTGTCAGGATTTGCAGATAAGTAAAAAAGAGCTGCCCCAAAATTACTTTTGAGACAGCTCGTTTTACAATCAACTTTCTAATCTAAAAACTTAACTTATTATTTCTTAATCAATTTTACAGTTTCAGTTGTTAACCCGTTCGAATAATTGAGAAAGTAAATACCACTCGAAACTTGTCCCAGGTTTATGGTTTCAGTTTCAGCACCCGATACATGCTTCGTAATGACTTTTTCACCATTAACGGTAAAAATTGAAACAGTACCACTACCGGCAACTTGTTTATCCAAAACTACTTTCAGCTCATTTTGTACAGGATTGGTGTAACTAATTATTCCATGATTTGTTGCACCCGGCAGGGTTAAAGCGCTTTCCGGTTCGCTAATGGTAACCGCTATTTCCAACATTTCGACTTTTTCGTTGGCCATAAAACCATAAGAAACGGTGTAGGTATTTCCCAGCATGGTTTCTACATTATCGGGGAATTGGCCTATGGCAACATTACTCAAATCGGTATTTTCATAATTAACAAACACCGATGTATTAAAAATTCATTAAAACGAGCGGTTTTTATATTTTTACAGACAAAAAAATCACTAATCATGAAAACACACATTTTTTTCATAGCAATATTTTCAATCAACATTATGACAAACGCGCAAACCCGGGTTATTTCACTTTGGCCGGACGGTGTTCCCGGCTCAATTGAAAATTCAAATTTCATTGAAACAACCGATTCGCTCGACAACTGGATAAAAACCCGTTTTGTCACCAATCCACGGCTCGATTTTTACCGGGCAAATAAAGAATTAGCCACGGGCACGGCTGTTGTAATTTGTCCGGGCGGCGGTTACTGGGGAATAGCCATCGACCATGAAGGGAAGCAAACGGCCGAATGGCTCAATTCGATTGGAATATCGGCATTTGTACTAAAATACCGGCTTCCCGATGATGCCATTATGGAAGATAAATCGGTTGGCCCGTTGCAGGATGCCCAAAGGGCTATGCGCATTGTACGCCGCCGTTCAAAAGAATTCAATATCAACCCCGGTCAAATAGGAATTATGGGATATTCTGCCGGCGGGCACCTGGCTTCTACCATTTCAACCCATTACGATGAAAACGTGTATGAACCGGAAGACAACACCAGCGCCCGTCCCGATTTTTCCATTTTAATTTACCCGGTAATCACAATGGATGCAAGCTACACACACTTGGGCTCAAGAGAAACGCTTCTGGGGAAAAACCCAACGGCCGAACAGGTAAAGCATTTCTCAAACGAGTTGCAGGTTAACGGGCAAACACCACCTGCCTTTCTTGTACACTCGCTCGATGATGATGCCGTACCGGTGCTGAACAGCATTAACTACACCCTTGCCCTGAGAAAGAACAACGTACCCTGCGAATTGCACCTCTATGAACAAGGCGGCCACGGTTATGGTTTAGGGCGCTCGGACAATACCGAATCGACCTGGCCCGAGGCATGTAAAAAGTGGTTAGGGGCACACGGGCTGATAAAATAAACGCGTTGTATTTAGTTAATAAATAATGTATTTTTGTTTGTATACGTTTTTTATCACCAATTTTCATGTTATGAATTTACAATATATCTCAGATAGTGAGGGAAAAACAACAGGTGTATTTATTCCTATTAATGATTGGAATGATCTCAAAAAAAAATATGTAGAAATAGAACAAGAGGAAAATAATATTCCTGATTGGCATAAAGATATGGTAAGAGAAAGACTTGAGAATTACAGAAAAAATCCTGACTCAGCATTAGATTTTGACGCAGCATTAAACGATATAGAAAAAGAACTGTAATGTTCAAGTTAAAAATTCTGCCCCTGGCAAAAGCTGACATCCGCGATGCTACACTTTGGTATGAGACACAACAAAAAGGACTTGGAAAAAAATTCATATCAGAAGTAAGAAGAAGAATCAATTTTATTAAACAACATCCCACAGCTTCAGTTATTCGTTATGATAATGTCAGAACTGCTGTTTTAAAAATCTTTCCCTATATGGTTCATTACACAATTGATGAAACCAATAGACTAATAATTATTTCTGCAATTTTACATACCAGCCAAAACCCAAAAAAATGGAAAAAGAGATAAAAAATATTTTCACATCTTTTTGCCGAATTTCTTTCCATATTTGCTGAATTTCTTTCCAAATTCGTTCAATCCCTTTTTAAATCGTTCGAAATTCGTCACACGCTTCACAACCGGTAAAAATAGATTTGTTGTGATAAAATGCAGAACGTAAAATGGACGACCAGAAATTAAGAAAATACCAGGTGAAAATTATCCTGCTCAGTATTGGTGCTTTTGTAATGGTTGCCCTTCTCGTCTTTCTGTTTTTTTATTACTGATCAATATCTAATCTATTCTACAGAAACCTAAAAAAATAATGTATGAAAAACCTGCTCTTTTTAATCCTGATCTTCTTCGGGATAACATCCTTGAAGGCTCAGAACATTCATGTTACCGGGGCTGTTAAAAACCAATTGGGTGAACGGTTACCGGGTGTAACCATTTTGGAAGAAAGCACCACCAATGGTACGGTAACCGATGCAAACGGGAACTACTCCATTTCGGTTAGCCCCGATGCTGTCCTAAAATTTTCATTTATTGGCTATCAGTCTGTTGAAGAGGCGGTAAAAAACCGCACAACCCTTAACATTACCCTTACGGAAGCCGTTGTTGACCTTGGTGAAGTGGTGGCCATTGGATATGGTTCAACGCGCAAAGGCGATCTAACGGGTTCCGTTTCGAATGTAAACAGCGAAGACTTTAACGTTGGGCTGATCAATACCCCCGCACAGCTTGTAAACGGAAAAGTTTCCGGTGTCCAGATCATGAACTCGGGCGGCTCGCCCACGTCAGGAAGTACCATCCGAATACGTGGTGGCGCTTCACTTAACGCGAGCAACGACCCGCTCATTGTCCTCGATGGTGTACCCTTGGAAAGTGGCGGTATAAGTGGAAACAGTGGAAACTTCCTAAGCCTGATCAACCCCAACGACATTGAAAGCATGACGGTGCTGAAAGATGCATCATCGACGGCCATTTACGGGTCGCGCGCCTCAAACGGGGTCATTATTATAACCACGAAAAAAGGCGGCGACACGTTTAAGGTATCGGTTAGTTCATCCAATTCTGTACAAATGAAAACCAAACTGGCCGACATGCTAACACGCGATGAATTCATTGATGTTGTTAATAACATTGGTTCCGACCGCCAGAAATCGTTGCTCGGTGAAGAGAACACTAACTGGAACGAAGAAATTTACCAACCGGCCCTTGGTACCGATGACAACGTCAGCGTATCAGGCAAAATGTTGAATATGCCTTTTCGTCTGGCAATAGGTTATTACAACCAAAACGGTATACTGATGACCGACAATGCAACCCGCGAAACAGTCAGTCTTTCGCTTTCACCTTCGTTCTTCGACGATCACCTGAAACTGAACCTGAATGTGAAAGGCTCAATGAACCAAAACCGGTTTGCCAACACTTCGGCCATTTGGGGCGGTGCAACTTACAACCCGACAATCCCCATCTATTCGGGAGACCAAGCATTTGCCGGCTATACCGAGGCAGCCGACAATACCGGCACACCCATTACCCGTGCCGTATTAAACCCGGTTGGCTTATTGAAGCAGTATTCATCAACAAGTGATGTGAGCCGCATTATCGGGAATTTCGATATTGATTATAAAATGCACTTCCTGCCCGAACTGAAGTTTCATGCAACACTGGGGTACGACTATGCCAAAGGCATGGGTACCATATCGGTTCCTGAAGAAGCTGCACAATATTATACATCGGGGGGGCGCAATTACACATATGGACCCCAGGAAAAAAGTAACCGGTTACTAACCACCTACCTGAACTACAACAACACACTTGAAAGCATAAACAGCACCATTGATGTAACAGCCGGTTACGATTACCAGTTCTGGCAAAGTTCATCCGAAGCATACAATGAACTCAACGTAGCCGGCGAAAGCCAGTCTTCCATTGCAGCATCGGATGCACGCCATGCGCTGATTTCATTTTACGGACGTTTAAATTACTCCTATGCATCGAAATACATGCTCACGGCAACCATCCGTCAGGACGGCACCTCGCGTTTCAGCGAAGATAACCGTTGGGGTATGTTTCCTTCGGTAGCGCTGGCATGGCGGATTTCGGAAGAATCATTCCTGAAAGACAGCGATGTGCTGAGCAACCTGAAAATCCGTGTAAGCTATGGGGTTACCGGCCAACAGGATGGAATTGGCAATTACGGTTACCTGCCGGTATACACCATCAGCCAAACCGGGGCCGAATACCTCTTTGGCGATACTTATTATAATACCTACAGGCCCGAGGCCTACATTTCGAACCTGAAATGGGAAAGCACTGCGGCCTTTAACTACGGGCTCGATTTCGGTTTTTTCAACGAACGGTTGTCGGGTAGTGTCGATTATTACACCCGCCAGACCAGTGACCTGCTTGCCAGGGTACCCGCCGCTGCCGGTACCAATTTCGACAAAACAATCCTTACCAATGTAGGAAATGTCGACAGTGAAGGGCTTGAAGTTACCTTGAACGCCGTTCCGGTTAATACCAAGGACATAACCTGGGAACTGAGCATGAACGGCACATGGATGACCCAAACCATTAAAAACCTGTCGATGGTTGAAGGCGGTGAAATTACCAACACCCTTGCCGGGCCAACAATCGACAGTTATCACTTTCAGGTGCTTACCGAAGGCTACGCCCCCTACATGTATTATATCTACCATCAATTATACGATGAAAACGGAACACCCATCGAAGGCGCTTTTGCCGATGTAAACAAAGACGGCCAGATCAATTCCGACGACCGGTACCGTTACCACTCACCGTCTCCCGATTACATCCTGGGTTTCAGTACATCGCTGAGGTACAAAAACTGGAGCCTGAGCACGAGCCTCCGTGCCAATATCGGCAATTACGTATACAACGGCATGGCCATGAACTCCGGGGCATTTTACACCATGTCGTACAACGACTACCAATTGAACAACCTGCACCGCAGTTACCTGGATACCCGCTTTCACTCCCGTCAGTATCTTTCTGATTATTATGTCGAAAATGCCTCGTTCCTGAAAATGGACAACCTCTCGCTGGGTTACAACGTTGGACAAATTGCGAACCTGTTTAGCCTGAATGTATCGGCCACGGTACAAAATGTGTTCACCCTGACCAACTACACGGGTGTCGATCCGGAAGTGCCCAGTGGCATGGATGTTTCATTCTATCCGCGCCCGAGGATTTTTTCACTGAGTGTTGGCTTTGAATATTAACTCTAAAAACGATTAAGAAATGAAAAAGTTACTCAATATATTAGTCATTGGTTTTTTAATCTTGTCGGTTTCATGCATCGACGATTTAAACCAGACGCCGGTGCTCGATACCACCTCGGCAACGGTATATGCCGAAGCTTCGAACTATAAAATGGTACTGGCCAAACTGTATGCCCTGTATGTAACAGCCGGGCAGGAAAAAGGCGGCGCCGACGCCGACCTCTCGAGCAACATGGGCTACGACTACATGCGCTGCTATTTCAATTTGCAGGAAGCCGGAACCGAAGAAATCGCCTCAACCTGGCTCGAAGGCGATAAAATCGGGCCACTTACATACCTCTCGTGGGATGCATCCGATCCGTGGGTTGCCGATATGTACTACCGGCTTTACTACACCATTGCCGTGTGCAATGAATTCCTGCGAAATGCAGCCGATGATAAAATCGCCGGCTTCAGTGAAAGCGAACAAAACGAAATTCGTGTTTTCCGTGCCGAAGCCCGGTTCCTGCGTGCTTTAACCTATTATCATGCCATGGACCTGTATCACGACATTCCATTTGTGAATGAAAACGACCCGGTTGGGGCATACATCCCGCCACGGTATACCTCAAAAGATATTTTTGATTTCATCGAAACGGAACTGACCGAAGCCGAACCGGTAATGACAGATAAAGCTGCAACCGAATACGGCCGTGCATCAAAAGCGGCTGCATGGACTTTACTGGCAAAAATGTACCTCAATGCTGAAGTTTACGAAGCAGGCCCACACTATGACGAGTGCATAACATATTGCAAAAAGGTTATTGATGCCGGTTACTCGCTTGAACCTGAATACGCGAAACTTTTCAATGCCGATAATCACCTGCGTACCAACGAGATCATTTATCCGCTGGTTGTCGACGATGAACATGTTATGAGTTGGGGGGCAACTACCTACCTCGTTTGTGGCGAAGTGAGCAGCACAAAAGATGATGCCGGATACGATCCCGCCGATTACGGCGTTGTAAGCGGCTGGGGCATGTTCCGCGTTCGCGGGCAATTTCCCGATTTGTTTACTGAAGGCGACCAACGGGCCATGTTCTTCACCGAAGGGCAGACACAATACATTGATGATTGTACCGACCAGACAAATGGTTACCTCGTCACCAAATGGAGCAACCTGACCGATGCAGGTGAAGCGGCATCAAATACATCGAACGACGGCGTTGATACCGATTACCCGATGTTCCGCCTGGCCGATGTTTACCTCATGCTGGCCGAAGCGGTAATCCGCGGTGGTTCCGGTGCCTCATCCGAAGAAGCACTTGGGTACGTAAACCAGATACGCCAACGTGCCTTTGGCGATGCTTTTGAAACAACGGGCAAAATATCGATTAGCGATCTTACACTCGATTTCATCCTTGATGAACGTGCCCGTGAACTTTACTGGGAATGCTCGCGCCGTACCGACCTGATTCGCCATGGAAAGTTCACCGGCGACAGCTATGTTTGGCAGTGGAAAGGCGGCATTAAAGACGGAACCGGGGTTGACAGCAAGTACAACATTTACCCGATCCCATCGTCGGATTTGACGGCAAACCCAAACCTGAGCAATGACAATTATTAACGATTTTAATCTGAATTAATTATGAGATCAAAAATAATCACACTCGTCATATTGCTTGCAAACCTGTTGTTTACAGCTTGCGAGGAAGATGCCTTGTTTATTGAAGTTTCGGGCCTGGAGTCGTCCGAACTAACGGCAAGCCAATCGGACATTGTACTTGAAAAAGACAGCGCTGCCGTTGTAGCACTCACACTTACCTGGAGTAAAAGCGCACTGAACATCAGCGATACATCAATGGCCATTCCGGAAACAATTCCGCTCATGCTGCTTGAAATATCAGATTCGGAAGACTTTGCTGAAGTCTCTGAATTATCGGCTACCGATTATGCAAAGTCATTCACTTACATCGAGTTGAATACCATCGCCACCAATATGGGCTTTGAGCCCTGGGTGGCAACACCGCTTTATTTCCGCATTAAAGCAAAACTGGGCAACAATACCGATCCGGTTTACAGTAACGTAATTGCTGTAAATGTAACCACGTACACCATTGACATGAGCGTTGGCTTCATCCTCGATGTCGATCAGCTTGAAACCGGGGTTACGCTTTACTCCCCAAACAGCGACGGCGAATATGCCGGGTTTGTGGGAGCAACTTCGTGGTACAACTATTACCTGCTCGAAGGCGACGGAACAATATGGGGCAATTATGCCGCCGACGGATATGAATTCGTAATGGACAATTCCGCAAATTCGGCCGAAATCTGGAACTTCTGGTTCCCGGGATTAAACGGTTGTTATTACACCACACACAGTACCAATTCAAAAACGTGGTCAGCAACCCTAATTTCATCACTGTCGATTACAGGCGATGTAAATGCCGAAATGACCTTCCTGCGCCCCGAGGTGACATGGCAGGCCTCGTTTACAACAACAACGGCCAATGCCACGTTTAGTGTGAACGGTATCAGTGCCTTGTACAATACCGATACCGGCACCGACGATGCAGCAGCTATTGCCGGCACCGTATCGTTTGCCCCCGATGGCAGCAGCGGCGTTCTTTACAACGAAACAGGTACTTTCACCGTTCCGGGCGATGCCGGCGAATACACCCTGCGCATTGACCTGAGTGACCCGAAAGCCTGGACATACGAGATTACATCCGGCGCAGTTGTTATTGAAGACCCGATTAGCAACTACCTGTACATTCCCGGTATTGATGACGGTATAACCGGCGGTGACTGGACATTTGACAACTACCTGACATTAATTAGCGAAGATGATTCGACTTTTGCCGGTGTAGTTAATGTTAATTCGCAATGGGGCTATAATATGGGACTCGAAGTGGATAACTGGACCGATGTTTATAAAATGACAAGCGGCGATGCAGCTTCAGGCAACCTTGGATTTCAGACAGGCGAAAATATTCCTGCACCCGATCCGGGCCTCTACCTGATCAATGCCGACCTGAAAAACCTCACATACAGCACAACACCGGTTGAAAATGTATATTACACCGGGCTGAACGACGACTGGGCGCTCACACCCATGGAACAAACCGAAACCCCGGGGGTTTTCATTGCCGAAATTGCCATTAACACGGTTTCGGAATGGGGCATGCAAATTTTCCTCGACGATCAGTGGGTCAATAAATTTGGGGGCGAAAACGGTCAGTTGGTTTTCAACAGTGCTACAAACATTACCGACGACCAATTCATACCTGCTGGTAATTACACCTTAATTGCAGACCTCACAAACAACTCGTACTTTATTACCGGTGATGAGATTTACGTTGCCGGGCTGAACGATGTTTGGGATTTCTCTTCGACCATATTGACGATGACCGAACCCGGAATTTATTCCGGTGAAGTTACCATCAGCAGCGATACACCATGGGGTTATTATTTTCTGCTTTATCCCGACAACTGGGACGCATACATTGCAGGCAGTGAGGATGCCCTGGTTTTTGGTGGCGAAAACATTGAAGCCGACTGGTATGCAACCACGGGAACGTACACCATGACCGTCGATTTGATTAACCGCACGTGCACCGTTGAATAAAATATCATAGTTAAAACAGTTAGATGCATAACTGGTTATCAGAGGGGGCTGGAGCAAAGCCCGGCCCCTCTTTTTTTAGATCAGAATTCAATAAAATCATACCTTTACCTTTAATACAGCGAATAAACAACGAGAAGAGCATAAATGCACGTTTAGAGAGATGATGAAGAGAACAGATTACACAATTTTTTTCAGTGCCCTTTTGATGCTTTTGGCCATAAATTTATCGGCACAATCTGATTTCATTTTTGGTGCCGATCTTTCGTATGCCAACATGATGGAAGACTGTGGTGCCGAATTCAGGGAAGACGGGGAGATCAAAGATATTTACCGGATTTTTGCCGACAACGGTACCAACCTCGTGCGGGTGCGCTTATGGCATAATCCCGACTGGCAGGAAAGCCTTGAACAAACCGAAGGTGTGAAACCGCAATACAGCAACTATGAAGATGTTGAAGAAACCATATTCCGGGCAAAAATGGCCGGAATGAATGTGATGCTGGGATTTCAGTTTTCTGATTTCTGGAGCGACCCGGGCAGGCAAATTGTCCCCAAAGCATGGGAAGGGGTTGCAACAAATTTAGAAGCGCTCAAAGATTCGGTATACAATTACGTGTACGCTACCCTGGATAAGCTCAATAACGATGACCTGATGCCTGAATACGTTAAAATTGGCAACGAGAATAACAGCGGTATCATGACCCATACAGGAATGGATCCGGATTTTGAAGGCATTACACCGGTCAGCAACTCATGGGACAGGCACGCACAGTTATACAATGCCGCCATTCAGGCCGTAAGGGATATCTCTGAAACAGCCGAAATCAAACCTGAAATTTCGTTTCATGTTGCCAATCCGGCCCATGCTGACTGGTTTTACAGCAACCTGATATCGAAAGGTGTGACCGATTTCGATATAATCGGTTTTACGTATTACTATTCATATCACGGACAGTCGCCTGACGAGGTTGGTGAAATCGTCAGCAATCTAAGCGAAAACTATCCCGACTATGACATAATGATTGTTGAAACCGGCTACTTATGGGACACACAAAACATCGACGGACTGGGAAACATCATTAACGAATCGAGCCCGGAATATCAGCCGGTGTCGGCTTCAACACAACAAAAATTCATGGTCGATTTAACCGGGGCTGTTCAGGATGCAGGCGGAGTCGGGGTGATTTTCTGGGAACCCGACTGGGTATCAACCCCGTGCAGTACACCCTGGGGAACCGGTTCGTCGCAGGAACACGTTGCCTTTTTCGATCACCGCGATAACCTCAACTTCATGAAAAATGGCGGAGGCGGCTGGCCTGCAGCAAGCATAAACGGCGGAAACGACACCATTGTAACCGTAACCTTTAAGGTAGATATGACCGGTGCTGATGTATCAAACGGCGTTTTCATTGTAGGCCAGATGACCGGTTGGGACTTTGTTCAAATGGCACCCGGAAGTAATTCAATTTACAGCACCTCTTTTGAACTAACCCCCGGCGAAGTGTTTGCTTACTACCACATCACCAGCAACTCATGGGATAATTACGAAGCATACAGGGAAACCGTACCCGAAGCGTGTGCCAATTCCGATGAATTGCTAAACGATCCCACATGGACCACCGACAGGGCCTTCACCGTACCCCCACACGATACAATTATCGCAAACGTCTGGGCATCGTGTGAAACGTTCAATAATGTAATATCTTTCACGATTGCTGAAGGTATTTCAATCTATCCAAACCCACCAGTTGAAGGTATAATCACAATTGAAAACAGGGGCAATATCGCTGTAAAATCAATCAACCTGGTAAATCTTTCAGGGCAGTCACAACAGGTCATACCTCATGGGCAAAACAACACTTGCCAGACACAGATTGATGTGAGCAAATTGAAACAAGGAATTTATTTCATCCATATACAAACCGAAGAAGGTGTATTCACACAACGAATAATTTTGAAATAAAACTAAAATAATATGAAACCGATATTTCTTTTAAACCTGACAATTGCACTGTTTTTTGCTTTTCTGTTTAACGGATGCAAAAAGCAGGAAATTCAATCCGAAGAATTCATGATTGGCGGTGATTTTTCCATCCTGAAAAAAATGGAAGATTCGGGCGGCGTTTATAAATATGAAGGCCAGCCGGTTGATGCCCTGGAGCTTTTTGCCGAAAACGGGTACAACTACGGACGTGTACGCCTGTTTCATATACCCAACATGGAAGGCCCGGTGTGTAATTCACTTGCATATACTATCGACTTGTCGAAAAAAATTAAAGGAGCCGGAATGAAACTGCTGCTGAATTATCACTATTCCGACACCTGGGCCGATCCTGCACACCAGATAAAACCGAAGGCATGGGACGGTTTACCGTTTGACGTACTCACCGATAGCGTTTATGAATATTCGAAAGCAGTAATTGAAGCCATGGACAAGGCCGGGGTACTGCCCGATATGGTGCAGGTTGGCAACGAAATTACCCCGGGCTTTATCTGGCCCGACGGGAAAATATGGAAAGACGATGGCACCGAAGACTGGAAAAGCTTTTGCACATTGCTCAAAGCAGGTATAAAGGGCGTTGAAGATGCATACGGCGACCGTGACGTCCCCATTATGATCCACATTGACCGTGGCGGCGACCAGGCAGCAACCGAGAAGTTCTTCAAGAAAATGGATCAATACGGGATTGAATTCGACCTTGTTGGCCTGAGTTATTACCCCTGGTGGCACGGCACTTTCGACGACCTTGAAGAAAACCTGGCCTGGCTTTCGGAAAATTATGAACAGGACATAATCATTGTCGAAACCGCTTATTATGCCAACGGTTACTACCCCGAACCGGATGAGTGGGTCTTCGATATTCAGCCTTTCCCTCCAACCGAGCAGGGACAGTACGATTTTTTGGTAACCCTCGACAGCATAGTAACACAATACCCGAAGGTTAAAGGGATTTTTTACTGGAAACCCGACGGGCTGATGATACCTGAATCAAACGTATGGTTTATCGGAAGGAGTTTGTTCGATGAAGAAGGAAACGCGCTGAAGGGGATAACGGCATTTAAATAAAGCCCCCACCCTGTACACGTTGGAGGGGGAAGTCACGATTCAGAAGCAAAAAGTGGGAATATTGTAGGTCGGACATTCCTGTCCGACAAATTGATTTTGGAAAATATTGTAAATTGATTTGAGATGAAAGGAATAACAAAAATAGTAATATACCTCGTTTTAATCCTCTTTATTGCTGGATGTAATGAGCAAAAATCGACGAAAGAACTTTTCAATTCCGGTTGGGAGTTTGTGATATCGGATGCATCCATCGATTCCGTTGCAACAGCAGAAGACTGGGAACCGGTTACCCTGCCGCACACACCGGTAATAACACCCAAGGTGATGGACGGGCAATGGCAGGGGATTTGTTGGTACAGGAAGACCTTCAACCTCCCTGCTTCAGCAAAAAACCAGCGTTTGATTATGCGCTTTGAAGGAGCCATGAATGCTTCTGAATTCTGGGTGAACGGCCAAAAAGTAGCTTCACACCTGGGCGGATACCTGCCCGTTGTGTTCGATTTTACCGATGTGGCAAATCCGGGCGGTCAAAACACAATCCTTGTCCGGCTCGACAATACCGACAATCCCATCACGGGTCCGAAACCCATGCACACACTCGATTTTAACATGCACGGCGGCTTGTTCCGCGATGCTTTTCTTATCAGGAAAAACAGCCTTCATATTACCGATCCCATACTTGCCGGTATCCCGGCCGGCGGAGGTATTTTTGTAACTTATCCCTATGTCTCAAAAGAAAAGGCCACGGTTAAAGTACAAACCCACATTAAAAACAGCAGCAACCGTGATCAATCGTTTGTTTTAATCAATGAACTTTGGAATGACGATCGTTTGGTGATTACTGAACTTACCTCAAAAGTCAGCCTTGGAGCAGGTAAAGACACCACCTTGACAAAAATGCTTGAAGTTGAAAATCCACGTCTTTGGTCACCACACTCACCGGCACTTTACACCCTAAAAACAAAAGTCGTTTCCGGGGGGAAAGAAACCGATGCTGGAGAAACACGCATTGGTATCAGGCACATTGAAATTACCGAAGGTTCATTCAAAATAAACGGTGAAGATATGTTCCTGCGCGGGGTTAACCGCCACCAGGAATACCCGCACATTGGATACGCCCTGAGCAATGAGGCGCAGTACCGCGATGCCTGCAAAATAAAATCGGCCGGGTTCGATTACATCCGGCTTTCGCATTACCCACACTCCCCGGCTTTCATGGATGCCTGTGATGAACTGGGCCTTGTGGTACTCGATGCCATTCTGGGCTGGCAGTATTATCGTCGTGATTCACTTTTCCGGCAACAGATATTCCGCACAGCCCACGACCTGGTGCGCCGCGACCGTAATCACCCGTGTGTGATTGCCTGGGAAGTTTCGTTAAACGAATCGTGGATGGATGAATCCTTCATTGATGAGCTGCACCGCATTGCCCATGCCGAATATCCCTCCTTCGCTGAAGCTACAACGGGCAAAGCTGGTGACCAGTGTTACACGGCAGGTTGGCAGGAATATGGGTACGACATATACCTGCAGGCACGTCAACACCGGCTGGGGCATTATAAAGAGCCAACAAAGCCTTACAGCGTATCGGAATATGGCGACTGGGAATACTACGCGCAGAATGCTGGACTCAACCAGGATGACTGGAGCGATTTAAAGCAGGTTGAACGGTCAAGCCGTCAGTTACTATCTGATGGCGAAGTAAGGCTTTTACAACAAGCCACCAACGTGCAGGAGGCCCACAACGACAATTTCAATACCCCGGCTTTTTCCGATAGTTACTGGGTGATGTTTGATTACAACCGCGGTTATGCACCCGACCTCGAAGCCTCGGGCACCATGAGCATTTACCGATTGCCCAAATTCAGTTATTACTTTTTCCAGAGCCAGCGTGAAGCATCTATCGTATCGGAACAATACCAAAGCGGCCCCATGGTATTTATTGCTTCGTACTGGCAGGAAGGCTCACCGCTTGACGTCAGGGTTTTCAGCAATGCCGAGGAAGTTGAGCTTTTCCTCAACGGTGTAAGCCTTGGCAGGCAAAACCCCGATTCGGACCGGATTTCAAATAACCTTGCCCATCCGCCATTTACATTCAATATAGATCAGTTTGACGCCGGGAAACTTGAGGCAGTCGCTTACATAAACAATGAAAAGGTTGCTGACCACATTTTTCAGACACCACTTGAACCTAAATCGATTGAATTAACAATTGATGAAAGTGGCAGGCAACCAATTGCAGGTGTAAACGATGTTGTTTTTGTATACGCCGCATTAAAAGACAAGAACGGGACAACAGTACCTTTAAACTATGTTGAGGTAAAATTTGAAACAGAAGGCGATGTAAAAATACTAAACCCCGAAACCATTTCAACCGAAGCAGGTATTGCAACGGCACTGGTAAAAATTGGCAATTCAAAGGATACAATAACGATAAAAGCAAAAACAGAAAGCGCAATTCAATCTACGATTGATTTTCTTCCGCAGTAACCCGAACCGTTCCGTAATGTAAGGTTTAACGTGACAACTGGGTTAATATGGAAACATGAGGGGCAGCTTAACGGGCTGCCCTTTTTTTGGGACGGGCGATTTTTAATCGCCCGAAAAGTAAGGTGGTTGTAAACTTAATAAAAGCGGATAATCAAAAATGAAAGATGAAATTAAAGAAGGCTGTAGGTCTGGTGCATATTTTAAAATAACCCGTTCCTGCCGGAACTGTTTTTTAGTTGGGAATATGACTTTTAAAGGCAGTAATTCAAATTTTATCCATGAATTATCCAGCCACATTGGTTGGGACACGGTTCACAGAACCGCGCCAGCGGAGCTAATCTTATAGTTACCCCCGTTTTGACATCTATTTTGTATATTTGCAAAAAAAGTAATTATGGCTACAGTAATCATTGACACAAGTACTAATGAAGCAAAACGTTTGGTCGATTATTTAAAAACCCTTCGATTCGCAAAAGTTTTGGATGAAAACAGAGAAGATGCGCCAACTTATAATCCCGAATTTGTTGACATGATAAAACAAAGGGAAAAGCAGGCATCGGTAAAAGTCGACATCGATAATATATGGAAATAAAATATAAAACCGGTGCATTGGACGATATTGAATTTTGGAAACAATCGGGAAACAAGAAAATTCAAAAAAGGATAACAGCCCTCATAAAATCAATAGCGTTAACGCCCGAAACAGGTATTGGTAAACCGGAAAAATTAAAAGAAGACCTTTCGGGATATTGGTCAAGAAGAATAAACAAAGAACACCGACTTATCTACAAATTGGACTACACTTCAAATGTTGCCACAATATTTTCATTAAAGGGTCATTACGAATAGTTTTTCATATCTCCACTATGCCACTTGAATTCATGAGATCCAAACAATAAACTACACATTGCTTTGGGACTGTGACTTTTAAAATCACAAAAATTGCGCAGCAATGTACAGCCTGGCTGGGGTACGGTTCACAGAACTGTGCCAGCAGGGGAGGTAGTATATATGCAAATGGCATTTTTTCATAACGACTGCTATGGTAAAAGCAGAATTATGTTGGGTAATATTCCGAAGATATCGACCCTGAAAGGGTCAAATAGTAATAGCCCCGGGTTAGTGACCCCGAATAAGTAATCGGGGGAACGTAACCCGGGGTTATGAATGCAATGGTATAACCGTCCGCGGTAGAGCGTTGAAAAAGGCTTCTTGGTTCACCCGGACGGAAAGGGTAGGTATTGCAGAAAAGGTTTTTCATTTATTGGATGTCCTGCATTCCGGCCATACAACGATAAATCCCTGGCATAGGAATTACTGTGGCCGGGTTTGTCTTATGCACCTGCAACCCAGGGCGACGTTTCGGTCGTTCCTCCCGAAACTCTGCCCTGGGCTATTGTTATTCGAGCCCTTCAGGCTCCCAAAAAATTATACCAATGGCATATTTTAATAACGACCGGTTTGTTAGACGCAGAATTATTTTGGGTAGTATTATCCGCAGATATCGACCCTGAAAGGGTCAAACAGCAATAGCCCCGGGTTAGTGACCCCGAATAAGTAATCGGGGGAACGTAACCCGGGGTTATGAATGCAATGGTATAACCGTCCGCGGTAGGACATGGAAAAAAGAGCGTTGGTTCACCCGGACGGAAAGGGAAGATGGTGCGAAAATGGGAGATTGAAAATTGCAGGTATAATGGGATATTTCATTTGTCGAAAATTCTACCTTATCGGCCATACAATGAAAAATATTTTTTGCAATTATTACCGTGGCCGATTTTTGGACATAACCTAACTGAACCCACGGGTTAAAACCCGTGGCAACAAAAACAACGCACCTACGGTGCTTCAATGATACTGCATGCCGGCCATACATCTTTATCCCTTTTGAGAAGGGGCAATCGTGGGCGGAGGTTTTTTTTGTGTTTTACTTGCACAGGCTTTGCCTGCCATAGCTTCAGCGAAGGTGGAGCTTATTGTCCCTCCCACTTCAGGTGAGGGATAAAAGGGAGGGGTGTACATTATAAACCAAGAGGTATTAAAAGTATTACTTTTGTACCCAATGCATTCCCTGCCTCATGGTACAAATCCTCCACCTTCTGCACAATCTTTTGTTTTTGTGTTTTGTTCAGGTGTTCAATAAAGGCATCCATCGTTTTTGTTCCAATACCGGTTGAATGGGTGCGCAAATCCTTCGAGGCTTCGCGCCCAATACCGTTGTCGTAAATTTCAATACGCATCTGTTCAGCATCTTTTCCAATGTTGATGGTTAAAAGTCCATCATCCTTTTTAGGCCGCAACCCGTGCTTTATGGCATTTTCAACATGCACCTGGATAATCATGCGGGGAATATTATGCTCTTTCAGGCCTTTATCTGTACAGTTTATTTCATATTCAAACAAATCCTTAAAACGTACTTTTTGCAATTCTATAAAATTTGTAACCGTTTGAAGTTCTACTTCTAAAGGAATAAAATCACTGCTTACATCGGTTAATGTATGTCGAATGAGCCTCGAAAAGTGCATAAAGGTTTTATAGGCTGTTTCATTGTCACCTTTTTTAATAACCGATGCAATGGCGTTGAAGGTGTTAAAAACAAAATGCGGATCGAGTTGGCTGCGGAAACTTTTCAGTTGCAGTTCGCGCACCTGGTCACGCAATTCAAACTGTTTTCGCACACGTGCCTCGGTCATTTTCTGAATAACATAAAAGAAAAGAGCTCCGATAAGGTATATGGCAAGATAAACCGGAAACCTGAGCCAGAAAAACGGATTCTTTTTAAACGTCCAGATGGTGTAACTTTTTTCCCCGGCTGTATAAAACCTGTTTTTCGACAGTTTGATCAGGTCATTGTCAGGGAAAAGCTGGTTTTTAACAGGGATCTCATATTTGCGTTTCATTTGGTCGGTAAAAACAAATAAGCACTTACTGATTCTATCCTCTAAAAAATATTCCATAATCCCGTCTTCATTGATATCTGCCTGGCTGTAGTATGAATAATTAATCCCGTCTTTAACTTTTAATTCTTTAACAATCTCTAAATTGCTGTTGATTTCAACAAATCCTGAAGCAGATACATTTGTGATGAAATTCCCTTTTTCGTTTTTGAATACCCATTTATAGATATCCCGTTCAACATTTTCAATCACAAGGGAATCGACCTTATTACCTGTTATATCAAACCGATACCCCCTGAATGACGGGCATTCGGCGCTACGCGAAAAGAAAAAAGTATTCAGGAATGGTTGCCCGTTGATGACAACCGGGAAAGTGCGGGTAGAACTGGTAATTCCGGAGGGAAATTTTACCGGGGCAATTATATCTTTTAGTTCATGGTTAAGCACCCTCAGGTATGGGGCAGGTTCATTGCAGGGTAAATCATACTCTTTCCTGATTGGGGGCACTTCCCCGTCGGCAATAATTTCAAGCACCCCATCATTCTCCAGGTCGAAAAACTGAATTTTTGTATTTGCACAACCTGTAATGATTGATGATGTTACTTGTCTGTTTTCAATATCCACCTTGAAAAACTGACGCGGAATAATTGAAAAACCTCCGGTTACGGGGATAATTAATTCGTTTTTGCCGTCATTCTCCAGGTCGATACAATGAATATTTCCAAAAGAATAACTGTACAAACTATCGCGATAGGTATAAACCGGGCATAAAGGCAAGCGGTTTACGTTACCAATTTCAGGGGTAAGCTGAACCCATTGCAAATACAGACTATCGTTTTCAAACAAAAAGGAATAGATTTCTTTATGGCCATCGTTGTTGGCATCGGCAAAAAACAACTTTTTTGTATCGTTGTTGAATTGCCCTGGCCAGTTTACCTGGTCAACCATACCGCCATCATCTGAAAAAAATTGAAAAGAAAAGGTTTTTGGCGGGCCGTTCAAAACAAACGATTCCACTCGTTCGCATTTACCGTCTGAATCGAGATCGACAATGTAATTTTTTACGGGAACACCATTTTTAACCCGATACACTGTCTCTTTTCTTACCATATATTTTTCAAAAACATCGGGCAAAAAGAGAATAACAGGGATGCTGATAAACAGAGCGAGGAACCATATGGATGAAAAAATCCGTTTCATACTATTAAAATTGTCTGTTTTCAAAGGTCCGCCAGCTGGCGGATGGAACTCGCATTCATTTTAATCATCCTCTTGGATGTAAATGTCTTACATGCTCGTTTCATATTTCCGTTCTGTCCTGAAAAATAGCACAAAAATTGAAAACTGCCAATTCATGAACCCAATGCAGTTTAAAATATTATAAACCGCCCATGATTTTAACCTTTAGCTGCATTTTGTTCAAACGTTGATGCAATTTGCTCCAAACCTTCGCGGAAAGTCGGGTATTCAGGCTTCCAGCCCAACTCCGATTTAATTAAAGCATTCGAAACCTTTGTGTGCATTGTAAGCGTTTTGAAGACATACTTTCCAACTACAAGCCGCAAAATGAATGTTGGAATTTTCATAACCCGTTTGGTACCAAATTGTTTTGCCATAAAACGCATAAACTCTTCAACGGAAGCATTCGCATCATCGGCCACAATGTAACGCCCACCCACAGGCAGTTTTTCAATGGCCAGCAGATATGCCCGCGCACAATCGTCGACATGGACTTTGGGGATGCAGTTTTTCCCGTTGCCCAGAATCACCACCCTGCCCGATCGTGCCATGTTGATCATTTTTGAGAACATACCGCCATTTCCGTAAATCTGGGCAGGCAACATTTCGATGAGCGGAATTGTATTATCCGTTTTGATCTCGGCAACCAGCTCATCGTAACATTTTCCCAGGGCAGCCATCCCTTTTCGTGTAATGGGCCAGGTTTCGTTGGCAACCTCGCCTTTACCGGTTTCAAAACTCACACCCGAGGTTAAAATCAACGGACATTTAAGTTTTCGTGCCAGTTCAATGGTATTTTCAAAATAAAGCCGGGTCAGTTTTTTCAACCCGGTAAATTTCTTTTTCGATACCCTGCCCGGTTTAAAAGGTACCATTGCCGCATACACCACAACGTCGAAGCTACCGGCCACGTTAAGGGATCGGGCATCAGATATATCACCCTTGATAAACGCAACCTTCGATTTGTCGAACGAAACCGGCTTATCGGGATTTCGCGAAAGAACAGTTACCTGATGTTTCCGTTCGATGAGCAACATTGAAATACGTGAACCTAAAAAACCGGTGCCACCAATGAGTAATACGTTCATATCAACCTTTTTTATAGTTGTCAGAAAAAAATATCTGCATTTGGGCTAAAGCCCGGAATCATGTAAATGTCTCCATTTTCTCCGCCTTAAACAGGGTGTGTGAAAACTTCAATATGAATTGCCGTCGGATTTATCCGACGGAATTCTGTTCTACACCATAGCCGGGCTTTAGCCCAACTTTAAAAAATAGGTTTGTAACAACATATTCTTTTTTATTATTTATATTCCTATGCCCGTTTCCGGTATTTCAGTATTGAGAAGGCCATCATCAGAATGCCAAATATTACACTGAAAATTATCTGAGGAATAATATCACCAAAACCCGACCCCTTCAGCAAAACCATGCGAATTACCTGCATGAAGTAGCAAACCGGGTTGAAAATATCAATGATCTGTGCCCAGCGCGGCATGCTCTCCACAGGTGTAAAAATACCGCCCATCAAAATAAAAATCATAATGATGAAATACCCGATAAAAAGAACCTGTTGCTGCGTTTCGGCAAACGTTGAAATAAGCAGGCCGGCTGCCAGCACACCCACAAGATAAATGGCCGCATAGGTGAAAAGCACAAGCAGACTTCCTTCAATGGGCAATTTAAAAAGAAATTTTGCAATAAGCAGCCCAAAAGCGAGATCGAACAAGGCAATTACCCAGAATGGGATCAGTTTGGCCGCAATGAGCTGATGTTTTCTTATGGGTGTCACATTGAGCTGCTCCGTGGTACCAATCTCTTTTTCTTTCACCAGGTTCATACCCGATAAAAACATGCCGATAATGGTTACAAGAATAACCAGGATTCCCGGTGCCATAAAGTGTTTGTAATCGAGCAACTCGTTGTACCAGTAACGCACAACCGTATTAATGCCTCCCGGCGACTCATTTCGCTCTATAGCAAGGGTTTCCGATATAATGCCGGCATTATAATCGAGCAATACATTTTGCGCATACCCGGCCGAAATTTCTGCAGCCGAACCGTTAATGGCATTAAAGATCAGTTGCAGCGACGCGTTCCCTTCACGTATCAGCTTCTCTTCAAACCCTGCCGGAATGCTTAAAATCAAATCGGCTGCATCATCTTTTAACAGGGCTTCGGCTTCTTTCTCATTAAAAGTCGTACCGGTAAGCGTAAAAAATGGTGAACCTGAAAAACGGTTTGCCAGTGAACGGGAACTTTGGCTCAAATCGTTGTCGACAACCACAACATCAACATTTTTCACTTCCATGTTGGCCGCATACACCAATACCATCATCTGAACAACCGGAACAAGAATGATGATGGCCAGCATCCGCTTATCGCGAAAAATCTGGATAAACTCCTTTCTCAATATGCTTAAAAATACCTGCATAACCGCTACATTAACCTGATTTTAAATTTCCGTACACTCACAAATACAATGAATACACTCATTGCCAATAAAATGAAAGTTTGTTTCCACACGTACATAAACCCGACACCTTTAAGCATGATGTTCTTCACGATCTCGTTAAACCAGCGGGCCGGCATAATCGCGCTGAACCATTGCAATACTTCAGGCATGCTTTCGATGGGAAAAACAAAACCCGACAACAACAGGGTTGGCAACATCAGCCCGATCATCGACATGAACATCGCTATTAGCTGCGTAGGGGCAACCGTCGATATCAGTATCCCGAGGCTTAGCGAAAGAAAAATAAACAGGAAACATTCGCCCATCAGTAACAACAGGCTTCCGTTTACGGGCATGTTAAACACGAGGTTCCCCATCAGGATAATGAGCAACGAATCGACAAAAGCAATGAGCAAATAGGGTATGACTTTCCCGATGATGATATGAATGGGCTTAAGCGGCGATACCAGCAACACTTCCATGGTTCCGAGCTCTTTTTCGCGGGTAATTGATATGGATGACATCAAGGCCGAAACCAACATCATGATCAGGGCCATTAGCCCGGGCACAAACAAGAACACGCTGCGCAATTGTTCGTTGTAATACATTTTGATGCTGGCGTTTACCTGCATGGGAACAGTTGCCAAAGGTTGCTCCTGTTTTAAAAACGAATTGATGATGTTTTGGGTGTACATTGCAACCATGCGGGCAACGTTGGGATCGGTGGCGTCGGCCAGCAACTGGATATCGGCCGAACCTTCCCGTTCGAGCTTTTCAGCAAAATCGGGTTCAAAAACCAACACTTCCTTAATTTTTCCTTTTTTAAAAATCGCTTCGATGTCGTTATCGCTATCGAGGTTTTTAACCAGTTCGAAATACCCCGATGATGTGAGCTTGTTGATAATACGCGTGGTAACATCGTCTTTCGACTGGTCGTAGACCGCCAGTTTCACATCTTTCACCTCGGTATTAACCACGTATCCAAACAGCAGAAGTTGGGAAACGGGTATGCCCAAAATGATGATCAGGGTCCGCGCGTCACGGAATATGTGGTAAAACTCTTTTCGAATAAATCCCCAAAAACGGTTCATTTGTTGCTATTTATTTTGTTCTAAACTTTTCATTTAATTGGCTATTGGCTATTGGCTCTCTGCCCTTTGCTCTCTGCCCTTTGCCATCAACCAACAGCCTTTTTTGCTTTTCGTGCAAGTGTCAAAAAAACATCGTTCATCGATGATGCCCCGTAGGTTTGCATCAACTGTGCGGGTGTATCGAGCGCTTCAATCCGCCCGTCGACCATGATGGTTACCCGGTCGCAATATTCGGCCTCGTCCATGTAGTGCGTGGTTACAAAAACAGTAATTCCATTTGCCGATGCCTCGTAAATAAGCTTCCAGAATTGCCGGCGTGTAATGGGATCGACTCCACCGGTCGGTTCATCAAGGAATACAATTCCCGGGTCGTGGATCAATGCGATCGAAAAAGCGAGCTTCTGTTTCCAACCAAGCGGAAGTGATCCAACCAGTTTATTCATGATCTCGGGCATGTGCAATTTATCGCGCAACTCAGCTTCCTTTTTCAGCCGTTTGCTCCGGGGCAATTTATATATGCCCGCGTAAAATCGCATATTCTCGGCAACCGTCATATCTTCGTACAACGAAAATTTCTGGCTCATGTAGCCAATGGTTCGTTTTATGGCCTCGCTTTGCCTGTAAACATCAAACCCGTTAACGGTAATCTCGCCGGAGGTGGGCTTCGACAACCCACACAATATGCGCATGGCCGTTGTTTTTCCGGCCCCGTTTGCCCCCAGGAAACCAAAAATTTCGCCCCGGTGTACATCAAATGTCAGGTGGTCGTTGGCAACGAAATTTCCAAATTTCTTTACCAGGTTTTTAACTTCTATTACTTTCCCGTTTCCCATCATGCTTCAATCTGTTTTTTATCGTTTTCAGTCATTAAATCGATAAAAACATCTTCAATGCCCGGAGTTCCTTCACAGGCTTCAATCTGTTCATGGTTATTACGTTTCAGATACGCAATAATCTCATTTCTGCCGGCACCACCGGATTTCAATTTTAAATGCAAATATTGCCCGAAAGGATATACCGAAGCAGTTTGCTCCCATGCTTCCAGATCAGTTATCAATTTATACCGCTCGCGGGCTTTTATGTTCCAGTGTTGCTTGCCGTGGGTTTGCACAATGCTGCCGGGCGTGTCAATCGAGAGTATGCACCCCTGCTGTATTAATGCAACCCGGTCGCAACGCGAGGCTTCATCCATGTAAGGCGTTGAAACGATAATGGTGATACCGGCTTTTTTCAGGTTATCGAGCATGTCCCAGAATTCATGCCTCGAAACGGCATCTACGCCGGTTGTGGGCTCATCGAGCACAAGCACAACCGGTTTGTGTATCAGTGCACACGAAAGCGCCAGTTTCTGCTTCATGCCCCCCGACAATTTGCCTGCCCTGCGTTTTCTGAAAGGCTCAATTTGCTTGTAAATGGGTTCAATAAGGTGGTAATTTTCAGCTATCGACGATCCAAACACCGATGCAAAAAACGAAAGGTTTTCTTCCACCGATAAATCCTGGTAAAGCGAAAAACGCCCGGGCATATACCCTACAAGGCTGCGCACTTTCCGGTAGTTGCCAACCACATTGCAGCCGGCCAGGGAGATTGAACCGAAATCGGGCAGCAACAGTGAAACCAACATGCGCAACAGGGTGGTTTTACCGGCCCCGTCGGGACCAATAAGCCCGAATAGTTCATGCTCCTTTACCTCAAACGAAATGTCTGAAACAGCTTGTACGTCGCCATACGATTTTGAAACATTGTTAAAGCGGATCATAGTTCTGTTTTATTTTTCTTCACCGTTTTTCAACAACTGCATTTCGCCGGGCATGCCCGCTTTTATACGTCCGTCGTTTTTCACGCGCACCTTCACGGCATAAACCAGTTTTACCCGTTCCTCTTTGGTTTGTATAATTTTGGGCGAGAATTCGGCCTCATCAGCAATCCACGATACCGGACCCGAAAGTGTATCCATGCTACCATCGGGTGCGTCGATTAACACCCGTACCTCATCGCCAAGCTTAACAAGGGGCAGCATATTACCCGAAACATAGCAACGAAGGTCGAGTGTTGAAAGGTCGGCAATTTTCACAAGTGGTTTTCCGGCTACGGCCATTTCACCGGTTTTCAGGTATTTTTCAAGAATAACACCCGAAACAGGGCTTTCGACATAACAGCGCGAAAGCTGCTCACGAAGCAAGGCTTCCTGTTTATCGAACACATAGAGTTCTTTTTGTACCGATGTCAATTGTGTTTTGGTAGCAGCAATTTGCTTATCGATCACTTTTAATTTCCCTTCAAGGTCATCTCGTTGCTGAACCGTAGCTGCCCCCGATTCAACCAGGTTTATAACCCGATTGTAATTTACTTCAAGGTTCTCTTTTTGTTGTTTCAGGGTTTCAATTTGTGCATGAATCCCTGCCATTTTAGAGGAAACAGCAGCCTTTTGGGCTTTAAGTTGTTTTAGCTGAAGGACAACCTGTATGGTATCAACAACAGCTATTCTTTCACCTTTGGTGATTTCATTGCCTTCGTTTACATTCATTTCGAGAAGTTTTCCGGTCGACTCGGCAGCGAGTAAAAAATCTTCAACTTCGAAATTGCCATAAGCGTCGGACAATTTTTCGCGATGATTGCATGAAAGCAGGGCAAACATAAAAAGGGCTATCAATAAATTTGTTTTCATGGTTATTCTGTTTTAAATGATTTACCTACTAAAGTGTTGTAGTTTTCAATGGCCTGTACCAACTGAATTTTGTGGGTTTCGACCGAGATCAGCGCTAAGGTTTCGGCATTCAGGTCAGTCAGGTAATCGGTTGACGTTACGGTTCCGTTTTCCAATTCAGCCGCCGCTTTTTTGGTGATCGATTTTCGCAGACGAACCAATTCTTCGTCGGTTTCGAGCAATTGTTTCAGGTTCGATATTTTCTCGCGTGCTTCAACAAGTTGAATCTGTTGCTTTTGCATGAAATCAGCCTGCAAGGTGCCAATCGTTTCCCGCTGAAAAGCATTGATTTGCTTTTTCCTGCCGGTAAGGTTCCAGTCGGTGATACGCCAGCTAAGCCCTACCCCAAACAGGTAATATGTATCGAATTCGTTACTGATCATGTTTAGGCCCGGCTTGCCATAGCCCGCCTGTCCGAAGGCAAACAGTACCGGATTTCTCGACGACGACAGCATTTTATCGCCGGCAATCAACTTTTCCTGTTGCAGTTCAAAATACCGGAATTCGGGCCGTGCCATCGTATTGTTATCCTTAACGCTTACATCGGGTAAAACCAGTTCAACATCACTGTTCAGATTCCGGCCGGTAACAACGGATAATACATCAGCAAGGGCTTTCCGTTTTGATTTGACATCAAGTAATTTTTGTTTCATCATCAGGATTTCAGCTTTCAGTTTATCGCAATCTTTCTTTCGCGCAACGCCATTACCAAATGCACTTAACAACCGTTGATATTGATTATTCAATACCTCAATTTGCACCTCTAAAATATTTTGGTTCTGATCGACAAGAAGCAAACCGAAAAAATAGTTATTCACGATAGTGTTAAGCTGATAGGCTTCCACCTCGAGTTTCTGCAAATCGGCCTCAAGTGCAGCATGGTCGAGCTGGTTTTTCGAATGCACCATGCCCCCGTCCCAGATGGGTTGCCTGATATCGAGGTATACTTTATACTGATCGTTTGAAGGAAATTCCAGATCGATGCCCGGAAGTGGAATATCGAACGAAACCACCTCGGACTGATAGGTCGCCTGCCCCTTTAGATTGACCAGAGGAAGGTATGCACTCCGGTTGTTTTTCATTTTTAAAGCCGAAATTTTTTGCAGCAACTCGGTTTGCTTTAACCTGGGGTAGTTGGCCCGAGCCCATTCTTTGCATTCTGCAAGCTCAATTTTTTGTTGCGCTAACAAAAAAAGGGGGGCAATAATCAGGCTTGAAAGCAATAGCAGGTTTAAATAATTTTTAGTTTTCATTGAAAAAATGTATTGATTAATTAAAAATCCTCTTCGGGTTCATCTGTGATCTGATCTTTGTTCTCCAACTCGATTCCGGCAAGCATGGTTAGCAAAAAATCTGTTCTCTCCGATAAAAAATGATCATATTTTTCTTCATCATTCCCGAAAAAGATTCGTTGAAAAAGCGGACGTGCTATGTGTGGAAACAAGCACATCCCCATAACATTTGAAATCATGTGCTGGGGTAGGTAGTCCGATTCATAAAAAGGAGGCAGCCGTTTTTTGATATTATTTACAATATCATCGGGCTTTATGTTCTTTTGCCCTTTGATAAATGTTGCCAGCTTATCGGGGTTCTGCCAAATTTCGTGAAAAAAGAACTGGGGAAATTGCGGGTTCTCCTGAAAAAAATTATTGTAAAACTCAACAAACGAACGGATAACTTCTTCCAGTTTACTTGAAGGCTGTAGTTTTTTCGAAAATTCAGGAATAACCTCTTCAATGACTTTTTCGAAAACGGCATCGAACAAACTCTCCTTCGATCGAAAATAATAGTGCAGCAATGCTTTATTTATACCTGCTTTGTCGGCAATTTCCTGCATACGTGCTCCTTGCAAGCCTTTTTCCAAAAAAACTTCGTGGGCCACTTCAATTATTTTCTCCTTTGTTTCAACTTTTAATGCATTCATAACGCTTGTTTGTTAACCATACAATTTAACCAATTGGTTTAATTAATTGGTCAAAAATATGAAACGGTTTTTTAAAAAACAAAGAAATTAACCAAATAATTTAACCATTTGGTTAATTATTTTTCATTATTTTGTTTATGAGTCTTTTAAATCATTATTAAGCATTTAAGTCAAAGCCCTTTTTTCAAAAAAAGGAGGTATTAAATTGAGAAGAATACAAAAAGATATTACCTTGTTTAAAAAAAACGGGATGATGAAGAGAAGAGAAGTGGCTTCGAGCAACGTTACATTTTCCTTGCTCAAAAAAAATCATGAATTTTTGAACGCACTGATAAACGACATTGGCAGTTGTATTTTAATACTTAACAAAAAAATGGAACTCCGGGCGTTTAATGAACCGTTAAAAAATCTTTTTTCGAATTTCGAAGGTGAAGCCATGTTATACATGAAGTGTGGCGAAGCACTGGGGTGTGCCCATGCTGTAGAAGAGATGAAAGAATGCGGCCAAACCACTCATTGCAAACATTGCGAAATTCGAAGGGATGCCCTTTTTGCATATACTTCCGGCGATGCTGTTTTTAACCGGCCCATTTCAAGGGAATTTTACACAGCCGACGGGAAAAAGGTTTTAAAACATTTACGTTATTCAATCAGATCATTCAGGCATAACAGGGGTCAATATATCATGGTTATTGTAAACGATGTTACACAATTAATGAACCAAACTAAAATTATCAGGGAACAGGAGATGAGAATAACGGAACTGCAATCGAAGTATTCAAACAACTAACCGCTTTTTTGCCTGCGTCTGAACATTTTGCTTCCAAACAAAGCCTCATGGTTCATTACAAGCATGGCTGCTGCAACAACAAACATACCGGCAAGCGAAAAAATATCGGGCGACTCGCCCGGTAATAAAAGCCAGCTCAAAATGGCCCCAAAAACCGGGATGATGAATTTCCAGGTATTAAGGTATGAAACCTTTACACCGGGTCGTTTAAGCAATGCAAACCAAATGGCAAATGCAGCAGCCGAAAGGAAGCTTAACCACCCTAGCGAAAAATAAAATTCAACTGGGAATTTTTGAATATGTACTCCCTCCAAGGGAATTGAAATAAATATCAGTATCAGTCCGCCAATTCCCAGCGATGCCGAACTCAGCACCATTGAAGGAATTTTGCGTTTACTTTTCATCACAACCACATTATACCAACCACTTACAAGATTGTTTCCGATTAAAATTACAACGCCCAAAAGTTCTTTTACTCCTGCGATCGATTGCATTTGCCTGCCAACATTAATGATTACAATACCAGAAATTCCCAGTAAGATCCCTAAGGTAGTTTTAACATTCATTTTGTCGTTGTGCATGGCAAAATGGGCAACAATTGCTGCAAAAAGCGGCCCCGAGCCAATCACCATTGCACCAACAGCGCCCGGCACCATGTTAATACCTGTGTAAAACAGGCTATACATAAGCACGGTTTGCAGCAAGGCAATAGAAAGTACAAACCACCAATGCTGCTTAATGTATTTGAAATAACTTTTCGGATTGCAAAAAACGCACAAAAGTAAAAGCCCTGAAATGAAAAAGCGGATGCCAGCAAATTGCAACGGGGGCATATACTTCAACCCGATTTTTACACCGGCAAAAGCAGTGGACCACAGCAAACAGGCAACAATGGCCAGAAAGGCCGTTGTTTTTATCAAATTTCGCATTTAACTAATTTCATTTTTTATATGTTGCAAGAAACCCTTGCAGGCATCTTCGAGCAAATCGAGCACCAATTCAAAACCCCTGGCACCCCCGTAATACGGATCAGGTACCGGCTGACCGGCATGTTTTTCTGAAAAATCGGTCATCCGATGAATTTTATTTAGATCATCATTTCCACGGGCCAGCCTTTCCAAATCCCAGATATTTTCTTCGTCCATGCCAATGATGTAGTCAAAGTTATCGAAATCAATATTCGGTTCAAATTTTCGTGAAATACTGTCGAGCCTGTAACCTCGTTTGGATGCGTGTACCCTCATTCTCGAATCGGCCGGTTCACTGCTGTGGGCTCCGATTATTCCGGCTGAATCGCACAATATTTCATTTTCCATGCCCGATTTTTTGACCAGATTTCTAAAAACAGCCTCGGCACTTGGCGACCGGCAAATGTTTCCGAGGCAAACAAACAATACCCTTTTCTTCATGTAAAAATTTTTCTGCAAAATTAGAAGTATTTCTTAAAGGTTAATTTTTAAAAATCTTTCTTTCATTTTTTTTGAAATCAATTATTTCATTTCATTTTTTTTATTTTAGATTCGCTAAGATTTTTTTTTCAAAACTAAATAACCAAAAAATAAGCTTATGAATTATTTCTTCTTAATACCGATTGCTGCTGTGACAGCATTGGTTTTTGCCTGGTTTTTCTACAAATCGATGATGAAAAACTCAGAAGGTACTGACAAGATGAAAGAAATTGCCCAGCACGTTCGTGAGGGTGCAATGGCATACATTAGCAGGCAGTACAAGGTTGTAATCATTGTTTTTGCTGTGTTGGTTGTGATATTAACCATACTGGCCTACATGGGGGTACAGAACCCGTTTGTGCCGGTTGCCTTTTTAACCGGGGGTTTCTTTTCGGGCCTTTGCGGTTACCTCGGTATGAAAACGGCCACCAACGCATCGGCACGTACAGCACAAGGTGCAAGCCAGTCGCTAAACAAAGGTTTAAAAGTAGCTTTCCGAAGCGGTGCCGTTATGGGACTTGTTGTTGTGGGCTTTGGCCTGCTCGACATTTCGGGATGGTACCTCATTCTCACAAAACTGGTTTATACCGTTGAACACATGCAAAACGGGTTAACTTTCCTGGGGCTCGACCTGGTTAAAGCAGGAACAGATGAATCGCATAAACTCACAGAAATTACCGTAATTATGCTGACTTTCGGGATGGGGGCATCAACACAGGCCTTGTTTGCCCGCGTAGGTGGTGGTATTTATACCAAAGCAGCTGATGTTGGTGCCGACCTGGTTGGTAAAGTGGAAGCCGGCATACCCGAAGACGACCCGCGTAACCCGGCAACCATTGCTGATAACGTAGGCGACAACGTAGGCGATGTAGCCGGTATGGGTGCCGACCTGTACGAGTCGTATTGCGGTTCAATACTTGCAACGGCCGCGTTGGGTGCTGCCCTGTCGGTTAGCGCCGAAGTGGCGAATGTTAAAGTAATTGCCCCCATGATTGTTGCTGCAGTTGGCATTATCCTTTCAATTATAGGTATTTTCATGGTACGCACGAAAGAATCGGCAACACAGAAAAACCTGCTTAATGCACTGTTGCTCGGAACAGGCGGAAGCTCATTCCTTATTCTTGTTGCCGTAGCAATTATGGCTTATTTCAACATTATAACCTGGGGCATTTTCGGATCGGTTGTTGCCGGACTCCTGGCCGGTGTAATAATCGGGCAGGGTACCGAATACTATACATCCGATGAATACAAACCTACAAGAGGCATTGCCGGCCAAACCAAACAAGGGCCAGCTACCACCATCATCGATGGTATTGCTACCGGTATGATGTCGACCTGGATACCGGTTGTTACAATTGTTGGCGGTATAATTGCAGCATTTGGTTTTGCAGGCGGTTTTTCGAATTTTGCCGAAGGTGTTTACGGAATTGGCTTTGCTGCCGTAGGTATGCTTTCAACCTTGGGTATCACCCTTGCTACTGATGCATTTGGACCCATTGCCGACAACGCTGGCGGTAATGCAGAGATGAGCGTACTGCCCAAAGAAGTCCGTGAACGCACCGATGCTCTTGATGCGCTTGGAAATACTACCGCAGCTACCGGTAAAGGATTTGCCATAGGCTCAGCCGCGCTTACAGCAATGGCGCTGCTTGCAGCATACATGGAAGAAGTAAAAATATGGATTAAACACCAACTCGACAGCGGCATTGAAATGGTACGCAACGGTGTACAATTCGTGGCCGATGAAGCTGCTGTTATTGGCGATGGTGCTAATGAAGTAGTTATTACGCAGGCAACACTGCACGATTTTTCTTCTTTCTACGACCTTTCGCTCTTCAACCCAATGTTGCTGGCCGGCATATTTCTCGGTGCCATGATGGCGTTTGTTTTCTGTGCCATGACCATGAAAGCCGTAGGCCGTGCCGCCGGAGCAATGGTCGATGAGGTTCGTCGTCAGTTTAAAGATATTCCGGGCATCCTTGATGGAACAGCTAAACCGGAATACGCGAAATGTGTTGCCATTTCTACCAAAGGGGCACAACGCGAAATGATGGTACCTGCATTAATTGCCATTATTGTACCCGTTGCAGTAGGAATCCTGCTTGGTGTTGCCGGCGTTGTTGGCCTGCTTGTTGGCGGTTTAACAACCGGGTTTACCCTGGCCGTAATGCTGAACAATTCAGGCGGTGCCTGGGACAATGCCAAGAAATACATTGAAAAAGGAAACCTGGGTGGTAAAGGAAGCGATTCGCATAAAGCTGCTGTAGTTGGCGATACTGTTGGCGATCCGTTTAAAGATACGTCAGGTCCGTCGCTTAATATACTGATTAAACTGATGACCATGGTTTCGGTTGTAATGGCCGGTGTAACCGTTGTTTTTAGTATTTTCTAAATAAGAGATAAAAAAAGAAAAACGTTAACAGTTTTCACGGAAAGGCGCCAAGCCGCAAAGTAATAATTTAAGCTTATGCGACTTGGCGTTTTTTTTGTTTGTGAATTTGCTTTAAATATGACTGGTGATATATCTTGCTCAACTTGTCATTGGCATGGCAATTTGCTATTCAGTATTGAATGTTTTCTCAATCTCGGCCGATGTGAGCAACTGACTTCGGATCAGATGAACATTTGGGTTGAGTTCTTATAAAAGCAAATAATATTTGAAAAGTTAAAAAAATGAATTAATAATTTTTATCTGTTCAAGTTGAATGACGCTTCGGCTTCCTATAAAAATTGCCACGAATTCACGAAACAACGTTCTATCTTATACCTAATAAAATAATTGATACAATAAGATAAATATTAATATTCTTGTAATCGTGAATTTTTAATTATAAACCACCGCAAGGTGGTCCATTCGTGTCCATTTGTTTAATTTGTGGAAATGAAATCACTGCAAAGTGATGCATTTTCATTCGTGAATTAGTGGCTTAATAATTAATATTTTCAGATAAGTGTTAAATATTTATCAACCCGAATATTGAAGTGATCCCTGACTTCGGCGAAAAATAACCGAAGCCTGGCATAAATCCATCTTTCATCTCAACCTCAACCTCAACCTTTGCCTCACATAATCACAAAAAAAACGTCAGGATGCAGAAAAACTTTACGTTCTGGCACCTTTGCGTGAAAATTCTTTGTGAGCCGAATCTCGCCCCGAACGGTCGGGGGAACCGAGGACCCTCCCGCTTTCAATCGGGATGTTCTGGCCAACTGAGCCAATTCTTCTTCCCGCTATATAAAAAAAACCACATCCTGTATTCAAACAAAATGTGGTCGTTTTATGAGCCGAATCTCGGATTCGAACCGAGGACCCTCCCGCTTTCAATCGGGATGTTCTGGCCAACTGAGCTAATTCTTCTTCCCGCTATATAAAAAAAAACCACATTCTGTATTCAAACAAAATGTGGTCGTTTTGTGAGCCGAATCTCGGATTCGAACCGAGGACCCCGAGATTACAAATCACGTGCTCTGGCCAACTGAGCTAATTCGGCAGGTGGGTAAGCTACCTGCGTCGCACCGCTACAACCGCCTATCCTTGCTGCCTTCCGACCCTGGGGAATTTCAGCAGGAGCTGGTCGCACAGGACTTACCCGGCTGCAAAAGTAGAAAATTTTGCATTACGGCAAAATAAAAATTTTTACAAACAGGATTTTTGTAATAAAAAGTCGTTTCCCTTTACTCATACTTCAAAATTATGCACTGGAAAAAATAAATAAAGTATATTTGTTGAACGTGAACAAAAATCGAAACACCTATGGAAAACATTAAGAAAATTTTTTGGAACAAAGCCATGTTCTGGGGCTTTATCATTGCCCTGGTTAGTATGATCGCCACAACCATTTTCTATGCCACCGACAACTTCTTTCACGGATCGAAACAATGGGTTGAAATTGGCATTTATTTATTGGGAATAATTCTCTGTGCACTCGCTTTTAAAAGCGCTGTTGCCGAAGACACACCATTTCCCTATGGCAAAGCCCTGGGCTTAGGCGTAGCCACCATGTTATTTGCATCAATCATCCTGGCCGTTTTTACTTTTATTTTTAATAGTTACATCGACCCGGGATTAATTGACGAGAGTATTGCCGTAACCGAAGAAAAACTTTTAGACGCCGGATTATCGGACGATATGATTGAGCAACAAATGCAATTCCAGAGAAAACTCATGACCCCGGCAATCATGTCAGTTACACAAGTTGTTAACGGTGTTTTTTTCGGACTGATCATCTCACTCATCACTTCCATTTTCATGAAAAAGAAATCGGCTGAAGGCTTCGATGAAGCCATGAAAGAAATTGACGACGAAGAATAATATACAAATAATGGATATATCGGTTATCGTCCCCCTTTTTAACGAAGAAGAATCACTGCCCGAACTGGCCGATTGGATCGAACGGGTAATGGCTGAAAACAAATTCAGCTACGAGGTGCTGTTTATCGACGATGGCAGCAAGGATAATTCATGGGAGGTTGTAAAAAAACTTTCGGCAAAAAACCCGATGTTTAAAGGCATCAGCTTTCAGCGTAATTACGGGAAGGCCGCAGCCCTTCACACGGGATTTGAAGCAGCTAAAGGCGATGTGGTAATTACCATGGATGCCGACCTGCAGGATAGCCCCGATGAAATACCTGAATTGTACAAAATGATTACCAAAGACGGGTATGATTTGGTCTCGGGCTGGAAAAAGAAACGCTACGACCCCTTCTTCTCGAAAAACCTGCCCAGCAAGTTTTATAACTGGACGGTAAGGCGCATGACCCGTATTAAACTGCACGACATGAACTGCGGCCTGAAAGCCTACCGGAAACGGGTGGTTAAAAGCATTGAAGTTTATGGCGACATGCACCGTTTTATACCGGTTCTGGCCAAATGGGCGGGGTTTAAAAACATCGGCGAGAAAGTAGTTAAACACCAGGAACGGAAATACGGGGTTACCAAATTTGGCCTCGAACGTTTTATTCGCGGCCCGCTCGACCTGCTTTCCGTGATGTTTATTTCCCGCTTTGGGCGCCGACCGATGCACCTTTTCGGCATCATGGGAACCATCATGTTTATCCTCGGTTTTTTTGCTGCTTTGTGGGTAGGTATTTCCAAATTATATGCCGTTCAACACGGGCTACATATCAGGCTGGTAACCGATAACCCCTATTTTTACATTGCTCTTACATCAATGATCATCGGGACACAGTTGTTCCTGGCCGGTTTCCTGGCCGATTTGACATCGCGCAATTCTGCCGACAGGAATAAGTACCAGATTGCTGAGAAAACCAATGAATTTTGAATCAATAAGAACAAACAAAACCAAAGAGGAGGCGTTTTTGACGCCTCTTTTTTTTAAACATCCGTAAATTTGTGACGCTAAAAATCACTGTCAGGTGAATTTCATCCGTGTTTATCAATGCTCATTTGTGAACTAAAAATTTCAAACGTCTTCAAAAATAATAATGCGATCCGTTATCTTCTTCCAATGACAGATTATATATGGTGTGTCATTTCGAACACGATGCATATCGGCAGAGAATTGAAAATCGACGATAGTCAATTCTTTTCGAATTCGTTGAGATTCCTCTCCGCCAACTGGCGAATCGGAATGACACCTTTTAACAACTGCAATTTTCGCATTGTGCCCCAAATTTTTTGGGATCAGCTCTCAGGAGCGCTTCATTTGAGATTGAATATTCTTTTCTATCTGTTTGTTATACAACTCCATCAGTCGGCCGACCAAGGGGTGGGATGCCTTAAAGTTCTGGTTTCCGGCTCGGGAAACAGGCAGTATTTTGGGTGACGTTCCCGTAAGGAATACCGAAGGGTAATTTCCGATATCGGCCAGTTTTACCGCTGAAAATGTTACCGGGATATTCTCCTTTTTTGCAATATCCAAAACCTTTGCCATGGTTATACCTTTCAGTACTTTTTCAAGCGGGGCAGTTACCAGGCCGTTATCATCAACAAAAAACACGTTCGACCGGCTACCCTCGGTTATTTCACCTTCGTGATCAATTAGCAAAACCTCATACAACCCGGGGGTCTCGAGCATCGAATTGGCCTGTTCACGAACATGCTGTTCCACCTTGGCTTCCGGGTTAACCCGCTCAGCTTCCAGAAAACCGACCTGAACGCCTTTGGTGTAATCCTCGTGCGAAGGATAGGTGTGCGGAATAAAATACAAAAGCGAATGGTGACCATCAGCGTTAAAAATCACGTTTAGCTTAATGTTTCCCGATAAAAAAATGTTTTTGGAGATGAGGGTCATAAACCGCTCGTATAAAACCTGTTTTTCGAAAGGTTGCTTGTAACCAATTAATTGGCACGAATGTTCAAGCCTTGCAAAATGATCGTCGAAAAAGAGGGGGAAACCCTTAATTACCCGCAAAACTTCGTATACAACAACCCCTTCAAATTTAAGATGCTTAAACTGGGCTGCACTTAAAAGGAGGTCGTTATGGAAAAAAAAATTACCTCGCTGCATTTTATTTTTGATTTTTAAAATGAAGCAAATTTACCAGAAATTATCCGCCTGGTTGTAATAATTTGAAAAATGTTCATGTGCTGAAAAACGGGATTTATTGCTATCGATGCTTTTTGAATGCCTGTTTTGGCTGATGGGGTTGTATATTCGGAAAGCATTTTTCCCGACCTGTCGAAAAAACGGATGGTATTTACGGGTTCTCTTTCATCCCATTCGACCATAAAATTCCCGTTTTTTACCAACCAGCGAACATCTCCGGGATCTGTTGCGATAATTGATGAAGCCTGTCCATTGTCGGGTTCCCAGTTAGCCAGCCGGGCATACAGCCACCAGGCTGCGTAGGCTTTAAGGTTCCCATTTAAGGCCTGGCTATGGGCGGCGCTGCACGAATACCAGTCCTCACCTTGCGTGTGGGCATCCTGCCACTCGGTTGCCCAGTTCCTTTCACGGTCGTTTTCGTCAATGTAATCGCAATTATCGTTGGCATAACGTTCCATGTAATTGGTTTCTCCATCGGGATCGTAACTTTCAATATCGGCAAAGTCGTAAAGAATTTTATTGTTTTCCAAACAGAAATCCCTGATTTTATTGTTATTCCGATTAAGTGTGCCATCAACCCCGCTCCCGTCAAGATGGCCGGTCATGTACACAAAAGCAACAGTTTTAAAATCGGCTTCCAGGTCGTTCATGAGCGAAAGATACGTGTTGATATCGTCATCGGAAGCCCAGCTTACCTGCCCGCACCACGACCACATAACCACGTTAATTTCGTTGTGTTGGTTAAGATATTGGCGCGTTGCTTCGGCCCAGGCTGTAAAATCGAGGTTTCCCAAATCGTAAGCATTACTGAAGGGGGCATCGTGAAGGGCCAAAGCACCATCGGAACCATCGTGGTTAAACGAAAACGTACTGGCATCATAACCTTTGCCCTGCATAAATCCGTCGAGCCCCTCCATGCCCGTTATCAACTGGCTGCCGTGCGACGTATGCCCGTATGCAATAATTAATTCATTACGGGCCTGGTCGATATATTCCACCGGGATAGCTTCAATTGCGGTACAGTTATGATCCACAATAATTGGTTCATCGTTACCTGCGAACGGATCGGCATGCAGGCTGCACGAAAAAAAGAATAACAAAGCGAACAGAAAAAAAACGGATTTGTAAGAAAAATGAGTCATACCGCAGGATTTTGGTTCGTAAAAAATGAAAAAATATCCAGGTTTCAAATTTACGGCAAAATAATCGTTTATCAATCCAGCCTGCTGTTTTTTAAGCGGCAAAGCGCGTCATTATATTCCTGAATTAGTTTTTTAAAAATGGTGTCAACAGGCAAAATCTCCTGAATAAGCGAAGCCGATTGCCCGATTTCGAGTTCCCCTTCAACCAAATCGCCTTCAAACATGCCCCTTTTGGCACGCCCTTTCCCAAGCATTTCTTTAAGCTCTTCGGCTGTTGCCCCATTGCTTTCGGCATCATCTACTCTCCTGAAAAAATCGTTTTTGATCAACCTTACCGGGGCAAGTTTTTTGAGCACCAGCTTTGTTCCGCCCTCGCCGGTTTCAACAACCGCCTTTTTAAAATGGGGGTGTGCCGACGATTCTTCCGATGCGGCAAACAACGAACCAATTTGCACACCGTTTGCACCCAGCGCCATGGCTGCCAGCATTTGTTCGCCTGTTGCTATACCGCCGGCTGCTATCAACGGCAACGACGTTGCTTTCCGTACCGATGGAATGAGCGCCATAGTGGTGGTCTCTTCCCTTCCCTCGTGCCCACCGGCTTCGAAACCTTCGGCAACAATGGCATCAACCCCGGCTTCTTCCGATTTTTCAGCAAATTTTGCGCTCGATACAACGTGGACTACAACAATACCGTGGCCGTGCAAAAACGACGTCCATTTTTTGGGGCTTCCGGCTGAAGTAAATACAATTTTTACCCCTTCTGCTGAAATGACATTCATTAATGCTTCCTGTTCGGGATGCATCAAGGGTACGTTTACACCAAAGGGAAGTGTTGTTGCCTTATGTGCTTTTTGAATGTGTTCGCGCAGTACATTGGGGTGCATCGACCCGGCGCCAATCAAACCCAGACCACCGGCTTTGCTAACAGCCGAAGCAAGTTTCCAACCACTGCACCAGGCCATGCCGCCCGAAACAACCGGATAACTTATTCCAAATATTTTACTTATTGTATCCATCGGAAAATATAAAAAATGGCACGCTCCCTTATAAAAGGAATTGTGCCATTTGAAAAACATCTATCACTCTATAAAAGTATTTTTTCCTTGTTTTACCAAGTACTATTAAAAACTTACAATTATGTTTGCAATTTACCATTTTTATTTAACTGCATAAAATAACAAGCAGAATTATTCATTTTTTTTAATTCAGCAAATGCAATACAAACCTGATTAACTGACATATATATAATTGTCCTTTTTTGAGAAAATAAAAAAATGCTTTTAAAACCGGTAAATTTATTATCATTGTCGATTATTAAATGAGGGAGAAAGGATTACTATGAAAAACAAGCACCTGTTTTCAACAGGCAATTCAACACGTAAGTATTACAAATCGATGAACAATACTTACCAACAGGTATTTGGCAAACATTTAATGTTGCATTACCCGTTTTATAATACTGAAGGAGAAGACCTTGAGCAGCGACAGAACAACCTTACCGATTATTGCTTATCGCATATTGCTTATTCACCCGGCCATAGGTTACTTGAAGTGGGCTGTGGCAATGGCATACAATCGATCTATATTTACGAAAAGCTTAAGCCCATTCAAATGACAGGCATTGACCTTAACCCGGACAATATTGAACTGGCCTTACAAAATAAAAACGGCCACGTGAACCTGCATTTTGAGGTAGATGATGCACAAAAACTGGCTTCGATACCCGATAAATCGATTGACGTATTGCTATGTATCGAAAGTGCATTTCATTATCCCGAAAAAGAGATGTTCCTTAACCAGGTAAAACGGGTTTTGAAACCTTCGGGAAAATTCATTATTGCCGATATTGTTAATAAGAAAAACAAAAGGCTGTATTTATCGAAAAAGTGGAAACACCGCATGGCCTTCTTTCACTGGACAGAAAAACAATATACCGAAGCATTCAGGCAACATGGATTTTCTGTTGAAAAAGCCGAAAATATTACCAGCCATGTAATGAAAGGTTATACAGGGAGTAAAAACTGGATTATCCGTAAAAACTGCCACAATTACGTTCATTACATTTTGTTTCGGATTTTTGTTTTCATCCAGGTACGCATTAACCTTTTGCTGCTTAAAAAGCGGGAAAACTATATGCTCTTTTCAGGCAAATTGCAGCAAAATTAATACAACCGCTTACCGGTAATTTGGTTTTCAGGATTTATCCTGGATGCCGGCATAACGGTATCCGGAATTTTCAACGGCATGCTTAATTTTATCGTGATCAATATTGTTGCCCGAAACGGTCAGTTCGCCGGTTTCAAAATCGGCGATGGCTTCTGTCACACCATTAACTGCCGAAACGCCCCGTTCAACATGGGCCTTGCAGTTTTTACAGGTCATACCTTCAACTTTGTACTTTTTTAATTCCATACTTAAACTGTTATTTTTCCTGTATTTCATTCTGAATTTATGTATCAACTTTTGAACATGTACATTAGCCATTAGTCCGATAAGCAAAATGGCTGAAGCAATCCCAAGCCATTCAGGCAAAAAATGATGGTGCCCGTAGCCGGAAAAATTTTCAAACCACGATACAGGCAACAACCAGTCGATAAGCAGCCCGAAAAACACAGCGCCCCCGATAATTGTAGCGAGGTAAATAAGGGTGGATTTTTTACCCAGTTCTTTCCACAAAACCGTAAGCGTAGCAATGTTGGTTGCAGGCCCGGCCATTAAAAAAACCAGGGCAGCCCCGGGCGAAAGGCCTTTCATTAATAGTACCGCTGCAATGGGCACCGAACCGGTTGCACAAACATAAAGCGGAACCGATGCCAGCAAAACAACAAATATGTTTAACCAGGGCAGGTGAACATACTGCGTGAAAAAATCGTCGGGTATGGCAACGGCCAGCAAAGCTGCCAGCAACAAACCTATAATGAGCCATTTGGAAATATCCTCTATCAGTTCATAAAAGCCATAAACAAAGACCTCTTTAATTTTTCCCGTCACTTTTTTTTCGGGCATCCCAACCGGTTTCCGAGTACCTACCCGCTGCTCTTTTTTTGTGAAAATATTAGCGGTTACCCCACCAAATATACCCGTTACCAGTGCCACAACGGGACGAATAATGGCAAAAGGCAAGCCCAGCAACGAATAGGTTACCAGCACCGAATCGACCCCGGTTTGGGGTGTCGAAATTAAAAACGAAACCGTAGCCCCCTTCGATGCCCCGTTTTTATGAAACGACAATCCGGCCGGAATAACACCGCATGAACACAACGGCAACGGTATACCGAGAAAAGTGGCATTCATAACCGAGCGAACATTATTGCCGTTCAGCATTTTACCCGCTTTTTCTTTCTGCATAAATATGTGAAGTATACCGGCAAAAAGAAACCCGAACAAAAGGTAGGGGCTCATTTCGGTGAACAAAAGCCACAATTCAGTAAAAAAATTACCGATCAATTTCATAAAATCCATTCTAAAAATAATTCAACACTGTTTTTTGAACACAAACAAACGGGAATGGATAATGTTTTCACATTTACAAATACGAATACAAAATATTATTTCCCAAATTGCAGATTTTTTTAAACTTTGTCCAAAATTGGTATATGCACCTTGAAAACTTATCGATACTGAATTATAAAAACATTGAGCAGGCCGACCTTGAATTTTGCTCCAGACTCAATTGTTTTTTTGGCGATAACGGCGCCGGAAAAACCAACATGCTCGATGCCATTTATTATTTATCGTTTTGCAAAAGTTTTTTCAATGCCATCGACTCGCTAAATATCAGGCACGACACCGATTATTTTATGCTGAAAGGCCAATATACCCGGAAGAAGGAAAAAGAGTTGGTATCGTGCGGATATAAAGCCGGAAGCAAAAAACAGGTAAAACGGAACCGGAAATTATACAAACGGTTAAGCGACCACATCGGCCTTTTCCCCCTGGTGATGATCTCCCCTTCGGATGCTTCACTTATATTGGGGGGCAGCGACGAGCGCCGAAAGTTTATCGACGGGGTTATATCGCAATTCGACCACCGGTACCTCGAATCCCTTATTCGCTATAACCGTGCCCTGCTTCAACGCAACAACCTGCTGAAAAAATTTGCCGAAAACCGCACGTTTGACCATGAAATATTGTCGATATACGACGAACAGCTAATTGAACACGGCGAAAAAATTCATAAAAAGCGCCAAGACTTCCTCTCAGGTATCATTCCCGTATTTCAGCATTTTTATGCATTCATATCGGGGGGTAAAGAAAACGTTGTTTTAGAATACAACTCAAGCCTTAACAACACTCCCCTGAGGGAACAGCTTGCCGGTGAGGTTGAAAAAGACCGGGCGACACAATACACGAACGCGGGTATCCATAAAGACGACCTAACCTTGCTTTTGGGCGAATATCCCATAAAGAAAACGGGCTCGCAGGGGCAAAATAAAACATACCTTACCGCGCTGAAGTTTGCCCAGTTTGAATACCTCAAAAATGCAGCCGGTCTGAAACCCATTTTGTTGCTCGACGATATTTTTGACAAACTCGACAGCAAACGCGTTGAAAAAATCATTGAGCTGGTTTCGCAAGACCAGTTCGGACAAATATTCATTACCGACACAAACCGCGAACACTTAGAAAACATTGTAGGGCGCATACCTACAGAACATAAAATATTTCGAATTGTTGACGGTAAACTGAATAACTAATGAGACGAAAAGAAACACAGAAAATAAGTGATGTAATAAGGCAATTTACACGCGAACAACACCTCGACCAGAAACTGTACGAAACACGGCTGGTAAACAATTGGGGAAATGTACTGGGGCCGGTAATTGCTGATTCTACCAAGAAAATATTCATCAATAACCGCGTGCTGGTTGTCCACATCGAATCGTCGGTCATCAGGCACGAGTTGTTCATGATGCGATCGAAAATTGTTGCTGCCCTTAACCAGAGCGTTGGGCAAAAAGTGATCGACTCGATACTTTTTCGATAGGAATAACCCCTAAATCCCAAATTCCAATCCCGATGTACATTGGAACCAAATTCACCACCTCCGCCAACCGCGTGTCGCTAAAGCTTTAGCGGTGGCGCGGGGTAAGGCGGGCAAAGCACCACCTTCGCCAAGGCTACGTCGGGCGATGCCAGCATCGAGAATCCAGAATCCAGCATCCAGAATCCAGTCTTTCTGAAAATAATTGTATAAAATGAGTGGTTTTTTTTAAAAAGAATTATTTTTGTGGGCAATTCTGAAAAAACAGTTATACACAATGGTAAAAGATAAGAAACACGCAAAAAATGATGGTTTTGGAGAAGTTGAAGAAACACTGACAAAAACCGAACAATTTCTCGAGAACCACCTCAACCTTGTATTGTACGTTATAGCCGGAATTATAGTTGTCGTGCTGGGCTTCCTGGGCATTAGAAGATACTACGTTGCACCGCGCAATGCCGAAGCGCTGGAACTGATGTTCCCGGCTCAAAACCATTTCGAAACCGATTCGTTCAGCCTTGCTGTTAACGGCGACGGTATTTCGCTGGGTTTCCTCGATATTATTGACGACTACGGCTCAACAAAAGCCGGCAACCTGGCCAGGTATTACACCGGAGTATCGTACCTGCACATGGGCGAATACGACATGGCCATTGAATACCTCAAAAAATTCAAAACCGACGACCTGTTGCTTGAACCCCTCGCACAGTCGGCCATTGGCGATGCCTATACCGAACTCGAAGAATATGACAAGGCCGTTTCTGCTTACAAAAAAGCACTCGGTATTAACGAAAATGAAATGACAACACCGCTTGTTCAAACAAAACTGGCACTTGTTTACGAACAATTGGGTGAAAAAGAAAAAGCACTTGATACCTTTAAATCGATCAAGGAAAATTACCCCAGCTACCCCGAAATAACGACCATTGAAAAAAACATTGCCCGTTTGAACCAGTAATGGTCAACACATAACATACAGCGGGCGGCTTTACGGGTCTGCCCGTTTTTGTTTAAATTAATTCAAATCAACACACAATATGGCTACAAGAAATTTATCTGATTATGATATAAACGCTGTTCCATCGGCAGAAAACATGAAATTCGGGATTGTGGTTGCCGAATGGAACTACCACATAACCACAGCCCTTGCAAAAGGGGCAATTGAAACATTGACCAAACACGGGTGCAAAGAAGAAAACATTCAGGTGAAACACGTGCCCGGAAGTTTTGAATTAACACTGGGCGGACAGTTTTTTGCCGAATACACCGATGTTGATGCCGTACTGTTGCTCGGAAGCGTTATTCAGGGCGAAACACCCCATTTCAATTATATATGCCAGGGTACAACCCAGGGAGCAACCGAACTTAACATGAAATACAACATGCCCTTTGTTTTTGGCGTATTAACAACCCTGAACGAAAAACAAGCCCTTGAACGTGCCGGGGGGAAACTTGGGAACAAAGGCGACGAAGCCGCCATTACTGCCATTAAAATGGTGGCACTGCAACAGGAGCTGCAGGAAGGGAAATAACAGGGCTCCATACAAACTGCTTTTGTTTTTTATTTTTTAACCCCATTTTCACCCTATATGCTGCTGGTGAAAAATTTGTGATATTAAACGAATTAAGCATCCTTTTCTGCTTATCGAAAAATCTTTTTTATGAAAAATTCTCCGATTGATCGGAGAAAATTTAAAAAAAGCAGCTTGTTTTTCATTTTTGTAAAAAAGATATTGCTAAATTACCATTTTAACCAACAAACTTTATGATTACCATGAAAAATATTCTACTCATTTCTGCATTGGTGCTGTCTGTTTTAAGCGCAAATGCATTAACAAACATTGCCGGTGGCGATGTTTCCGGCACATGGACCACAGCCGGATCTCCGTACAACATTAATGGAAATATTACCATTCAGGATGAAGATGTACTCACCATTCAACCCGGCGTTGAAGTCAACTTCCAGGGGCATTATTACCTGAGGCTGATTGGGCAACTCGTTGCCGAAGGCACCAATGCCAGCCAAATAACGTTTACCGCATCGAACACAACTAATGGTTGGCGGGGAATCATTATTGACAACACAGACGGAGTAAATTTTGGGGTAAACGGTGCCATGGACGATAACGGACAATCGAAACTGATTTACTGCAATTTCCTCTATGGCCGTACACTCTTTACCGATACCGAAAAATTTAATGGTGGAGCCTTATTTATTAAAGGTTTTTCAAACATTATAGTTAATAACTGTTCTTTTACTAACTGTTCAGTTGTTAATCAGGGTGGTGCAATATTCTGGGGCGGCGAAACCGATGGCATTTCCATAACGAATTGTTCATTCAATAATGTTGAGGCAGGAAATCATGGTGGTGCAATAAAAATTGAAGAAGAATGCCAAAATATACTTCTTCAAAATAATGCATTTACAACTTGTGAAAGTGGCGGTAACGGAGGTGCAGTTTCTATTGCATATGAATGCTCCGTTATTAATATTCTAAATAACTCTTTTACCAACATTTTATCACATGATAAAGGAGGAGGTATTTTTATTGCTGAAAATTCTGAAAATATATTAATTAATGGTAATAATCTGATGAACACTTCTGCTGCTTTGCATGGAGGAGGATTATTTTTCGGTCAGGATTGCAATGGTGTAACAATCAAAAATAACGAACTTGAAACTTGTCTTGCCGGGGGCCACGGAGGTGGAATTCATTTAGGGCAGAATTGCCTCAATGTTCAAATCTCAAACAACACCATAAAAAAATGTGAGTCCGGAATTAATGGCGGTGGTGTTCATATTGCCAACCAGTGCCAGGATTATATGGTTTCAGGCAACAGGTTTTTTAACAATGAAGCAGAAGATAAAGGAGGCGGTTTATTCATTGGTTATTATGCGGATATATCGGTTATTGACAATGAGTTTTCTAACAACAATGCCGATGAACGCGGAGGTGCCATTTTCCTTGGAGAAGTAAGTACAATTCTCCTTAACAATGCACTTGTTGTGAACAATTCATCAGGAACAGGCGGCGGTATTTTCTTTGGCGAAGATATTCTGGGAACAATAACGAATGTTACCATAGCAAATAACCTTGCCCAATTCGCCGGGGGTTTATTCACCGGAAAGGCTACAACAGACCATGTAACCATTTCCAATTCAATCATTTGGGGAAATGCGGCCAATGTTGCAGGCGACAATATTTTGGGTGGCTATTGCGGTGGTGCCAACGATTATACCAATCCGGCCATTACCGGTTCCGATATAGAGGGCGGACAGGCCGGCATTTTATTCTTTACGGCCGATCCGAAATTTTTTAGTGGCATACCTACATTAACACTGACCGATACCGAAAACGGGCATGTTGGCACATACAGTAACAACATCAACGAAAATCCACAATTTGTTGAACCAACTGCCGGCCCCGGCGGTGCTTTCGATGGTACTGCTGCACTTTGGAGCGTGCGTGTTTCATCACCATGCCGCACTACCGATTCGGTAATGGGCTACATGGGAGCAGGTGCTATTATCCCAATATCATTTGCTGCCATACTGGGAGCCTTTGGCCTGATTGGGCTGGCACGTTTCTTTAGAAGAAGGAAAAAAACAGCATAAATAATACATAACACCAAAAGGGCATTGAACAGGTGCCCTTTTTTATTGAACCTACATTAGTGTCTGGTAATAATGTTATTGACCTGAAAAGATTGCTTCTTTGTTAACCGACAGATACTTATGGCAGTTTTCGTTCTTAGTGTCATTTCGACGACGAATAGCCAGTTCCGGTTTACCGGAAAGGAGAAATCTGCTCGCATTTTAGTCTGACAATTCATAAATATATGCATCTTGTTGGTTAGTGTCTTTGTGGCTAAAAAATATTTGCCACTAGATTTGATCGTGCAAAATTCAGAAGGCAAAAATACGGGGCACACTTAAAATTAGGGCTTAATTTTAGGCTTTCGAACGTTTTAATCTCGATGTTTAAGGCGGTTTTGGAGTTGCACACCGTATTATTTAATACTATTAAAATTGATTATATCATTTGGGAAAAGTAAGAAATGCACCTTAGTGTTATATTAATCTGATCAGTTGTATTTCTTCAGTAGAAAAACTTTCATTTCACTGGTTTGTTAAAATGTAATTCAGGTTGCAAATTTGAAAAAATATCGGCATTTTTAAAAATGGAAAATTCAGGTTTAACTCAACAGAAAAGTCCAAATCATTACAGGTTGACGCCCGAAATTGTTGCGGATTTATGGTCGAAGACATACAACACAGAAGGAAAGCCCGACTGGTCGCACATTCTGCCTTATTACGATGAAAATATTTATTTCAGGGATACCGTTCAGGAGCTGCGTGGAATGGTGGAATTTAAAGCCATGACCGAACGACTCACAAAGCGTTCAAAGGATTTGAAGATGAATATATTGCGGGTGGTAGGAGAGGGGGAAACCATTTTTCTTGAATGGGAAATGACCATCAGTTTTAAAAAGAACCCCAGCTCGGTAGTGTACGGTTCAAGCCGATTGACATTGAATGAGGCCGGAAAAATTATTGCGCAACGTGATTACTACGACTTGTGGGGCGATATTTTCGACAACATTCCCAGGTTTGGCAAAGCTTACCGAAGGTTTATGAAACGGAAGTTTGGTTAAAAAGCATCAATGAAGAAAAAAAATAAAATTAAACAGTACATCAAAGAATACCACTGGTCTAACATATTTGCAATGATCAGGAACAACCGGTTAAACCCAAAAGTTTGTAACGAAGGTTTTAGCAACAAACTTGTCGTACTAACCGGGGCCACTTCGGGTATTGGGTACATTACGGCAAAAAAATATGCATCGATGGGCGCCAACCTGCTTTGCATAAACCGGAACAGGGAAAAGTCGGAAGCTTTGCGCAACGAGATTGAAAAAAACGATGGCGTAAAATGCAATTACATTCTGGCCGATTTAAGCAAGCTGGAGGATATTAAACGGGCTGCCGATGAATTAGTCAAGCTCGAAACACCCATCGATGTCATTATCCACAATGCCGGCGTATACCTTACCAATAGAGAGCTTACCGCCGATGGGCTTGAAAAGGTTTTTGTCGTGCATTACCTTTCATCGTTTATCATGAATTACATGCTCATGGAAAAATTGAAGGCTCAGGAAAAAGCCCGCATCATACTGGTAAATTCCGAGGGCCACCGTTTTGCAGCCTGGGGAATCAGGACCGACGATCTCAACTGGGAAAAACGCCACTATTCCGGTTTAAATAGCTATGGGTCGGCAAAGGCTTCTCAACTTTTGTCGATGATTGTTTTTAGAGAACAGTTTAAGGATTCGGGCGTTACAATAAATGCCATGCACCCGGGGGCTGTGAAAACAGGCACCGGACAGGAGAATGGCCCAATATACCGCTGGTTTAAACGTAACTTTTTCGATAAAACATTAAAATCGCCCGATATTTCTGCTGAGGCCCTGTATTATCTGGGTGCTTCAAAAGAGATTGAAGCCATTAACGGAGAATTTTTTAATTTAACAACCGAAGAAGAACCGGCACCACCGGCACTTGACCGTGAGGTTGCTGATGAATTATGGAAAGTAAGTATAGAAATGGCTAAATTGAATAGTTGATAGTGTATTATGAACGATTCCGTATATGATACCATTGTTGTAGGCGCAGGTGCTGCTGGCCTGACTGCTACAGCTTACCTTGCACGCGAGGGGCAAAAAGTATTACTGATTGAAAAAAATAAAGAACCTGGCGGGTTGGTCAACTCTTTTTCCCGCAATGGTTTCCAATTCGATGCCGGGGTAAGGGCGCTTGAAGATGCCGGCATTATCCTTCCTATGCTAAAGGATTTAAACATTGAATTTGAGTCAGTAAAGAGCCCCGTTTCCTTAGGGGTTGAAGATGAAATTTTACACATCCGAAACCTTGACAGCCTTTCGGAATACAGAGATTTACTAAAAAAGTTTTACCCCGAAAGTGGAAAAGAGATTGATGAGGTGGTGAAAACCATCCGGAAGATTATGATGTATATGGATGTGCTTTACGGTATTGAAAACCCTGTTTTTAAGGACTTGAAGCGCGATACATCCTTCATCTTCAAAAAACTGCTGCCCTGGATGCCACGGTTCTTGTTTACCGTAGGAAAAATTAACCGGATGCAAATTCCGGTTGAGGATTACCTGAATTCTGTTGTAAAAAACCCATCGCTTCGGGATATTATCTCTCAGCATTTTTTTAAAAATACGCCCACGTTTTTCGCCTTGAGCTATTTTTCACTGTATCTTGATTATTTCTACCCAAAAGGTGGTGTGGGTAAGCTTTCGGAATTGCTAATGGATAAAATAATTGAATTGGGCGGCGAAGTCAGAACGGAAACCGTTATTGCAGGTATTTCGCCTGATAACAATACCGTTACCGACGATAAAGATATCAGCTACAAGTATAAAAACCTTATTTGGGCTGCCGATCTTAAATCCCTTTACCGAATAGCTAATACGGAGAATCTACCTGCCGAAATAAAGAAGAACTTCGAAAATGCCAAGGCCAAAATGCTCAGCAGTAGAGGCGGGGAATCTGTTTTTTCACTATTCCTTCAGGTAGATGAGCCGCTCGAAAGTTTCGGGAAAATTGCCAACGGCCACTTTTTTTATACCCCGTCGCGGCAAGGGTTGGGCGAAACACACCGTAAAGAACTCAGCACTCTGTTGAGCAATTTTCAAAATACCGGGAAAGAGGAAATTTTTCGTTGGCTCGATAAATTCATATCCCTTAACACGTTCGAAATATCAATACCGGGACTAAGAGACCGTGAGCTGGTTCCCCCGGGCAAAACAGGCATGATTATTAGTTTCCTCGCTGAATATGAACTTTTCAAAAAAGTACAGGAAGCAGGGTGGATTGGTGAATTTATTCCTGAAATAGAGGATCGTGTAGTTAAGGTGATTGCCGATTCTGTTTTCCCAATGCTCAGGGATAAGGTGATGGACCGTTTTTCGTTTTCACCCTTGAGTTACCACAACCGGATACGAAGTTCCGAAGGGGCAATTGTGGGATGGGAGTTTCAGAAAGAAATGCCCGTGATAAACAAAATTCAAATTGCCGACCGTTCCGTTTTAACACCCCTGCCATCGGTTTATCAGGCAGGACAATGGGCCTACAGCCCTGCCGGTGTCCCCATGTCGATACTTACAGGAAAGCTGGCAGCGAATGCAATATTAAAAACTCAAAAATAAAAAGTTAATGCAATACGATGTTGTAGTAGTTGGGGGAGGGATAGCCGGTTTAACGGCTGCCGCCTATATTGCCAAATCGGGGCGGTCGGTTGCACTGTTCGAAAAACAAGCTATTACGGGAGGACTGGTGCATACCTTCGGGCGCAACGGTGTGTATTTCGATTCGGGTTTACGTTCCATCGAAAATTCGGGCATTGTTTTCCCTATGCTGAAACAACTGGGCATCAACATCGATTTTGATAAGGTTACGGTTTCTGTTGGTATTGAAGATCAAGTTATCAAAGTGACCGATAAAAAAAGTATTACCGATTATGAAACCTTCCTGAAATCATTCTACCCCGATAATACCAATGATGTTTCTGCGATTATTAAAGCGATCAGAAAAATTATGGGTTATATGGATGTGCTTTACGGAATCGATAATCTGGCTTTGATGGATTTTACAAAAAACAAAAAATATTTGTTCAAGGAGTTGGTACCCTGGTTGTTCCGGTTTTTGTTCACAATGCGAAAAATAAATAAACTATACGAACCGGTTGAAGATTACCTGAAACGACTTACCAATAACCAGGCGCTGATTGATATTATTGCCCAGCATTTTTTCAAAAACACGCCCACATCTTTTGCATTAAGCTATTTCAGCCTTTATCTCGACTACCATTATCCAAAAGGGGGAACAGGAACCATTATTGAAAAAATCACTGATTTTATTGTTGAAAAGAAAGGGGTTATCAACACGGGAACCTCTGTTCGTAGTTTAAATCCTGAGATGAAATATGTTGTTGATAGCAACGGAAATCACACAGGGTATACCAACCTGGTTTGGGCGTGCGATATCAAGCAGCTTTACAATATTATTCCCATTGAAGAATTGAAAAACGAAAAAATTGCCCTGGTGATTAAACAAAAACAGGAAGAACTCAAACCCTTAAAAGGTGGTGATTCTGTTTTTTCGGTTTATCTCACAGTTGATGCGGACATAGCGTATTTTGAGAACATCTGTACCGGGCATTTCTTTTATACCCCCGATAAAGGTGGCTTGACAAGCGTGGCAACAGAGGATATTAACGACTTCCTTGGTTCTCAGAAAATTCAATCCGATGATGAAAAGCAGAAAGCCAGGGTTAAGGATTATCTTTTGCAGTATTTCAGAATGAACACTTTTGAGGTTGCCATTCCCGCATTGCGCGACCCCGATCTGGCTCCCGAAGGCAAGGTTGGCGTTGAAGTAAGCCTGTTTCTCGATTATGTGCTGGATAAAAAGATTGATGCGTGTGGCTGGGCGAATGAGTTCAGGGAGTATATGGAAGTTATTACAATTGATATCCTGAATGAAACCATTTTCAAAGGTATAAAAGATAAGGTGAGCGACCGTTTCTCGTCATCGCCACTTACCATTGAAAGGATGACCGGAAACACTCATGGAGCCATTACGGGTTGGGCGTTTACAAATCCGTTTGTGCCGGCAGTAAACCAAATGTTAAAGGTTAACGATTCGGTCAAAACTATTTTGCCTTCTGTTTATCAGGCCGGCCAGTGGACCTACAGCCCTTCTGGTTTTCCAATGTCTATCGTAACCGGAAAACTGGCAGCCGACAAGGCAATCTCTGGCTTGCAAAACATTAAATAAACGCCCCTATGAATTCGGCCAGTGATTTCAAATATCCGGTTAAACCAAGCATTGAATCAAAGCTTGTTCAATTTTTTATGGCGCTTTCCGGCATGAAGAAATCGATGGAAAAGAAAATACTGAACAATACCTACAGCAAAGAACCGGCAGAGATACCCAAAGCATTTTTTAAGAATTTTAATGTTGACGTTGAAAAATTCAGAGAAAGAAAAGTGTGGACAATTTCCCCAAAAATTGACGCTGACAATACCGCAATACTTTTCCTGCATGGTGGAGCATATTACGCCAATATTTCCAAAATGCACTGGCTGTTAGTAGAAAAAATAACGAACAGCACAAACTCAACGCTTATTGTGCCCGATTACCCACTGGCACCCGAATCAACATATAAAGAAACCTATCAATTCCTTGATGCGGTTTATTCGGGTATGATATCCAAATTCCCTTCAAAACAATTTATATTTATGGGCGACTCATCAGGGGGTGGTTTGGCTTTGGGTTTTGCCATGAAAGTTAAAAATGAAACGCTGAAGCAGCCTAATGAAATAATGCTGTTTTCGCCCTGGCTCGACGTGTCAATGTCTAATCCCGAAATTGACAGGTATGAAAAATGCGACAAGATGTTAAATGTAAAGGCTTTGAAAAAAGCGGGTAGGAATTATGCAGGAGATACCAGCATTACAGATTATCGGATAAGCCCAATTTATGGAGACTTTTTGGGATTGGGCAGAATAACAATATTTATTGGAACCAATGAAGTTTTTATTGCCGACGCCCGCAAATTGAAGCAATTATTGCATGACCAAAATATCGGTTTTAATTACTTTGAGTACCCCGGTATGTTTCACGACTGGGTTGTTGTAACAAACATAAAGGAAACCGACGATGTGATTAATGAAGTTGTTAATCTTATGTGTAATTGAAAAGTAATTCCCGCCGGGATCCGGTGGTTGAAACAAAAAAATCATCAAGAGAGACGTGGCGCTTTTGCAGTTCAAAAACTATCTTTGTAAGAAAAAATCATTGCTCTATGGCAGCTCAATACGATTACGAACTTGAATTTACCGTACGCGATTACGAATGCGATTTACAGGGGCACGTTAACAATTCGGTTTACCAGAATTACCTCGAACATACCCGGCATGAATTCATCAAAACCATCGGGCTTGATTTTAAGGAGATGTTCGACAGGGGGATGATAAATGTTGTTGCCCGCGTTGAACTGGCTTATAAAACCCCCTTGGCAAGCGGCGACCGTTTTGTGGTGAAACTTCACCTTGAGCAGGAAGGTGTTAAGTTCCTTTTTTATCAGGACATTTTCCGGTTGCCCGACAATAAATTATGTCTGAAAGGGAAAGTTACTTCAACCAGCATTGTGAACGGCCGGCTGACTGTTTCGGATGAGATTGCTAAAGCCGTGGAACGGTTAAAAGCAGCCCGCGAAAAGCAATAATTTTTAGCTGTTTTTCTTCCTGTTTCCAAGATTTAATTTTTTTTCAAGGTACATTTCCACTTATCAGCCAAAGTCAACTAACGTTGAGTAAAAATAGAAATGTTTAAAATGATTGACACGGAAAAATTACTTATATAATTGCAGTTTCCTTTTGTGAAACATTTTTTGTATCTTTGCTGGTGTGATTATGAAAGTGCACTTAATTAAAAAACAATCGATCGAAGATTTTGTCCTGAAAAATGCCAGAAGCAAGGAGTCTTTTCGGATTTGGTTATCAATAATAAGGCGCGTAGATTGGAACGAACCCAATGATATAACATTAACTTTTAATAGCGCAGATGTTCTTGGGAAAAGTTCAAACAGAGTTGTTTTTAATATTGGAGGGAATAATTATAGGCTAATATGCAAGTATCACTTTGGAAACACGATGGTTCATCTTTTTGTTAAATGGATTGGTGCGCATACAGCGTATTCAAAAATTTGTAAAGAAGGAAGACAATACATAATTGATGTTTTTTAATGAAGCATAAAATTTTTTAAATGGAAACATTAAAATATACAGTAATAAAGGATATAAAAAAATATAAAAAGTACTGCAACATTTTGGAGGAATTGACTTTTAGCAAAGAGCAGGAAAAACAAGACGAAGTAGAGTTGCTTACACTTTTAATTCAAAAATGGGATATTGAGCATAATACTTTTAATGACTCCGATCCGGTTAAATTGCTTAAAAACTTAATGGAAGATAATGATTTAAAGGCGAAAGACCTGGTATCAATTTTGGATTTGTCAAAAGGGACAATTTCAAAGATACTTAATTATCAAAAAGGACTTTCAAAAGAAACAATACGAAAACTTTCAGCGTATTTTAAAATTTCCCAGGAGGCATTTAATAGGCCCTATAAATTAGATAACGAAGTAAACAGGCATTTCCGTAATGCCAGTCTTATGAATACCAATAAAAATATGATGAAGGTTTAAAAGAGCAGCCCGCGAAAAGCAATAATTAGTTCGTTGTTCTCCCGTTTCTTTCCTTTTCTAGTTTTGTAGGCCCCGTTAGTCAATAGTCAGTAGTCAGTAATTTGGTTAAAAGTGAACTGCCTGCAAATGAACAATGACCAATGACTTCTGACAGATTCAGTACTAATGATGGTTTACCGGTTCCTTCTCAAGTATTGTTGGGCCTGAAATTACGTCAACGGTTGTATCGCCTTCGAAAACAACAGGCAGGGGTGGTTTCATTATAAAATCCTTCAACTCTTCTGCATCAATATCAATTTGCCCGCCAACCAGCTCGGGGCGGTTAAGTTGCCATGCATATCCTTCGGGGTAAAGCGGGTTTTCCTGTGGCAGCATAAACGGTTTGTGAAAATTGCCCAGACTGTCGAACCAGGCGAAGAAAGGCCTTGCCCGGATATCGTCCATTCGTTTACTGCTGAACACAACCCAGCGCCCGTTTTTCGACCAACTGTGGTAGCCATCGGCCGAGGGGCTGTTTATCGAATTGGTCTTCGACCACGTGTGCTTGTGCAAATCGTAAAGGCCGAGATCGCTTCGCATATCGAAAATGGTGAAATAACCGTAATCGACCATCCCGAAAAGGATGTACCTGCCATCGGGCGAAACTTTCGGGAACGAAATACTTTTACCGGTTCGTGCCGATGTTAGCAGCGTATCAACATCGCCCCATTCCATGTTCTCTTCGTTGAACGGGATGCGCAGCAAATCGTATTTTGCACTAACCAGGTTCGAATTGTCACCGGTAACTTTTGGTGCGCTCACAAAATAAAGCCACCTCCCGTCGGGCGACCAGTTGGGCAGGTTTTCGCGGCTGCCCGATGCAATTTTGGGCGATATGCTGATGGTTGCGGTTTCTGTGTTGAACAAGATGATGTCTGAAGCCTGGTCGTAAACTTCCACTGTCCGTTCAAAGCTCGATGTGCAGAATTCGTAGAGCCGGTTGGTGGTAAAGGCGATGTATTTGCCCGATGGGTGCCACGCAGTGTATGCGCAGGGCGACATGGTGTAGGGGGTTTTGGTGTTGTATTTTGTGAGTTTCCCGTTGTCGAATAGTAACGTGCCGGGGTAGGCTTTGCGAAAATGAAGGGTCATTTTTCCCGGATTGTTTTTGTTGAATGAATGGCAGTTAATGCACGAACGTTTGGGTGTTGAGGTGTTTTCGAAAATCGCTTTTTGCTCAAAATCAGAGAGGTTGCGCTGGTAAATGCCTTGCTTGTCGGCATCGGTGGTTATTACCCCGATCATTCGATAAACAAGGGTGTTGTCGATGCTGTCGGGGGCTATGTAATTGGTAACGGTTTGGTATTTAGTCCACGTTCCATTTTTGACAAAAATGTCCAATTTCAATTTTTCACCGGCGTTTTTGCTTAACAGGTTCTGCCACTTTTTCAAAGGTATCTGAATAACGGGTGACACTTGTTTGAATGAAATTGCCCTTCCGTTTTCCGATGAGATTCCAACGCAATATTTTTCGCCCGTTTCTTCAATTTTGAAATTCAGAGGAGCTATGTTGGGTGGTATTGTTACCGATGTGTAATCGGGGAACAGGGCAGGGGGTGTTTCAACCTCGGCATAATTCACAGGTGTATTGGAGCAGGCAGTAAAAAGCAGCAATCCCAGTGCAATAGTTACAAATTTTAAGCGGATTAGCTTCATTCCGTAATTGTCAGTTTATATGTTAGTTAAACCGCTTTTTTGCTTCCTCGAGCATGGCGATTGTTGCCGTTGCCCCACAGCGGGTGCAGCCCAGTTCTTTAACACGAAGCAGGTCGTTGAGGGTGCGTACACCACCGGCTGCTTTTATCTGCACGTTGGGGCCTGAATGTTCGTGCATCAGTTTCAGGTCGTGTTCGGTGGCGCCATCGTAACTGTATTTACCGTCGGGGCCTTTTACGAAACCGTACCCGGTTGATGTTTTTGCCCAGGCCACGCCAACGCGGGTGCATATTTCACAAAGTTTTATTTTCAGGTCGTCGCGGCCCCGGTAGTAATCATTTTCGAAAATCACTTTCAGCAAAGCGCCGTGTTTTTTGCAAACGTTGTTTATGGCTTCTATTTCAGTTTCCACAAAATTCCAGTCATTGCCTAAAACTTTGCCAATGTTTACCACCATGTCAATCTCGGTAGCGCCATCAATACAGGCCTGTTCGGTTTCGAACAATTTTACCTTTGTTGAGCTGTTGCCATGCGGGAAGCCAATCACGCAGCAGTTAACCACGTCTGACCCTTTGATGTATTCGGCCGCCTGTTTCACGGCATAAGGTTTTACACACACCGAAGCCACGTTGTATTTTACAGCCACTTCGCATTCCCTTTTCAGGTCTTCATCGGTAAAAGCAGGGTGGAGGATCGAGTGATCGATCATTTTTGCCAGTTCGTCAACTTTATTCATGGTATTTATTTAAAATTTTACTGTAAGGGATAAACAAACGTGTTTATCGACTGAGCGGGCAGGGCTGCTTTAAAGCTTCTGCCTCCTATCGAGAAATGTTTTATTGTTTCTGATTTGTGGTTAAAGTAAACCATTACAAGCGCATTGTTGGTTTTGAAAGCGAGGCAACCTGGGTCTGACGTTTTAATTTTATGACTGCCGGAATGGATGTAATGGCTGAAATGTTTCATCAGGTAAAATTCGGGGTTGAAAGTTACTTGTTTTGTTTCGCTGTCAATTGTAATCATCGAGTTTTGTTTCCATCCCCAGCGGCTTTTCCCGGTTTGGTCGAGCACCATGTTCCAGTAAAGGTAGGCATTAGCCCCATGGTTGAAATAATGTTCCATCAGGCTAAAAGTATATTCGGCCGCATCCCAGTTGTTCGACCCGTTACCACATTCAGTCTCGGTTTGCATCAGCTCATAGCCGGGATACTTTTTTTGTACAAGCGGAATGGCCTTTTTACCTGCCCACTGGAAGCCGACCCCTTTAATGTACTTTTTTGCTTCGGGGTGCTGCAGGATGGTATCGATGCGTTCAATTTGCGGCCGTTCAATGGTTCCCAGCCATATTTCCGTTTGAGGATGATCGGATTTCATGCGCGGGCCCAGGTAACTGCCAATGAATGTTGCAAGCGAACCGGGTGTCCAAATACACGAAGGGAAGTTCTGGCAAGAGTTGGGTTCATTTTGTACATGAACCGCGTAAATATCGATGCCTTCATTTTTATATGCTGAAATGAATTTTGAAAAATAGAAAGCATAGGCTTCCAGGTAGGAATTTTCTATGCGGAACTGGTCGGTCATTTCACGCCCTTGCCCGCTTTTGGGAAGATCGTTTACAACGTCGGGACTACACGCGTAATGGTTGTTTGTTTTCATCCATGATGGCGGGCACCATGGCGATGCCCATATTTTGATAACAGGATTGTATTTCTTGGCAAAGTTGATATAAGGGATCAGCCGTTCGCGGTCCCTGTCAATTGAAAAGTTTTGCATGTAAAAGTCACTGGGGGTTTCGTTGTGGCTATACCAATCGAGTGAATAATCGTTGGCACCGATTGGCATGCGGCAAAGGTTAAATTTACAGCCTGAAACAGTATCGAAAAGGGCCGCAATAATCATTTCCTGTCTGGCAGGGGTGAGCACTTGAAGTGCTTCCCATCCCAGTTCATTAAAGCAGCCGCCAAATCCATCAATTACCTGTTCGGTTTTTTCAGGATAAATAACGATTAATGAATCGGAGGTGTTTTTTGTTGAAAGAATGGTTGATTGTTGCCATGTCGCATCAGGACTGCTTGTTGTCCAACTGATAACGGCATTCTGTTTCAGGCAACTTGTTGCCAGAAAAGCTACAATCAGAATTGCTGATATGTTTGTTATTCTCATTGATCGGGTAGTTAAATTAATAAAACGAAAGTATAGTGAAAAAATTACCTGTTTTCGGGTTCCCAAAGCATCAGTTTTTCAATCAGCGCAGCCATATTTTCCGGGTCGGCTATCAGTTTCAGGTAGGCATGCTTCGATTCAGGATTTTCGGCCCAGGTGTTGCCGCCATTTTCATCGGCAATACACTCACCGCCTGTAACTTTTTCCCAGAATTGGCCTTCGCCGTTTCGAACGGCATGTAAAACAGCCGTTTGGTCGAACGTTGAATTGTCGAGGATTTTACCCTTGTAATTTTCATTGATCCACGGGGCGTGTTGGCTAAAATGTTTAAAACCTACATAAAGCGGGGTATTCGGATCGGTTTGGTTAAACTCCTCGCCGGTTTTAATGGCCGCCCCAATTTCATATCCCGAGAAGGTAACGGGCAGGTCAATGTTATTGAGCACAAACTTTGTCACGCCCGGCATGTTGCCGTTAAAATTCCATTCGTTTTCACCCGAGGGGAATTGTCCGCCCATGATAACCAGCTCTTTCACTTTTTGGTGCAGAAGTTCTTTGCCTGTTAATGGTGAAATGGCATCGGGAGGTGATACGATCAGGTTTTGCAGGTTAGCGAGTGGGCCAACGGGTACAATTACTACGCTGTTATCATCGGCTTCAGCCAGAATTTTTCGGTATAAAATTGTGGCATCTTCCGCTTTTTCGTAGGTGAGTTCGTTTGGAAACGCATCGGCAATGGGTTTGCAATAGTTCCAGGGTTCGTGGTATTTCCCGGCTTTCCGTACCCCAATCGGAATATCGGGGTGATTGTAATAACGGTTAATGGCATCGACGGCCTGAACGGCATATTGTTCGCTTGTCCAGAGCATTACGGCAAGCAGTTCGCATTCGTTGTTTTCAACAAAGTTGTGCAGCATCACCAGGGCGCCAAGGTCATCGGCATCGCCGCCAAAGTCGGTGTCGAAAATAATTTTTACCGGTTTGGTTTCTTCGCTGGTGCAGGCAAAAATCAGAAACAAGCCCGCAATAAAAAAGTAATGCAGTATACGGTTCATGGTTATATATTTTATTGGTTATTTACGAATGGTAAGGGATAACTGTTGGAAGCATCAATAACAACGAGTACAAAATCGCTGCCCCGGCCCGAAGCCCAGGGGGTGAATTCCGGTTTTTCCGAAGCATTGAATGTGCCAATAAATAACGAGCCACCTGAACGGGGATTGAACCAAAAAGCTTTTATTTTTTGGGCATCCACTTTCGACAGATCAACTTTTATGGAGCGCCCCCATGGCGTATGTGCCAGCAAAAAATCACGGTTTTTACTAATGGCACTCATGCTGAATTCATCGTTTCGCGGGTTTTCGTTCAGAATGATCGACTGGTCGTTTTCCATTTCATGCCAGGGGAAAGCCGTAAAAAGTGTTTTAAGGTGTTTCATTTGCGATGAACCCGGCAATTGCATCGCATCTTTCCAGCCGGTTCGGGCATTGATCGTGGGGTTGTGGTGCAGGCTATACATTTGCCAAATGTCGTTGCAGCCGTAAGTGTAACCGGCAGCCCCGGCAAAAAAACTCCAGTAGGCCGATACGCGCACATCGCTGTCGTCGAGCCAGGGGTGTTCTTCCGGTTCCCAAAAATGGTCGGGGATGTTTTCATAGCGGGCTTCGCCGTTTATTACCGGTCGGGCAGGGGTGTTTTTTTTGCTTTCCCATACATACCGGTATTCAGCAGCGTCTCGTGAATGTCCGCTTTGAAACATGTCGAGGTCGAGCCATTCGTTGTTAAAAACATCGGTTGCCCTTTTCCCCCCTACAGGATGGTAGGTGATCAGGTGTTTTTGATCAACGTTTCGAATGCCCCTCGCCATAGCCCGGATTACTTCGAATTGTATTTCCGATTCGGGCATGCGGTCGCCGCCAAGTACCCACACAATGTTGTTTTGATTGAGGTAGCGTTTGGCCAGAAGCTCACCATATCTTTCAGCGTTTACAGGGTTGAAAATTTCAGGACCCGCACCCCATTTCCGATTAAACTTGTCGCCCCATGTTGGGAGCAGCGCAATATACAGTCCCCGTTTTTCGGCTTTTTTCAATACCCAGTCAACGTGTTCGAAGTACTTTTCGTTTAGCCGCGTCGGGTCAAGGTCAACCAACGGCACATCGCCATTTGCATTGGGTGTTTTAAGTCCGTTCAACTCGGCCAGTACTACGGTTTGAATAATGTTGAAACCTTTATCGGCCCGGTCGTTCAAATACAGTTCAGTCTCCTGGCGGTTAAGCCGGTGAATGAGTTCCCAGGCCGTGTCGCCAATCCATAAAAAAGGTTCCCCGTTTTCGGTTTCAATGTACTGTTTGTTTTCACTTACCTGCAAAAGGGGCAGGGTTTTGGCTGCCAATGTGCAGGCAATGTTTAATGCGATAATAAATACGAAGAGGTGTTTAAACATGACAACGGTTATTTCTGGCTTTCGATTTCATAAAGATAAGGAATTGAAGGTTGTGCCCCCTCTTTTTTTACTGAAATTGATGCTGCCCTGATCGACTGGTAAATGGCTTTTTCAATTGCAGTGTGTTTACTTAATGCGGCAGCAAGGTACCCGTTAAAAACATCGCCGGCCGCTGTGGTATCAACAGCTTTTACTTTAAGGGCAGGGATACTTCCCGTTTTCCCGTTTTTCAACATGAAAAACACACCCTTTTCGCCCAGGGTTATGATCACAGCATCGTTAACTTTTTCTATCAGTGCTTTTGCTGCCCTTTCAATGTTTTCATCATTAACACACTTAATTCCGGTAAGCATTTCAGCTTCGGTTTCGTTAGGTGTAATGATATCGACGTATGATAATAATTCATCGCTCAGATGCCGGGCAGGCGCCGGGTTGAGCAAGGTTTTCATTCCATGTTCCGATGCTGTTTTCAGTGCATAATGTACAACATCAGGTGGTATTTCGAGCTGCACAAGCAACACACCCGGTGTGAAAAGTTCGTTTTCAATACCTTCAATGTCCGAAACCTTTAGCTGGTGATTGGCACCCGGGTTGACAACAATTGAATTTTGGCCTGAATGATTGTCAACAATAATGATGGCGGTTCCTGTAGGTTCGTTTTTGTCGTTTAAAATGTACTGCGTGTTTAGTTGGTCTTTTTGGTATTCCTGAAGCGCGTTTTCAGCAAAAGCGTCATTTCCCAGCTTTGCAACAAAAACAACATTGCTGCCGGCCCTTGCAGCCGCTACGGCCTGGTTGGCGCCTTTTCCACCCTGAACAACCCGGAATTCCTTTCCAATAATGGTTTCACCGGGTTTAGGCATTTTTTCGGTCCGGGACACCAGATCGGTATTGCTGCTTCCTATTACCAGAACTTTTCCCATGTTTTATCTTTTTTAGATGAAACGTGCAGTAATGATCAGTACCAGGCCGGCAATAAAACTAATAAACATTAATGCCAGAAGCCTGTTGGTGCCTTTTGGGGCATATTTAAATTCTTTCCAGATGAACACGCCCCATATAGCTGCAATTAACGTAGCTCCCTGTCCCAGTCCGTATGATATGGCAAATCCTGCTTTTCCGGCAGCAATCATATTAAAAACAAATCCGATTGACCAGATTACACCTCCAAAAATACCAATCAGGTGTAATTTCGGATTTCCTTTTTTGAAATAATCGGAATACGTGACCTTTTTTCCACTTACCGGTTTATACATAAAAAAGGAGTTAAAAAGAAAATTCGACAGGAATATCCCAATTGAAAAGATGAAGACTGCTGCATACGGTGTCATTAATCCGGCAACAGGTTTTGCAAAATCTTCCGACATGGAAGCAGCCACAAAACGATAAAAGAAGCCCATCAAAATACCGGCTGCCAGCGAAATCACAATGCCTTTTGTACTGGCACTTCCTTTTGAAATTTTTTTATAGGCGAGGGCATCCAGCACAATGGCACCAACTACCAGTGCCACACCAATAAAAAGCAGGGCCGGGTTTCCTAATGGAGTAGCAATATAATTAACGGTAACTCCAAGGGCGAGTGCAATGCCTATACCCACGGGGAAGGCAATAGCCATTCCGGCAATGTCAATAGCTGCAACAAGCAAGAGGTTGGCAATATTGAATACGGCACCTCCCAGCAAAGCGAGTAGAATTGCATTCAGGGAAGCTTCTTTCAAACTGGTAAAAAAGCCTTGTCCTTCGCTTCCCATGTTGCCCATGGTAACACCAACAAGTAAAGAAAGCAGGATAATACCCAAAGTATAATCCCAGTAGAACAAGGGGAAGCCCCAACTTTTAGAGGCTAATTTCTGAGTGTTGGCCCACGATCCCCAACACAGCATAGTGATTACGCAAAAGATTACAGCAAGCGGATACGATTGAATGATAAACATGGTAATAGGATTTATAGTTCTTTATTAACTGGTTGATCGCTATAGATGATTGGTTTATTCAACCATACCGAATACCCTTTTTCAGGATTGAGCAACTGCAGTTTAATTGTATGTTTTCCTTTATTCAGTTTGTATTTCCAGCAAATATCGTGTCGACGAATGGTGAAATTGGTGGGTAGTTTTACTGTTTCTGTTTCTACATTATCGATATATACTTTTACCAATTGAACGGTGTCATCCAGATGTTTTTCTTTGTTTGAATATCCATTGAGCGCAAAGCCAATCCCTTCAAATTCGAAACTTATTTGTGTATGATTGAGTGTGAGGTTTTGGTCTTTTTCAGAGAGTGATAGCCTGGCAACGGGGTAGTGGCCTTCAAAACCTTGTTCCAATTTTACTGGTTGTGGATGCTGAACGTCGATTGTTATTATTTGCTCGTTTGCTTTACCGCCTTCGCTTTTAATAACTTGTAAGGCATGAGTTAACCCCATTTCATATACATCATTTAATGAAATGGTGGTATATTTAAAATCACGGTCTTCAACTTTATCTAATCCTTGTTTCCAATATGGTGGAATATTTGAATAACCTAACATTGTTCCCAGTATGCCTCCTGCACTGGCTGGATTGCAGTCGGAATCTTGTCCACATCGGGCACTGATTTCAAGTGTTTTCGAATAGTCTCCCTCTCCGTAGAGTAATCCAATCAAAATATAAGCAGAGTTTATTTTTGCATCAATATCGAAAGGTTGAAAAACACCATCGGGGCAACCTACGTCGTTCGACCATTTTTCTTGTACTTTTAACCAGGTTTTTGTCCAATCATCGGGATATTGCTTTTGCCAATTCATCACATCTTTCATGCAATTGTAGAATTCACTTTCTTCCGGAATCGATTTTAAGGCTTGGGTTGCTATGAAATTAACATCGTGAGATACGAAGGCGAGTGCGTACATATTTGCCACATAAACCCCTCCATACCAACCATCGCCATAATTCATAATATGACCTAAACGATCGCAAAACTCAGAGGCAGTATTGCCCATTCCCGGTGACATGAGTCCGGCAAAATCGGCTTCAATTTGAAAATCGATATCGTCGGAGTGCGGATTGTTTTCCCAATACCCCGATGCAGGTGGTTCAATGCCGTTCAGTATGTTGTAACGTGCAGCCTGATTCGCATGCCACAGCATATAATCGGCATTAGCAAAGGCTTTAGCATGAGAAGAGGCCGGAGCATCCAGCCCTTCTTTTTCGAATACTTCCACAAAAGTGAGATCCATGTACACATCATCGTAAAGGCCGGGTTCATGGTCGTAATACCATTCAATACGTGCAGAATCCCAAACAATTGGAAAAGAGTCCGGGATTATTTCTCCCAGATAGTGAAATTCTGTTGGGCCACCATACGTGCAGCCAATTACCTGGCCGGCCCAGCCACCTTTAATTTTATCGGCTAGTTCAGCTCTAGTAATTTTTAATGGTTTGTCGAAGAAAGATGATTCTCCAGATTTTGAATGATTGCATGATATCCCAATCATTAGCATAAGAATGAATATTGTAAATAAACTTATTTTACGCATATCGGTCGAGTTAGATTTAAAAGTTTTCAGTTTTGCTTTTACATTTGCACAAACGTTTGTGCAAATGTAGAGTTTTTTTATTTACAGGAAATATTTTTGAGAAAATAATTGAGTTTTCAGCCTTTATTTTTGTTGGCTGATTGATCTCCTTTCGATTATTGCGGTGGGGATGAGTTGAGAAGACGGGGTATGCCCGGGATCACTTATTTTTTTTAACAATAGCTCAAACGCCATTTTCCCGATCATCTCAGAATTTTGTTTTACAGTGGTTACCGGAGGGTTTAAATATGAAACGTAGGGTTGGTCATCGAAAACAATAAATGACATGTCCGAAGGAATTGACATATTTTTTTCATTTAATGCCTGCAAAACACCCAGTCCTATCAGGTTGCTCATGGCCAGTATTGCTGTAGGTTTTTCGGGCAATTCCAGAAGTTCGAGTGTAGTGTGGTATCCATTTTCGGGACTGAACCCATTGCCGGCAATGAATTTTTCACAAACGTTAATGCCCGATTCCTTTAGGGCGTTGATGTAACCCCTGAGCCTTTCTTTAACCGGTTCAATGCGGTTGTCGCCTTTAATTATGGCAATTTTTTTATGCCCATTCCTGATAAAAAGCTTTATAGCATCGTAAGCTCCCCTGAAATTGTCTGATGATAAAAATGGTACATCCATATCGGGAAAATAGCGGTCGATAAAAAGTAGTGGGATTTTCTGCTTGATGATATCGTTGAAATGGTTTTTTTCTGTCCCAACAGGCGCTACAATAATGCCATCAATGTCGCGGGCAATCATGTTTTTTATCTGTTGTTTTTCCTTTTCGGCATTTTCATCGGAATCAACCAGCAATATTGAATAGTCTGAAAGAGAAGCCGCTTTTTCAATGTGTTTGGCCATTATGGCAAAAAAGGGATTGGCAAAATCGGGAATTACCAAACCAATGGTAAACGTGCGTTTTAACCGGAGTCCGCGGGCCATTTGATTGGGTTTATAATTCAGTTCTTCGGCCTTCTTTTTTATTAATTTTTGTGCTTTTTCGCTAATCCGGTATTGTCTGCTGTAACCGTTCAAAACACGCGATACCGTAGAAACGGAATAGCCTGTAGTATTAGAAATTTGCTGTATTGTAGGTTTTGCAGCTTGCATGCCAAAATGTGTTTTAATTGCAATATTAATTATTTAAATGGCTAAAATGGATGCAATAGCAGAATAAATATCGACTCTTAACAGAAATGCCCTGTGAATATTATTTTTTTCATATTATTGGCGAAAAAAACGAGACGGATAAACCCATGCAATTCTGGAGCAAGGATTTGACTTCGTAAATTGAAAAGCGATCTGCTTTCGAGGCCATCTTTCGCCAATGACTATCTATAAAAATATCAGTTGCGTGATGATGTAAACCGGCAACAATACAATCAATGAGAATTTAAACATGTACCCGAAAAAACCGGGCATTTTAATTTTATTCTCTTCGGCAATGGCTTTCACCATAAAATTAGGGCCGTTGCCAATGTAGGTCATGGCCCCAAAGAACACGGCACCAAGGCTTATCGCGGTCAATAAAATTTCCGGTATGTTTGCAACAAGGTTTGCCCCCGGGAAAAGGACGACCATTTCCTGGGCCAGATTGTGAAATAAAAAGGCCGTTGGCGCATTGTCGAGAAAAGCGCTGAGCGCCCCGGTAACATAGTAGAAATGCGAAGCCTTCGACAGCCCGAACGAGTCGGCTGTTTCCTTCAGGTAAAGCAACGCGGGTGTCATGGTGATGAAAATTCCCAAAAAGAGGAAAGCCACTTCAACAATGGGTGCCCATGAGAATTTGTTTTCGTTGTACCTGATGCTGCGTTTTGTAAATGCAAGCGACAGGATGGCCATGAGCAGCATCATCCCTTCGCGGATAAACCGGAGGTATGGGTTCTGATTTATTTGGGGGATGTAGTTTTCATTTAAAAAGGCCACCGAAAGGATTACGCCAATCAGGAATATGAAATTGATGTTCCCCTTTAGCCGTATTGGTTTAATGTTGTTTTTGTCGAGCAAAATGTTGGCTTCGTCCTCTTTTTTATAATAATAACTGTCTACAATTATATAAATCACCAATAGTGCGACCATTACAAATGCCCATTCGTAAACCAGGGTAAAGAACCAGCCGAAAGGGGCACCCTTTAAAAACAACAGGAATAGTGGCGGGTCGCCCAGCGGGGTGAGCATGCCGCCTGCGTTGGCCACAATGGCAATAAAAAACAGGATGGTGTGTATTTTAAATTTTCGTTGCGAGTTTGTTGTAATTACCGGCCTGATGAGCAACATGGCAGCTCCCGTGGTGCCCATAAACGAAGCCAGTATTCCGCCAATGGCCAGGAACAATGCGTTTGTGACAGGTTTGGCCTGTATGTCGCCTTTGATATGAATTCCCCCGGTAATTACAAACAATGAACCCAGCAATATGATAAAGGGCACGTAATCGAACAAAATTTGGTGAACCAACTCGTGTTCAAGCCCGCGGATAATCAAAATTATTGATAATGGAATTCCAAGCACGAGGGAAACGATCAGTTTATTGCGGTTGTTTTCCCACCAGTGTTTAAAAAGCATGGGGCCAATGGCAATTGTAAGCAGCATCAACGCAAAGGGTAGCAATAACCATAGGGGCATGCTTTCAACGGTTCCGTGACTCATAAGTTGTATTGTTTTTTAATGTTGTTCAGTTGGTTCATGAAAATATTATCAAACGGGTTTGCATTTAGGGGCGGGTACCTCCAAGCACGTTGCCGATCTGTTCTTCGGAACGTTTTATAAACGCATCCCACGACGATGGTTCGCGCCGGTTAAAATAAAAGAGCAACAAACCGGCAACCACATAATTCATTTCGTCCATTTTTAGTTGCCTTTTGGTTGAATCGGGTTCAATTATTTCCCAATCGGGCTGGCATATTTTTTTCAAAAAGCTGACAATTAGTTGCGAGGCTTCTTCGTTGTTGCTTATTTCCGACATTCTTTCAAGGTAAAACAGCTCGTAAATCCCCGGGTATTCGAGAAAATATCTGATGTAGCCCATCGAAAACGATTTGATCCTTTCTTTGCCCGGTCTTGCATTTTCAGCGGTTTCTTTCAGCTTTTTTTCAATTTCACCCAGGAAGTCATTCACGCAAATAAAAACAAGTTCTTTAACATCTTTAAAGTAGTTGTAAAGGGTTGCATACGAGTACCCGGCCTGTTGTGCAATGTTCCGTACACTGATGCTTTTTAATCCTTCCGACTTCAATATATTGCGCGTTGCTTCAATAAAATAACCCCTCATGCGGGCTTCCTGAATTTGTTTATTGTCCATAGCGATTTAATTAACATTGACAATTTTATTGACACTGCAAATATAATTAACAATGTTAATGTGCAAAATGATTTTGAAAATTATTCCGGTTTTTCTTCATTTTTTAGAACCGGTAGGGGGTCTTTACTCATGTTCGAGAAAACTTCGCCTGAGCCTGCCCCGCAACTGATAATGGTTTTAAGGGTTGTGTCGATGGGTGTTTTGCTTTTGAAAACTTTTTCGCGCGAAACATGGTAAATATTGCCCGAAGTGGGGTTCGGGCCGGTTGGGACAAACACCGTTACAAACGCACCGTGGTCGTCGGTTATGAAGCCGGTCATGAGTGTGCCGCAATCAAAAATGTCAATGAGTACTACTTCGGAAAAGAACGATTTGTTGCTCCCAAAAAACTGTTTAACCACTTCTCGTGCCGTTTTATACCCCGGAATTTTTATCAGGTAATTGCTTTCGAGGTAGTCCATAAGCAGGTTGCCGAACCGCGTGCGGATAAACAACCCGATAAGGAAAAAAACCGTTATCACTGCTGCACAAGCAATGCAGTATACAATGATGGTTCCCATGCGGTTGCTTGTTTCAAACAAATCGACCAGCGGCCTGAGGTATTTTTCAATGAGCATGATTATCCAGCGGAATACAATAATAACCAACCCAATGGGCAAAATGGCTGCTACTCCGCCCAATAGTGTGGTTTGCAGGAATTTTTTAAATCTTTTCATGGTATTTCAAGTTTAATTATCTGTTGTTTTGATATAAGTTACAACGAAGAAATTCCCGCTTATGTTTCTCTTTTCACAGGTAAAAATCGGTCATTCGCCTTTTTTTGGCAGCATTCTCAATTTAAATTTCATTTTTTTGTTGCATGGAAAACGTGGGAAAAATAATTAAGGCCATGAATATACAACAACTCGTAAACAACCAGGTTAAAATTTGGAACAAAATTTCGGGAGATTTTCCGTGTTTGGGTGCCGTTATTCCAACCGAAGAGAAAACTGTTCGAGAGCGGGCACTCGAAAAATTTGCCTTGAGTGCAAACCCCGGGAACAGAAGCGATACTGGCGATGTTTTAGACAACGAAGCGTATAAACGACAGTTAATGGAAAAGCTTGGGGTACTCTTTCGTACTTCGTTCAATTACACCGATAGCGAACTGAGCATCATAACCCGTAAGGGTTTTATGCCGGTTACAACCGATTTTATGAAAATGGCCCGTGATTTCGATCCGGACATATCCATTGAAGATATTTTTCAGGCCTGCCGTAATTTGTGGATCGTAAATAGTTTACAGGTTATGATGGGGCAACCGGTTGTTTTAACGCCCTCGGTTTTTGCCTACAGCATGTTATACCCCTATTCCGACAATTACCTCGACGACCCGCATGTTTCGGCACAGGAAAAGGTAGCCTTCAGCAACCGTTTCAGGAAAAGGCTTACCGGCGAAAAAGTGTTGGCCGCAAACCCGGCAGAAAAATTGGTTTTCGACCTTGTTGCCCTTATTGAATCGGATTGGGACAGGACTGCTTATCCGCTAGTTTATCAGAGTCTTCTATCCATACACGATGCCCAAACAAAAAGTATCAGGCTGATGGATTCTGCCGCTCTACCCGGCGAAGACGAGCTGTTGTCGATTTGCATCGAAAAAGGAGGGACATCTGTTTTGGCCGATGGTTACCTTGTAAAAGGAAGCCTTTCACCGGCACAAGAGGAATTTTGTTTCGGGTTTGGGGTTGTGTTGCAATACATCGACGATATTCAGGATATTTCAGAAGATATGAGCGGGGGGCTCGAAACGGCCTTTACCCGGGCACACAAGGAAGCTATGCTTGAGCATTATACCAACAAAACCCTGAATGCAACTGCCACGGTTTTAGCTGATTTGAGTTGTTTTGATACCGATGACCCCAAACCCATGATGGGGCTCATGAATAAAAGCATCCGGATACTGGCCATTGAAGCCATAGGCAAAAACAGTGAATACTGGGATAAACACTATCTGGATGAATTTGAAAAATATTCACCTTTCAGTTACGCTTTTGTAAAGAAGCGGAGAAGTAATATGCAGTCGAACCGAATATCCTTTATGCGAAAAATTGAACAACATGTTTTTGCCGGTGAGGCTGAAAAATCGGCCATTGTATAGCGAAGCCACTTAGCCCTCTTAATTCATATACTTTGTGTTTCTTTTGTGTATTAGAGTCTTAGGGGCAATATGTTTTTAGCCACCAAGGCACTAATATTCACTAAGATGTATTTATTTTTGAATTATTCAGGATACATTATTCCAGATTGTCATCTCACCACTATTTTTTGCATGAACTGGTTGTCTTTATTCACCGTTTTAATGAAATACATTCCGCTTTTTGCATGGGGTATGATTAGCTGCATTTCCCTGTCAGTGGTCAATCCATTGTGTATTAGTTGCCCGGTGGAGTTAAAGAGCATCACCCGGGTTTCTCCATCAAAATGTTGTAATTCCACCGTGAACTCCCCGTTGTTCGGGTTGGGGTAAACCTTAACCGAAGGTTCAGCCATAATGCTACCCTGGATGCTTTCTTCTTTTTCAATACTTTTGCTTTTATGGGCTACTGGTTCGGTGTATTTCACAACAGTACTTTCGGGCAAATCGTCGCAGAACGAACCGATAGTGGTAATGTGGGCATCCATGTAGCTACCACTGTGGGCATGGAAGTCCGGCAGAAAGCGTATAGAATAACCGGCAATAAAGGTGGCCGATGAACCGGATTGGAGGTTTACAGCCGGCGTGCCGCCAACCCTGATGGAATTATGGGCGTTGTAACATTCGGTGTCGCCGTCGGTAAGGTTTTGTCCCAATAGTTGTAAATTTCCGGGTATGGTATTGAGATCGTTTTCATATCCCTGCCATGCAAGGAAAGGATAACCGCCATTGTCTTCTGAATTAATGCCCCAATAATCGTTGCTGCCGTTAGTACTTTCATCTAAAAAGTCCCAGCCGGCATTGAAAAAAGTGGAGTAGGTGGTCATTTCGGCCGTGGTTTTCCCGGTGGCTTCACCGGCAGAAGAACTTGCGCCCGAGGTTTCGGTATCCCAAAAACAGCCGGTTATTTCGTATTCACCCAGAGTGCTTCCACAAAACCCTTTGTTTGTTTTGATGGTTTCCTGTTGTTTTATCCAGCCGGTTGAATAGCAATTGTTTATTACTCCATCGAATAAAATTTTTCCGACAAAACCGCCACAGCTATTTCCTGAATAGTTTTCATCGGTAACATTGGCCATCGCGAAACAATTGTTGATTTGCCCGCCCCTTAACTGGCCGGTTAAGCCACCACTGCCATTTACAACACCGTATCCATATACCCAACCATCTGTCACAAAACAATTTTCGATGGTACCTCCGGGTTCTGAACAGCCCCCGTAACCGCACGAGCCGGTTATAACGCCGACATAGTCTTCGCCATAGATCCATGCCGAAGAAATGCCCAGGTTTTTTATTTCCCCGTTTAGCCCTACATTTCCAAAAAGTCCGACAAATTCAGTTGTAGGCCTTATTATTGATAATTCAGACAGTACATGCCCGTTCCCGTTGAATTTTCCATAAAAAATGTTTTCAGAACCACTACCGCCTATGGGCAACCAACGGTCGTCGCTCCATTTGGCATATCCGTCACCCCCTTCTTCGAGGTAGTCCGACAGGTTAATGTCGTTCATTAAAATGAAATGTTTGTCGGAATGGCTTGATCCCAGGTAGTTTCGTACGTTATCGAGGTGCTGGGCGCAGGTTATCTGAAAAGGGTCGCTTTCTGAACCGTCGCCACCGGCAAATAGGGCAAAGGGCGGGTCGTCGGGGTATTGTCGGTTGAAATAGGGGTAACCACCGTTCCGGCCGTTGCCAATGTTCCATACATCCTCGTTGCAAGCGCCTTTAAAGTCCCAGCCCTCAAGGATGTAAAAGTTGGGATATGTAAGTGCCCCGGTGGTCATTTCGGCCGTGGTTTTTCCGGTGGCTTCGCCGGCAGAAGAACTTGCGCCCGAGGTTTCGGTATCCCAAAAGCAGCCGGTCATTTCATATCCTTCGCCGGTATCAATTCGTCCGGCAAACCCTCTGTTGGTTTGAACAGTACTGCCTTCTTTTACCCAACCTGTTGAATAGCAGTTCACAATCGATGATTGAGTATGTCTGCCCACAAAACCACCAAAACATTCAGATCCACCGGTTTTGTTAACATTGGTGTGGCTATAGCAGTTCAGAATTGTTGCATTACTTGAAGTGTAACCAACAAAACCGCCTCCGTAGTTGTTACAGAAAATTTCGCCCGAAGTAAATGAGTTCTCAATGTTTCCCATGTTGTTGACTAAGCCGGCAATTCCGCCAACCCCAAACTCTCCGGAGAGCGAGCCATTTAATGAGCAATTGCTTATTGTTCCACGCAATCTTCCACAAATTCCTCCAACGTAGTTATTGCCTGCTATTTCAGATGTTAACCCCATTTTGATGTGGAGTGAATTTATTTCACCGGGGGTTCCAATTGCACCAAAGAGCCCCACATAATTACTGTCGGGCCTGTTAACGTACAGCCCAGAAATTTTATTTCCGTTTCCGTAAAATTTTCCTTCAAAGGGGGTTGTGTCATCTCCAATGGGCAGCCAGCCTTCAGCTCCCCACAAGTCCCATCCGTCACCTCCCTTGGCAAGGTAGGTTTCTAAATTGATGTTGTTTTGCAAGACGAAATAATACTGCTCACCCATATAGAACCGCACGTTGTTGAGGTGTTGGGCTGTTTCAATTTCAAAGGGATTTTTTTTCGTACCGGTTCCCCCGGCAAATTGTGCCATGGCATTCATGCAGAAGAAAATGCTCAAAATAAAAAGGAAAGTCTGTTTTTTTGCTGAAGTATTCATAGAAGTGGATATTAGTTGTTTCCGGTTTTTTATACGATTAAATTAATTGTTTATAAGGAATTGTATGGAACTCGCCCCGACAATTCGGGGCTCGTTTCATATCAAACGCAAAAAGTTTTGTTTTGCCCTTAACAAGATTTCGTGCAGTAAAGGTAAGCCCGCTGAAAAGCCGGGTCAATCCGAAAAATTACCCAATTTCACTAAGTAAATTGTGCAATAATGGTGTTTGCAGTGCCGGTATTTTGTGAAATAACCCGGTAACAACAAAATTTACTATCTTCAATAGAATAGACTATGAACACAGATGAATAGAACCTTGCGGTGTTTTTTAAAGCCCCCAAAAACGCGCGGGTTAAATATTGATGATGCCGTTTTTTATGGCATACACGATGAGTCCGGCTGTATTTTTTAGGTTGAGTTTTGTAATGATGTTTGCTTTATGCGATTCGACTGTGCGGGGGCTGATGAAAATTTTTTCAGAGATTTCTTTGCTGCTGTAACCTTCGGCAAGCAGTTTGATTATTTCGGTTTCCCTTTCCGATAAAAGGGGAGAAGTATCCTTTTTTTGGCCTGTTTTTATAAAATGGACATAACTGTTGTAGATCACCTTTGAAAGGTTGGCGCCAAAATATTTCTCGCCGTTGTGAACAAGGAGAATTGCTTCAGTAAGTTCTTCTTTTGGGGTGTCCTTGGGCAAAAATCCGTCGGCACCGGCCCTGATCGATTCCGTGATGTTGTTTTCATCGGCATTGGCCGAAAGCATCAGTATTTTTATTTCTTCATGTTTTTCTTTCAGCTCTTTAGCTATTTCAATTCCCGATTTGCCGGGCAGGGCAATATCAAGAATGATTACGTCGGGTTTTTGATTCGATATTTCAGGCAAAAGGCTTTCGTAACCCGATACGGACCCTGTTATTTTTATCTGTTTGTTTGACAATAAAAGTGCTTCTATTCCGTCGCGTACAATCTGATGGTCATCAACAATGATTACTTTTATCTCTTCCATATCGGATTTCCTTATGGTTTCACAAGCGGTAAGGTAAAAATAAATTTTGAACCTTTGCCAGGTTCGCTTTCAATGTGTATGCCCCCGTTCATTTTTTCAATTAGCTCTTTGCAGAGGATGAGCCCCATTCCGGTGCCCTTTTTCCCGCGATCGGATTTCCCGATTGTCCGGGTGTCAACATCGAGCCTGAATAGTTTTTCGATATCCCCGGGGGCAATGCCTATGCCTTTGTCCTCAACCGATATTACGGCCCGGTATTTTTCGGTAAAGGCATTGATTGTTATGGTTTTATCGTTTTCGGAAAATTTGAGGGCATTGGTGATTAAATTGTTGAAAACCGCGATGAGGTAAGCCTTATTAGCATAAACGTGAATTTGTTCCGAAGCCCTGTTTTTTATTTCAGCCTTGTAATCGGAAACTAAACCCGAAAGTGTTTCAGTAACATAATCAATGGTACCCGATAAGTTCATTTTTTCATAATTTGTGGTATCGGTTTTATGCTTTACCACGGCCCATTCAAGCATGTTTTTCAGTAAGTTGTTAATTTGAAGTGCCGATTGGTGGATTTTATGTATGAACTTTCGTTTTTGCTTATCATCAATGTTATCGTAATCGTTGGTCAATGCTGATGTTATGTTTAGAAATGCCGAAAGGGGGTTTTTAAGGTCGTGGGCAAGAATGGAAATGAACTTATCTTTTGTTGTATTGAGTTTTTGCAGTTCTTCGTTTTTTGTTTTCAACAGCCTGCCGGTTTTTTGGCGGTTGTAAAACAGCACGAAAAACATGGCCGATAATGCAATTGCGGTAACAGCAATAATCACGAACAGGAATTTTTCCCTTTTTTCGTTCCTGATGCGGATTTCTTTCAATTCATTCTCTTTGCTGAGCAGTTGTATTTCGTTCTCTTTTTTCTCGGTTTCGTATTTTACGCGCATTTCATCGAGCGATTTTGTTTTTTCTGCCGAGAAAAGTTCATCGCGTGTTTCGATGTAAATGTTTGCAAATTCGAGTGCCTTAGTAATATCTCCCGATAGTTCGAAGGCTTTTTTCGCGACAAGGGCTGCATTGTTTTTTTGAGGTGTCGAATTTAACCCGTTGGCATAGCGATACGATTCGCCTGCATAATAAACAGCACTGTCGGGCCAGGATATGCCCATGGAAATACCGTCAAGTTCGTGCAGCATTAAATACAGTTCTGCTTTGTTGCCGGTAGCTTTCGACATGCCCATCAAATCGTTTAGCGCTTTTGCCAGCACGAAAGACCGGTTGTAGTAATCGATTGCCTTTGAAAGGTTTTCTTTCATCGGTACAGCATTATCTGTCAATTTCGCTTCATCCCTGGTGAGGTTTCCCAGGTTATTGTAGCACAGCATTTGTCCCCATTGGTCATTGAATTCGATTCGTAGTTGCAGGGCTTTATCGAAATTATCGCGGGCGCTTTTAAAATGTTCAATTCGTTTGGGAATGCTGTCGGTTTCTTTGCCCATGTCGTAAAGCAAAACCCCCATGTTGTTGTAAAGTTTCATCCGTCCGAAACGGTTTCCCGTTTTTTCGGTTATTTCAATGGCTTTCTGAAAATAGTCGAGGGCAACGTCGTATTCGCCACGCGTGTAATTTATGATTGCAATGTTGTTGTACGAGTTGTAGATATTCAAACTGCACCCGATTGACTCACCAATTTCGAGCGCCTGAAAGTACAATTCGGAAGCAGTGACCAGGTCGCCCCGGTTTTGATATACATAGGCAATGTAGCGTATTGCTTTTGCTTTTTGTTGTTGGTATTTAAAATTGAGGCGTTTGTTCTTTTTTTTATTTTTTTCCAGGTTTGTTTCAGTTAGTTCACGGGCTTCGGTAAAATAAGCCATGGCCGTATCAAAATTGTTGAAGTAATAGCAGTCGCCGATTTCGAGCAGCAATTCAAATTTAACCGTATCGTGATGCGGTTTTTTGATTTCGAAAAGAAGCGAGTCGAGTTTATTGTTGCCAAACGAAATGAAGGCGAGGGTTATTAAAAAACCTGTAGCATTTAAGGTTTTGAAAAATGATGGGGACTGTGTATTTAATGGTACAGGGAAACGCATTGCTTCAATTATTGATAATTGGGAATCCCTAAAATAGTAAAAGTCTGTGAATAATTGTGTTTTCTTTTTTTCCGGTATTCAAAAATGCAGTTCCCTGCTGGTTTATATTTAAGTAAAAACCGGTGGGGCACATTGTCTTGGCAAGAATGTATTAAAAAATTATTTTTATTTTATCACGATTTTTTGGTCGTATTGTTTGTTGTTATTAATGGCTTTTATAAAATAAAGCCCCTGTTTAATGTGGGGTAAGCCAACCGTAATTTGTTTTTCGTTCACGGTTTCATCGTAAACTTTTTGCCCCATTGTGTTAAACATGATCAGCCGTGTTTCGCCATTAAAATTGTTGAGTTTAATGTTGAACTGCCCACTGTTGGGGTTGGGGAATACCGCCATCATTGGTTCTTCCCCAATGATGTTTTTGTTTATGCGTTCTTCTTCAACGGTCTTGCTTTTGTACGTTTCCGGCGCGGTATATTCCACAATAGCCTGCTCCGGCAAATCGTCGCAGAAAGTGTTGTTGGTAGTGATGTGGGCATCCATGTAACTTCCCGAATGTGCATGGAAGCCATGCAGGAAGTTAATGGAATGTCCGGCAATCAACGTTACCGAAGACCCGCTAAAGAAATCAACTGTTGTCCCATCGCCGGCCACGGTGATTGTGTTCAGCGCATTTATACAGTCGTAGTTCCCGTCCGACAGTGCATAATTCGAGACTTGTTCGTTATCAGGCACTACCGGGGTTCCAACCGTCAGTGTATCGGAGTAGAGCGTAAGGTCGGGATAGTCGGTATTATCTACCTTTGCCCTGTATTCTCCGGGGCCTTCAGTAGCTATCGTGCGTGTATCGGCTGTAAGTAAAACATCATCTTTGTACCATTGGTACTGGTTGTTGGTTGCATTTCCATCAATTACAGTGAGGTTTGAGCCGTCCTGCTGAATGGCCAACAGTGTATCCTGGGGCGAGTAGTTAAATGTGTTGATATCTCCGGGTAGTAGTCCCGATGCTTCAATATTTGAAAAAGTAAAAAAGTTATTTCGGGCATATAACCAAAAGAAGGATAAATTGGATAAACCTGTAAGATCCGGGAGATTTCCGTATAATTGATTGTGACCAAATCCCAGCCAACTAAGGTTTGAAAGATTTCCTATTTCAGCCGGGATGTTTCCAGTGAGTTCATTAAAAGTAAAGTCTAAATCTTCCAGGTTTGTAAGACTTCCCACTTCAGCCGGGATACTGCCTGAGAGTTGGTTTTGTTGTAAATTTAGTACTACAAGGTTTATCAGGTCTTCAACATCGGAAGGAATACTTCCTGTTAGTTGGTTTATAACCAAATCGAGCTCAATAAGGTTTGTGAGGTTCCAGAGTTCAGCGGGAATGGTTCCTGTTATTACATTATTGCTCAAATACAATTTTTTTAACTCGGAAAAGTTGCCAATTTCCGGGGGCAATGAACCTGTCAGGTAATTATTTCTTAGGTTAATTTCAGTTACCCGGCCATCGGTAACGGTTATCCCGTACCAGGTATCAACATAACCGGTAAGCCAGTTGGCATTGTGTGCCCAGTTATCGCCGTCGGTTGCATTATAGAGTGCTACCAATGCCAGTGAATCTGTTATATTTGTTGGTCCTTCCACCAGTGCTATGGTACCGGCATCGTCCATGTTGTACCAGTTGCTTGTTACCCGGCCAAAGTTATGCCACACTTTGGTTTGCGGCGAAGTGGTAACTCCTTCGTCCTGGTCATTAATGCAAACATCAAACCCAATTTGTGACAGGTTAAGGAAACCGCTTTTATCTAACGGAAATCCAAAATAATCCAAAAAATTATTGAATTTGAAGAAGTGTTCCCTAACCCAGTTTTCACCGTCAAGTTGGTAAGCATAAATATCTCCCGGTATGTTGTTGGATGTTGGGTTGGTTTGTGTTACCCCGTAACTGCCGTCAGCAAAAGCGGGTGCCGACTGGTAATGCCCATCACCGTCGGCAGCGCCCAGGCCATCGTCGAGGTTTTCGTTTACATCGAAATAGACTTCGCCATGGTCGTAATCCCACGGGTTTCCACCAACTTCCCACGAAGGCCAGTGGTCATCGTCCAGTACATTGATCAGCACGAACATGCCTGAGTCGCACCACATGGCTTTCCAATAGGCTTCAACGGTTGGTGTATTTTTTCTGTAGTTGAGTTCAAGCGGGTGTGCCTGGGCATTGGCCCATACAGCATCTTCAGTGCCATCAATTACGGGGGCTGTTTCGGTTTTGAATATTTCGGTATGCGAGGGATATTTAACGGCTTCAATTTTACCAACCCATATCGTGTCGCCGGTATTGGCTCCCCAGGTAGTTTTTTCCTGGGAAAAAAACTGGATTTGGTGGACCATTTGCATCGTTGAAACCACATCGGCTGTTGACCATTCCCATACACCGGTTACCGGATCCTGGATCATACCGGTTTTTGAAGGCATCAAGCCTGGGTTCCACGGATCGTCAACTTTATTAATGGTGTCCATTAATTGAACAGTGCCCCTGATATCATCCAGGGAATATGTAGCCGCGGTTGCATCGCACATGGTATATTTAAAGTTGATGGTGGCAATCATGCTACTGTCAATGCTAACTTCGGGAATATCGAGTACCGAGTTCCAACCGTTTAGAATGACCTGTAGGTTTGTATAGCCATTGTTTTCCACTATTTCCATGCCGGCAGGTAAATCGGCCGGGTCGAAGGTTTCCGGGTCGAAAATGGTTATGGACTGTGCGTTTAATGATGTTGGGGAAAACAATACAGATGCTAAGATAATTAACAAAAAGAAAAATGCAGGTAAAATTTTGTTTTTCATAACAGAATTGTTTTTGTTTTAAAGGATAATTTCAATATACAGGGTAAAAAGTAAAAAACAAAATATAAAGGGTTATTTTTCATACGATTAAATTATTTATTTCAATTGGCATCGTATGGAACTCGCATGCAATTTAATTATTCTCTTGGATGTAAATGTCTTACATGCTCGTTTCATATAATGTTATTGAAAAGGCCAATTTTGATGATAAAATGGCAGAAATACTTAAAAGAACAAGTCAAATATATATGTTAACACAATTAATGACATAATAAAGATTTGTTCATTGCATGGATGTTTTAAGTTCAGATTTTGTTTTTGCCCTTAAGCCTGGGGTTGCCTCATTACACTCCAGGTAAAATTTCCCGGGCTTTCAGCAAAACCTGTGCCCTGAAATTTTATAACAACAGGCATTTCTCATTCCATATACATTATTGGAAAACACCGCTATACATGTGCCATTAAGGCACTCTTTTTATAAAGTCCTTTAATAATGACTCTTTGTCGTTATCGGATATAAGGGTTAGAACAGCAATATTTTTTGAATTTGCTGTGAATGAGAGTTTTGAATTTTTACAAAATAGATCCCTTTTCTGTGGTTCGAAAGGTTTACGTTTGCCCTTGTTTCATTATGCAGTGTTTTTTGCACTATTTTTGTCCCGATGGCATTAAAGAGGGTTATTTGTACGGGCTCTTCAAAACCTTTCCATTCAACATTGACGATGCCTGTTGTCGGGTTCGGGTAAACAATCATTAAGGGAACAGCAATAAAATCATTGTGAGCGATTTTTTCCTGTTCTGTGCGTTCACTTTTGTACGTTTCCGGCGCGGTGTATTCCACAATAACCTGTTCGGGCAAATTGTCGCAGAACGAACTGTTGGTGGTAATGTGGGCATCGATGTAGCTGCCGTTTTGGGCGTGGAAGCCGGGCAGGAAGCGGATAGAGTATGCGGCAATGAAGGTGGTTGCTGATCCGTTTTGCAGGATTACATCGGTTTCATCGCCGGCCACGGTAAGGATGTTTTGGGCATTGTAGCAGTCCGAATCCCCGTCGCCAAGTATGGTATTTGACACCTGGTTGTTGACCGGCACGATGGGCGCTTCATACCACATGCTGTCCGAGCTGAGGGTCATGCCGGTATAAACGGTATTGGTCACTTCAAACCGGTATGTGCCGCTTTCGGTAATATCAATCGAACGGTTAGACGTGGGTATCGGCATGCCATTTTTAAACCATGTGTATTGGTTATTGGGTTCATTGCCATCGAGCGCGGTAAGGGTTCCCCCGTTTTGTTCGATTGAAAAAACAGTATCCTGTGGCGAATAGGTAAAGGTACCGATGCTTCCGGGAGTAATGCCCGAGGCCGCCAGGTTGGCAAAGGAGAAATGGTTGTTTTCTACATTAAAGGTGGATAGACTTCCCAACGCTTCAGCCTGTTCATCGTTGTAAAAGGTAATTATCCGGCCATCTTTTTCTACAAACTGTATGTTTTGCATAGCAGGTAACGACAAGTCTCCGTCATTACTTGTTGTTTTTTGTGAAAACGATTCCGATAGAGACGACGGCAAATCACCCCGTAACTGGTTGTTGTTTAAATTACACCAACTTAGTTTTGAAAGGTTACTGAACTCTTCGGGCAGTAGTCCGGAAAACGAGTTGTAATTTAGCGAAAGCCATAAGAGGTTCCCAAATGAACCAATCCACGCGGGAATTTCACCGGATAAATTGTTGTAAGACAATATCAGGTCACTTAATGATGTAAGGTTTTCCAGGTTGTCGAGACCGCCTTCTAAGTTATTCCCGTTTAAATTTAATGAGGTGAGATTGGTTAATTGATTAATGAAATCGGGTATTGTGCCCGAGATGCTGTTGTTTTCGCACCAGAATCTACGCAGGTTAGTAAGATTTGCCAGCGAGGCAGGCAATTCGGTTATGTTGCATCCGCAAAGGTATAGTGTATTTAACGAGGTCATTTGGTTGATGTGTTCCGGGTAGCCATCTATGTCGAAGGAGTTGTACCTTAAATTAAGTGTTGACAAGCTGGTCAAGTATATAAGCTCATCAGGAATAATTCCTGTCAAATCATTATAATTAAAATCTAAAATGTTGAGTTGTTCCAGTTTCCCTATTAGCGGTGATAATTCGCCAGTTATTGAATTTTGACCCAGGCTTAGGTTCTCCAATTGGTCAATAAAATAAATTTCTATTGGAAGTGCACCGTTAAGGTTATTAAAGTACAGATCAATCTCGGTAACCCTGCCGCTTTCAACCGTAATGCCGTGCCAGGTGTTTACCGGGCCGGTAAGCCAGTTGGTGTTGTTGGTCCAGTTCGCCCCGTTGGTTGCGTTATAAAGGGCCACCAGCGCGAGGGAGTCGGTCATGGCCACGGGGCCGCTGGTTTTAAAGGCCACATCGTCAATACATACACCGTAACCGTATTTTGCATTTCCTTCAAAACAAAGGTAAAAGTCGGCGGAGGTTTCCGGTAGTGTTATCGTTTCTTCCGTCCACGTGGGAATATCGGAAGTGTAGGTGGCCAGTTCGGTCCAGCTCCCCGATGCCGAGGTGCGGTAATAAACGGTCAGTTCATCCTGATCGGGACTCCATAATGCCTGTGTGTGCCAGAAGCTTAGGGTTACATCGTTCCAGTTGCTCAGGTCGAATCCCGGGCTGATCAGCCGGGTTTTATTTTCGGCAGTATTAATGTCTCGCAGGCAGGCATTGTAGGTGCCGGAATGTGCCGTTGCCGGATTACTGTCGCCGTTCCCGGTAATGAACATCCAGTCTATTCCCGAGCTGTTAACCTGTTCCTGGGTCCAGCCATCGGGTATTATGCCGCCGTTCTCAAAATTTTCGCACACAAGCTTGCCAAAAATAATATCGTTGTCGGTAGTAAAAGTACCAACGGATGTTAAACCGGTATCCACGGCATTAATGGCATAGGCCATGTAGTAATAGGTTGTGCTGGCCGTTAACCCTGTCAGGTCAAACAAAAATGAATCGATGGTGGTTACCGGCGATGTTTCCAGTTGCACGGTTCCGGGGAGGTTAAAATCAAAATCGGGGTTCGTGCTGTATAGTACACCGCTTTCGTTAACGGTATTTCCAAAGTCGTCTATGATAATGCCGCCAATGGTGGCCGAATATCTTCCCTCGTTTGTTGCTTCAATAAGGTTAACCTCGGGTGGAAAATTGGTACAGGTTTGGGTTAGCGTACCGGTATACGGCACACAGTTATGTTTTGAAACCGTCAGGGTTACATCGCCCGAAGTGGTGAGCGCGTAGGGTATATTCCCGTTCCCGCTTGCATCGAGGGTGGTTTTTCCAATAAGGGAATTGTTACAAACGAGCGTTGCCGTGGCGTAAGGGTGTGAGCCCGACACGGCAAAAGTACTTTGTGTGCAATCAATGGTTGAACCGTGTGTGGCAGCAATGATGGTATCGTTGGGGTTGGCCGTCCATATTTTCATGGCCGGGTCGCCAAAGTAGTGAAAGAGCTCGAAGGTGTAGGTATTGTTCCAGTAATTTTGGGTCATGGCATACAATCCCTGGTTTACCACATCGCCCAGGGTATAAATCCCTTCGGTACCGCCCATGGTGTATGTTCCTCCGTTTCCGGCTGTTCCAAAATCGGGGTATAGGCCCGGGTCGGGCCAGATGGCATCAATCATCCCTATCGAGAGTGCATCGTTGTAACCGCTGTAACTGTAATAAGCTGCTGCAACAACGCCAACGGCCCCCTTGTTTTCCATTCGCAGGAATTTTTCGGCAAAACAATTTGAAAGCTGAAATTCCCCGGTATGGCAGTTCATGCTGAAAACAACAGGTAATAAATCACCGTTTGAAAGGTTGGTCATGGTTGATGTTGTGTAATAGGGATGGGCCCATCCGCTGCCACCAACGTACCCGTGGTCGCGGTGGAAAACCAAAAATTTCCCGGCATCAATTTCGGTGGTTATGTCGCTTGATCCCCCGCTCCAGTTGAAAGAGGGGGAACGTAATTCGGCAGGGAGGAGCTGGCCATCGGAGAAGTAGCCGTTGTTATATCGCAGGGTATCAACACCTGCACATCCGGAGTTTGTATTTCTATAATATACACGTGTTGACGTATACCCTTGTTCATCCTGTAAATAATCCCTGATGTCTTCGCTGGTATGGCAAAACCGGCGGTCGGCATAACCATCGTTGTTGTCAGTGTCTTGGTATTGGGCACAATTTAACGCGTTTTCATAAAAGCTGCTGCTCGTTGGCGGTGTTTTTTCGTAGTTGATGATTTTGTCGATGACAATTGTTGCTTCGGCAAGCGATGAAACAGCGATGCGTCCCTTGCCCATGTCGGGCACGTGGTCACTGCTTCCGTCCATGCATACTACATAGGTGTCGGTCGCAAAATTGTCACCATAGCTGGGATCCTGATGAATTTCTCCCGGCACGGCATAATCGCCGGTATGGTCGCCAATAATGAGCATGTAGTCGGGTTTTGGTGTCCAGGCGCTGTAACGATCGTGTACTTCTGTTTTAACCTCTTCGGCTGTCCAGCTTGAGCGGGAGACTACTTCAACTGTATAGCCCAGTTGCCGTTTCCAGTTTGCCAGCCGCATGGCTTCATCAAGGTATTCCGAATGGGTAATGATGATGTAGTTTTTTGGTGTTGCGCTTTCTGTTGGCATTGCCGGAGTCGTGTTTTCGGAAATACCATCGGGGATGCTTGCGGAGTTGATGACCGCTTTTTTCAGGTTGTTGGTATAGGTGATTGAATTTTCGCGGCTTATGTAATCGAAGTTTGCTTCGCCCCCTACGGGCGTAATACTGAATTCGATGTTGGTGCAAACCCGTATTTTTCGGGTTGCCGGGTTAAACTGTACGGGAGTAACCTGCACCACGGCAAGGGGCGTTCCCCGGCTGAGGCCGACGCTGGCAATTTCAACATTGCTTTGCGGAAACCAGGCATTTTTTGAAAAAATTGCTTCATCCCTGACAAATTTCGGCGATTCTGCACCTTCGGTATCTATAGCCGGTTCGAGTGCCGGGTGAACATAATACCCCTCGAACTCGGTATAATCTGCATTGATTATTTCAATTGAAGCTTCTGAACCACGGGGTAATGCAACAACCTCATTCCTGGCCGGAAGGGCCGGGGCGCCAACCTGCCCCATTTTCGAAAACCCGTCGATGTGAATAAAGTTGTATCGTTCAGCATTGACTGTTTTTTCCGATATGAAAGCGCCCGTGAACGTATATTGTAATTCTACTGTACTCGGTTTGGCAAGGTTGACAACACGAGTTGGAAAGGAATTTTCCGACTCTTTTTGTTTTAACGTTTTATCAGTAAACGATAAGTATTGATTTTGTGCATTAATGCCGTTAACAGACAATAATACCACCAGCGTCAACAAAATTGACGGCCTTAAAAAATGAAATTTCATACAGATTTGGTTAGAATGTAAACTCTCCCTATTAACTCGCAATTATTGTGCTAAACTATAAAAAATTATGTACAGTAAAAAGAAAAAAGCAAAATTTTTACTAAACATATTTTTAAAAAGGTTTAGCAGAAAAAATTATTAATATACCATTAGTTTTTGCATCAATATTTTATGCCCGTTATTTATAAAAATATAACACAACCCTTTATGCATTTTCGGGAGTTCCAGTTCTTTAAAATTCCCGGTACATTCCGAACGGTAAATAATGGCCCCCAAGCTGTTGGTTACTGTAATCAGCGTACTTCCTTCTATATTGCTAAGTTCAATTTTTACCCGGCCGTGGGTTGGATTGGGATAGACTTTCATAAACGGATCGCTATTTACATCTGGTACCTTATTGTTTTCATCTCCGATGGAAACAGACTTGCTGTTTTGGTTTGTAGCTTCTACAATAACCTGTTCCGGAAGTTCATCGCAAAAAGTTCCCTCTGTGGTGATCCAGGCATACATGTAACTGCCGCTGTGGGCATGGAAGCCGGGCAGGAAGTTAATCGATTCACCTGCAATAAGGTTTATTGTTGAGCCGCTCAGGAAATCGACCGGGTTGCCGTTGCCGGCCACGGTAATGGTTTGTTGGGCACCAAAACATTCATCGTCGCCCAGGTTGTAAGAAACATCGGTAATTGCCAGCGTGCCGGGTGTTGGTGTTCCCGTAAGTGTTACATCGTCAATATTTATTCCATTTCCGTATTTCGCATTGCCTTCAAAACACACGTAAAATTCTGAAGAGGTTTCAGGTAACGGAATCACTTCTTCTGTCCATAAGCTGTACACTGTTGTATAGCTTTCCAGTTCAATCCAGTTGCCGGTTGCCGATGTCCTGTATTTTACCGTTAACTCGTCCCGGTTACCGTCCAATGTTTCTTGTTTGTGCCAAAAAGAAAGCGAAATATTGGTATAACCACTCAGGTCGAATGCCGGTGTAATTAAACGGGAAATGTTATCAGAAGTGCTGTAATCCCTTAAACAGGCATAAAAATCGTATGCTGTGGAATCGGTTCCATCGGGGTAATAGTCGGTGGTAATGTACCACCATACCCTCGAATCGTTTACTTCTTCCTGTGTCCAGCAGTCGGGGAACATTTCCCCGGCATTAAAGTCTTCACCCCATGGTAATATCGAAATTGGTCCGCACAGGGTTTTCGCCTGCTGTTCCATTCCAACCGAATAGGTTGTATCGGAGTTGTACGACCAGATTTTATAAAAGTAATCGGTGTTGGGGTCTAAGTTCACGTGACTAAAAGTATTAAGCGGGCCGTTGTAAATAACGTTATCCCCCCCGGGTAGGGTGTCGCCCGGCAGGTAAAAGATGCTTTCTGTTGGTTCGCCAAAGTTTCCCGTGGTGTTGGCGGCCAGTAAAACATGTTCGCTTGCTCCGTTCAGGAGCCAGGTGAGGTCAATTTGGGTATGGCTGACGGCAGTTGCCGTAAAGTCGGTTGGTGGTGCAACGATGCCATAATTTACATCGAACGAAATGGTGCTGCCGGCCGAGGTGACGTTTGAAATTTCGAGGCCTCCCGGGCTGCCATCCTGTAAGAAAGTATAGGGGTTGGTGTAGTCGTTAATTGCTGTTCGGCTAACATTGCTTGAAAAATGTGCATTGTAAATATTGCCGTTTACCGTGGGCGTGCCATCGGGCCTGAAAATGTATACTTCATCGGGAGGGCCGCTGGCATTGCCGTTTCGCGACGGGTCAATCCGGTAAACCAAAAGCCCCGATCCGGGAACATTGTAATCGAATGTCCCGCTCATTTTATTTCGGTATTCTACAACAAAAAATTCCGAAAGCGAATTGGGCGAGGCAATTTTGAAACAGTTGTTTGTTGGCGATGTTAACGGGTTAAGCGTGTATGTTCCCGAAGAGGTTATTTCAGGGATATCGGAAATCCAGTTTTGGTCGGCATATTTCCATTTCATGTAAGCCCCCATGTGGACAAAGCCCGAGTGCATCAGGTCCCAGGGGCCGGCAGGGTTCAACCCGTCGTGCGAATAGTGGTACAAATCGGGTGCGCCAAGGGCATGAAACATTTCGTGGCACAAAGTGCTTACACTTACCTGTGTCTCGGGTTGAAAAGTGTATTCCCAAACCCTTTTACCATTAATATAGACTGTTTGTGAGTACAATGCCCATTTGTGTGCCCATAAAAGCGCAGCCCAGCCACCGTTTCCACCAACAATGTTAAAACAAACATTGTCGACATACCCGTCGTTATCGCCGTCAATGTTTAAACCTGCCGGTATGGGCGAGTTGGCATTGACCCATTCAATGGCATCTTTCAGCAGGGTGTGTTCCCTGTTTCTCCGTTCGGTGCCGTTGTTCCCGCCGGTATACCCAATTGGGTTGGTGGTTTCGTTGTAAGGTTCGAAATAGGCCCTCACGTGGGAGTCCTGATAGGATAAGTTGGTGGTCAATTCACATGCCGGGTAGTGGGTCGAACTGATGGTCAACTGGTCGTATGAGACTTCTTTGTAGTACGATTGCACTGAAGTACCGGGAACCTGGTTAAACTTGTCGTCAAAAGTCTGGCGGGGTTCGGTAAATTCATCGTCATCGGCAAAGCGGATATAAATAACGATATTGTTGAGCGTATTTGTATGGGGTGCTGAAAGTGGCGCGGTTTTGGTTTTCGGATAACTTTCAAAGAAGGTTTTGGATTCCCGGTATTTGTCTACTGAAATTTTCTCCCATTTATTAATTGCCAGCGTGTTTGGGTCAACCGTGTTAACCCTGAATTTAGTGGGAACAATGTTGTCGCCGGTTGATACCCCGTAATAATAATACCCATCGGGTGCCTGGATGATGGTATACCCGTCTTTATCGTGCATCCAGTGGTAAAACTCATCGCCCGAAACAAAGCACGCAATTTTTTCACCATCGGGTTGGGTGATTTCATGGGGCAAAAAAGAAAAATAGGCCGATTTTGCCTGTAAGGTAAGCAAAAGCATGGCTCCAAAAAGAACCAGTATTCTTTTTATCATAACAACTATATTGAATGTTTCCAACCATCCCCGACTGCTTGAGACCAGAAAAAAAACTTTTATTGGTTGCTTAATCGCTCAATTTTTTCAGTCAGAAACTCAAAAATAGAAAAAAAATGGTGGTACCGGGCTATTTAATAATAAATTTCACCGTTTTTTGTTGCTCCCCTGTTGTTGCCTGTAAAAAGTATATACCGCTTTTTAGCGTTTGCAGTTTCAAATTTGTAGTTTGTTGTAATGTGCTGTTTTGATAAATCTTTGCCCCGGTGTTATTGAAAATCCTGATACAGAGTTTTTCATTACCATTGGTTGCAGCAATTTTGAAAATACCGTTGTTGGGATTGGGATATATGTTAACGGTTAACGGGTTGGATGTTTCAAACCCCGGATTATGTATCGAAGTTTCGAATGCTGCATTTTTCAATGCCGGTGCCTGTTCGGTTACAATGGGGATTACATTGCAGAAGTTGTTGGTTTCAGTAATGTATGCCTGCATATTGCATCCGCTGTGGGCGTGGAAGCCGGGCAGAAGCCTGACGGCGTTCCCGGAAATAAATTCAGCAACCCCGCCGTTTTCAATTTCAACATTTGTGCCGTCGCCGGCTGCCGATAGGGTATCGGCAGCATCGAAACAGGCACCTTCACCGTTGTCCACAATGGTGTCACTAACAGTATGGTTGGCAGGAATATTTTCGAGGTTTATGCGGTTGGCAATGCCCACGAAAAGGTGCCAGGCTGCATAGGCTTTCTGGTTTCCGTTTAGGGGTTGACTGTGTGCACAGTAGCAGTCGTACCAGTCGGTATTCTCAGTATGTGAGTTTTGCCATCTTGTTGCCCAGTTCCTTGAGTAACCACTGCTATCGTAGTCGCAGTTGTCATTGGCATTAAGTTCCATATAATTTATCAACCCATCGGGATCATAGCTTTCAATATCGGCAAAATCGTACAAAATTTTATTGTTAGCAGAGCAGTAATCCCTGATTTGTTCATTGCGCAAATGCAGGTTGCCTGTCAACCCGGTGCCATCGAGGTGTCCGGTCATGTATACAAACTTCACGTTAGGATAGGTATTCTCTAATAAGGTCATAGGAGCCAGGTAGGTATCAATCATGGTTTGTTCGGTTCTGTCCGAGGCTTGTCCGCACCAACTCCACATAATTACGTTTACGTCGCTGTTGTCCGGATTGTCAAGATAACTAACCGTGTTGTTGTACCATTGCGGGTAATATCCAACGTCTCCTCCCATGGCATAATCGTGCAGGTCGAGCGCGCCATCGATGCCGCCGTTGTTCCAGTCGAAAATGTCTTCGGGCAGGCTCAGGCCTTTGCCGCCACCGTTGGCAAAACCCACTAAACCGTTCATACCGGAAGTAAGCTGGCTGCCGTGGCTGGTATGCCCGTAGGCAATGTGCAGGGTGGTTTTAGCCAGGTTAATCTGGCTTTCCGTTAAATCGGTAATATCGGTATGGTTGTGGTCAATGATGAGCTGTGGCATGGCTGCCTTAAAAATAAACAAAGTAATAGCGATAAAGAATATTTTCTTCATAAGATTTCGGTTTTGTTTATTTATTCCCAAAAGAGGGAAAAGGTTACCCGTTTTTTGGAAAAAATTTATTCCAGCATTATTTTCCGTGTAAAGAATTCGTTTTGATCGGCAACTTTAACCACGTACATGCCTTTAGGCGCGTTCGAAAGGTCGAAAGTTGCCTTGTTTGCTATTCCTTTTTCGGTTTTTAACACAACGGCGCCTTGTTGGTTAAACACCATGAGCTGAACGGGTTTTTCAAAATTGTGCAATTCAACATTAAACAAACCCGATGTTGGGTTGGGGTAAACCTGTATGTTTTTAATGGTTTTTTGAGACAGGTCTTGTTTTTTGAATTCCGTTTCGGTTTGGTTAACCGTGGTGCTTTTCATACTGTACGTTGCCAGTGCAGTAGAGGTTGGGCTTAAAAGTTGGTCGCAGAAGGTGTCGTCGGTAGTGATATGGGCATCCATTTCGCTGCCTGAATGGGCATGAAATCCGGGCAGAAAACGGATATTTCCGCCGGCAATAAACGTAGCCGATGAGCCGCTCATGAGTTCAACGGTTGTTCCACCTCCGGCAACGGTTAAGGTATTGGTAGCATTAAAGCAATCCGATTCCCCGTCGGACAAAACAACATCGGCAACCGTGTAGTCTTCAGGTACGCCATATTCTTCAACACGGATGTGATCGAGCACAAGCTGGTACCAGTCAGTACAATCCCAATGCCTGAATGCAAAATATACATTTTGTCCGGAAAAACCTGTTAAGGTGATTGTTATATTCATCCAATCGGTAGTTGAGATTGTCTGTGTAGTAATATGATTAAAATCGCCAATGTTGTTTCCGGTTGTTGAGTACAGAACTGAGTATTTTTCTTCAATCCAGTCTGGGTCTTGTGCCTTTATGGCGTATTTTAAAGTAACACTGTCAGTTGTAAGTGCGAGCTGGGGCGTTATCAGCCAGTTGTCGGGTGTTAATGGTGTATCATTCCACGATTCGGATAAGGCTATATATGTGCCATCGAAAGGAGCGTACCCGGTGCTGCCAATGTCCCATCCGTATCCATCGCCATCATTGTCAATTGAAGTCCAGCAATCGGGGGGAACCTGTCCGTCTTCAAAACTTTCATAAAAGGGCAATGAGAAAATGCCGCAACCTTGTACAGATATATAATTCACTTTTGTTTCCGTGTCGTTTCCCTGAGCATTTGTAACCGTTAGCGATACGGTATAATCCCCTTCTGCTTCGAAAGCAACTTTGGGGTTTTGAGAGTTTGCACTTGTGCCTTCAACGTACGAAAAGGTTGTGGGGGAAATGCTCCAGCTCCAACTGGTGGGAATATTGGTTGAAAGATCAGTAAAACTTACGGTTTCATCAATCAAGGGCAATGTATTGTCGGCCGTAAAGTTGGCATCGGGGCCAACCGATGGTTCTATGCCCGAAACGATCAATGAAAACACCTGCGAACCACCGCTAAGTGAACCGTCATGGTCAACTGTAATGGTATATGTTTCTCCCTGGACAGGATTTGAGATGAATACAACTTCCACATTATCAACATCGTTTTTCGTTGCGTTTGTTGCCGCATTCCCTTCATTATCCCTGTCGAGTTTCCATGGGTAAAACGTATTTTGCGATTGGGTGATTCGTAAATCAAGGTCATTAACCAGCATCGGGGTAGAGGGATCGAGCGATGCTTGGGGTGGGGTGCCTGAAGGATCGTTCCATACAATGGTAGCTTTTAAAGGTTCAGAACCGTTTGCAACGACATCGCGGGTGTAGCTTGAACCAGTGGATAGCAGATGTTCTGAAATGACATTGTTGTTTTGATTGGTGGTTATCAGGTTGGCTGCTTTGGCCGTGTTCATCAATCCCCAGCCGTTCATGTAATCGGGGCCATCATTTGGCCCTGCTTCATCGGCTGTGTGAATGACGAGCGCTTTCAAGGTGCTGGCAAGCATATAGCTGCTATTGAGGTTGTTGTAATGTTGTTGCAGAAGTACCAGTGAGCCGGTTACCGATGGGGTAGCCATTGATGTGCCATTCATAGAAGCATAACTATCATTACCGGAATTGTAGGTTGAATAAAGTCCAACACCGTTGGCTACAATATCGGGTTTTATGCGTCCGTCATCTGCCGGTCCCCATGAACTGAATGATGACATGACCACATCGGACGGGCCGGTATACCCACCGGGTATGTCGTTAACTGCACCAATTGTAAGGATATTTTTGGCAACACCAAGTTGCCCTATACAGTCGTAAGGGCCATCGGGAGGATAGGGCGCTCCTGCACCTGGGTATTCACCCCTGTCGTTCCCTGCCGCTTTGCAAATAAGGTAATAAGGTGCATAGTTGGCAATGATGTCCCAGTTTTCTGAATTGCTGTCATAAAATCCAAACCGGTAATCTTCAGTTGTACTTATGGAAGTGTTTCCATACCATATCCAATCACCGCTACTTGAGTAGTACCATCCACGGTTATAACCATAGGAGTGGTTACTGACAAGTGCTCCGCTAGCGGCTTCGGTAGCCATTTCGGAAACATCTGAATTCCAGTCGAACGATCGCAGGTCGGCCTGGTAGGCCATCCCTTTTGCATTTGGATCAACACCCGAAGCCATGATTGTACCTGCAACGTGTGTTGCATGAAAATTATCGGAGCTTCCGTCACCAACGGTCACCCTTGATCCGAATTCCTGGTGGGTTGTCAAAGCACTTCCACCGTCCCATTCATGAACTGTCATCCCCGAACCAGTAAGGCTTAATCCGAGTCCGCCTGAAGGGTGTACCTTGTTTGTTAAGATCGTAGCAGCCGCATTTACATTTGTGGTTCGATAATATTGTGGAATGCTGTCATCTGAAATGTATTGCAATTCATAAAACACTCTGTCGCTTGTGAAACGTATTGGTTTGTTGTTTCTTACAGCCCAACGTTCTGCTTCACTTTTTTTCATTTGAAACTTTGTCCTTTCCTGTTGCGAAAAAGCATTTAAAAAATCAGTGTTGGTTCTTGGTTGCGAATAACTAAAAAAGTTGAAGCTTACAAGTAAAGGAATAAGGAAAAATTTTACCTTCTCAACCTGAGGGGCTGCAATAATATTCATGAGAGTGGTTTGTTAAATTTTTAATGTTAAAATTGAACCGTTAAAAATAGAATAATTACTTGAAAAATTCCACCTTCCAGAGATGTTTTTTTATTGAAATGTGTTGAAGTACAATATTTATACCATCTCCACCGTCAGTCCCTCTTCACTTTTATTAACCTTGGCCAGCTTGTGTTTTGTCAGGCCTTTGATGGCCTTGTCCCATTTTTTATTGCTCAGGCCGCTTTTTTCTTTCAGCTCGCTGAGGTCAACGGGCGACTGTGCTTTGAGCAGGTTAATCACCAGTTTTTCTTCTTCGGTCAGTTCAACGGCTTTTTTCTCGGGTTTCATTTGCGGGAAGAAAAGCACATCCTGAATTGACGACTGGTTGGTCATAAACATAACCAGCCGGTCGATGCCAATGCCCATGCCCGATGTAGGAGGCATGCCGTATTCCAGTGCACGCACAAAGTCCATATCGATGAACATTGCCTCGTCGTCGCCTTTTTCCGATAGCCTGAGTTGCTCCTGGAAGCGTTCAAGCTGGTCGATGGGGTCGTTCAGTTCCGAGTAGGCATTGCATAACTCTTTGCCGTTCACCATCAATTCGAAACGTTCGGTCAGGTCGGGGTTGTCGCGGTGTTTTTTACATAGTGGCGACATCTCTTTGGGGTAATCGGTTATGAATGTTGGCTGGATGTAGCTGCCTTCGCATTTTTCGCCAAATATTTCATCAATCAGTTTGCCTTTGCCCATGGTGTCGTCAATTTCAACTTCGAGTTTTTTGCACACCTCGCGCAACCGGTTTTCATCCATTCCTGAAATATCGATGCCGGTGTGTTCTTTAATCGAATCGAGCATACTGATGCGTTTGTATGGCCGCTTAAAATCGATGATGTTTTCACCAACCTGCACTTTTGTTGTGCCATGCAGGGCCAGTGCAACGCGCTCAATCATCTCTTCAACAAAGGTCATCATCCAGTTGTAGTCTTTGTAGGCCACGTAAATTTCCATCACGGTGAACTCGGGATTGTGGGTGCGGTCCATCCCCTCGTTGCGGAAATCTTTCGAAAATTCGTACACGCCTTCGTAGCCTCCTACAATGAGCCTCTTGAGGTACAGCTCGTTGGCAATGCGCAGGTAGAGCGGAATGTCGAGCGCATTGTGGTGGGTAATAAACGGCCGTGCTGCTGCGCCGCCGGGTATGGGTTGCAATATGGGGGTTTCAACCTCGAGGTACCCATGTTCGTTGAACATTTGGCGCATGGTGTTCATTATCACCGTGCGCTTTTTGAAATGTTCGCGGGTTTGCGGGTTCACAATCAGGTCGACATAGCGCTGGCGGTAGCGCATTTCGGGATCGGAAAAGGCATCGAAAACCTGCCCGTCTTTTTCTTTTACAACCGGAAGCGGCCGGATCGATTTGCTTAAAACGGTCAGTTCCTTTACATGAACGGAAATTTCGCCCATTTGGGTGCGGAACACGAATCCTTTCACACCAATGATGTCGCCGAGGTCGAGCAATTTTTTGAATACATCGTTGTACAGTGTTTTGTCGTCGCCGGGGCAAATCTCGTCGCGGTTAACGTATAACTGTATGCGGCCGTTTTCGTCCTGCAGTTCGGCAAACGAGGCTTTCCCCATTATGCGTTGCCCCATCATGCGGCCGGCAATGCAAACATCGAAAGGTGTTTCGTTGTTTTCTTCAAATGCTTTTTTTATTTGTACGGTATTGTGCGTGGTTTTATACTCGGCAGCCGGGTAGGGATCAATGCATAGTTCCCTGAGTTTTTTCAACGACTCGCGGCGGATAACTTCCTGTTCGCTTAATTCTCTGATGCTCATAATTAATACTTACTGTTCGAAAAAATTTGTGCAAAGATAAAAAGAAAAGTTGCTTTTATAGCCGGGGCAACCTTGTTTGTATTGCCAATTTTGTTTGGTTTTTTGTTTTGAGTGGGAATATTGGTCACTGGCTTTGCCAGCACGCTGTCGCTGAGGCTTTTCCGCGTGTAACACTAGTTTTAGCGGACGAGCAGCGTAGGCGCCCGAACCAAAGGCGAAGGCTGGTCACCTGTTTTGTGCACTACAACGAGGCCTATAAGTCACATATCTGTTTATCTGACTGTTACGATCATTAAATTATAATTTTGGGTCATGCATTAATGTTTTCTAATCTTTTCTGTTTATTAACTAAGCAAAAGGTAGTGTCAATTTTCCTTCGTCTAACATATCTGAATTAGGTTGACAGGCTTACCTTCGCAAAAGCGGTGGGTTGGCCGAACAATTTGTGGGCAGAGTGAGCGTGACGAAATGTTTGTATTCCTCCAATTTCATTTCTTGAAGGGAATTGGCAAGTTCCTTATGTTGACAAAAGGGAGG
>JAIOZY010000009.1 GCA_021740385.1 Prolixibacteraceae bacterium | reverse complement strand
TTTAGGGACCTGCCCGAATTGACCGAGGGACGAGAAGTGACTGACCGAAGGGAAGGAATCCCGATGATCCCGATAAAAATCGGGAGATATCGGGAAGTCCCTCCAAGTTCACAGCAAAGGCTGCCAAATACGGTAGCCTTTTGTTTTTGGGAACCGCCCCGAATTGACCGAGGGACGAGAAGTGACTGACTGAAGGGAAGACCGTAACCGCTACGCGGTATCTTTTTCGAACAAAAAAACATTTTCTACTACAATGCCAAAACACCTACGGTGTATCTATTCTGTTGTCAAACACATTAACTCATTTTAAATCAGCCGACTGTAAAAATTATCTCAAAACACAATCGTGCATTCCAAAAAATATCGCGTTCCGCGTGTCGCCGTAGCTATAGCGGAGGCACAGCGATTAAGGCTTTGTAGAAAAATGTTATGGTTTTTCATTTATACCACGTAGTGGTTATGGGTTAAAGAAAAGGGAAAGAAAAGCAAAAACAAAATCCCTACCTATCTGTTTACCTACACATCAAAAATCAAGTGCTGGAATAGAAATGAGCAAAACACTGTGCAAAAAGAAAGATTATAAAATTTCCGGACAGTATAAATATGTCTGCAAAAAATGTGAACGCCAGGCCAAAAAGGAGAATAAACTGTGTAAACCCCGGAAACTATAAATTGTGTTGTAAGGCAAATCGAAACAAATCATCCAATCATAGCTCCCTGAAAATGCATCTTTCTGTTTTGTGAAAAACATTCGGATAACTTTCCACGGGTTTTCTTCTTTGAATAACGGGTTTTAACTAAATTCAAAACGTTGGATTTCAAAACCTGTGTTATGAAGAATATACCTGTAATTGCTGTCAGTGGCAAATCGCTGGCCGAATCGTTCGAAAAAGCCCTCGTAAACCTTTACGAAAAAGGCATCCGTTTTAAAACCCAGTACGACAAACCGGATGACCCGGAAAGCATCGACTGCACACTTAACCTTACCATTGAAGATCCCGAAAGCGAGCCCATGATCCACATGGCTTTTCCCTCGGGAATAGAGCAGTTAAAAGAATACGTAATGGAACTTAAAGGTTTCAAAGACCACTGGGTAAAAAACATGAACGACACCGATGATACCCGCTGGGAATATACCTACCATGGCAGGCTTGAAAAATACGGGATATGGCTCGAAAAAGTAGAGGGTGAACGGATAGAGCGCGGCCCTTTCAAAATCAACCAGATCGAAGCCGTAATTGAAAAACTTTGCAAACAACCTTTTACCCGTCAGGCTCAAATGATCACCTGGATGCCCAACCTCGACCTCGAATGTTTCGACCCTCCATGCCTGCAATCGTTGTGGTACCGCATTCTGGAAGATGAAGAAGGCGTATGGTGGCTGAACTGTAATATCCGTTTCCGCAGCAACGATGCCTGGGGCGCCAGTTTCATGAACATGTTCGGGTTTATCCAGTTTAACAAGGAGGTGATTGCTGCTGAAATTTCAAAACGTACCGGGAAAGAGGTAAAACTCGGACGGCTAAACTGGCAGGCCGATTCGTACCACATTTACGGCCGCGATATTCAACAGGCCAAAGAAATGCTTTTCGACCGCCTTGAAGGAATGAGCCTCGAAGAACGCACTTACAATTTTTCCGACGATTTTATTAAAGACATGTATGATAGTGCCGAACCGGGCATACTTGAAAAGATCAAACAATACGACGAGGAGCATTCGTAATGCCTCCCCACCCCAGGGATTATAACCGGGTAAGAAATTGGAAAAATATTCACAATTAAAAAAGAAGGTCATAAATGCAACACAAAAAGTTAAAATTAAGTGCAGTACTCTTGTTGGGACTTGGATTGACAGGACTACAAGCACAGACGATGTATGTAAAAGAAATTAGCGGAACACAAACCGCATATACTTTGAACAACATACAAAAAATGAGTTTTTCCCCGGGGAATCTCACAGTTACCAAAACCGACAACAATAGCAGCATGTATGCACTGGGCGATTTAAGATGTCTGAAATTTTCGGATATTACAACAGGTTTAAATGAGCCCTTGTCGGTTCAAAGTCAAATATTAAGTGTTTATCCTAACCCGGTATATAAAACATTGAATATCAAGTTAACCGGAATGGCTAAAACAGAAGGGACACTAAGCATACTCGACTTTGAAGGCAAAACCGTGTTAAACCAGCAAGTAAGTAATGAAGGAGTTCTTTCATTTGGCATAAGCCACTTGCCTGCGGGCATTTACCTTTGCCGTTACAGCAATTCTTTCGAAGTAAAAACAGTAAAAATCATTAAACAATAAACAAAGAGGAGAAAAAAATGGAATCAATAAATACCATAAAAAAAGTATCATTAGCAGCACTTGTAACTTTCGTCTTATCACTTTCGTCTGTTTTTGCCCAAAACGACACCATGTATATAATGAAATCGGGTGTTGTAATAGGGCAGTACAATGTAGATACAGAAATTGACAGCATAATATTCTATAAGCCAACAATCGAAGAAACAACAAGTGGTACATTTACAGACGCACGTGATGGAAATGTTTATAATTGGGTACAAATAGGAGACCAGGCATGGATGGCTGAAAACCTTGCATACTTGCCAAGTGTAAATCAGGTTGCCGATGGTTCAGAGAGTGCAGCAGGTTCTTATTATTATGTTTACGGTTATGACGGCACAAATGCAACAGATGCCAAAGCAACATCAAATTACGATACCTACGGCGTATTATACAACTTGACTGCCGCCATGGCCAATTCGGCAAGCAGCAGCACCAATCCAAATAGTGTTCAAGGTGTTTGCCCCACTGGCTGGCATTTACCGAGCGATGCAGAATGGAAGGAATTGGAAATGTCACTTGGCATGTCACAGGCAGAAGCTGATGATGTTGGCTGGCGAGGCACAAATGAAGGCAGCAAATTGGCAGGTAATGCAGGTTTATGGAATAATGGGGCATTAGAAAACGATGGAGATTTTGGCACATCTAATTTTACAGCCCTTCCGGGTGGTTGGCGTCACTATAATGGTACTTTCGTCGGTTTTGGAAGCTACGGTTACTGGTGGAGTTCTACGGATATCAGTGCAACGACTGCATGGTACCGTAATATCAGCTACAATTTCAGCGATGTATTCAGGACCAACAATGATGAGGGGCTTGGGTTTTCTGTCCGTTGCGTGAGGGATTAATTTATTTGATTCACTTGATTCACCAATTGCAATTGTATCAGTCCTTCACACAACGAACATTATAGCCATAACTTTTAAGAGCATCATATTCAACCGTGTGATCAACTGCATAACTTAAGTTCACATGACGATTTTCGGTTGTTGTCCACCATATAGCAGTTTCTCAAAAAAAACTAAACTAACCATAATAATGACGAAATCCATTAGGCTGAATCGAGAAACCGTATTCATAGATTCCGTTTCCGTTTTTCCTCCAACCGCTGGTGGTTTTAGTATTCGGCTATCCAAAACTGATCCTCAATTTGAACTGTTTCATAGATATTGCTATCCCGCGAATTTTTAATTGTACTGGTCGCACTTGATCCATTAATATTTCATTACTCCTCATCCTGTAAACATCGTATCGACAAACCGGCATTTTTATTTCGGGGAGACCTGATCAGATTGCTCCCTTCATAACTGATTACCCTTTCAAAAGCTGCATTGTTATATGAATTATCCGTGGTAGCAGTCCACCAGCAGGCATACGACTCTATCCCGCTGAAATAACCATCCTGCGAGCGCTCACCGCCGGGCATGGCCGAAAAGCCCGACTTGTTACGGTAATTCTCGGTTTGTGTATCGGAGCTGTTTCCCGGGGTATAAATATTGTCCGAATCGCTCCAAACACCGGGCATTGCCATGGCTTTGGCAACCAGATTATAGGAATCGTCAAGCGAAACAGCAGGCTCCCCGTCACAATTATAGCCATTTTGGGCCAGGTACTGTTCAAGAATGCGCCATTCGTCATCGCTGGGCACGTGCCAGCCGGTTGGGCATAATCCGCGTAGGTCAGTTGCCGCATACCAGGTATATAATCTTCCGTAGGTTTGAGCATATTCGTACGTTGCCTGATACGACCAATGGTATGCAGGCGCCCCTTCATCCCTGATATCCAATGTTGCAGGTTCGGTCGATTCAATATCTTCGCCATTTCTGTATTTCGTTGCTCTCAGGTTTTCGGCCATCCATACCTGGTCGCCAATTTCCACGGTTTTATAGGTTTGTCCATCGCGGGAGTCGTTAAAGGAGCCAAAGGAGACTTCTCCCCCGGTGTTTCCCCCCGACGATTCCCCTTCGATGCAGCGAACCGAATAACCAAATTCTTTGTAATAATCGTGCAGGGCTAAATCGTACATGTTGTAGCTGATATCCCTGCGCCAGGCCATATCGGCGTTTGACTCGGTGGAACTCCACCAATACCCCACCAGGTTAATGATATCGTATCCACCTTCCGACGAACCAAATTCATAAATTCGATGACGGCACCCCCCGGGCAGGGCCGAAAAGAGCACTTCATCGGTCGCATTCGTATTCGGCGCTTTCCAGTGTTCAAAGCCGGTTTCCTTGAGTTTTCCTCCCGATACGAGTTGCCCGCCCAGGTAATTGCTCAGTTCTTCCCAGTCGTTGTACGACGGCAACCGCCAACCTGCCGGGCAGGCCGACATGGCAGCCGGCCAGTTGTACAGGGCACCGTAGGTATTGTAATTAAACGTAGTATAGTCATCAACCACATCGCCCCCGTAATACCCGTAAACGTAATAACGCGGTTCGGTATACGACTGGTAAGGGGTTTGGGGAGGGTAAATAATGCCATCGGGGATCCATGCCAGGTTTTCGGCCATCCAGTTCTGCTCCCCTATCTGTATGGTTTTGTAAGTACGTCCATCCCGGACATCGGTCATGTAACCGTAGCGTTCGTCGCTTTTTATGCAGCGTACCGAATAGCCGTGTTCCTTATGGTATTCGTGCAGGGCCAGGTCGTACATGTTGTAACTGATATCCCTGCGCCATGCCCGTTCATCATCGCTCGAATTTGCCGTCCACCAATATCCTGTTTCATTCAGGGTCAGGAATCCCCCTCCACTACCGTGGGTCCGGAACCCTCCCGGCAGCGCTGCAAATCCGACTTCGTTTTCTGCATTGGTATTGGGGCTCAACCAATGATCAAATCCTGTTTCTTTCAACTTTCCACCCGATACGGCATTTCCACCCAGGTAATTACTCAGTTCTTCCCAGTCGTCAGCCGAAGGTAATTCCCAACCCGCCGGACACACCTCAAGTGCTGCCGGCCAGTTGTAAAGGGCACCATACGTTTTGTAATTAGCCGTTGATGCTGCTGCATTTACATCACTCCCTTCGTACCCATACACATAGATACGTGGTGCATAATACGAAGCATAATCGCTCCCCGAGGGGACAACAAAAGGCATATAAGCCAGGTTTTCGGCCATCCATAACTGGTTGCCAATAGTTACGGTTTTGTAAACCTTGTTGTCGCGAACATCGGTAAAAGTTCCGGTTACGGGTTGGTTGTTGTCATTGTTGTTATTGTTACTTCCGGAAAAAGCGGGATAATTAACATGCAATGTGATCCGGTGCTGGCAGGCTCCATCGGTCGATGTAAAAACATCATCCACAATTTTGATCAGGGCATACGAACCATCGTTAAGCTTATAAACCAATACCGTATTCAGGGGTACTTCGCGGCAGTCCCTGGGATATTCGCCAGCCGGTGCGGCTGTAAGGGATGCAAAAGATGAAAAATCGGTTATTTCAAAACTTCCGCATAAGGCGGGAAGGTCGGTACACCAGGGTTCGTTAAAAATGCCGTCGAAACTGTTGCCCACGTTGGTGGCACTAACAAAGCCCAGGCTAAAATCATACGCATTTTTGTTGTTGTCCATTACAACTTCGACATACTGATTTGGATCCCAATACGGATCTTCTTCCTTACACCCGTCAAACAACAGAACCGTTATCAGGGCGATTGTTCCAATGTAAATAAATCGTTTCATATCTTCTGTATTTGTTGTTTTTATAATTCCGATAGTGCATCAACAAGCATCTTCAGCCGCTTTTTCTCAACAGGGATTGAATAATCGATGCTTTTTAAAAAAACGGCGCCTTCCATGGAAGGAATTCGTTTCAGGTAATTCAGGTTGATCAGGTGGTCGTTGTCAGTCCGCCAGAAGTGAAAGTGCTTTAATTCCTGTTCCAGTTCATCGATCGGTAAAGCAATTGGCCATGTTTTATGATCCAATTCAGTTACAAGTGCCCCTTCCCCGGCAGCTTTCAGAAAAATCACACGGTCGGTATCGATAAAATAAATATTGCCCTTCACATTAACCTGAACCTTTCGTGTTGCATTTTCTGTTTTCATAACAAATGTTTTTCCATAAACAATGTAAGCAGAAAGCATCGGATTATTTTGACAAATGAATATCCGGTAATGGATGGTTTCTATTCGGGAAGAAAAAGGGAGAATCCGGTTGTTAGGAATTTTTAAAATACACACGGCGAAATCCCGGTGGAGGAAAAAATTTTTATTTCATAAGATCCCCTTCCGATAAGTCGGGGCTCTGCTTTCCCTCCAATGACAGATTCATTATTGTGTGTCATTTCGACGATGAAGAGCCTGTCCCGGTTTACCGGGAAGGAGAAATCTGCTTGTATTTGAAGAGATTCCTCGTCGCTGCGCTTCCCTCGGAATGACAAGCTTTTTTCAACTGTCATCTTCACATTGTGCCCAATTTATTTGGGTAGGCTCTCGGAATGACACCTTTTTACAACTGTCATCTTCGCATTGTGCCGGAATTTTTTTAGGGTCAACTCTCGGAATGACATGCTGAATACAACTGTAAATATTTCTTAATGCCCAAAAATTTGGGTGGGAACTGCCAATGAAAATCACTTTCGGGCTTTCGGAGATATCCTTCAGCATAAACCTACAAATGCTGAAATAACTGCAGCAACTCATCCCGTTTGCGTTTCGCAACCGGCACGCGGCTTTCATCGGCCATCACCAGTTCACCGCCATCGGCCTTTTCAAAGCGTTGAATGTGGTTGACATTAATCAGGTGTGACTGATGCGAACGGAAAAACCCGTAGCCTGAAAGAAGTTCATCGTACTCACGTAGCGATTTGGATACCAAAACCTTTTTTTTATCGATCAGAAAAAATTCTGTGTAATTGTGATCGGCTTCACAACGGATTATTTCATTTACTTTCACAATGTGTATGCATTCGGCGGTTTTAAGGATGATCTTTTTATTCTCCCCAGCAGGATCGTTATAATTCTGAACGAGAATTTTCAATTGCGCATTCAGGTCATCCCGTTCTTTTCGCTCGTTGCATTTATCGACAGCTTTCTGCAATTCATCAATGTTTACCGGTTTCATAAGGTAATCCACTGCACTGAATTTAAACGCCCTGATAGCATATTCATCGTAAGCGGTAATGAAGATGATCATTGGCTTCACATCCCCCAGCCTTTCGAGCAGGTCGAAACCTGAGCCGTCGGGCAGGTTGATATCGAGTAATACCAGGTCGGTTTTTTTTTTGGCAATCTCTTTAAGTCCGGCCTCTACCGATTCGGCTGTGCCAACCACCTGAATCCCTTCGCAATATGTTCCGGCCATTGTTGAAAGCATCTGTCTTGCAGGCAACTCATCATCGATAATAATCGTTTTCAGCATCTTCACTTAATCATTTTGGGTTATGTAAGGTATGGAAAAAACCACTTTTGTACCACTGTTTTTTTCATCTGCCACCGATTTATCGATTATCTCAAAGCGGTATTTCCCTCTTTTATTGATCATCCGTAAGCGGTTGTTGGTTGCCCGAATGGCAAAAGGTTCATGGTTCAGGCTATCTTTTTTCCGGTACTTCATACCTGTCCCGTTATCTTCTGTCTCAACCACAAGCGAACGGCCCTGTAACGACCAGCCAATATTAATAATACAGGGGTATAGACATCCTTTGAAACCATGTTCTATGGCATTTTCAACAAAGGGCTGAACCAGCATAGGCGGAATAAGAACCTTTGCCGGATCAATCTCGGGATCAACGTTTATCCGGTAATCAAACTGGCCGGGAAAGCGCAGCAACTGTAAATTAAGGTAATTTTCCAGGGTTTCAACCTCTGTATCAAGCGTAATGAACTCTTTTCGCGAATTGTCGAGAATTTGCCGCATGAGCGAGGCAAAACGGGAAAGGTAATTAACGGCTTCAACCGGCGAATGTTGAACAATGTAATTCTGAATAGCAGTAATAGTATTAAAAATGAAGTGCGGGTTCATTTGCGAGCGGATAAGCTGGTGCTCCAAAGTAAGATCGCGGATTTTCGCCCGCTCCCGGCTGCGAAGATAAAACAGGAACAGAATGGCAATCACCAGAACTGCAATTCCCGACAACAGGTACAGCGTTAACCGGTTTTGTTCCAGTCGGAGGCGCTGGTTTTCGTTCTCGGTTTGAAGCAGTTCGTTTTCAGTAGCTTTCTTTTCAAAATCATATTTTGCCCTGATCTCTTCCAGTTGGCGGTGTTTTTCGGCGCTAAACAGCGAATCGTTAAGGGCTTTACTTTTTTGAAGATAGTTATAAGCAAGCCGATAAAACCCTTTTTTCTCCTGAACCTTAGCCAATAATCCCAGTATCAGAATCTGGTTATGTTTCGACCCGATTTCTTCGGCAAGTTCAAGGCTTCTTTTCAACTCGCTGTTTGCTTCATCAAACAAACCTTTTTTATAGAAAATCAAGCCCCTGTTGTAATAATTCCCTGCCTGGCCTTCTTTGTCGCCCAGTTCCTTCCTGATTTGATATGACTGCCCGATATATTCAAGGGCTGTATCGTATTCTTCCTGCAACATGCATACTTTTCCCATGCCGGCCAATACCTGGGCTACTCCGTTCCGGTGCCCTATTGTCCTGTATTTTTCCAGTGAGCAGTTATAAAACGAGTCGGCTTTATGATACATACCCGTTTCGGTGTAATAAGCGGCAATATTTGAAAGCATTGTTGCCGTCTCTTCAGTAAGGTTCAATTTTTCAAAATACGGCAAAGCCGAATAAAAATAGTTAATGGCCCGATCGTGTTTTCCCCATTGCCAGTATAACACCCCAATATTATTAAGGGAATAGGCCACTCCCTTTTCATCACCAATTTTTTCCCTGATGGAGAGCGCCCGGAGGTTATATTCCATAATGTTTGCTTCATCGGATGAAAGCGACTGAAGCAAGTAGGCAACATCGCTTAACGCCTCGGCAATTTTTACCGAGTCGCCGATACGTTCGTACCAGTCAAGCCCCATTTTCATGTTTTGCAACGAAGTTTCATAATTTCCCAGGTACCCGTTTGCATACCCCATGGCCTTTAACGCGGCATATTTCAGCGAATCGTTATTTTCTGTGGCTGCAATTTCAAAAGCCTCTTCGGCAAACATAAGGGCTTCAGTGGTATTGCTGTAAACCAATGCATTTGAAAGCTCAACCAATATTTCGGCACGTTCAGCACTCTTTACTGAATCCAGCCGGTACCGCAAACTATCGGTTGAACCTGCATGCAAATTGGAATACAGAAAAAAGATCACGACAGAAAAAAAGATTGATAACGGGTATTTCATGATTTTCCAATTCTTGTTTAATGGTGGAATAAATATAAGAATTCTACCATTTAGCCACATAAAAAATAACTTTTATATCTTTGCGGCAACAACAAAAAATGGGACGAATTTTAGCCATCGATTACGGCAGGAAAAGAGTGGGCATAGCAGTTACCGACACCCTGCAAATGATTGCCAACAAGCTTACAACTGTCAGCGCGCACGATATTTTTGATTTCCTGGGTGATTATTTTTCGCGCGAAAAAGTCGACCTTGTTGTGGTGGGTTACCCAAAAACACTGGCAAACCAGCCTTCGGAATCGATCAGGTACATCAATCCTTTTTTGAAACAATTTCAAAAAAAGTATCCCGGCATTAAACTTGAACTGGTTGATGAACGTTTTACATCGAAAATAGCTTTTCAAACCATGATTGATGCCGGGTTAAAAAAGAAAGACCGGCAAAACAAAGGACTTGTTGATGCCGTAAGTGCAACCATTATTTTGCAAAGCTATCTGGAACAAAAAAGAAACAAATTAGAATAAATGATTTTACCCGTTACTGTATATGGCGACCCCCTTTTGCGGAAAGTTACAAAACCCATTGAAAAAAACTTTGAAGGGCTGCATGAACTGATTGAAAACATGTACGAAACCATGTACCATTCCGATGGTGTTGGGCTGGCTGCCCCGCAAGTTGGCTTATCACTCCGTATGTTTATAGTTGATGCTACACCTGCTGCCACCAAAGAAGAACCGGAACTGGCCGATTTCAAAAAAGTTTTTATCAATCCCCAAATCATTTCCACATCGGGCAAACCCTGGTCGTTTGAAGAAGGTTGCCTAAGCCTGCCACACATACACGAAGAAGTTTTAAGGGATGAGGAAGTTGTAATAAAATATGTTGACGAAAATTGGGTTGAAAAAACCGAAACATACAACGGTTACCCCGCCCGTATCATTCAACACGAATACGACCACCTGGAAGGCATTCTGTTTATCGACCACATCTCGCAACTACGCAAACGGCTGTTAAAAAGCAAACTAACAGCTATTTCAAAAGGTAAGGTGAATGTGTCGTATAAAATAAAGGTGCCGAAATAATCCCAACCATACAAAAAAAACAAAAGACAAAAGACGAAAGAAGGAAGACAAAAGACCTCCATTAGTCAGTTGTCAATTGTAAATTGTCAATATCCAGCGATTAGCAACCGGCGATCCACCTCCATCAAGGCTACGGCAGACGAGCCAGCGACCAGCGACTGGCAAACAGTAAAAAAATTAATGCTGATGCTATTTTATTTTTCCTGAGGCTTTTGTAACTTACCAGAATGAAACCTCAGGCTAACATATTCGAACAGATACCTTTTCTCCGTTTTGCCTTGTCCTTTTTATCGGGTATATTATTGCACAGCCTCCTAAAACCTGATGGCAACCGGTTTCTTTTTGTTCTCATCCCCCTTTTTGCAGCCACATTCTTTTTTCTTAAAAAAGCCGGCAAGTTAAATCCATACAGCTATTGGTTTTCTGTTATCTTTTTTCTTCTTTTTGCAGCTTTAGGTTTTACGTATTCCCATTTTCACAACAAAACACTGTTCAGCAATAATTTTCCTGTAGATACAAAATATACGGGAATTATTCTCGAAAAAGCACCTTCCACTAAAAACAGGTATAAATACGTTGTAAATATCAACACGGCTCTGAAAAACGGGGCAACAAAAAAATTCAACGAAAAGGTGCTTGTATATGTTTCCGATTCGGTTTCAAATTCAAAACTGGAACCGGGTTCGGGAATAACCTTCCGGGCAAAATTTTACGAAATATCAACAAACTACAACCCCGGAGAATTTAACTACAAACGGTTTATGAAACGCAAAGGCATTCGCTTCCAAACCTACCTGCACAAGGAGATTAAAACCGTACCCAATGCCCGTTTTTCACTTAAAACCAAAGCATTAAAAATCCGATCGCAATTACTTGAACTGTACCGGGAATACGGTATTAGCGGTGACGAATTCTCCGTACTTGCTGCCCTTACCCTGGGCGACAAACACTATCTGGACAATGAAATAAAAGACAGCTTTGCCGCATCGGGGGCCATGCATGTACTGGCCGTTTCAGGACTGCACGTGGGCATAATCTATTTAATCATTGTTTTTCTTTTCCGCCCCCTTAAGCGCATTAAGCAAATACGTTTAATTAAAATTCTAATTATTATTGGTTTGTTGTGGGGTTACGCCTTCATTACCGGCTTATCGCCGTCGGTATTACGCTCGTGCACCATGTTTTCGTTCATTGTTATTGGCGAAAATTTGAAACGCCGTTCGAATATTTACAATACACTTGCTGTATCGGCTTTTGTAATCATGCTCATAAACCCAAACATCGTTTTTGAAGTTGGGTTTCAGCTTTCGTATATGGCCGTTTTCAGCATTGTTTTTTTTCAACCCAGGCTGGCAAACTTGTTACGCCCAAAAAACCGGTTGTTAAAATACCTCTGGGAACTTTTTACTGTATCGGTTGCAGCACAACTGGGAACTTCGCTCATAAGTATATACTATTTTCATCAATTCCCCACCTATTTTTGGCTCAGCAATTTTATTGTAATACCGGCAGCCGGAATACTGCTATACCTTGCTGTCTCATTTTTCATATTTTCGTTTTTGCCACTAATCCCTGCCCTGATAGCGATGGTACTTCAATTTGTAACCGGTATTTTAAACGGTGCTGTTGGTTTTATTGAGTCGTTGCCGGCATCAACAATTAGCGGGTTGTGGATTTCGCCTACCACCATTATTATTTGTTATCTTATTTTGTTTTTCTTCACTGACTTTTTAATTACCCACAATTTCAGGAATATAATCTGGCTGCTTGGATGTATGTTTGTGCTGTTTTCATTAAACTGCAACAGTAAAATTAATGCCAGCAAACGCCAGGCAATTGTCTTCTATAACAATTATTCTTGTTCGTTAATCAGTATCATTGACGGATTTAACCATTACTACTTTGCGTCAAAAAATGAAATATCACCCTTTACACAATCAATTATCGAAAACGCATCGGGGTATTTCAGAATTAATGAGGCCATTAAACTCAATACAAATGAAAATTCGAAAAAAAATTTGGCTTTATTCCATCCCTCACTTGTGTATAACAACATTCTGATTTTAATATCTGACGAAAAGGAAAATCGAATCAAAGAGAAAAACGTTGTAAAGGACTACAAAGAGAAAATTTCTATTGAACCAGAAGTTTTTAAGCATTGTAAAACAATCCGTTTTAACGACAAAATAAGTACTGAAATAGCAAGTAATTCAGGAAAAAAAACTACGTATAACAAGAATGAAGGAGCGCTGATGCTTTTATTCAAATAATGTTTAATAACTTAGATTGTTAATTGATTACTGTTATTCAAAAAAAGAGAAGTAAATATTTTGAAAATACATTCTTTATTGGTTTACTTTGAAGCGATTTTTTGGTTTAGGAAAAGTAATTATGAAATGAACCCTGATGGATTGGGGCGAATTCCATCTGTTACATTAAAAAACAAATAATTTTAAACAGATGAAAGTTGTTATTGCTGGCGCCGGGGAAGTAGGCACACACCTGGCAAAAATGTTAAGTAATGAAGACCACGACATTGTCCTTTTAGACGAAGACAAAGAAAAGCTTGATAAACTGGCCAATCAGGTCGACCTTTTAACCGTTTGTGGAGCCGCCAACTCAATAGATGATTTGAAAGAAGCAGGCATTTCAAAAGCCGACCTTTTTATAGCCGTTACACCTTACGAATCGAGAAACGTACTTGCCTGTATCCTTGCAAAAGATTTAGGCGCTCAAAAAACCCTGGCGCGCATCAACAATGCCGAATACTTAAAAAGAATCAATAAGCCAAAGTTCCAACAACTTGGCGTTGATGAACTCATATACCCCGAAACCCTTGCAGCGAAAGAGATTGTTGCTTCGGTAAAGCAACCGGGCGCACGGGTTACACACGAGTTTTCGAAAGGCAAACTAATGTTGTACGGGATAAAAATCAGGGACAATGCCGAAATTGTAAACAAAACACTTTCGGAAATTGGCACATTAACCGACAATTTCAGGGCAGTTGCCATCACAAGGGGCGATACAACACTTATACCCCACGGAAAAGATTCAATAATATCGGGCGATATTGTATATTTTGTTACAACACGCGACGGTGTACACAATTTGTACGAAAAAGCAGGAAAAACACTGTTTGGTGTTAAAAACATCATGTTTCTCGGAGGAAGCCGTATTGCACAAAAAACCGCTGAAAAACTGAGCGACCAGTTCAACATTAAAATGATTGAACAAAACCGGGACCGCTGCACACAAATTGCCGACAGACTGAACAATGTCCTGATTATTAATGGCGACGGACGTAATCTTGAACTACTGAAAGAAGAAGGCATTGAAAAAATGGATGCTTTTGTAGCCGTAACCGGTAATTCGGAAACAAACATTTTATGCTGCCAGCTCGCGAAAAAAATGGGCGTAAAACGTACCGTTGCTGAAATTGAAAACATCGACTTTATCAGCCTTGCCGAACAAGTAGGAATTGGAAGCGTGATTAATAAAAAATTCATCGCGGCCAGCTTCATCTACCGTTTCTCTATGAGGTCAGATATTTCGAATGTAAAATGCCTTACCTCAACCGAGGCCGAAGCCGTTGAACTAACCGCTCGCCCAGGCTCAAAGGTTACTACCAGCATGGTAAAAGATCTCGATTTTCCCGATGATGCAAAAATCGGGGGATTCGTCCGCGATGACCAGGGATACATTGTAACCGGAGAAACTCAGATACGGGAAGGCGACAGGGTTGTTATTTTTGCCCTGCCTTCAGCCATCAAAAAAATTGATAAATTTTTCCAGTAAATGCTGAACATTAAAATAATAATCCGAACGCTTGGATTCTTACTTATTGGCGAAGGGTTATTCATGCTTTTAAGCCTTGCCGTTGCAGGAATATACAACGAAAAAGACTTAAAAGCGTTTTTATATTCATCCATTATTACAATTGGCACAGGCCTGCTTTTTTTCGTACTTACGCGCAAAGCAAACAAGGAAATTGGAAAACGCGAGGGTTTTATCATTGTAGGCGCTGTATGGGTTTTTTTCTCCCTTTTTGGCTCGTTGCCTTTTCTTATAAGTAAAACAATCCCAAATTTCACCAATGCTTTTTTTGAAACCATATCAGGGTTCACAACAACGGGGGCGTCAATACTAAACAATATTGAAGAAATGCCCCACGGCATCCTTTTTTGGCGCAGCCTCACCCAATGGCTGGGAGGCATGGGAATCGTTGTTTTATCGCTTGCCGTTTTGCCCGCTTTTGGTATTGGGGGCATGTCGCTATTTTCTGCCGAAGCCCCGGGAATAACACCCGAAAAAATTAACCCAAAAATAAAGGACACTGCAAAAATATTATGGCGCATTTACGTGATTTTCACCGTTTCAGAAGCCATTCTTTTAATGCTGGGCGACATGAACATTTTCGATGCCGTTTGCCACTCGTTCACAACCATGGCTACCGGTGGTTATTCAACCAAACAGGCAAGCATTGCCCATTGGAACTCGCCATACATACATTACGTAATTGTATTTTTCATGATGCTGGCAGGTACAAACTTTTCCCTTTCATTCTATGCACTTTCGGGTAGGCCAAAAAAAATGTTTAAAAACGAAGAGTATAAATTTTACCTCTTTTTTATTGGCCTTTTTACCCTCATTGCCGCAATCGGGTTATTTTTAACAACCAGCTACGGAATTGAAAAATCATTCCGGAACTCCCTTTTTCAGGTTGTTTCAATATTAACAACTACCGGGTATGCTACCGATGATTACATATTATGGCACCCATTCCTTACAATTCTTATTTTGTTCATTTTCTTCATGGGCGGATCGACTGGTTCCACAGGCGGAGGCATTAAAATAATGCGTATTGCCTTACTCATAAAAAACAGTTATTACGAGTTACGCAGACTTATACACCCCAATGCCGTTATTCCGGTAAGGTTTAATAAACGAACGGTTAACAACCAGATTATTTCAAACGTGCTGGCCTTTTTCTTTTTCTACATCGTAACATTTTTTATCAGTACATTATTTTTCATGATTTTTGTCGATGATTTCGAAACATCAATTGGAGCTATTGCCTCGTGCCTTGGGAACATAGGCCCCGGAATTGGAAGCGTAGGCCCTGCCGAAAGCTATGCCCACATTGCCACAGGGGGAAAATGGTTCCTCTCTTTCCTGATGTTGCTCGGCCGCCTTGAGTTGTTCACCATCATTGTACTCTTTTCACCGGCATTCTGGAAAAGTTAGTTATATTTGCTTGCTTTTTATCCATCACTATGTTAATGCGGCTATACGAAGAAAATCCGAACCCCCGGCAGGTACAGGGTATTGTTGAAACATTACGCACCGGAGGTGTAATAATCTACCCAACCGACACCGTTTATAGTATTGGTTGCGACATCACTAACCAAAAAGCCGTTGAACGTGTTGCACGCATGAAAGGCATCAAAATTGAAAAAACCCGTTTTTCTTTTATTTGTTACGACCTAAGCCACTTGTCGGATTACACACGCCCCATTTCGAACAACGTTTTTAAAATGATGAAACGCAACCTTCCAGGGCCCTTTACTTTTATTCTCGAAGCCAACAATAACGTGCCCCGGTATTTTAAAGGCAAAAAGAAAACGGTGGGCATCAGGGTGCCTAACAACAACATTATTCGTGAAATTGTGAAAGAACTGGGCAACCCGGTATTCTCCACTTCGGTGCACGACCCCGATGAGATACTGGCCTATACAACCGACCCCGAACTCATTCACGATTACTATTCCGACAAGGTTGATTTTGTTATTGATGGCGGTTTTTGCGGCAACGAAGTATCAACCATTATTGATTGTACAAATGATGATATTGAAATAATCAGGCAGGGTAAAGGCGAACTTATCGGTTAAAAAATTCACTTGTTTCAATCAAAATATTATTTTTGTGTCGATTTTTGAGATACATTCTCAATTTATAAAATTGTTCGGGGTGTAGCGCAGTCCGGTAGCGTACGTCGTTCGGGACGACGGGGTCGCAGGTTCAAATCCTGTCACCCCGACCAATAAAAATCCTTGTTGCAAAGCAACAGGGATTTTTTGAATCTTATTTGTAACTGAATTTTACAAATTGACAGCATCAGGAAAAACAGTAATTCGCAATTTTGTACAACCATAGGGAACCAATTTGATCCTCTCAACCTGTGGCAACAACATTTCTTTTAATTTTGCTGTTTCTGGAATAGGAGGGGTAAAATTAAAATTGCCCTTTACCGACAAGTATCCTTTCATTTCCCAATCAACAACATTTCCATCATTGTCTAATACGGGCAACCAATGTTCCTCCTCAATTGAGCTACAATTAATTAAAGACCAACCTATTACTTCACGAGCAGGCACCAATAAAGAAATAGGAGAAGAACCAATTGTCCATGGATTGCTCGTCATAGGCTTACGTTCAATCGATACTTGATCTTCAATGGGAATCGATTTTGAAAAACTCAGCGCATAATTCCATTTTGATGCTGCATAAAGGTTATAAGCGGGAAAATCAATTGTCGATTTCAAATCAGAATTATCTATGCGCCAATCCTCTTCAATTGCGAGTGAATAAACCAATGGACCACGTTCTAACCATAAGCCATTATCAACCGACTGATGAACCGATATTTGTTGAGGAAAAACCAATTGTATTTTATCACCATTCGTGTACTTTCGTTCAATTGAACGATACGCATTTTTAGAATTATCAACATTAAAGTGTCGCCCATTTACAAGCACAACAGGTTTTTTACACCACTCAGGAATCCTGAAAACAAATGAAAACTTTGTACTATTTGGTGTGGAAAAAATAAAGGTAATGGTATCGGAGAATGGATATTCTGTTATCTCTTCGATGGTAACAGGTATCTTTGATTTCTGACTTAACCAATTAATTTTAGATGGAGCGTAAAGAAGGGCTACAATTTCATTATCTGAAGACTCACACCACAGGTTGGAAGCATAATTTGGAAAAATACGATTAACATTTGCCGGACAGCATTCGGTATAAGGATTGGGTCGATATGACATAGCCGCACTTCCCATTCCCTGAGGGGTATGACAAGAATTTTTGTCGGCAAGAACCTGGTTTACACTTGAAAAGTATTGAACAGCCTTAAAAGAAGAATCAACAACCGAAGGTGCAGCATTAAAAATAGCTTTTTCGATCATATCTGCATAAACCGGATTCCCTGTTATCTTAAGAAGATAGTATAATGTCCATGTAAAATCAGCAATATCACAGGTCTCATGACTTTGAAGAGAGTGAACCGGATAACGCATTTTTTCACAAGAAACGTTTACACCATCGGGCATCATATGATAGTTCTGTATTCTTTCGATAGCTTTAAAAGAAGCCTCTAACTGATTCAAATCGCCAGATAATGAATACATAATCGCACCCAATTTAGCTAATTCATTATAGGTAACTCCGTGAATTGATGCAGGTTCATCTTTTTTGAAATATTTCTCAGTTCCAGCTTTATCACCCTTAACTTTCTGAAAATTCAAATAGAGATCAGTCGCAAAATCAAACAAATCTTTATCACCAAGATATTTGTACACATATAAGATCGTTTCAATATTCACCATCTCGCGAGTATCGATAGATGAATACCTATCGCCAAGATAATGATCCCGCAATGCTGTTAGTATTTCAACATCTTCTGTTGCATTAAATAAAGCATGTGCTGCCCTAAAAAAAACAGCATGAGCCCATCGATCTCCTTCAGGAGATTTTTTCATGAAAGATGGTCCTAAATAACCGGAGCTATCGGGGTGTTGCAAAACATATTCCACTTGTTTGGTTGCACGTGCAATAAGCTTAGTATCTCCAAGAAGGAATCCACACCGGATCATTCCATCAAGCCAATATGCTTCCTGTTCATATGGCCACCATTTCATTGTGCTTATATTCTCTTCAGGTTCGGGGTTGCCCCACCATTTGCTATTAAAAGGGTAACCAGCTTCTCCAAGATGCCCCGTTAGTCCATCTTTTTGCCTTAGAAGAATCTCATGCAACCATCCGGCAGGTTTTATTGATGTTAATGGCAATTCATGAAAAGAAGAATAAGAAACGATATTTTCACTTTCCTTTATTTCAGAAGAACAACTTAACAGAATCAAACAACTAACAACTAACAACAAGTTTTTATATAACATAGTTTATTTTTAAAATTTACTTCTAAGAATTCCTAAAAAAGGAGGAATATGCCCACCAATTTCAAAAATTAGAACTCGGAAAAATTAAATTATTTGTAAAGGAGTAATACCTGTTCCATTTTATGCACCATAATGGCGGCCATTTTACGCTGAATATATGTATCGCCTCTCTGTGGGTGCCAACCATAAACCACGCCATCCAATTCCTGCGTATCCAACGAAAAAATAAGGCTGTACTGATCGTTGGTTACCGGGTGCATTTCGTTTTTTGTGAAGCCAATATTTTTGTCGAACTCGATTATGGGCAAACCCCACTTTTGCGCCAATTGCCTCACAGTTGTATTAAAAGTTACGCGCGCATCATGCCAATGGGTACACAGCACAATAATTGCAGGCTTGCCTGCCTGAGCATTGAAATAAGCCGAAGCAGAATCGAATTTAAGCTGGTAACAATCTGAAATGTACCGTTTGATTACATAATCGTAAGCTCCAACGTAATTATTCATATCCATCGGGAATTCATAATCGGAATATTTATTTCTGAGCCACGATTTGGGATCGTTGAAAACGTCTTTTTCGTGCACATGCATAATAATCAATGCATCGATATTTTCCAATTCGGCTTTTGAATAGAGCGTGCCGGCGTTCATTTTTTCGGCAGTGTGCACAATCGACTCGCCGCCAACGGCACGGTTTATTGGCTTTGCATTTAACGATTCGCAGCCAAACTCGAACCAACCGTTATACACATCGGCAAACGACGCCCCGGTAAGCAGCAACTGGGTTGTATCTTGATTTTGGGCAAAAACCGATCCCGAAAAAATTATTGCAAAAACGATAAAAGTAAAAACATTCTTCATATCACTATTTTTAAAATAAGTTATTTGCGTTTAGTTGTCAATATCAGCTCTTTCCATCCTTCTTGCGGATTTTTAAAACGTTTGTGCTGCTTCATATGCTTGAGTACTTTGTTTTTAAATGACCAACAAGTTTCGCGGCGTAAGGATATTAGTTCAGAAAACTGATCGACCGTTAGTTTGTGACCACCACTTACCAAATACAGAATGTAAAAAGCTTTTACAATTGGGAATTTAAGGTGTGAAAAAATTGTACCAACCGTAACCGATTCAACATAACCACATTTTTTGCAACGGCGCGAGTAATTTTCTCCAACAATCTGATAACTTGTGCCATTGCACGATGAGCAAAAAAAGCCCTGTGCTTCTTTCAATTCAAAAATCAATTTTTTGCACGATTCGTCGTCGGGGTAAATGTCCTGAAAGTCTTCGAACGAAACCGATTCGTTCATTACCCTTGCGCGCGAAAGTTCTTCAACGTTTTCACTAAGGTTAATATTACGTACTTTCAACAGATCGTTCATCCGGCTTATTTCGTCAGCCTGACGTTGGATTTCATCGCTTTTTTCTTTTAACAAGTAGTTTTGCTCGGTTAACTTAAGCGCTTGTTTAGCCAACTTGTCTTTTTGTTCGCGTATTTCGGAGGTTCGTTCTTTAATTATTTTTTCGAGCTGAATATTGCGTTGGTTATAGGTGTAATTGCGGTAACTCACATAAAATGAAATCATCCCAAAAACAAATAACACCAATAACACTTTAAACCAAAGTGTTTTCCACCACGGAGGCAATACTTCAATATTCAGTGATTTCTCCTCGTTGCCCCAAATACCATCTTCGTTGGTAGCCCTTACCTTAAACACATAATCGCCCGCGTCAAGGTTGGTATAGGTTGCTTTACGTTCAACACCGGCTTCGTTCCACTCTTTATCGAAACCTTGGAGTTTGAAAAGGTATTTTGTTTTAGGTGTATTGATATAGTTGAGCGCAACAAAACCTATCGAAAATACTGCATCTTTCGCCGTGAGCACCAGCGACTTAGTGGCAGATATTGATTGTTTCAGCGGAGAGCCTTTGGCGCCAATGGCTACCGGTTTGCTAAATATTCTGAAATCGTTTAAAACAATACGCGGTTCATGCAGATTGATCGATATTTCATCTGGTTTAAACAAATCGAGGCCGGCATTTCCGCCCAAAAAAACAAATTGGTTATACACTAAAGCCCCGGCATTGGTATTGTAATTTTTATTAATAAGCCCATCGAAAGTATCAAAATTCTTTATTTCGAGTGTTGAAAGATTAACTCTCGACAAGCCATTAGTAGTTCCCACCCATAAAAATCCAGCATAATCATCAACAATACTGCAAATGTTGTTGTTGCACAAGCCATTTTCTTCGCGCAGTAAGGTTACCGCCCCCGTTTCGATATGGTAACGGTAAAGACCGTTACGCGTTCCAAACCAAATATTTCCCGAGGCATCGTCGTACATTGTATTTACATATACATTTTTCAGGTTTGCGTCTTCGCAGCGAATAAATTTTTTCAAGTGGCTATCGAAAACCGACAAGCCATTCCATGTTGAAACCCAAACATTTTTCTTCAGATCTTTAAAAACCTTCAAAATATGATTACTATACAAACCAAATTTAACATTTTCGGCTGCCGTATATTTTTTTATTTCCCATGTAAAGCTGTTCACCAAAAAAAGTCCATTGTCGGTACCTAACCAAAAAACACCAATCGTATCGGTTTCACAAACCGAAGTAACATCGTTGCTTGAATTTTGGAGATCAGCCGCATCGAAAATTATACTTTTAAGCAAAGTACGGTTCCTGTCGTATATTTTCGCACCATAACGGGTTCCTACCCATAAACGCTGAAAAGAATCTTCAATCAGGCAATTAATAATATTGCTACTTCCTTTGATTGGAACCTGGTTAACTTCGTAATCCAGATGGCGCGATGATTTTGGCGAAAGATGAACAATACCGTAATTATCGGTACCCAACCAAACCGAATGACCTGTACCCAAAGCCAAAGCCTGAATATTGGTATTCTTTAACATTTCGATATTTAAATCGATGTGAAACTTTTTTGGATCGGGGTTTAGATAACAAATCCCCTTATCGGTTCCTATCCAAATAATTCCGTTATCGGCCTGATGAATTGACAAAACTTTATTCGATAATAAAGCATCGTCATTGTTATCTGAAGCCGAATAATGTGCAATTACATCGTTTTGTGGGTTTACGAGGTATATACCGTTGTTTGTGCCAATCCATTTCTGATTATCGCGATCGGCACAAATCGCCCAAATTACTTTGTCATCAACATTATCATCGCACTTATTCAGCAAAATATTCTCCGTCTTAAAAGTACCGGCATCCAATCTTATAAGCCCATTCCCAAAGGTTCCAATCCAGATATCGTTTTTATGGGCAACAATTTGCCATATACGGTTTACATTTACTCCTTTATTACCGGGTATAATTGCAAACTCCGAACTCTCGGGTTGAAACCAATTTAAACCACCACTCCAAGTACCAACCAACATACTGCCTTTTGAACTCGATTCAAGTGCAATTATTTCATTACTGCTAATCGATTTTTCTTCAAAAGGATCGTGAATATACGCCGAAACCGAATGGTTGTTTGTGTTTAATCGGTACAAACCGGCCCCATCTGTACCAATCCATAAAGTACCCTCTTTGTTTTCGTAAATTGCAAGTATGTCGTTGCCCAACACAGAAGAACTGTTTTGCCCCGGTGGCTGATACCTGACAAACCTGTCGATTTTTGAATCGTAAGCATTTAAGCCACCACCTTTGGTACCTATCCATACCACCCCATTAGCATCTTCGTGCATACAAGTAATGTGATTGCTACTGATACTGTGCCTGTCTTTGGGCGAATTACGGTAAACCGTAAACTCGTATCCATCGAACTTGTTCAAGCCATCGTTGGTACCAAACCACATAAAACCGTTATGATCTTGTAATATGCAATTAATGTTTGCATTTGACAGGCCGTTGTCCTGTGTTAAAGAATAAAAATGTGGCAGGGCATAAATAGTACCACAATTGAAAGTAAAAATTGCCAACACAAACAAAAAGACTGATGTATAAAAAAAATTGAATGATATTTTAGAAACAGGCAACTTCATTAATGCTTTACAGGTTAAATAAAGTAGATGGTAAAAATAGCTAAAATTTGGAGCTTTATTGTTTCTTTAACTCCAGTATTCGATTTATTTCTTTCAACAGTAACGGGTGAGCAGGATATTCCATACCGTGATCGTAGCCATCGAGCTCCATCAGTCGGGTTTCAGTATGGCCAACCACTTTCATCATGCGGTACATATAGGCATTTTCTTCGTAGCGACCCAGCATTTCAAGTTCGCGGTCGCCGGTAATCATCAACAAGGGCGGAGCATCGGGGCGAACGTGGAAAAGCGGCGCCAAACTGTCGATGGTTGGTTGTTCCTGTGCAATACCTTGTGAATGACGTACGGCCAAATGGGTAATGGTATGCCCGCTATAAGGAATGAGTCCGGCTATGTGATTGGCATCGATTTGGTGTGACGCCAACCAACTTTTATCCATTCCTACCATTAGAGCCAGATAACCCCCTGCCGAATGCCCGCAAAGAAAAATTTTAGTTGAATCGCCCCTGTATTTTTCGATGTTGTTGAAAACCCAGGCAACCGAGGCCGCTGCATCTTCTATACAAGTTACCGGACTTACCTGCGGATATAAACGATAGTTTACAGCAACTACAGCTATGCCTTTTTCGGTTAAATCCTCGGGCGTATATTTGCTCCCGTGTTGTAAGCCACCACCGTGAAACCATACCACCGTTGCAAAATTTTCTATGTTTTCGGGGTAATGGATATCGAGTAAACAGCGCTCATTGATGTATGCATCGGCTCGTGTTACCCTTTTGGGATAATAATGAATGTTTTCGATGTTTTTGTACGATGTTTCCTGCGCGGTTGCATGTATCTCAAAAAGGAAAATGATAATGGTAATTATTGCCCTCATTTTAACTATATTTTTTTTCTAACAAAACAATAACCGGCCTTTCGCTTACATCGATGTTTAATTTTTGATTTTGTATTGACCGCTTGGTTTTAATTCCTGCTTCATGTTTATGTTTCATTTCAATCAGCCATGCATCTTTAAATGCACAATTTTCAATATTGAGTTCATAATTTTTCACACTTGTGCCGTCGGCAGTTGGGCACCAAAGCACATAAGCTCCGTTGCCGTTTTCTAAATTTATAAAGCGGTATATCCACACTTTCTCGTTTTGCGATGGATACACATCGTGGAAAACCATCCCGGCAAGTGCATCTTTCAATGTTTTTACATAATACCACGATGGTTTATATTCTTCATCGACTGTAATAAAACCACAAGAACCGTAAACACCGTGTGGATAATTTTTTAAATCATTGGCCAGAAACATTTGCATACGATCGAGCCTGGCAGCAGCTCCAATTAAAAATGCACGGGTTAGCCATTGGCCTTGTATTTCTTCTTTGCTTATTCCATGGGGGTACAAGGCGTGGCCAAGAGCAGCCGATTGGTAGGTTTTTTCATCGGTATCCCAGCCGAACTCACTCAACCACAACTCTTTTCCGGGCAGGTATTTGTTTCTCCATTCAACCAGTTTAGTGAGTTTTTCTTTCAGCATATCCTCTTCGGGGCTAATGCCGTGGGCATAGCCATCGGGGTGTTGCGTATTGCGTGTATTGCAATAATGATGCACGTTGATAACATCGGCAGGGAACGAGCCCTTACGATAATGGTCGGACCAAAGTTTCATGGCTTTCAGATAATCGATGGAGAGAAATGCCAGGCCGCCGTGTACAAATTTTATTTCGGGGTCGGCATTTTTTACGCCAAAGCCTTCGCCCATTTGCCCCAAATGGCCATCGTACGAAGCACTGCAAAAAGCGGCAAACTGATAGGGCGTAAAATGTCCGGCCGGGTTTCCCCAATGTCTGTTGGGCTCGTTCCAGTTTTCGAAATACCGGATTAAGCCCATGCCACTCTTTTTAGGCGATTCTTCTGTTGTACGGAGCAAACGTTCTTCAACTTTTGTGCTGCCATAGCGTGCTACAAACTGAAACGAATAGTCGGAAATGATGCGGTAAGAAAACGGATCAACGGGGTGGCCCCCAAAATGCGGTATGTTCTCGTGTTCGTTGGCTTCATTAACATGGCGGTGAATACACGGAATGCATTCGATGCCCATATTTTTCATTTTTTGATAGTACAAATCACTGTTGGGAAGTTGTCTTTCAGCATATTCGTTTTGGGCACCATGATTGTTCAGCTCATTCCAGTTAATGGATGTGCTCAAGTCGGTTACGCCGTTCCAACGCCAAGGCCGGTATTCACGCACGTTTCCCACGGCTTCATGTACACGGTCGGGCGTTGTAATATACGAATTCATGCCAATAAACTGATCCATGGTGATATTGAAAGGACGATGCGTGTTTTTTTCTTCAGCAAAAACTTCTTTTTGAACGGGATAGCCCATTATTATGATTTCTTTAATGGCCAAATCGCAGTTTTCGGTATATCCGTTATATGCAGTGTATTGCTCTGTTGCTTCTTTTTGAAGCCTCAAATAACGTATTTCGGTCAGCCACTCAATTTTTGTCCATTGATTGCTATTTTGCAATTCATATGAATGGGTATTACTCCATTCAAACGGTTTACCAGATGAAAGATTAAGAATGCCGCCCTCAACATTTTGTTCCTTTTCACCATCGAATAGCCAAATTCCGGTAATTTTAAAATTACGGCCCAAATCGATGATGATACCGGCCGGCCAAAAGGTCTGTACTCCATATGTATCCCAGTGGGTGACTGGCACGGTATCGAGGTTTTGCTCATCGAACCAGGCCATGTGACTTCCCGAGCCGGTTTCGTTAATTATCATATCGCCGGTAATAAGCAGTTTTTCGGGCTTGTTTGATTGGCAACTACTGAATGCGATTGCGATGGATAAACAAAGGGTCAATATGGATGCTTTCATTATGCTTTATAGGTTTTATATCGCTATTAAAAATCTCATTTACCGTACTTTAATATTCACTTTCCCCCAGTCAAGCTTACGGTACATGGGCATAAAGGTTTTGGTTTCGTAATGAGCCAGAAACTCAATTTCGTGATCCGGGGGGCAATTATCGGCAATTTTAACTACCGAACTTTTGGTGAACCCATCAGGCCATTCGCCTTTCAGGATCATATCGACCAAAATTTCTTCGTCGGATAGCACATAAGGATCATCGCAATACAAACGGAGCGGATGCTTGCCGTTAAAAAGCATTATTGTTTCACCGGCCGATATTCTTCCATCGGCATTACCCGATGTATAAACCACATCGTCGGAAAAAGCATTAAACACAGCATCGTTATAACCTACCAAAAGATTGATGCCATCGTCTACGTTTATGTTATCAAACTCGGGGACATCGAAAAACACAGGCACTAATAAAACATCGGTGAATTTTTGAGAGCCGTATTCTATTTCAACCGGCAAGCGCAACCATGCAGGAGAACCATCGTTTGGTGGTGTCTTCTTGCAATTCACTTCGAAGGGCAAAGAGGTAAACTTGGTCTGATTAGGCATTAAACAAATTTCTTGCCCGGGCGATTTAATGTACAATGAACCATCGGGACACGAAAGCTTTAGAAACACTTCATCCCCGGGTTCAACATTCCCGCCCCTGTTGAAAATCTCTATACTTAATTCATCCTGTTTATTTACCGATAAATATTTTTTATTTTGAGCTAAACGGTAGGCTGTGACCGAAAAATTTGGCAAGTCAGTTTGTTCCGAAATACCTATTTCATAAGCACTTCCATGTATTTCAAAATGCAATTTTCCGTTTTTGTCGGCAATCTTTGTTTTGTGTTCTAATGCATTCGTTTCAATATTCAAAACTTTCACATTATACACCGAACCAGGCTTGTAAATCGAGTCGGTTGAAATGGTGATTCGGCAATTTTTAAGTCCCGGCCCATTGGGCAAGCATTTTTGAGCATAAATTCCAAAACCATTTTTCGAAACGTTTTTAAGCGATATGAATCCGGGTTCGTTTTTATTGCTCTTAACCGAATAGCCCCGCACATCGAAATCGGCATAAATATCAACATACGACCAATTGGGTTTTAACGAAACCGGATTTTTGAAACTGCTTGCAACAAAGTTGACAGCCGACTCGAATACTTTTGTTTCACCCGGGTTGTCGATGTTGTGTTCGCCTTCGGTTTTATGGTATTCATAATACTGTTGACCATACCATATGGCCGCGGTGTTAAGCTCGTCGTTCAAGCCCGACATAGGGCATTGGGTGCGGTTGAGGAACATGAGTTTTACATCGCGCAAATTGTCGAAAGTGTATGCCAACGGATATAAGGTATGATTGTCGGGATACCCGATAAAAAATTCCTGACTCCCCACAATATTGACTGCTGCCGAAACCTTATCGTGAAACTTTCCGGCCAAATAGAAGGACATAAAACCACCCATACTAAAGCCAACAATACCACGGTTCTCCCTATTGGGTATAGTGCGATAAGTTTCATCGATATGCTCAAGCAGTTCAATGAAATAATCTTTCATTTGAACTGTGTACTTCACATCGTTATGATTGCCAACATTGTATGGCCGGGGTTCGTCATCTTCTATACGTCCATCCCAAAGCACAAAAATTGTTTGGTATTTGTTGGCAAAACCCGCCAAAGCATCATAATCGATATTAGAACGGCCACCAATGTTATGCCTTCCGCCCCAGCCGTGAAAATAATACACAACCGGGTATTGCTTTTCAGACTGTTCATATTCGGCAGGCAGGTAAATACGATAGGTTTTCTCATGCCCGAAAACCGTACTGTAATGCGTAGCATCGGTGTACGATACATCATTATAAGTACAAGCAGCACTAACAATAAAAAGGAATATTACAAAACAAAAAGTTTTCATCCGTATAAACTTCAAAGATAATATCTGCATTTTTCGTAACCGGCTTTCTTTCTATTATTATTGTTGAATTTCACATTCAATATTTATATGTTTCTCTAATAACCATTAACTAACTTATTTTAAACACAATAAACAGCAAACAATTAAAAACATCAAAAACAAAATTGCTTCAATGGTTTTGTAAAAAAAAACCTCTCTCTTTAATTTAATCATCATTATAATTATTATTTATATATATTTTTTTCTATTTGCCACGCATTATTATTGTTATATTTACATAAATATTATTAACAAAACACTATTTTTTGGTTTTTGTAAACTCATTACGTCGTTTTCTACAACCTAATCAGTTGTAGTTATTATTTCAAATTTTGCTTTTTTCACACCCCTGGCTTTAGCTTCGAAAATGATTTTCCCGCTTTCGTTACCCGATTGTACAATGGCGGTTAGCTGACCATTGAACAAGGGCATGCGGCGCTCGTGGAACATATACAGGCAGGTTGGGTCGCCATTGGCCGATGCCCGGTAACTGCCATTGCCCGAAACCGAAAATTCGATCAGGCGTTGATCGGTCGGGCAAAGGTTTCCGTCTTTGTCTACTATGCGCACATTGATGTAGGCTAAATCTTTCCCGTTGGCAGTAATCTCGGTGCGGTCGGGTATGAGTTCAATGCGTTGCGGTTTTCCGGCAGTTTTCATGAATGCTTCTTTCACGGCATCGCCGTTTTCGTTGTAAGCCACTACTTTCACCTCGCCGGCTTCGTAAAGCAAGTCCATCCACATGAGGCGGTAGCGGTGCTGCAAGGTTTTATCGTTTTTCTTTTGTCGCCCGTAGCTTTTCCCGTTTACAAAAAGTTCGGCCTCGGGGTAGTTGGTATAAACAAACACCGGTACGGTATCAACTCCGGCACCTTCCCAATTCCAATGGGGCAAAATATGCAGGGTTTCGTCGGTTTTGTTCCACAGGCTGCGGTATAAAAAGTAGCGATCTTTGGGGATACCGGCCAAATCGATAATGCCGAACATGGAACTGTGGTTGGGCCATCCGTTCCAGCTGTAGGGAGTTGGTTCGCCCAGGTAATCGAAACCTGTCCAAACAAATTGCCCGATTGTCCAATCGTAATCGTCGGCAAGGGCAAAATCTTCGTCGGGAAGGTTCGACCAAATGCAGTATTCCAAATCGTATGATGATATTTGTTGATCCTCGTATCTTGGATTGTTGCTAATAACAACCGGGAATTTATAAACGCCTCTCGAACTAATTGTTGACGCGGTTTCAGCACCGAGGATTATATTTTGAGGCAAGCTCTCGTAGGCTTCGTGGTAACGGTGTACGCGGTAGTTGAAACCCGGAATGTCGATCATGGTCGCAAAGCCGTTTCCCAACACACAGGTCACCTGATCCATGCCACAAGTTACGGGGCGCGTTGGATCTTCGCGGTGACAAATATCTTGTAGGAATTTAGCCACCTTATAGCCCTCGGGGCTGCACTGCGTTGGCACTTCGTTGCCAATGCTCCACATTACCACGCACGGGTTGTTGCGGTAATTGTACAACATGTTCACCATATCGCGCTCGGCCCACTCTTCAAAAAAGCGGTGGTAGCCGTTTTTCACTTTGGCAATGTCCCATTCGTCGAAAGATTCCACCATCATCATAAAGCCCATTTCGTCGCAAAGCTCTACCAACTCGGGGGCAGGCATATTGTGGGCGGTACGTATGGCATCGCAGCCCATATCCTTTAGTATCGTAAGCTGACGGCGCAATGCGGCAGTGTTTATGGCAGCTCCCAAGGGGCCTAAATCGTGATGGTTGCAAACTCCTTGGAATTTGCGGTGCTTGCCATTCAGGTAAAAACCTTTACCAGCAATGTATTTAATGTCCCTAATCCCAAATCGGGTGGTGTAAGTATCGGTCAATTCATTATCGACATATATTTTTGAAAATGCTTTGTAGAGGCTTGGCGTTTCGGGCGACCATAAAGCCGGTTTGTTCACAATAAAGTTTTGCTCGAATGGCCTTCCATGGTTTATTTTCTGTATATTATCTTTTACGGCAACACGGTTACCTTTTTCATCAATTATTTCTGTAACAACCTGCACATTTTTACCTGTGGGTACATTTTCGATGGTAGTTTTTAGATTCACTGATGCAAATTCATCGGATACAAAAGGTGTAGTAATGTAAGAGCCCCAAACCGGTACATGTATTTTATTGGTAACAATAAGGTGAACATTGCGGTACAAACCTGCTCCCGGGTACCAGCGCGATGACTGTTCAAGATTTTCGAGCCTGACGGCCAGGATGTTGTTCTTCCCATTGGAGTTGATTAAATCAGTAACATCGAAATGAAACGAGTTGTAGCCATTGGGCCAGTATCCGACTTCACGACCATTCACAAAAACATGTGCTTCGCTCATTGCACCATCGAAAAGCAGGCTTACTCTTTTACTGTCTTTTTCATAATCATTTACATCGAATGCGGTGCGGTACCAACCCACGCCAATGTAGGGCAAGCCCCCCGTGCGCGCGGTTTGCATATAGGGTTTATCTTCGAGGTTCTGCTCAATAGCAACCTCGTGTAAATCGTTGTTCACATCGAAGGGACCGTAAATTGCCCAGTCGTGCGGAATGGTTACGTTTTCCCAGTTGCTATCGTCAAACCCCAGATTTTTTGCATTTTCGAAATCACCTTTTGAGAATTTCCAACCCGTATCAAGCAAAGTCAAAGTACGGGATTGCTGTGCCTGTAATAATCTTAAGCAACCGGTTAATATTAAAAGAATAGAAAAAAAACGTTTCATGAATATAAATTTTTGTTATAATTTAAATCTTCATATAAATAGCATTTTTTGAAGTTTAAAAACTCCCTCTATCAACAAATAGCGGGAAATTGAAAAAACTAAACTTATTCACCAAAAATAAAACTATATCTTTACCATTTTTATTCATTTTTCTATGGAATACAAACCGAGACTTTGTTTTTTGAAACACAATTTATGTACTTCACATAATTTGACATACAAATTTTTCCGTTAAGAGTCACTGTAACTTCTTTAACCAAATTGTTTCTTTCAATGTTTATTTCGAATTCTTTTCCCCTGAAAATTCTTTTCACTAAAACCTTGTTCCAACTTGCGGGCAATTTAGGCTCGAAACGGATACCTTCATAATCGGGTTGTACGCCAATCATTTCCTTGCTCAACACATTGTAATACCATGCCACCGAACCCGTTATCCAGGTATATTCCATTTGCAAAGGGTTGTTTTTGTGGTCGGGACCAAAGCAGCCATTTGCATAAATGTAGGGCGGCATATTTTGTTTAGGATCATCATTCTTCCCGCTATAATAACCAGGGGCGTTACTTTTGAAAGCTTCGTATGCTTCATCTATGCGTCCGGCACGTAAAAGCCCCAGAATCATCCACACATTCACATGTGAATACACTGTTCCGTTTTCACAAATACCGGGTTCCATGCAACTAATGCGACCAACATTAGGATTAGGTGCAGTAAATGTTGGTGCCAGCAATAAATAACCAATATCGGTTTTTAGCCTTTTGTTTGACGAATCGATTAGTTGTTGAGTACGTTTTTCGTCGGCAATACCAGCTATCATGGACCAGCTTTGTACATTCAGAAAAATTTTCCCTTCGTTACTTTGGTTCGAACCAATGGCACGGCCATTATCGTCGAAACAACGCACATACCAGTCACCGTCCCATGCCGAATTGTTAATTGCATTTTTAATTTTATCGTAACGAGTTTGGTAACTTTCTGCCCGCATATCTTTCAGATAAATAAAAAGGCCGATCATTTGCTTCAATGCTTCAGCATAGGCCATACTCAACCATACGCTCTCGCCACGGCCTTCTTTACCAATGGCGGTAAGCGAGTCGTTCCAATCGCCAAATTTAATGAGCACTAATTCATGTTCTCCCTTATTGTTTTCGAGGAAATTCAGTGCACTTTCAATATGCTGTAACACCGTTGCTGAACCTTCATCAAAGAATTCAACAATTTCGAAAAGAAAACCAAAATCGGACGTTTCTTTCAAGTATGAAATTAAAGTGAAAACCAACCACAAAGCACTGTCGGAATAAGGCTTGGTATCTACCGGATTCCAACCACGCAGAGCCATACCGTTAGAATATTGATGTTTAAAAGCTTCGCGTAAAATCTCCCTGGTACGGGCAGGGTTAAACGACGAAACACCATAACCATGCTGTACAATATCCCGGTAACCCATCCAACCCCAGCGGCACCATTGTGCTCCATAGGCTGCTTGGTGCTTCATCCACACGTTGAGCATCATATTGAGGTGCACGTCGGGGGTTTCGAAGTGGTTGTTTTCGATAAAATTGGTGTGGTAATTATTCAATTTTTCAAACTCTTTATCAATGGTCGAGAGGTATTTAGCCTTAAGCGGTTCAATGCCTTCAACAGCATCGCAAACGCCCAATACCATGTTGATGGCTTCGTGTTGCCAAGGCTCCAATAAAAAGTTGAATTGCAAAACCCCAATGGTTGCATCACTCGAACCTATTGAACTTCTGCACTTACCTTCAACCACTACCTGCGGTTCGTTCAGCCCATTGTACAAGCCCATAAAAGCATCACGGCTACCATCGAAACCATCAATTTTGCGATCGGGAGCCATAAATGCTGTTTGGTGATTGTGTGGTGTTATATGTGGGTGCTTGTTGGCTACCATTGCATTGTTTTCTTTACTCAAATAAGTGGTGCGGAAAAACATATCGCCATAGCTGTTAAAGCCCCATTTGTAGGCAAACTGAAACTGGTTGTAGAGGAAAATCGAAATATCACGTTTTTTATCCGAGGTATTCACAAAGCCCAGCGACCAAAGTTCAACAGGGTCGTTGCCTTTTGGTACAAATATTCGAAACGAAGATTGTATGTCTTCGGTATTCGATTCAATTTTGGAATAACCAAGTCCATGAGTACACTCAAAAAATTGGTATTCGCGTTTTACGGGTTCCCAGTTGGCATTCCAAAACCGGCCAGTTTCGTTATCACGTATGTAAACCAGGCGGCTCATGAGGTGATCGCGGCCATACACGTCAAAATCGCAAATGCGGCCAATCCCGGTTAACAACTGAACGGCTTCGGTATCCTCAATTTGGTAGTCGATATAGCCAACGCCGGTTTGGTGTACCGACGAGAAAAGCACATCGTTCCACATAAAGTTATCGAATGCCCGAGGCGTTTGGGGGTTGGTAATGACAAATTCTTTTCCGTCGTTTTTAAAATATCCGTATTTATTCTGCATTTGTTATTGGTTTAGTATTTCGATTATTTTAGAATAGGTATTTACATATCAATTTTTCTCATCAGTTTTATAAGGTTTTTGGCAATGGGTATCGATAAAACCTGAATAACTGCTATGATAAGCAGTGAATAGCGCAAGGCGGCTTCGGGCGAAAAGACATAAGCAGTTACCAAAAACACCATACAACCAACCAAACGTCCGAAATACAAGCCAAACTCGTGATTGAAAATGTAGGCAAACTTCCCCCGTTTTTCAATCTCAGAAAGTTTGTCTATTACATTCATTTGTATCGGGAAATAAGCGGCATCGAGCAGTGGGCGGGCCAACGAACTACACATTTGGTACAAAAGCACACCTGCTGCCGAAAAGAATATGGTGTTAAAAGTGCCGCCCAATAAATAAAGTAACAAGCCGGCTCCGTATACGTAAATGCGGTGTTCGGGCTTCGAAAAACGGCCAATAAAATAGAGTAAGGCAGTAGTTAGCAACGAACTGACTGCAACAATTCCTCCCAACGACCCTTCGTTACCCACAAATGTTAAAATGAGCAATATGGGATAAAAGAAAATGGCAGCCTGGGCAATTCCTTTAAATGATCCGAGCCAAAGCATTTTGTACCACTCAGGACGGAATTTGAAGAAGACGAAACGCTCGCGTTTTGGATTTTTAAAATTGCCTTGATGCACCATTACCGAAGCGATAACGGTTAACACAAAAACAGCACAAGTTAGTGTGATGTATGCAAAACGCGGCGGAAACCAACCCCTCAATTCGCCCAAACTAATGAACAAACCGGCCAGGGCGGGCATTATAATAAAAGTGATGGTATAAAATACCGTTTCGAGGCTAAAGTAGTAATTTCGGTTACTGTCGTTGGTCGATGAAATGGCTAAAAAATCGCGGTTACACCAAAAGAAACCATACGATGTGCCCATGGTTAAACCAACAAGGGCAATGCCGGCCAGTTTAAGTTCGGGTAAAATCATCATTACAGTCATTGCCACCCCGCTCATTATCATGCCCAGCGAGTATAAACGGGCAATTTTTATGTAACGTAACAGGAAACCGTTAATTAAAAAGGTAAATGGTATGCCGGTATAAACAGCCAACTGATAAATAACCACATAAGATGTATTGCTGGTTTGCCTTAAAATATAGGCCCCTACAAATAACTCCAGAATTGGTAATACCAGAGCATACAAAAGGTTTGTCATTAAAAGTATCCTCATATTTTTAGGATAAGACTTATATATCTGATACTCTTGATGTATTAAATTACTCCTCATTTTTTATTCAATTAAAACTTTTAATATTTACTTTATCTATCCTCGTTCCGTTTTAACATTAAAAATCAATTTTTTATAGATATTTCAGCTTTCCATCCTTCATCACAAAACATAATTCTCCTGAACCTTAAAATTCAAGGTTTTTAAAATTCTGGAATTCTGTATATTAGCTAAAATGAAGGACGCTTTTTATTTTTACATACAACAATGCGCAGAACGATTATAAAACAATAAAAAACTCAATATCTATTCATTACGATAAAAATATCGACACTATAATGTAAGTAATAATCATTAGGAAAATCACAAATAAACCATCAATCAATTTTTTATTTTTTTGATAAACAGGCTTTTTCTTAAATTGAATTAGTCCTTTTATAAATCGTTCTTTCATAATTATCTTTTTAAGATATTATTCAATAGCAAAAATTACACTTTGATAATCGGCCGATGAACGTCCAATCATTATTTCAAATTCACCGGGCTCTACTACCCTGTCCATGTTTTCGTTATGAAAACTGAGAACTGAATGATCAATTTCAAAAGAAACGGTCTCAGATTCACCAACATCCAATGTAATACGTTTAAAACCCTTCAATTCCTTTATCGGTCTCGAGACCGAACTTACCTTATCCCTTATGTAAAGTTGTACTATTTCGTCGGCAGGCATCCTTCCTTCATTTCTCACGTCGATACTAACCCTTGCTTTTGCTCCATTTTTAACTGAAAGTATGTCTAAAAGCGGTTTACTGTATTTAAAGTTACTGTACGATAAACCATATCCGAAAGGATACAAGGGTTTGCTGCCCATGGTTACATAATCGACAAACCGCGCTGAGGGCTTATGATTGTAGTAAATTGGCAATTGCCCAACCGAACGCGGGATTGTAATCGTTAGTTTCCCCGATGGTGATACTTTTCCGAAAAGGATTTCGGCAACAGCACGGCCTGTTTCTTGCCCCATGTACCAACATTCAAGCAAAGCATCAGCACGCCCGGCGATCATGTTCACAGACAATGGCCTTCCGTTACTTAAACAAACAATAACGGGTTTCCCGGTGTTAAACATCGCCTCGGCTAATTCATTTTGTTCACAAATTAAATCGAGCGTTGCTGCATCACCAAGGTGTGTTTTAGACCATGCCTCGCGACAGATATATTCTGTTTCGCCAACACAAAGGATAATTATATCGGCTTGTCGGGCCACCTTTACAGCTTCTTTAATCGATTGGAGGTTTTCTTCGCGGGGAACAAATTTTATACTGTCGGCCTGCCAGCGTTTATAATTAATATCCTTTTCGCTATCTTTTGTAATGGTGGTGCCCTTTGAATGTATTATATTAATCCGATCGCCCACAAAATTTTGTATTCCTTTCAGAATCGATGTTTTATAATAAGGTCCGCCCGGATATCCTCCCAACGATACATCATTGGCACAAGGTCCAACAACGGCAATGGTTTCGTATTTATCAATATCTAAAGGAAGAATCTGATTCTTGTTTTCGAGCAAAACAATTGATTTTTCTGCAGCTTCGAGGGCCAATTTTTTTGAAGATTCCAGATGGCTGATAGCTATTGCTTCCTCAGGATCGCTATACCGATTATCGAACAGCCCGCTCTCGAATTTAAGTTGCAGAATTTTGGCTACTGCTTTATCAACATCTTTCTCTTCAATTTTTTTTTCGCTTACCAGTTGTGGTAAATAGTTATAATACTTACCGGGCAAAGCAACTTCAATACCTGCTTCGAATGCTTGCAATGCAGCATCCTCGGGTGTATTGGCTACTTTATGACGATCGTAAAGCATTTCAATTCCACCTTTGTCGGATATCAACATGCCATCAAAGCCCCATTCTTCCCTGAGTATTTTTCTCAACAACCATTTATTTTTATGCGATGGCATGCCATCAACTTCGTTATACGAAGCCATTAATGCAAAAGGTTTTACACTATCGATTGTCATTTTAAATGGCAACATGTGCATTTCCCTCAAAACCCTTTCTGAAATATTGCATGGGGAAATATTTAGCCCATTTTCGGGTTCACCGTGACCAACAAAGTGTTTTAGTGTTGCAGCAACATGACCAGGGGCAATGCTACCATCAGCACTCCCCTGAAACCCCTTAATGGCTGCAATTGCCAGTATTCCATTCAGAAAGGGATCTTCCCCATAAGTTTCCTCAACCCTTCCCCAGCGTGGATCACGGCAAACATCCAAAACCGGCGATAAAGCTATTTGGGCTCCCCTCGATCGCATTTCGTGTGCTACTACAGTAAAAACCCTTTCGTAAAGATCGGTATCCCACGAGCATGCCAACCCAATTGCTTGAGGGAAACTGGTTGAATTTGGTTTCATCAATCCATGCAAGCCTTCATCGAGAAAAATAACAGGGATACCCAAACGGGTGTTATCAATGATGAATTTTTGAATTAAATTCCTGCTCTTAACAGTTTGTTCCAAATTCAACTGATACGACGAAAGCATACCAAGTCCATTTTTTAACTGTTCATAAAGCTTTACAGTATCCGTATAATCATATATAAAGTCTTCAATCTGAAGCTGTGCGACCTTTTCTTCTAAGGTCATTTTTGAAATCAAATCATCAATCCTTTCTTGTACTGGTAAATCGGGATTTTTATATGAAAATTCTTCCTTTTTTGTACAGAAACAAAAAAGAAAAGCCATGGATATTATTATTAAAAAAACTTGCTTAATCATTTTTATTATTTATGTTAATTGGCTGACTACCTTCAGTTAACTGCAATATTTTCTCTTGCCAGCAAAAAATGCCTGTTGTATTTCCAGGTAAGCTTACTGATCCTGTAACATCGGTTTCGGTAATTTTTAGATCAACCGAAATCGTCCCGTGTGGATGTGGCATTTTGCCTTTCAAACGATTTAACTCTCCCGGTGCAGGAGCAATTTTAATAGTTTTAAAACCTTGAGATAATGGATTAATACCGCAAATGATTGACAAAAAATCGTAACAAACACTAGCGCTCCAGGCGTGGCAGTCAGAACGAATATCATCCTGCCAATTCGATTTACCTGCGGTTTCGGGGAAAGTACTTAATCCCAATTCCAACATTTCTTCCCAAATTTTCAGCTGATCGAAATAATGTTCGCCCATACCGGTTTTTGCCAAAGCACGCATCAGGTAAAATTTATAAAACAGCGAGCATTGAATGAGGCTCTTGTTGGTCAGCACTTGTTTCATTAGCTCGTTTTGGTTGCGCACTGCTGCTACTCCCGATAACACGGCCAACACATTAGTGTGCTGCGAGTAGCTTTTCATTTCGGGGGTATCGGCATACAATCCTTTCGAAGTGTCGAAGCACAATTGGTTGACTCCTTTCTCAATTTCGGCCAACTTTTGCCTGCAGGTTTCGACTTTTGCAAGGTGTCCGTACGCCGTAAAAATATCTGCTGCATCGCTCAGTGCTTTGGCATAAACCAGGGTCAGCAAGGTTGAATTGCCCTCCTCGGCCCCAGGAGGGATGCCATTGAAAAAACCATCGGTCCAATCGACAAAGGGCCACCAATCCACCGGGCCAAGCAGTCCGTTAGTTTGCATCCGACGGGCGAACCAAGCCAGTATCACTTCAATATTGGGCAACAAGGGTTTTAAAAAGTCTACATCGTTGCGATGCATCATATAGTCGTGCAACATACCAATGTATGCCAGCGAAAATGGTGGAATAATCACTTGTTTTTTATTTGGGGCGTTGCATTTGGTTAATCCTTCACCCGTAATTGAATTATTAAACTGGATTAGGGCATTCCGCATCAGCCTGTCGTCGCCTGCCACATAAAGCGATATTAAAGCTTGAATACGTGTGTCGCCAATGTATTGTAATTGTTCGTAATACGGACAATCCCAATAAGTTTCGTTGGCACAAAGGCGGGCTGTGCGCCATGCAGTATCCCAAATTTTTTCGAAAGGGAAAAGCTGTGGTTCAAAATGGGTTCTTGCTTTTTCTTCGAAAGGATATTTGAAGCTGTGGTAACTAAAATTGTTGATATAAAGCGGCTCACCAGAAGTAGTTATTTCGAGTTGTACATACCTGAAAGCACGTAGCCACAAAGGCGAAAACTTGCGGTTGATGCCCCCGTCGGCTACCATTACATCAAAAGCGCCGGCGATGTTTTTGCCTTCAATTTCGTTACGGTTGCCTTTCAAATTGTCCTCGTCAAACAAAGCCTCGGCATACTCGATCCTGATATGCGAATTTTTCCCATTCGAAATAATCAGCTCGGGGTAACCAACGTCTAATATTTGATTATCGATTAATATTTTAACCTTTTTATTTGCTTCAATTTTTAACGGTTTTTCTTGATTCAAAAAACCTTGTTCAATTTGTTGTTTAGGTTCAACCCTAACTACTGCTGCAAATTTTTTTGCTTTTTCTTCCATTAAAGGTATGGTACGTTTTACCAGCGAACGTGTTGTACCGTGCATAAAACCAGCTCCCGTTCCGCGATCAATAATTGATTGATTGGGATTTGACCAATTTGAATCATCAAAACCGGGCATTTCCCAACCCCATGGATATTTTGCAGCAAAAATGCTATCGCAAGGACCTACGACATAATAACCACGCACTCGATCGCCACTTACCCTTAACGGAGAATAGGCTTTGTTTCGGAAAACCTTCCACGAATTATTGGTATTAATGACCGAATGCTCTTTGGCATCGGACTGAAGGATAAAACCTGTGCCGGAAGTAAAGTGTTGTGCCGGAAGGTATTTTCCAAAATTAAACACCTTTGCTGCAATTGTATTTGAGCCTGCATCCAGATGCCCAGCAATATCGATGGTTTCATACTTCCAATTTTGAAACTCTCCCCTTGCCGGGCCTTTACAAACGGGTAACCCGTTAACAAACAATTGATACCGATTATCGGCCGAAACGTGAATAATAAAATGAGTTGGCTGTGCTTTAAGCCAAATATTTTTTCGAAAATGATATACACCATATTCATTGCTGTTGCTATTGGGGTCGGATATCCACAATGCTTCCCAAACGTTTTTCAGGTTTTCCCATTTTCCGTAATTAGTTCCTTTAGGGTTTTCCTGCCCATTAACAACTAATGAATAATATAACATTGTAAAAAAAACAACCAGCCTTCTCATCTTAGTACACTAATCAACTATTACACTATATAACTAATAAAACTAAATGTTTAATATCCTGGGTTTTGCTTTAAAATACCTTTGTTAGCCTCAATTTGGCTTTGTGGAATGGGTAAATACAACCTATCAACACTACTTGCATTAACCAATGCCATTACCGATTCGTAATTATCTTCCATGCGGCTCCAACGTAACAAGTCAAACCAACGAATAAATTCGAAAGCCAATTCGCGGTATTTTTCGTCTTTAACCGCTTGCAGGTTAATGTCATCAACTGTTAGCAATTCTATTCCTTCGCAACCTTTGTTTGCATCATAATCATACCGGCTATCCTCTTCTCGAGGTCGAAATTCGGGATCGGCAGCCCTTGCCCGCAATTCGTTTAAAATAGCCAATACTTCTTCTTTTGTGCCTAATGAATAATTTGATTGAATAATGGCCTCGGCCATCATCAGCTTAACTTCAGCCAGGCGCATTAATGGTGTGTTTTTATCGCGCGACTCATCGGAAACACCCTGTATAACTTCACCCGAAGGCACTTTGAAGTGTTTAACGTTACGACCACCATAATTCGAAGGAGTACCGCTTCGGCCAATTGCCCTTACGCTGTACTCAAGTCTTACATCCTTATACGGAACTTCAAAAGCATTTGTAAGGTTCTTTTCAACCATATACGGTGGCAAAGCCTGGCCGGCATTAGCATCGCAATACCAACGGTACACACCAATAAAATCGTACTCTTCGCGCGACTGGCCTTGTGCCTGCCAAATCACTTCAGGGTCGTTGTTCTCGCCGGCAAAAATGTTAATCCATCGTTCTGCCATATTAAATTGGTTGCTTTCTACAATGGCTTTGCATTCGGCGTAGGCTTTATCCCACTCGCTGTTCCACATATGAATGCGTGCTTTAAATGCTTTTGCCGCCCACTTGCTGGCCCGACCACGCACATCGTGTTCGCTCTTATCGTTTCCTAGCCTAACGGGCAATAAACTATCAGCTTTACTAAGGTCGAACATGGCTTGTGCCAGTATTTCTTCCTGTGGACTCTTTTCAAGAAAGTTATCTTCGGGCAACGATGAGGTGGGAACTTCGAGCTGCATTTGCACATCACGGTAACCCATAGCAAAAATGTAGAATGCCCATCCCCTGAGAAAGTGTGCTTCGCCCATAATTTCATCTTTTCGTCCTGAAGCAAACTTATCGTCCGGTATATCGGTAATTTTTTTCAACAATAAATTAATATTGGCTATACCAACCATTGGCTCATTATAACCCTGGCCCATACCCCACAGCGCACTGGTGGCCAATTCTCTATTTTCACCTGAGCCAATTCCGGTTTGTGTTGCCGTACCATTGGTAATTTCGTCAGCTGAAATAGAGAAAAAGAAAAGGTTTTGCATCATTCCCTTCGAAATAATTCGGCTATAGGCTCCTGTAAGGCCAATTTCGGCATCAATAGGTTGCGTATAAAAGTTTTCAAGGTCGATTTGATGCAGTGGTTTTTCGTTCAGGAACTCTTCGCTGCACGAGAGTATAAAGACCGAAAAAAGTATAATGCTTATTGTTGCTACAATATTTCTGTTCATAACTCTTAAAATTATATTCAATTAATACGATATGTTTAAACCCATGGTAATAGTGCGCGATTGCGGATAACTTCCACTGTCGCGGCCAATACCTAAATTGCTCTCGATGCCCGAACCCGACACACTGTTCACTTCAGGATCGTAACCGGAATAATTGGTTAATGTCCACAGGTTGGTTGCCGAAACATATATTTTTGCTGAAGTTAAATTAACCTTTGTCAAATATTTGCGCGGAATGGAATAACCAAAGCTGACATTTTTAAGCCTTAGGTACGAACCATCTTCAACAAAACCATTGTGGCCTTCGCGTTGATCGACATTGTTTCCGGCAAAATTGGTAGCCGGATAGGGAGTATGCCTGTTTTGTGCCCAAATAACATTGCCTTCGTCATCGGTTACATCTCTCGATATCCATCGGTTTTCAAAAGATTCCACTGTGGAGTTAACAATCAGCGATTGCCCTGGTGGTATGTGCAAAGTTTCGAGCGACTGGCGTGTTGAGTTGTAAATCATGTTTCCATAAACATATTGAAGAAAAACAGACAATTCGAACCCTTTATATGAAAAAGTGTTGTTCATACCACCATAAAATTTTGGCAGCGGTGAGCCTACAGTAGTACGATCGGCACTGGCTCCACCATAAGTTACTTTTTGGTCACTGTTAAGGTCGCGTAAAACAACGTTCCCCCTCATCGAATCGACATTCTCTTCGCGTATATATGTAAAAATCTGAAGATCCTGACCCATAATCAGTATATTGTTTCCAACTTGAATACTGTCAGTTACCAATTTATTGACATGCAATTTCGATGAGCTGATGTTAAAATCAGTGGTCCAGTTAAATTCTCCAACAATATTGCGCGAGGTGATGGCAAATTCGTAACCTGTATTGGTTAGTTTCCCGGCGTTGTTGGTTGCCGAATATACTCCGGTTGTAATGGGAAGTTGCACGTTCAGAATCAAATTATTTGTTACCCGCTTGTAGGCATCAAACGATAAATAGATGCGGTTTTCTAACATACCCAAATCAAAACCAATATTGGTTGTACGACATTCCTCCCACGAGAAACCGTAATCGGATATTGAAGTATATTTTCCACCCAATTGATCGAGGTAATTCATTACAATGCCATCGGCATCGCTACTGGGTAATGTACCAACTTCGAACGAACCACGCCACGAGTAATCTCCTATGTTTTGGTTACCGGTTATACCGTAACTCAAGCGGGGTTTAAGTTCGTTAATTACATGCTGGCTTTCCATAAAGCTTTCTTTGGCAGCATTCCAACCAAACGAGAATGCCGGGAAAAAACCCCATTTTTTGCTGGGTCCAAAACGCGATGAACCATCGCGGCGAATGTTGATCTGAAATAAGTAACGATCATCGTAACTGTAATTCACCCTACCGAAGTACGACTCCAACGTGTTAGCAGTGTAAAAATTTGTTGAAATGGTATTGGCCGGCGATGAGTCGAATGTTTTAATATAATCGATGGGCATGCCACCTACCTCGACATAGGTTCCGGTGGTTTGCATGCGTGAAGCCTCGTGACCGAGCAATACGTTAAAACTGTTTTTCCCGATGTCGAACATGTAATTCAACGTACTGGTAAAAACCCACGATAAACCGTTGTTATAATTGTCGGAAGCACGCCCTGAAGCAGGCATCAACAAATTATCGTCGGGATAATAATAGGGCCCCCAAAAAAAGCTTTCCTTGGTATTGCGAAGGTCCGATCCAAATACATTTCGAAATGTCAGGTTTTTGATAATTTCATAATCAATATAAACACTGGCCAAAATACGGTTGGTAGTATAATTGAGTGCCTGCTCATTTGCCAGCATTACCGGGTTGGGAATAGCACGGTTTCGTAAATCAACCCCGTATCGGCCTATTGAATCGCGGACCGGGTAAACCGGACTGGACGAAAGTGCCGATGCAATAATTGGTGCACCGGTAGCTTTATTTTGGTCAACACCGGCTTGCATACCACTATTGTTTTGTCTCAAACCTGTTGTATGACTGGCAGTTAAATTAAGCCCGATCTTTAATTTATCGGTCATATTAATATCTACATTCGATGTAGCCGAAAAGCGTTCTATACCTGTATTGATCACAATACCATCGGATTTATAATAACCACCACTTATATAATAGGTAGCTTTGTCGGAACCACCACGTGCCGATAAGTTTACATTGTAAGTAGGAGCAATTCTAAAAATTTCGTCTTGCCAATCGGTATTATACAAGGCCACTTCTTCATCGGTAATGTAGCGGGTATCGCTTTCGGGAACACGCATACGCTTCAAACCTTCGTAAACCAAACGTTGGTATTGTGTTGAATTCAGCAAATCGAGTTTTTTCACCACTTGCGAAACGCCGTAATAGCTAGAAAATTCAAATTTGTTGACTCCCTTCGAACCTCTTTTTGTAGTAATGAGCACCACACCGTTGGCCCCCCTTGCACCATAAATGGCACACGAAGCGGGATCTTTCAGAATTTCGAAACGCTCAATATCGTCGGGATTTAAGCCGCTCAGCGTATTGATTTGGTCGTTACCGGTTTGTTTGTTCGAAATCTGCGCATTGTCGATAGGCACACCATCAATAATATAAAGTGGCTCGTTGCTTCGTGCAATAGATCCTACACCACGAATACGGATGGACACACCGCTACCCGGTGCACCGGTATTATTGGTAACCATTACCCCGGCAGCACGTCCTTGCAAAGCCTGATCGAGACCTGTTTTGGCCATCTCTTTAAACGACTCGCTTTTAACCGACGAAACAGATCCGGTTAAGTCACTTTTTTTCATTACGCCATAACCAACCACTACCACATCGTCAATTTGTTGAACATCGGGCTTCAAAACCACTTTTAACGTAGTGGCATTTTCAACTTTGATTTCCTGGGTTAGGTAACCCAAAAACGAAAAAATAAGGGTACTTCCCGCTTCGGCATTTATTTTAAATTCGCCATCAACATTTGTTACTGTTCCGGTTAATTCACCTTTTATCAGAACATTAACACCCGGTATGGCTTCGTTAGTCTCACTGTCGAGAACAATGCCTGTTATGTCAATTTTTTGTGCCAATGAAACCGTTACAAATGCGAAGAGCATTAATAGCGACAACCAAAGCTTTTTTCGAAAGATACTGTTAATCATTTTTTAGATTTATTTAGTATTTAATAAATTTATGTACTTCGGAATGAATTCCGCTTTTGATGCGGGCAAAATAAACTCCCGGCACAAAATGAGAAACATCGATTCTGAACAGAGAAAGGTTCGATTCGTTTTCAGAAACAACATTACCCACTTGGTTCATTATGGTGACTTTTGTTGACTTGTTTGTATTCCCAAACGTTAAATTAACACCAATTGTGTTTGATGTATAACTGGGATACAGACTGAATGCCTTATTTTGAATTTTAACACTGCCTGCCGAATTGGCATTTGATGTAGTTATCACAAATACAGGACGTTCGCTAACATTAACAAGAACAGTATTTCGTGCAATCTTCAAATCAGTTTTAACCCCTTCGGTTTCGTCAACCACCATCTCGACCAGCGTTGCACTTGTAGGAGCATTCGGTAAACTAAGCTGATAGTCGGCCACAACAACTTCGTTGCTGGTGGGGCACCACAATGCATAAACCGTTGTATCACCAGCTTCATTCTGGTACTTATATATGTTCACATTGGAATTCATTGAAGCTTGTTCACCAATGTAAAACATCCCTTTTAAGGTATTCTTCATTGTATAAACATAGTACCACGATGGTTTTGGAAACCATTCACCTTTGACAGAAGTAAATCCGCTGCTCGTATGCTGACCTCTACCGTTGTTTTCCACATTTCGCAGCATGTATTGAGCAGCACGATCGATGCCTGTTGATGAAAGTAGCAGATATTCACGCACTATACGTTGAGCCTGTACTTCCTCGCGACTAAAACTGCCCACCTCAATGGCAGAAAAGGGAGTATCGTAAATGCTGGTTTCCCAACCAAATTCGGTGAGCCATATTTCACAATCGGGCATGTACTGATCGCGATAATCGACCAGTTGCTGAATGGTTTCCTTAATTTTTGCCTCTTCGGGGCTTATTTGTCCGCAATAATGATGCACGTTAATAACATCGTAAACAAATTGTTTATCGGTACGGTTTTCAAGGCACCATTGCCTTATCTCTTCAATGTAGCTAAAATTATCATCCAAACCCCGTTGGGTTAGCCCTCCCATTACCAATTTCATATTGGGATCGGCATTTTTCACTCCATAGGTATTGCCCATGGTTCCCTCGTGGCCGTCTCTGTCGGCACTGCCCATTGCTGCAAGGTTTGCAGGTGTAAATTCAGCATCATCCCCATCCCACCAGTTATCGGGTTCGTTCCAATTTTCGAGATAGCTGACATACCCAAGGCCCGAAACACGTGTTTGGTTATCGGCAAGTTTCAAAAGTTCATCAGATACATGGGTTGAACCGTAACGTGCGGCAAACTGGAACATATGGTCGGCATGTTCGCGGTACGAAGTCGGGTCGTTACGATCAAGCCCTGAACGTACCGGGATATTGCTTGACGGAAAACTTTTTTCATCGTTGAGCCATTTAACCGAACCTTGAATGGCAGGGCAAACGAATAACCCGGCATCGGTTAAGTCTTTGTAAAAATTGTCGAAATTCCATCCGCCACCGGCCCAGCTGGGGTTAAATGCATTTTGATTGTTTGGGTAGCCCGGGTAATTTAAATTACCACCCCCATCCCAAATATCGCCTTCGTCCCAATTCCAACTATGGTATTCACGAATATATCCTGCCACCATCATTTTGTCAAGTGGGTCATCGATAAAAGCATTCACTCCAATGAATTGATCCATTGGGGTTTTGGCATTTACCACCAATTCACTTGTGGTAGCGGTAACGATATTCGAAATTGGCGAAATGTTATTTTGGCCGTCAATTGCCCTTATGGCAAGATTGTATTCTGTAGAAGGGTTAAGTCCAATAACAATAACTGATTGTTGGCTACCGGCTGCCTGCGGCACGGGAGTGTTTGGTTGTTGAGGGTATGAATCCCAATTGGCTTCGGTAATACTTGACTGTGAATAACGTATATCATAACTTGTTGCAGTACCGTCACTCCCATCATCGCCCGTAGCTGTCCAGCAAATTTCAATTGAAATTGGGCGCGACTTCACAACCTTCAGATCAGTGATGGCCGCTGGAGCAATAAGATCGGCAGCCGAAGTTTCGGTATTTACAATATTCGAAAGTGCTGAAACATTGCCTGCCTCATCGATGCTTTTTATTGCAAAATAGTAAGTGGTTCCACCGGTTAAACCTGAAACAATAAACGACTGTTGAGTTCCTGCAATTTCTGGCGCCAATGTTTGTTCTACCACATGTGCGCTTTCCCAATTTGAATCGTTTATGGTTTCGGTACTGTAACGTATTTCATAAGCAGTTGACAGGCCAACCATGCCATCATCGCCGGGCGATGTCCAATCGAGATTTACTTCTACTGCACTTAATGTAGTAGCATTCAAGTCGGATATGGCTGCCGGTGGAGTTGTGTCGGGTAAATTATTGTCGACCAGAATTATGGTTCCAAAATTGGATGTAAGATGTATGCGGTCTCCTGTTGTGTTGTTCCATGCAAGATTGTTGTCGGGCATAAACTGTCCGGGGTTATCATCCAAATCGGCTACCTGAAACTCAGCTCCAATGCTCCTGCCAATTATTACATCACCAAAAGGATGCGAACCGATTAATGTAGTCCAAGGCATTTTCACTTCGATATTGTATCCTTTTTCGGTAGCCATTGAAACATTTTCAACACCATCCATTGGCGGGTTCTCACTTATGGGTTCATCATCTAAATCGTAAATAAATCGATACTGGTATTTATCGTCATTTTCGTCATCGCCTGTTTCAACCTGTTTTTTTTCGTTCAACATATCTAAAAAAATCTCTGCGCAGTCATGAATCCAGTAATTTGTAGCTTCGGGACCATTATTTCTTAGCATATCGTCGGTTACTTCAAACAAAAAATAAAGGTTTTGCTCGTCCCATAGGGAATACCAAAATGCCGAAATGTCATCGGGTGTTGTATCTGGCCCGTTTACAACATTTAAAATGGGGTTTTTAGTAGAATTGCTCCATACTTCATCTATAGTACCATCAATGACTGGAGCATCAGGCGCAATAGCTATATAGGCTCTTGTTTCCTGTGCTTGCGAAAAAAACACAGTAAAACAAAAAATTAAAAAGAACAATATATTGGCAATTTTTAACATAGAATTAGATTTATTATAGGATATTGAGATAAAATAAGAATCACCGGCAGCCATCATTAAATAAATGACTACCGGTTATCTTAAAACTTACTACTGAACTACTACTTTCGCTCTACTAATTTCAGCAGGACCTGATACAGTTAACAAATAGATTCCTGATTTGAGTTCCGAAACTGAAAGTCTTTCTACAGATGCATTTTGCCCAATCGTTTTAGTTAAAATCACTTTACCCGAAATATCGCTTAAAGTGATTTCAGCAAACGCGACTGATGGTATATCGATATTCAACACATCTTTGGCCGGGTTTGGATACACATTCAATTCGGCATAATTAGTCACATTTTTAACCGAGTTGACAAAAGGTACTTGTCCCGTTGAGAGGAAGATTTTGCCATATTGTGAATTGTTACGGTTTGGACTAATCGCATAATCCTGTAAATTCCAGCACATTTCGCCATTGGCTTCGGCATCATCATAAACTGTAGCTCCGGCATCGTCCACAAACGGGTCTTTATCGGTAATTTTAATTTCGAATGCAAACTCGCTGTTCATTGCTGGATTAAATGTAATCTCATCCGACTTTTCGGTGGTTAAACTGGTCCAGGGGATGGCAATTTCAGCCAGATAACCAACAATGTTTTCATCTTCGAACAAGTCGAAATAGTTTGCCCCAACACCGTTCCAAACAGGGGCATTACCCGAGCCGGTTTGCGTTACTTTATCGTAAGCAATAAAACGATACTGAAAGTTATCAATTTGCATGTTTTCATCTACAGTTTCGCACGAAGTTCCATCCGATTCGTTGTTCATGTCGAAATGCAATTCGATATTGTCATTTTTCCATCCATCACCATCTGAATTATAAATATCAGCATCGTGAACACTAACCTGGAAATAGATAAAATTATCGTCCCACAAAGCTTTCCAACTACCTGAAAAATCAACAGGGTCGAAAGTCCTTTCGGGATGAAACACTTCAGCAGCAACAATGGTATCCCAAACTTCGTAATCGATAGATGGATCAACATTTATTTTCGCAATACCTACTTTACGTATGGTTGGGTTGGGCATTTCTTTGGTTGTAACAGAAACTTTATTTGAAGCTGCGGAATATTTTTGTGCATTGTTGGCAATAACTTCAATGTTATATGTGGTTTCAGCTTCAAGCCCACTTAAAGTAAATGAAGTGTTGCCTGTTGAGGCCGCTATTTTTCCATCAAGCACAATGGTATATAAAAGAGCCCCTTCAGAAGCTGTCCAACTTAAATTAGCGCTTTTAAAATCGTTGGCTACGGCAGTTAAACCGGCAGGTGCGGCGGGAGCATCAACAAGCATTACATCCTCAGCATTACCTAAAGCCATAACGTTTGATACTGTTGAATATGGCCAGCCTAAAATACCACTAATGTGTGTCCAAAGAGAAGCATCTTCGCGATCGATATCCAACGCTGAGAAGCTTACATTGAAAGTTGAGGCACGCTCAACTACATCAATTCCAGGTATTGTGCTCCAAGGTATTGCCACCTCAATAATGTAACCTGTGGCAGTTTTAGTCGATACATTTTTGAATCCGGCAGGCACTTCAATTTCTTCGCCACTTAACACCGATTCGTTGTCTCTTCCATGAACAAAACGATATTTATAATCTTCGGTTTCGTCTTTAGCAATAATCACTTCGATGCAATCCTGCACCCAAAGGTTATCGGCCTCTCCAACACCTTGATGCACTTTGTCGTCTGTTACATCAAAAAGGAAATAAACGTATTCATCGTCCCACAAACTTTTAAACGAGGCTGAAAAATCTGCATGTCCGTTAACTTCAGCGCTTGGGGCCCATGTATCAACACGTGGAATCAAATACGAAGCGGTTTCCCACGAAGCTTCATCGGCTTTACCGTCTATTGTTACAGCTTCGGTTGCGTTTGCGATTGGTGTTCCGTCAGGAATTGGCGCTAATCCTTCGGTAACAATTTCAACTATATTACTATGATCTGACTCATTACCAGCTGCATCAATGGCAACTACCGAAATATTATAAGTGGTACCATAAGACAATTTAATTTGTGCAGTAGTTATACTACCGGTAACACTAGTCATCAACCGGCTTCCGTTTTTAACATTGTAACCGCTTACGGCCACATTATCAGTAGAAGCAGTCCAGTTTAAAGTCAGGTCAATTTCGTCGAGCGATGATGTTAAATTCGTTGGTGCGGTTGGTTTTTCAATATCGGACGATTGAGCAAGGGCAATCAAACCAAAATTAGCAGGTATTTTACCGGCTGCATTGTTCCAAACATATTCATAATGCGGTGGCCACCAGCCTTCGGTAGGCGCATCTATATCGGTTACTTTAAAATCGGCACCAAACTGCAAACCCTCAGCAATATTAACGGTAGTGTTATCAATAAGATCAGCCCATGGGAATTTCACTTCAATTACATAACCATTGTCAGATAAAGCCGAAACTGACTCATAGGTAGTCATTTCAAGGTTTTCGTATATTGGCTCATCGTCAAGCCCATAAATAAAACGCAACTGGTATTCACCATCACTATTTGTAACTTCCGCTTCGCTTTTCAGATTCTGCATATCGGTTAACATTTCAATACAATCGTGCATATACCAAATCGCATTACCTGCACCATTATTTATGGCAACATCATCTTCAACCTCAAAAAGCATGTATAAGTTTTCGATATCCCACAATGCACGCCACGTAGCTGAAACAGTGGCATCACCATCGCCGGCATTGGCCAGCACATCAATTTCGTTTGTCTCAACATCTACCCAAAGTGCATCAATATCACCATCGATAGATGGAGAACTGAAGGTAGAATAAACAATAGCTGTTTTTGCAGAAGTCGAAATCAACTCGACCTCACCAAAATTTACAGGGGCTTGATCCTGAGCTCCATTCCATGCAAATTCAAAATGAGGAGGCCACCAGCCTTCGGTAGGGGCATCAATATCTGTCACTTTAAAATCGACACCAAATTTAAGTCCTTCCTGAATTGCTACATCGGTACCTTCAGTAATAAGGTTCCATGGAAACTTCACTTCTATAATATAACCATTAGCGGTCAACTCCGAAACTGACTCATAAGTAGTCATTTCCGGGTTTTCATAAATAGGTTCATCATCTAGACCATAAATAAAACGTAACTGGTATTCACCATTGCTATTGGTAACTTTAGCTTCGCTTTTCAAATTCTGCAAATCGGTAAAAACCTCAATACAATCGTGCATATACCATATTGCATTTTCAGCGCCATTATTAATGGCAACATCATCAACAACTTCAAAAAGAAGGTAAAGGTTTTCGTTATCCCACAGCGCACTCCAAGTGGCTTCTACAGAAGCATCTCCATCACCGGCGTTGGTCATTTCGCCTAGACTAACGGCTGTAGCTGTAGTCCATATTGCATCTTTAGTCCCATCAATTTGAGGGGATGTTTCTGCTTTCATTATTTGAGCAGTATTGTTTGCCCAACTAAATGTACTAATAAGCAAAAAGCTTAATAATAAGTAAAAAGTTGTTTTCATAATATTTTATTGTTTTTAGGTTTGTGAAAAATCGAATTAGTTAGTAAAACCTTCAAACAAAGAAATAGAAACTCAATAAAAAAACCAAGCTATCTTTCTGATTATGTGTGCTTTAAAAATTTTTTATTGCGTTTAAAAACAAGACGATATCTTATTAACAAAGGCTAATTTTTAAACTGTTAACATATTTTTGTTAAATTAGCTCATTGCACAAAATAAAAATTTATAAACCTGAAAGATTTAACATTAAACGCTGAAATGCTGATTTTTCATTCACTTTCTGAATCAATATTTCGCTTTTTTATCATTTCGAAAAACGTGATCTCATAGGTAATACCATAATATTATATCTCATTATAGGTCTTTGATTAATCAATTAATTGCGCTTAAATAAAAAATAAAATTCACAAGACGTACATTAAGTCATCTGTTGACTTAACTATAAATAAGGTGAAATTTCCCATTTTATTTATTAATAACTTTCAAAACGTAAAAGATGAAGTTTCCATTATCATTTCGGTATAACGGTCAAATACGATCAAAGCGAAGTATAACATACTATCCTAAACCCATCCCAATTTGAAATTAGCGAAAGGATTTTTGTTTTAACCTACCACCTTTAGTCATTCACCGTCCGATAAATCCTGACACCCCGCGAAACAACAGGTTTTTTTGTTTCTAATAAGGGGTTAATTCGTAAAACACCCCGTCTTATCTGCATTTTTTTTAGTGGATTTGTTATTTTGTTAATACTTTTATGTTTCAAATAACGATGAAACTTAATGCTTATTAATTATTGTACAAGCAATTACACTTTAAAACACAAAACGATGAAATACCCACTTACTGTTTTATTAATAATGATTTGCGTTCATTTGTTTTCGCAGCAGGTAAACCCTAACCCCTGGGTAATGGCGCCCGATACTACAGCCGAAGTAACATACACAAACCCCGTAATACCCGGCTTTTACCCCGACCCGAGTGTTTGCCGCGTTAACGATGATTATTATTTGGTAAACAGCACCTTCGAATATTTTCCGGGAGTACCTGTTTTCCACAGCAAAGATTTGATTCACTGGGACCAGGTTGGCCACTGCATACACCGCAAAGGACAAATCGATGGCGAAATCAACATTTTTGCCCCTACCATTCGTTATCACAAGGGTACTTTTTACATGATTACCACCAATGTAACGTACAAAGGCAATTTTTACGTAACCGCCAAAAACCCTGCCGGCCCGTGGAGCGATGCCATTTGGATTGACATGCCCGAAATTGACCCCGACCTGTTCTTCGACGACAACGGAAAAACTTACGTAATTACTTCGGCCTTTGAACTTGCTGAAATTGATATTGCAACCGGGAAACTGCTAAGCGAACGCCGAAAGATATGGAATTCAACCGGCGGCCGTTATCCCGAGGCACCGCACATTTACAAAAAAGATGGTTTTTATTACCTGATGGCTGCCGAAGGCGGTACCGAAGAGGCCCACATGGTTACCATTGCGCGCAGCCACAATATTTGGGGACCGTATATCGACAACCCCGCCAACCCCATCGCCACACATGTTAATTACGCAGGTATGGGCAAACCCATACAGGGCATAGGCCATGCCGATATTATTCAGGCACACAACAACACCTGGTGGATGGTCATTCATGGCTACCGCAGTGTTACCGGTTATCCGCCACACCACATGCTGGGGCGCGAAACCTGTCTGGTTCCGGTAAGCTGGCCCAAAGGTGGATGGCCGGTGGTTAACGGCAACGGAACAGTACCGGTAGAAATGACCTGCCCAACTTTACCACAAATACCGGTCGAAGCAATACCTGCCCGTACGAACTTCAACAAAAAGGAACTGGGTTTTGAATGGAACTATATACAGCCCCCGGGCGGGCAAAATATTATACTGGACCCCGAAAAGGGAACCTTATCATTAAAAGGTTCGGCATTGAAAATTGGCGAAAAGGGCAATCCAAGCTTTGTTGGCCGACGCCTTACCGACATAAAATTTGAAGCCACTACCCGTATAGCGTTTAACCCGGCAAACGAAAACGAAGAGGCCGGGATGATCCTCCTCAATAATGGCTCCCACTTCGACATTACGGTACACGCAAAAAACGAAAAGCGCTACCTTTCTGTCAAACTGCAGTTTGGACAAACCCTTTATCAATCAACCATAATTGAACTCACACCCGGTACTGTCGATTTACGGGTTGAAGGAACAGGCCCGGAATTTATATTCTCGTATGCGCAAAACAACCGCGGTTTCAAAACGGTTGAAAAAGTCGATGCCCGTTTTTTAAGTACCGAAACGGTTGGGTGGTTTACCGGCTTGTACGTTGGCCTTTATGCCACCGGAAACGGCAAACCGGCTGAAGCTCCGGCTGTTTTCGACTGGTTTGATTATCGCGGGAAATAAGGTTTATGATTGTGGCATAAAACAGCCTCTTTCTCCTCGATTTCAAATTCAGGACACAAAAAAAAAAGCCCTTCCTGCTTCGGCAAAAAGGGCTTACAAATATTTTCAAAAAAAACTATTCCTCAACTTCTTTCAAATGTGCATCGAGGAAAGTAATCATACCCCGGTAAAAATCGAAGCGGTTTTCTTCGTTGCGGAATCCATGACCTTCGTTATCTTTTACCATGTACTCAACGTCAACCCCGCGTGCTTCTAAGGCATCAACAATCTGGTTCGATTCTTCGATGTTCACCCGGGGATCGTTTGCTCCCTGTGCTACAAATAACGGGGCAACAATATTATCGACATGGAAAACGGGTGAGGCTTCGGCCATTAACAGGCTGTCGGTTTCGGGATTTCCAACCATCTCGTACATCATATCAAGCATGGGTTTCCAATACGGCGGAATGGTTTTCATGAACGTAAAGAGGTTTGAAACACCTACGTAATCGACTCCGGCCGCGTATAATTCAGGACTAAAACACAACCCGGCAAGCGTTGCATAACCGCCATAACTACCACCGTAAATGGCAATTTTATCCGGGTCGGCTATTCCTTCGTCAATCAACCATTTAACGCCATCGGAGATATCGTCCTGCATGGTTTTGCCCCACTGTTTGAAGGAAGCTTCCCAAAATTCACGTCCAAAACCGGTCGATCCCCTGAAGTTCATTTGCAACACGGCATATCCGTTATTGGTCAAAAACTGAACTTCGGGATTAAAGCCCCAATAATCGCGTGCCCACGGGCCACCGTGCGGATTAACTACCACGGGAAGGTTTTTGGGCTTATACCCCTTGGGCAATGTTAAATACCCCTGAATATTTAAACCGTCGCGGGAGTCATAATAAATGGGTTTCATATCACACATGTTATCGGCATCGAGCCAGGGACTCAGTTCGGCCAGTTTGGTCAACCCATCTGAAGCTTTATCGTACATGTAATATTCACCGCGGGTTTTGTCGCTGAAAGTGCGGATCATGAATTTATCTTCGGCTTTGTTTTCACTTGTAAAGCGGACTTCAAGCCCCGGTAATTTTGCTTCTACTTTCCCGTACATTTCTTCCGCTTCATCATCAAGAAAATGGACTTGTCTTTTTGATGTGTAGTAGAAAGCGGCCTGTAGTTTTTTATCCTTTTTTGAATAAGCCAGTCCGGAAACATCGGCTGCTTCGGTTTCAAAAATCACATCCAGTTCTTTGGCATTGGCCATATCGAACAATACAATGGCCTCTTTATCCCTGCCAATGTTCGATGTTGCATATACATTCTTATTATCGAATGTAAAGAACAGGGGGTTAAGGGTTTCTTTGAAATTTAACGACATAACAGGGACAAACTCTTCATCCTCGGTTTCCCTGTACAAATAAGTTTGGTTTACTCCATCGGAAGCAATGGCTATACGCAATTTGCCATCGTGGTCGGTCATCCAGCCCATGATATTGCCCGGGTTTTCGGCCAACATTACCATTTCGCCGGTAATAATATTCAAACGATACGGGTCAAAAACCCGTGCATCTCGTTTATTCATCCCGATAATGATTTCCTCGGGCAATTCTTCAAGGTCATCGATAATTTGTGTTCGAACACCTTCGAATACGGTTAAGCCTACCAGGTCGGAACCATCGATATTTACCCCGTACAACTGATAGTTTTCATCGCCGCCGGTATCCTTCAAATAAAGAATGCGGTTGTTATTTGCCCACAGGTAACCGGCAATGTCACGATCGGTTTCCGAGGTGATACGCAGAGCTTCTTCATCGCCAACTTTCTGAACAAAAACATTCAACCTGCTTTCATAGGGAGCAAGATAAGAAAAGTACTCACCGTTGGGTGACAATTCAAAAGAAGTTTTTTCGGGGTTTTTAAAGAAATCTTCCAACGCTACCGGTTCAGCTTTGGGTTCTCTTTTTTCACATGCTGTAAATGCAATCATCACGACTAAAGAAATAAACAATAATTTTTTCATAGAGAGTTTGTGTAAGATAAAATACCAGATATATTTTATCAGGGTTAATGAAAAACGATTAAAAATAGAGTTGAAAGTTAATCATTTCATTAAAACATTCCACTATGAAACAAAAGAAAAATACTATTTTCCAAAATCTTCTACGAGTTTACCGGCCATGGCATTAGCCAATGCAACCAGTGCCGCATACTTTTCTTCTTTTAGTGCCCCTTTTTCTTCAACCGGCGAATCCACAATTTCCCATTTTACGGCTTCGGCAAATTTTTCGAGGTTCTTCACTCCTCCTCCATTCCAGCTATATGAGCCAAACAAACCAAGGTAATGGTCTTTAATTCCTTTGTGCTCAATTTCCCTTACCAGGGCTTCAACGGGCGGGAACATTTCATTGTTATAGGCACAACTGCCAATAATAACCCCTTTGTATTTAAAGATATCGCTGATTATATACGAGATATGTGTTTTTGAAGCATCATATATCCGCAGGTTTTTTACGCCTCTGTTTGCCAACTGGCGGCCAATGGCATCGGCCATCTTTTCGGTGTGACCGTACATGGAACCGAATACAATAACCACCCCGTTATCGGTTGAATAGCTGCTCCATTTCTGGTATCTCTCCAAAATCCAGGAAAGGTTACTACGCCAAAGCAGTCCATGAGAAGGGGCAATTTGGTTAATCTTCAAATTTTCAAGTTTCACCAGGGCACGTTGTGTATGCGGGCAATATTTCCCCACAATGTTGGTATAATACCGCATCACTTCTTCTTCGTATAAGTTCAGATCAACCTCGTCGTCGAATACGGCGCCTCCAAATGTGCCAAAGCTGCCAAAAGCATCGTTTGAAAAGAGAATGCCTGTTTCCGATTCAAACGTAACCATGCTCTCGGGCCAGTGCACCATGGGTATAGTATGGAAACTCAGCTCGTGTTTTCCCAGATCGAGAGTTCCGCCATCTTCAACGATGAGTGAATTTTCCGTATCGCCATAAAAATTGGTTACAATTGGAATGGTTTTTTTGTTTCCAACAAGCGTTATCCCGGGATATTTTTCTTTTACTGCCCGAATGGCCCCCGAGTGATCGGGCTCAACATGGTTAATAATCAGATAATCAACCGGCCGTTTACCAATAATGGCTTCAATTTTCTCAAACAGATCATCTGAAAATTTTCGTTCAACCGTGTCAATCAGGCAAACTTTTTCATCGACAATCAAATACGAATTGTACGTAACCCCGTTGGGAAGCGGCCAGAAATTTTCGAATAAAGCTGTACGCCGGTCGTTTACACCAAGAAAATAAATGTCGCCTGATAAATTTATCTTATGCATTATGAATTTATTTTTTTTAAAACACGAATTTAACTGATTTCGGGATAGCGATCAAAAATAGTCCGCACAAAGGATCAACATTTAACACAAGCTACTTTAAAAAAGGATATGATTGGCCCTTTATAAGCGAAAAGCCAAATTCAAGCCATAAAACCGTGGAGATATGGAAAAACTGACTTGAGAGTTGTATTGCACACTAATGCTATGCATAACAGCATAAAACGCCAGGTCAAACACAAGCAGAAAGCTTCCCTGAAGTATAAGCGAATTGCCATATCCACGGAGCAGTTCAGTTCGTTTATCAGATTTTGTGCCGAGATAACGCAACAAAAAACCAGTCCCGATATATCCCACATCGAGCGCAGAATTAATTAAAAGTATCCGCTCTGTTTTAAGGTGGTTAGACAAAATATCTTCGGTACTCACCAAAGAATAATCCGTTGAGAAGTTGTTATACAATGCAATTCCTGCTATCGACAAATTAACCGTGTTCCAGAAAAAGTTCATCTGGTTAAAATATTTTTGCTGTCCGTCAAAATTTGCCCAGCCATAAGCCCCGTATGCCATATTGGCCAGGGCCCATCCACCCAAAACCATCATACCGGTATTGTTGGTTTTCAAACTCTTTTCAACAAAATCAACATGATTTCCCTGTGCAGAAGCAGTTAATGCAACACTAACGAAAAACAATATAACAATCAGAAGTTTTTTCATGTAAAATAAACAACGGGGTATTCCGTTTTGTTTGTCGTGAAAAATATATTTTTGCAGTGAAAAGTTAAAACAGAATCAGCTATGGTTATCGAACGAAGAAATAAACGAAATTATATGCCCCGCATCGCAAGGTTTTCGATGGTACTGTTTGCATTACTGCTTATTATTCTTGGGTTTAGGGCATTCGAACTTTATGGTTTCATTTTCAAATCGAATGTCGCTAAAGATCACACGCTTGTTATCGGCACCGGGGAAACATTCGAAGATGTTTACAACAAACTTGAAAAAGAACAGGTCCTTATCAACTATAAAGCGTTTAAATGGATAGCCAAAAAGAAAGACTACAAAACAAGCATCAGGCCCGGCCTGTACAAACTGAAAAAAGGAACCAATACGAATAACCTTGTAAACAAGCTAAGGGCAGGCAACCAGGATCCGGTCGAACTCAAATTTCACAACGTGAACTCGTTTGCCGACCTGGCAGGTAAAGTATCTGATTATATTGAACCCGACTCGCTTAACCTGATTTCGCAATTTACCGACCCGGCAATTCAGCAAAAATACGGTTTTACCGCGACAGCGTTCCCGGCCATGTTCATTCCCAACACCTATGAGTTTTACTGGACAACAACTCCGGATGAATTCCTGACAAGGATGAATGCCGAATACGAACGTTTTTGGAACAGTAAACGAAAAGAAAAAGCCGAAAAGAAAGGGCTCACACCCGTTGAAGCAGTTACCCTGGCATCGATTGTAGAAAAAGAAACGGTCATTCCAGAAGAGAAACCCATTATTGCCGGTTTGTACCTGAACCGTTTAAAACGCGGCATGGCATTACAGGCCGACCCGACCATAAAATATGCACTTAACGACACATCAATCAGGCGAATAACCAACGACATGTTAAAAATTGATTCGCCTTACAACACCTACAAATACGCCGGTTTGCCCCCGGGCCCCATTGGGTTCCCCGAAATTTCATCGGTTGAAGCCGTACTAAATGCCGAAAACCACAATTACCTGTACATGTGTGCCAAGGAAGATTTCTCGGGCGAACACCGCTTCGCGGCTAACCTGGTGGAACATAACCGGAACGCTGCACGCTACCGGAGAGCATTAAACAAAAATAAAATTTGGCGGTAAACGCGTTATTCAAAAGTCACATACACGGGAAAATGGTCGCTGATTCCCCCGTAATAACTGCGTCCGTATGTACGGTTTGGCGATATTTGCCCGCTGCTGTTAACGTATTCCATGAATTTTTGATGAAAAATAAAACCATTATCCAGGGAAGTATTATACCCTTTTTGTTCTTTCAACAGGTTCGACGAAACAATAATGTTATCAAGCATTGACCAGTCGCCGCGGTAGCTGTACGATCCATCGCCATCATTGAATTCATCGTACATTAAATTAACCAGCTGCTTTTCGCCGGGCATTTTGTTATTGGGCAAAGCCTTCAATACATCCAGCAAACTGCGGTTTGCAGGTTCATCGTTCATATCGCCCATAACGATGATGTTTGCTTTTGGATCGGTATTAAAAACCAGATCAACTTTTTCGCGCAATACACGGGCGGCTTCAATCCTTTTCGGTTCCGAGTCGTCAACACCTCCCCGCCTCGATGGCCAATGGTTTACAAAAACATGAAGGTAGTCGTTTCCCAGCCACCCCGATGCATAAAGTATATCGCGGGTTTTGAAGCGCGGCAATGAATCAATTTCAATTTCAATATTTTCAACCTTGTCAACCCTGAAACAATCGGGCCGGTAGAGCAACGCGCAATCAATGCCCCGCACATCGGGCCCTTCTTCCCACACAATGCTGTAATTCGCATCGTGCAGTAAAGGTTCCGCAACAAGGTCCTGAAGCACCCGGTCATTTTCAACTTCGGCCAAACCAACAAGAACCGGTAATTCAACCGTATCGACCGAAGAAATGACCCGGGCCAGGTCCGATAATTTTTGCCGGTAACGTGTAGTATTCCAGTTTTTGGGTTCAACGGGCATAAATTCATTATCGGTTTTATGCGGGTTATCAAGGGTATCGAACAAATTTTCAACATTGTAAAAAACAACCGTATGTTTGTCCTTTAATGCCAGACGAGGCTGGCACGACACGGCAATAAAGGCGAGAAAAACTAATGCTATTCGTGTAACTGTTTTCATACTATTAAAATTGTCTGTTTTTCAAATCAGTAGTGAAATTACGTCTTATTAATGAAGAATAAAACGAATTCAATAGGGAAAATATTCTACTTTTGAAAAAAAATGGAACAAGCATGATTTCAATTGATTTACTTGAAGTGTTGTTACGTAGCGCCCCACAGTATTTACTATTTGGAGCACTGGGCCTTTACCTTTTTGCATGGATTGATAAAAAACCCCTGCTGGGAAAAGTTGCCGAAATTGTACTCATTGTTATTGCCATACTTGCTTTAACCGTTTTACTTAGCGGGGCCATACCCTCCCCACAAACCAAAGGTCTGGTAGAACAAGATATTAAGGATGTTATTAAAATGCTTATTATGCTTGCAGCAACAGGCTCGCTTGGCGGAATCAGCCTGCTTGTACGTATCATCCGGAAAAAGCCATTTATCCCGTTGGTTGTATTGGTATTTGTATTGGGCTTGATTGTATTTTTTCAAAGCACAAAACTTTCGCGGGTAAAATTTGAATTGAGTAAAACGGAAGTTGTAACCGACACGATAAAAAATCCAAAGGAATAAAAAAGAGACTGCCTCCTGAGACAGCCTCTTTTTATTGAAAATATTTTACGATCAACCCCTCACTTCAATGCAAGCCGAATAAATTCCATCGAACATTTCTTTTACATCTTTAGCTGCTACTGCCGAATAAGCAATGCGGATGATGTTATTCAGGTTGATAATACCAATGCTGTATTTCTCGATGAGCAACCGCCGCAGGGCTTCACCATCAATTCCCCCGGCCAGTTTCACACACATGAAATACCCTGAATTGTAAGGCAGTGCGGTAAAACACTCCTTGTATTTTTCATCGGCCAGGGTTTCTTTTACCGCATCGTAACGGGCTTTCATAATGTCAAATTTTGCTGCTTTCTGGCTAAAATAATCGGGGCTGTCGAATGCCTGTAATAACAACGACTGTGAAAGGTTCGAAGCGTTGGATATGTTACCGCGCACGGCACCGGCAGTTTTCGATTCGAGGGCATTGTAAAGCGGGGCGTTTCCTCCTTTTATTCCAAAGGTGATAAATCCTACCCTGAAGCCCCAAACGTAATCCTCTTTCGTTGGTCCGTCTATTTTCACAGCCAACACATTTTCGTGCAGGTTAGCGAGATACGAGAAAATACTCTGTTCTTCGATCCCCTCCTCGTAAACCAGCCCGAAATAGGCATCGTCGCACAAAACGGCAATTTTATTACCCTTTTCGGCTGCCGTTTTAACTGCGTTCATAATACATTTGGCCTCTTCAACGGTGGGAGAATATCCCGACGGGTTATTGGGGAAATTCAGTACAACAATTTTTTTACCTACCGGCCCGTCGTTTAACGCCCCGGCAAACGATTCAATATTGAAACCGTTGTTGTCAAAAAGCTCGAATGGCTTGAATTCAGCACCATACGCATTTTTCAATATCAGGTTATAATTGCCCCAAAAATAGTTTGGAACAATCACTTCATCGCCCGGATCGGCAAACAGGTAACCGGCCATGCTAACCCCGTGGGTAAGTGCATTGGTTACAACGGGCAGGCTAAGCTCAACACCGTTTAACGCAGGGTTCTTTTTGTAAATCATTTGTTTCCAGCGGGGGCGTATGTCGGGACGGCCAAAACTGGGTGCGTACGGGAAAACGCCGGATGGATCGAGCCCCACTTTCGATGCAATGGCCTCAAGCCGCATGGGCGATCCGTCATCTTCGATGGCTGCACCAATTGTTGCATTTATTTTTGTGCCTTTGGCATCGGCTGTTTGTCCGAGTATTCCTTTCTTCGGAAAGAAAATATTTTTACCTTTTTCAGATAATAAATCGTATACAACCGGATTTTCCGATTGAATAAGCTTGTTTAGTTCTTCTGCCTGTGGATTCATATAATTTCCTTTAAATTGGTTCTTAAAAAAAAGCACACATGCAATTTATTAAACTGCCGGATCGGTAATTTTCGTTACTTTTACATGCGCATGCAAGATAAAAATTTTGCAAAAAAAAATGGAAATAAATGCCATTTTCAGGCATTTTTCATGATTTTTGAATAAAGTTTAAACATTTTTTTAACAAATTGGTATGAATTGGCAAAAAATTATAGAACAAGCCATCGCGATGCTTTTTCCGCTCATTGTGGTTTTTTTATTCGTTTATTACATGTTGAAATCGTTTTTCGAGCAATTTGAAAAACAACGAAAGCAGGAATTACGCATGAAGTTTAGCAGTGAAACCATGCCCTTGCGCCTGCAGGCATACGAACGCTTAACCCTGTTCCTCGAACGCATCAAGCCCGAATCGATGGTAATACGGAACACGCAAACGGGCATGAACGTACTCGACCTGCAAAAAAAACTTCTTGAAAACATACGGGATGAATTTGAACATAACCTGTCGCAGCAATTATACGTTTCGCCCGAAGCATGGTCAATGGTTGTGGCAGCACGTCAAAGTATGATGCAACTTGTAAGTTCAACAGCCGCCGATCATAAACCCGATGACCCTTACATGGATTATGCCACCGACCTGCTCGAAGAATTTGCCGATGTAAGTGACGACCCGCTTACCAACGCCATCAAATTTCTACAAGAAGAAGTAAAAGGGCTATTGTAAGGTATACTGAGTACTGGCTTTGCCAGCCGAAGCCATAGCAAAGGCAGGGTACTGGCTTGTCCGACAAAACTTTAGCGAAGACTGACCATCGGTTTGTTGTTACTACCGCCATTTTCTTCTGTCGTCCAAACGACTACTCAAACATCCCCTCATCCCGAATAATCATCAATATAGCTGAATGCGGCAGTATGATGTACTTTTCGCTGTTGAATTCAATCTCGTAACCGGTTTTCTGCAGGTAAACGGCAAGGTCACCTTCCTTTGCCTGAAGCGGAATGTACTTTACATCTTCTTTCCCGGCTTTCCAGAAATCTTCCTGATCGGCCATGGCTGGTATCGGGTATCCCGGGCCGGTCTTTACAATGTAACCGCTTTGCACTTTCTCGTTTTCCTGAACGGTTGGCGGCAGGTAAAGCCCGCTTTTCGTCTTGCTTTGCGGATTTTTGGGTTTAACAAGTACACGGTCGCCCATAAGAATAAACTTTGAAAGGTCTTTTTCATCAATTGTTATTGCCATTGTTTTGAATTTTTTGCCGCTAAAATAATAAGAAGCAATTTGAAATAAACCTTTTTTTATCCACTTATTCCGATTTAAAATCTGAATTCAGGAATTTACAACCCCTGTTTAAGCTCCTGCCAATTTATTTCGAATATTTTTTTTCATCAGCTATTTGTTTTCTATAAAAATACTGCGAACTTGATGTTTGTAAGAAAAAGTTGGAGCAAGGGGAATGAAATTTAAAATGGGGGATATGAAACTAACTTTTCGTATAAATTATAAAACGGCCTGGGGGCAATCGCTCTGGATATCAGGTTCAACAAGTGAGATTGGGAATTGGGACACACGCGAAGCCTTTCCCATGTTGTACATTGGTAACGGTGAATGGGAAACAACATTCAGTACAGAAGAAGAAGAATTTGAATACAAATACTTCATAAAAAATGCCGACAAATCCCTTTTATGGGAAGGTGGCAAAAACCGGTGCTTTGCTTCAACCGGACATAAAATTGTCGAAATACGCGATTTTTGGCGGCCAAAGGCCGATGAAGATTTTCCCCTGTTTTCGAAAGTATTTACGGGTGTTTTAATGGCCCATACAAAAAATTCAACAACGAAAAAGATGGCCGGAAACCATTCAGTGATCCGGTTCAACCTTTCAGCACCCCGGGTTCCAAAACATTTGCAGGTAAGCCTTGTAGGAAACATACCGTCACTGGGCAACTGGATAAAACCGGTAACCATGAAAAAAACCGGCTCAACGCTATGGAGCCTCGAAGTTGACTTGGGAAAAGCTAAATTCCCGATGGGATACAAGTACGTGCTTACCAACCGGAAAACAAAAGAAACCGAAGTTTGGGAAGAAGGGAATGAACGTTCAATTTTTTTTGTAAACAAAACTGAAACACCATCCATTCACATACGCAACGATGAAAAATTCAGGTACCCGGCCGGAAACTGGAAAGGAGCCGGCGTAGCAGTGCCCGTATTTTCGTTACGTAGCCGGCAAAGCTTTGGTACCGGCGAATTCAACGATTTGAAAAAACTGGCCGACTGGGCATCGAAAACCGGGCTGAAAATGATACAGGTACTACCCATTAACGAAACGGTTGCCACCCACTCGTGGCTCGATTCATACCCTTACAAAGCCATATCGGTTTACGCGCTGCATCCCATTTACCTCAACCTGCAACAAATGGGCAAATTAAAAAACGAAAAGCTGAACGACGAATTTGAAGTTGCCCGCGAATTGCTCAACAGCAAATCGTATGTCGATTACATTGAAGTCACCCGTGTGAAATCGAGGTATTACAAACTTATATTCGATCAGGAATGGGATAACATTAAAGACACCAAACCTTATCGTGATTTTTTTGATGAAAACAACGAATGGCTTGAACCCTACGCCGCATTCTGTTTCCTTCGCGACCGGTTTAAAACATCAAATTTCAGGGAGTGGGGCGAATGGGCACAATACAACCCCAAAAAAATAAAGAAGCTGACCGACCCAAAAACCGAACACTACGAACACATTGCCGTTCATTATTTTATACAGTACCACTTAGACAAACAACTGAGCGATGCCATTGAATACGGCCACAAAAAGGGCGTTGCTTTTAAAGGCGATATCCCCATTGGTATCAGCCCAAACAGCATTGAAGCATGGACGCAACCGGAACTTTTCAACCTCAACGGCCAGGCCGGTGCCCCACCCGACGATTTTGCCGTATTGGGACAAAACTGGGGTTTCCCAACCTATAACTGGGATGTAATGGAAAAGGACGGATTTGCCTGGTGGAGAAACCGCCTCGACAACCTCTCGAAATATTTCGACGCTTATCGTATTGACCATATACTGGGATTTTTTAGGATATGGGAAATACCCAAACATGCCATTCACGGGCTTTTGGGCTACTTTAAACCCGGGCTGCCCCTTTCGCTTAACGAAATTCAGGACCGGGGTATCTGGTTCGATTATGACCGTTTTCTGAAACCATACATCAGGGGGCATTTCCTGCACGAAATTTTCGGGGAATATGCCAGCGAGGTTAAAAAGAATTACCTGATTGAAACCGAAAACAACCAATTTGGCCTTAAAGAAGAATTTAATACGCAACAAAAAGTTTATCAGCATTTTACAACCATAAAAAACACTGAAAAAAACGCAAGTGAAAAAGATATAACAATCCGCGATGGACTAATAGCACTTATTGATGAGGTATTGCTGATAAAAGACCCCTACTCGGCCCACCTCGCCTTTCATCCACGCATTTCGATGCACTACAGCTACTCATACCGTGAGCTCGACAGTCATACGAAAAGCATGATGAACGACCTTTACATCGACTTCTTCTACAAACGCCATGAATCATTCTGGAAGGATGAAGCCTATAGAAAACTACCAACACTCATTCATGCATCCAACATGCTGGTTTGCGGCGAAGACCTGGGCATGGTGCCCGACTGTGTCCCCGAAGTGATGGAAAACCTCAACATCCTGAGCCTCGAGATACAACGCATGCCCAAAAACCCCGATATTGAATTTGGCCACCCGGCCGATGCGCCTTACCTGAGCGTTTGCACAACATCGACCCACGACATGTCGACAATACGGGGATGGTGGGAAGAGAATCACGAAAGGACAAAGCGTTTCTACCGAACCGTTTTAGGACACAATAACACACCTCCGCCTTTTGCCGAACCCTGGGTTTGCAAAGAGATTATAAACCAACACCTATATTCACCGGCACTTTTCACCATTTTCCCCATACAGGATTTGCTGGCCATGGACGGCGACCTGCGCTGGGACGAAACCGACAAAGAACGGATAAATGTGCCCAGCGACGAGAAAAACAAATGGCGCTACCGCATGATACTTTCTCTTGAAGAATTGCTAAAGGCAAAAGACTTTAACCGTATGTTAAGTGAAATGGTAAAAAGGGCCGGGAGAAACAGTGAATATTGAAAAAATCAATTTCTTTACCACCCTTGCAGTTCCTCCAAAAAACAAGGAGTTTACAATCATCTGTTTTGTTAATTTGATAAAATTAGGTGGCCTGCTTATATAAAATACAAGCGGAACTGATTATCTTTACTTCGTTATGCAAAAAACATTAATTACTGCTTTTTCGGTTGCAGCTTTTTTGCTCGTTGCAACTTCAGGTTTTCCGCAGTCGAAATTCAGGGCCGACATTTCAATGGGGATTGTCAGTCCGCTGGGCAATTTCAAAAAAAGTGACATAAACCTTGCCACATCGGGGTATGCAACGACCGGGTTCACGCTTAACGCCGAAGCCAATTATTCAATTTATAAAGATATGGCATTGTCATTGCGGTTCCACTTTGGCAATGCACCCCTCGATAAAAACAAATTCGAAGCATGGTTCGATAACAAGCTGGGCAGTTACATTACCGAACCCGATTCGGTAAATTATGCCATTAATTACTGGCAATGGGCTACACCTTTACTGGGAATTAAGTATAGCCTCCCGGTTATTAAAAACAAAGTATTCTTCGATGGCGGACTATTCTCCGGGGTATCATTTAACCAAATACCCGATCAGGTCTTAATCTTTAACGACACGGAAAACAAAAAAGTACTCGTTTCAGAAAACACAGACGATACAACGCTTTCGGCTTCACTTGCTGCCACTGCTGCCCTACGTTTCAGGATCAGTTCAAACGTTGAGCTTAAAATTGAAGCTTCCTATTTTGGCACTACAATATCGTACAACCATGCCAGTTATTTGGTTACCGAAACCGATGTAGATGAAATAAGCACTACCCGCTTCGAAATTCCGGTAAAAACCATCAATACAACCATTGGTCTTGTATACTGGCTTTAATTTCAATAAAAAAAGAGGCAACTGAAACAGCGCCTCTTTTTTTATATAATTCAGTTAAACTTATTTGTCGAGACTTGCTTTGTATTCTTCAAACTGGTTAATGTTGTCGGTACATACTTTTTTGTATTTCAGCGCAGTATCGTTCTTAGGATCGTATTTCAACACCTTATCGAAAAGAGGTATGGCCTCTTCAAACTTACTGACAGCCCGGGCCATTTTTTGCATGTATTCATTCGGGCTTCCGGTTGAAGCTTCCTTGGCCAATTCGTTGGCCTTGTTAAAAGGCACTGAAGCCTCCTGCAACATGGGCTTTGTCAGCATCGAGGCCATTTTGTCAATATACTTGCTATCGGGGTGTTCCTCGATGGCAGCAACCAGCAATTGTTTCATATCTTCATCTTTGCCCATATCTTTATAAATATCGGCAATGTATAGTTTGCACATATCGGGCCTGTAGTCAAGCTCAATTGACTTTTGATAATGGGTTATTGCCAGGTCGGGCTTGTCCATTTTTTTTGCACAATAGGCCATGTAATAAAAAGTTTTCCCATCAGTTTTTGCCTCTTCATCACCCTTTTCAATGTAATTTTTATAATAATCATATGCCTGGGCATAATTTTTCTTTTTCATGAAATTATTACCAGCGTATTTAAAACTTTTCAGATACAACAACATTGTATTTACATCGTTTTCAACACCTTCTTCATCAGAGTTTAAATACTTTTCCCAATGCTTAATGGCACTCACATAATCTTTTTCTTTAAATGCAGCATTGCCATCGTTTTTTGCCTGCAAACCAGGACTCAATTCCTGTGCAAAAACTGAAAAGGAAAAAATAATCATCCCCAGTAATAAAAATACTTTCTTCATATCTTTTAAAATTTTAATTATTAATTGTCAATCTGATTTTTACGGCTTCCAAAGATAATTAAATTGATTTTTTATAAAAGTTTTTTTTATAAATGAATACAAAATACTGTTAAAAATGTTAAAAACAGGAACCTGATTATGGATTATAATTTTCTTTGTGCCAAAAGTTAAGTATCTCCATAACCATCGATTTGTAATTCCTTGCGACCTCGTTTCCCGGCTGTTTTTCCAAAATAATGGTTAAGTCGTTTAATGCCTGTTGCCAATTTTGAAGTTTAAAGTTAACCTTTGCCCTCAAAAGCAATGCATCAATATGAACCGGGTCGCTTTCCAAAATCCGTGCAATGTGTTTTAATGTAGCCGAATAATTGCCTTGGGCAAATGCTTCATTCGCTTTCGTGTTTGTCATATTCATTTTTCCCCTTTCAATTCTTATTGTTTAATCAGGCATCAACAAACTTAAACAGCCTTTTGTTTTTGTTTGATGATAGAACAATATTCTTGCCAATTTTCAGCGTTTTCAATTAAAACATGTTAAAAAACTAAAAAACAAAAGATTAAAAATCAGCACGTAAAACATTCTGTATCCCCTTAATGCTTTTCAGTTTGTTTATCAGGAATTCGAGGTGTTCAATATTATTCACATAAACGCGTAATGTACCGGTGAATGCTCCATTTTTCGTATCAACATTAATTGAACGCATCTGTATGCCAACATCTTTCGCAATAACATACGATATGTCACCAATAATCCCCTGCCGGTCGCTTCCTTCAAGGTAAACCGATGCCTGAAACGAATTATAGTTTTTCGTTTCCCTCCATTTGGCTTTAATAAACCGGTAAGGATACCTTTCGTACAGGTTCTTTGCATTGGGGCACGATATGCGGTGAATTTTTATTCCCTCGCGAATGGTTATAAACCCAAAAATAGGGTCGCCAAAAATGGGGTTACAGCATTGTGCCAGCTTATAATTTACATCTTTCAGCCCTTTGTCTATAATTAAAAATTCATTACCCGGGTCGAACGAAAGATTGTCAACTACCTTTTTGGGCAACAACTCACCCAATACTTCCTTTGCCCGGGGTGTTTCTTCTTCTTTAAGTACCGTTTTTAACTGAAGGGCATCGATGGCACCTGTTGAAACCGAATAAAACAGTTCCTGTGCGCTTTTTAAATTAAAAAATGCAATGAGTTTACGGATGTTTTCATCGCAATAATCGAGTTTCCAGTTCCTGAATTTTCTTTTTACAATTTCCTTCCCATTCTCTGCCTCAAGCCTTTTGGCCTCGTTTAAATTCGATTTTATACGGCTTTTGGCTTTCGATGTTACCACAAAATCAAGCCAGTCGATTTTGGGTTTTTGGTTACTGGCCGTTTCAATTGAAACCTGGTCGCCGTTTTTTAATTTATGCTTTATCGACACTTTACGCTGGTTAACTTTTCCGCCAACGCATTTATCGCCAATATCGGAATGTATATCATACGCAAAATCGAGAATTGTGGCACCGGCAGGAAGTTTCCTCAAGTCGCCTTTGGGTGTAAACACAAAAATTTCATCTTCAACCACGGTAGTTTTAAACTCCTCGATTACTTCGTTGGCATCGCCTGCAGGATTTTCAAGCAATTCACGTATTCCGGCAAGCCAATAATCAAGGTCGCTTCCTTTACCTCCTTTGTATTTCCAGTGGGCAGCCAACCCTTTTTCGGCAACATCGTCCATTCGCCGGGTACGAATTTGTACTTCAACCCATTTGCCGGCAGGCCCCATTACCGTGGTGTGCAACGATTCGTAACCGTTCGATTTGGGTATCGAAATCCAGTCGCGCATGCGCTCGGGGTTTGGCTGGTATTCTTCGGTAACGATGGAATAAACCTGCCAGCAATCCGATTTTTCATTGGCGGGCTTCGAATCAATAATTATACGTATAGCAAACAAATCGTAAACCTCGTCAAAGCTAACCCGCTGTCTTTTCATTTTGTTCCAAATGGAATAAATCGATTTTGTACGGGCTTTCATGTCGAACTTAATACCACGCGCAACCAGTTTTTCTTCAATGGGCTTAACAAAAACCGAAACAAAATCTTCACGCTCTTTTACTGTATCTTCAAGGTGTTTCGCGATTTTTGCATAATCGGCCGGTTTCAAATATTTCAGCGACATATCTTCCAGCTCGCTCTTTATATTGTAAAGGCCCATGCGGTGTGCCAGGGGGGCATATAAATACGACGATTCGGTTGCATATTTTTGCTGAAGGCTGTGCGGGAGATTATCAAGGTTTCGCATATCTTCAAGGCGATCGGCAATTTTTATAAGCACTACGCGCAAATCGCCCGAGAGGGCCAGCAACAAACGCCTGAAATTTTCTGAATGAACAGAAATGGTTACCGTGTCTATTGAATTGATTTTGAACAGTCCCTCGAGTAAATCAGAGACCTGTTCGCCAAAGCGCAGGGGAATTTCAGCAATCAGTTCATCTTTATCGGCCGTACTTTCAAAAACATTGTGAAGCAAGGCGGCAACAACCGGATCGGTACCCAGGCCAATTGCGAGGGCCACAATTTGTGCCACGTCCATCGAATGATAAATAATGGGGCCACCTGACTCCCAGCTCTTGTTGCCCAATATTTGATAGGCAAAACGGCATGCCTCTTCAACTTTTGTCAAATCGATGTTCAATTCGCTTTTCTCAAAAAGCGCCATCATCGTTTTCAGCTCATTATCAAAATACAAACGTTCACTCATGCTTCAACAACTTAAACGGTACAATTATACGCATTGTTTAACCTGCCCCATGATAATAAAAATAAGGTGAATTAAACAAGCAGAATCGTTATTGTATATAACAATTTATACTTTTGTAATGTTAAAAGAGTAAAGAAATACAAAAAAAATAAAATGGGAAGTGACACACCTGAACATAACGACCGAAAATCGTTTGAATACCGCTTAAAAGAGGTTTCAAACGAAGAAATCATTTCGATTTTGAGATACAGGGAACACTTTCAGCCTCATGCTGTTAAATCAGCAATAAAAGAAGCAATGAAACGAGGAATCATCACATCGGTTGATGATTTGGAAAAAGATGATTTTAAACCCGTTGAACTACCTCCGCGGAGTTTGTTTCCGCTTTCGGCAAACAACCAGCAAAACCTGGCCATTTTCAAAAGTTTATGCCGCGTTTTTTACGGGTTTGGTTTATTGCCGGTTATCCTCGGTGCATTCAGCATTTCGGAAGGACAAATGCTGTATGGTGCAGCTTACATCCTTACCGGGCTCCTGGTCATTTTCATAACACATCAACTTTCAAAACATAAAAAAGTTTTTCTCTCGCAAGTGTTGCTCGCACTGAACATCCCGGCCATGGGTTATGCAATATTTAAACTTACTGCTACCGGAAACCCTTCAACAATGGACATGGTGGCTGCAATAATAATTATTATGGTTCTGCTTTATACCACCTTTTACCTCAATAAGCTTACATCGCATTTTAACAAACCCAACAACGAAGGGTAAACGCTGTTTTACCGATTTAAAAGAGCCGTTTATCGATAATTGGTTCACTGGTAAAAAATGTTGGTTTACATTTGGCTCATCATTTTAATACAAAACAAAATGAGATTATTAAAAACATATTCGATTTTTACCCTGTTGGGAATACTGCTGGCATCGTTACTGGCCTCGTGCACAACAAGCATAAACAGGGACCAATCCGATTTTGTTGAAAAAACATTCGAGGTTGAAAATTTCAGCCAGCTAAAATTCGAAGGTGCTTACAATATAAAACTGATACAGGGCGACGAACAGGAAGTAATTATTAACACATCGGACCGGCTTCACGACCGTATCAGGGTTTGGTCCGAAAACGGCAAACTTCATATAAAAACCAGGGGGAATAACATCAGCTCAGATGAAATACTGGTTGATATTACATTTAAGAACCTTGAAGACATCAAAATTGAAGGCGGTGCATACCTCTCAACCAGGGGGTATATCGATGTCAACAACATCAATATCGATGTTGAAGGCGGTGCAAACATCGACATGAAAATAAAAGCCAACAAAATAACAACCGCTGCTGCCGGTGGTGTAAACATGGAGTTTGAAGGCGTTACCAACGAGTTTATCGCATCTTCGGAAGGTGCCGGCAACATTGATGCCGATAACCTTGAAGCAAAATTTGTACGCTGTAAAGTTGCCGGTGTGGGAAATGCTTCGGTTTATGCTACCGAAAAACTTGATGCTACTGTTGAAGGCGTTGGCAAAATTGGGTACCGAGGAAACCCCGAAATCAACAAAAGCATTAGCGGTATAGGTATGGTTTACCGGAAATAATTCAACTCTTCATATTTTTACTTTCTCCTTTATCGAAAAGCGGGGCATTGCATAAATGACCTGCTTTTTGCATTTTACCATCAGCAAATCAGGGCTACCAAAACAGCTTTTATCGTGTGCATTCGGTTCTCAGCCTGGTCGAATACAACAGAGGCCGCACTTTCGAAAACATCGTCGGTAACCTCCATGGCTTCAAGCCCAAATTTCCGGTAAATTTCTTCACCCATTTTGGTGTCGCGGTTATGAAAAGCAGGCAGGCAATGCAGGAATTTCACATCAGGGTTATTCGTCTTTTCAATAACACGTGCATTAATCTGATAGGGTTTGAGCAGGTTTATACGTTCCCCCCATACTTTCTCATCCTCGCCCATCGAAACCCAAACATCGGTATAAATAAAATCGCACCCGTTCACGGCTTTTTCCCAATCGTGGGTAACAGTAATTTTTGCACCCGTTTCGGCAGCAATTTCACGGCACATTTTTATTAGTGACTCATCGGGCTGGCAATGCTTTGGTGCCGCAGCCCTGAAATCGATCCCCATTTTGGCTGCGCCCACCATGAGCGAATTACCCATGTTATTGCGGGCATCGCCCATATAACAAAACTTCATTTCTGAAAAAGGCTTTTCGCAATGCTCACGCATGGTAAGCAAATCGGCCAGCACCTGTGTGGGGTGAAATTCGTTGGTTAAACCGTTTACAACCGGCACCCCGGCATGCAAAGCCAATTCTTCAACAATTTGTTGCGAAAAACCCCGGTATTCAATGGCATCGTACATACGGCCAAGCACACGTGCCGTATCTTTCATGCTTTCTTTGTGGCCAATCTGGCTGCCGGTTGGGCCAAGGTAAGTTACATGTGCACCCTGATCGTAAGCAGCTACTTCAAATGCACAACGGGTACGTGTAGATGTTTTTTCAAAAATAAGGGCTATGTTTTTACCGTGAAGTTTCCTTTCTTCGGTATCGGTAAGTTTGTCCATTTTTAACCGCTGCGATAAGCCCAGTAAGAACTCAATTTCTGAGGGCTGGTAATCGAGCAGTTTTAAAAAGTGCTTATTTTTTATTTTCACTATGTTAAATTTTGATATTAAACATTAATAAAAAAACTTCGACAATGGAAATCAATTATCCCCATCTTCATAATTCAGTGTTATTTTGGAACCAAAGTTACGATCTTCGAGTTTTTTTGCCTCGGTTATAACGCTTTTTTCACCGCCTTTTTCTATAAACCTGACAGATGCCCTGATTTTTGGTTCCATCGAACCTTCGGCAAAAACACCCTGCTTAAGGTAATGCAAAGCATCTTTGCGGTCGAGAAACTCCAGTTTTTCCTGTGTGGGCAAACCAAAATCCTTGTAAATATTTGGCACATCGGTCAGAATATAAAACTCGTTTGCCCCAAGTTGCGAGGCCAGTACCGATGAGGCTATATCTTTATCGATAACGCCGTTTACAGTCCTGATGCAGCCCGCTTCATCGATGTAAACAGGTATGCCCCCGCCACCGGCTGCAATTACAACCGCACCGGCCGATACCAGGTGCCTGATCATGTCGATATTGACAATGCCAACCGGCTCGGGCGAAGGTACCACCCGGCTGTAATAACCTTTCCTTTTCGACGATGGTTTAAAGTCCCAGCCCTTTGCGCTTTTTAGTTTATCCGCTTCATCAATTGCATACAATTTACCAATACGTTTCGACGGGTTTAAGAATGATTTATCATCGGGGTCGACCAGTACCATGGTAATAACCGTAACCACGTCGCGCTCTATGCCGTGTTTTTTCATCACGTTGCGCAACATGCGTTCAACCATGTAGCCAATTCCACCCTGCGAATCGGCTACGCAAATGTCAAGGGGCATTTGTACAATGCCGTAAACCTGTTCCCCGGCATCGTTGCGCATAAGAATGTTTCCAACCTGGGGGCCGTTTCCATGCGTAATAACCAGGTTATATCCATCTTTTAAAAGATAGATGAGGTTTTCGATCGTTTCAAGGGTATTTGCTTCCTGCTGTTCAATCGATCCGGCCTCATCGTCCCTCAACAAGGCATTTCCCCCAAGCGCAATTACGGCTAACTTGCCCATAACATCACATTTTTTAGCGAACTTACAACAAACCTGAATGAAAAAAACTGATAAAATTCGTCATTTACTAAAGAAAAAAAAATCACCATCTTCTCTCAAAATTTTTTAATTTGTTTAGCGTTTAGCATATTGCAGTACAAATAATCGATAAAATTCTTTTTTAGACACAAAACAAGTTCCATTTCATTTACCGATAATAGCCCGTAAACATAGCATGGCTATTTCATCAATTTTGATAATTTTGCAAACGTAATCAAGCAACCTTCACCTTATGGCTGAAAGAAAAACCGGAGTAAAGCAATCCAACAGTAAAAAACAGGCGGGCAACAAGGCAAAAAACACAAAGAAGCCGGTACGCAAAGAACAACTTAAAATTATTCTCGGGTTTGTTCTCTTGTCGTTTTCCATTTACCTTTTATTTGCTTTTGGAAGCTTTTTATTTAATGCTACAGCCGATCAAAGCAAATTGCAGATAAACTGGTGGGAACTGGTTAAAAACGCTGAAATAAAAGTTGAAAACATTACAGGGAAAACCGGTGCCTGGCTTGCCGACCTTTTTATTAACCGGTGGTTCGGGCTCTCTGCGTTTTTATTTATTTATTTACTGTTTATTTACTGTTTAAAATTGTTTAACCGGAAAATCAAAGGCAATGTTGTCAAAACAATCAAGGTGCTTGTGCTTGTTTTGTGGCTATCGGTTACACTTGGCTATGCTTTTGAAGGAAAATACGAAACAGCGAGCATATACCCGGGCGGAATGTACGGCTATTACATTGCCGTTTGGCTTAACTCCATTGTTGGAAAAGTGGGTACATTCTTCATTTTACTTGTAACCCTTTTCATATACCTTGTTTTTGTTTTTGAAGGATTTATCAATATTTTCAAGCGTTCGCAAAAGGCAAAAAGCAATCCGGAAGGTTCACTGCTCGCTTCACCGAATAAAAATAAAGAAGCTGAAAAAGACATTGAAAAAGTTGATATAGATGACGGCACCAACGAGGAATTCGAAAAAACGGTTTCACCCATTGGTTTCGACATGGATCGCGACGGAGAAGAAACGAACAATATTTCAGACGATAAAGTAACAAGGGCCAAAACAAACGAAGAAAAAGAAGGAACCGACAACCCGCAAACAAAAACATTGAACGAGGGCGAAGATGACCTTGAGATGACCGTAGAAATGAAAGAATCGGGCAATGAAGAATTTGAGAACAAACCACTCGAAGACTATGACCCCACGCTCGATTTATCACACTATGAATTCCCTTCGATTGACCTGCTGGAAGATTACTCGCACCTGAAATCGGAAGTAACCGATGAAGAATTGATCGACAATAAAAACCGGATAGTAGAGACCCTCCGGAATTTCAAAATTGAAATTGTAAAAATTAAAGCAACCATCGGCCCCACTGTCACGCTCTATGAAATTATTCCTGCAAGAGGCATACGTATATCGAAAATTAAAAACCTTGAAGACGACATTGCCCTAAGCCTATCGGCACTGGGAATACGCATTATTGCCCCCATTCCCGGCAGGGGCACCATTGGTATTGAAGTACCAAACCGTAACCCACAAGTTGTTTCAATGCGGTCAATCATTGCTTCGCGCAAATTTCAGGAAACTACTGCGGAACTTCCTATTGCCATGGGGCGTACCATATCGAACGAAACTTTCGTATTCGACCTCACCAAAATGCCCCATATATTGGTTGCCGGTGCAACAGGACAGGGTAAATCGGTAGGCCTGAATGCCATCATTGCATCAATACTTTACAAAAAACACCCTTCACAAATAAAATTCGTTTTTATCGACCCCAAAAAAGTTGAGCTAAACCTCTATTCCTCCATCGAAAACCATTTCCTGGCCAAACTACCCGATTCCGAAGAACCCATCATTACCGAAGTCGAAAAAGTAAAAGCCACGCTCAATTCGGTTGGCATTGAAATGGACAACCGTTACGATTTGCTGAAAAGCGCCCACGCCCGTAACATCAAAGAATACAACAAAAAATTCATTGAGCGCAAGCTGAACCCCGAAAAAGGCCATCGCTACCTGCCTTATATCGTTGTTGTTATTGATGAATTTGCCGACCTGATCATGACAGCCGGTAAAGAAATTGAGCTGCCCATAGCACGTATTGCACAACTTGCACGGGCCGTGGGCATACACATGGTTATTGCAACGCAGCGCCCCTCAACCAACATCATTACCGGGGTTATAAAAGCCAACTTCCCCTCGCGTATTGCTTTTAAGGTCGCTTCAATGATCGATTCCCGAACCATACTCGACCACCCGGGAGCGAACCAGCTCATTGGCAAAGGTGATATGCTTTTTGCATCGGGCAGCGATATGGTACGGTTGCAGTGCGCCTTGGTTGACACACCCGAAGTTGAACGCATTTGCGAACACATTGCCGAACAGCAGGCCTACCCTACGGCATACTTGTTACCCGAATATGTTGGCGACGATGGCGACATGCCCGGTGCTGCCGACCTGAGCCAGAAAGATGAATTTTTCGACGATGCAGCCCGTATTGTTGTGTTAAACCAACAAGGCTCTACATCAATGATTCAACGGAAATTCTCGATTGGCTACAACCGTGCAGGGCGCATTATGGATCAACTCGAAGCTGCCGGAGTTGTTGGGCCAAGCGAAGGCAGCAAAGCAAGAAAAGTTTTAATTCAGGATGAATACAGTTTGGAACAATTGTTGAATACGCTTTAGAAAAAATACGAAAATGAAGAAGTTTATATTGATTTTATTTGTGATTAACAGTTTTACACTTTCAGCCCAGGTTGACCAAAAGGCTAAAACCATACTTGATGCTGTTTCGCAAAAAACAAAAAGCTACAACAGCATTACGGCCGGTTTTGAATTCATTATTGAAAATACCGATGCCGGTATCAGGGAGTCGAACGAAGGAGAACTAATTCTACAGGACGAAAAGTACAAATTATCGATTAGCGGAATTGAGATTTTCTGCAATGGCGAAAAACAATGGACTTATTTACCCGATGCGATGGAAGTAAACATTTCGGAACCCAATAGCGACGAAGAAGCCATAAACCCCGCCTCCATTTTTACCATTTACGAAAAAGGCTTTAAAAACACTTACCTGGGAGAATTTACCAACGGATCGGAAAAAACATGGAAAATTGAACTGGTTCCCACCGAAAAGAATGAATTTGAACGTATAATTATTGAAATTGAACAAGATACCCACAAAATACTTAACGCGAAAATGTCAGGCAACGACGGCAATACGTACATAATAAATGTTACATCGATGGAGACGGACAAAAAATACCCGGTATCGGCTTTTAGCTTTAATACTGTCAACCATCCCGATGTTGATGTTATTGATATGCGCTAACCGGCATCTAAAAAGCTCTCGATACCAAGACGGTAAGAATCGAGGCCAAAGCCCATGATACTGCCTTTGCAAACCGGCCCAATGATCGATTCATGCCTGAAGTTTTCACGGGTTAAAATATTCGATATGTGTACTTCGACAACCGGAGTGCTTATTCCGGCAATGGCATCGCGTAAAGCAACCGAAGTGTGTGTGTAAGCACCGGCATTGATAATAATTCCATGGTAGCTAAAACCTACTTCGTGCAATTTATTTACCAGTTCTCCTTCAATGTTCGATTGATAATAATCAATATTTAAGTTGTCGTATTTTTTTTTCAACAATGATAAATATTGTTCAAAATTTTGATGACCATAAATACTTTTTTCACGTACGCCCAACAAGTTTAAATTGGGGCCGTTTATAATAATTATTTTCATAGAAATATTTTTTTACTAAAACACACCATACGCAAAAATACTGTATTTCAATTAATTAAAAACACAGTAAAACAAAGCAATAAAAATTCTGTTTTTCATTCAAACAATCAGTTAAGTAAAAAAGCAAATAAATAAAATATAAAACAACAAATAAATCAGTAATTTGAGTTTATTAATCAAAATTATTATCGTAAATTGAAAAATCGTGTTTACAGAACCAAAATTATAGATAATTGTTAACCTAATATAATCAAAAACGAAGAATTATGAAATGGGATGATAGCATTAAAGGATTTGAAGAGTATTTACGCTTGGAAAAAGGACTTTCACTAAATTCGATTAATGCTTACATTAATGACATCAACAAACTGATGGAGTTTTTGAAAGCAACCTACAAAGGCATTACTCCGCAAAAAGTAAAGCTCAACCATTTAAGAAATTTCATTGAATGGTTAAACGAAAAAAATGTAAGCCCGCGAACACAGGCCCGTACCATATCGGGAATAAAGTCATACTTTAAGTATTTGCTGATTGAGGACAAAATCAACAGCGATCCAACAACACTGCTCGAATCGCCAAAAATTGGGCGTAAATTACCCGATATTTTAAGTACCGAGGAAATTGACAACCTCATTTCGGCCATCGATTTGGAGAAACCCGAGGGACAACGCAACAAGGCAATAATCGAAACACTTTACAGTTGCGGGTTAAGGGTATCCGAACTGGTGAATTTAAAAGTGAGCAACCTCTTCTTTAACCAGGGGTACATAAAAGTTGAAGGCAAGTCGGACAAAGAGAGGCTTGTACCTGTAAGCGAACGTGCAGTTGTGGAAATTAAAAAGTACATGAACACCTACAGAAAAAACCTGAAAGTTGCACCCAATGCCCAGGATATCCTATTTCTGAACAGACGGGGTCAAATGCTTAGCCGTGTAATGATTTTTACCATCATTAAAAACCTCGCCGAAAAAATTAATCTCGACAAAAAAATCAGTCCGCACACGTTCCGGCACTCATTTGCCACGCACCTGATCGATGGCGGAGCCGACTTAAGGGCTGTACAGGAAATGTTAGGGCACGAATCGATCCTGACAACTGAAATTTATACTCATCTCGACAGGGAGTATTTAAAAGATACCATTAACCAGTTTCATCCAAGGTCTTAATACTGGTTAATTAAATTAACAAAAAAAAACCGGCTTTCAAGCCGGTTTTTTTTGTCGTATTAAGTGATATTCATAATCATTATTTCAGCCTCTTTTTCAGGGCTTCATATTGTTCTTTCACCTCTTTTGGCAGTGAATCGCCAAATTTCTGCTGGTGTTCGGCAATCAATTCACATTCTTCGAGCCATGCGTTATTATCAACTTCAAGCAACTCATCCATTTTTTCAGCTTGTCCTTCAAGGCCATCAATGTTAATGTCTTCCTTCTTAGGAACAAGGCCAATGGGTGTTTCAGTTGCATCTACTTTACCCATTACCCGGTCGATAATCCAGCCCAATATACGGATATTGTCGCCATAACCAGGCCACAACCAACTACCGTCATCGGCTTTCCTGAACCAGTTAACGTTAAATATTAAAGGCAACTTACTCTTATCAGGAGCATTTTCGCCAATGTTAACCCAATGTCCGAAATAATCACCCATGTTGTAACCACAGAAGGGCAACATGGCAAACGGGTCGCGGCGTACACCAGCTTTAAGGCCAATAGCAGCAGCCGTTACTTCAGAACCTACAATCGATCCCATAAACACACCATGGTTCCAATCGAATGCCTGGTATACCAAAGGTACCGTATGCGGACGACGGCCTCCAAAGAGGAATGCCGAAATGGGTACACCTTTGGGGTCTTCCCAGGCCGGATCGATAGCCGGACACTGGCTTGCAGGTGAAGTAAACCGTGCGTTCGGGTGAGCTACAGGTTCGCCTGATTCCGGATCGTATTCCTTGTTCTTCCAGTTGATAGTACCTGCGGGGCAATCGTGGCCAATTCCTTCCCACCAGATATCACCGTCGGGGGTTACACCCACGTTGGTGAAAATGGAGTTTTTATCGGCACTGTGCATTGCATTCGGGTTTGTTTCCATCGAGGTTTGGGGTGCTACGCCAAAGAAACCTGCTTCGGGGTTAATGGCACGCAGCACGCCTTCTTCGTCAAATTTCATCCAGGCAATGTCATCACCAACAGTTTCTACTTTCCAACCCGGAATGGTTGGAATTAACATGGCCAGGTTGGTTTTTCCACAAGCACTTGGGAAAGCAGCCGCAATGTATTTCTTTTCACCCTCGGGGTTGGTAATGCCCATAATGAGCATGTGTTCGGCCAACCAGCCTTCTCTTTTTGCAATATTCGATGCAATACGAAGGGCCAGGCATTTTTTGCCAAGCAGTGCATTACCGCCATAACCCGAACCGAACGACCAAATTTCGTTGGTTTCAGGGAAATGCGAAATGTACTTGTCGTCGATATTGGAAGCGCAAGGCCAGCGAACATCTTTCTGTCCGGCTTCAAGCGGTGCACCTACCGAGTGTAAGCATGGAATAAAGTCGCCATCGCCAAGAACATCAAGTACTTTTTGCCCCATACGGGTCATAATACGCATGTTTACAACAACATAAGGAGAATCGGTAATTTCAATCCCTATCTTGGCAATGTTTGAACCCAGAGGCCCCATACTGAAAGGAATAACGTACAATGTACGCCCTTTCATACAGCCCTTGTAGCTCTCAAGCATTTCGGCTTTCATTTTATCCGGTGCCATCCAGTTATTGGTTGGCCCTGCATCATCTTCTTTTGTAGTACAGATAAATGTACGGTTTTCAACACGGGCAACATCACTGGGATCGCTGTTGAAAGCAACACTACCAGGACGTTTTTCCTCGTTGAGTTTTACGGCAGCACCTGACTTAATCATTTCATTAAGCAATCGCTGATTTTCTTCATCACTTCCGTCGCACCAGTGTACGTTGTCGGGTTGACAAATTTCTGTCCATTCATTTACCCAATCCAAAAGCTTTTGGTTTTTTGTCATGTCGATTCTTTTTAATTATCAATAATTATTTATTTATCTAATATTCTGAAATTCATCCTCCGGCAAGATCATCTCATTAGCAAAAACATGGAAGATTTTATCCGTTATTGGCAACCAACTATATATCTGACATTTAAACAACATTATAGTGGTTTTGGTTCAATCGCAACAAATATATTATTCAAATGGAACTTAAAACAAAGCAGCAATTACGATGCAACCATTGTTTACAATTTCTTAATCAACCTGTCATTTTGTTATTAAATATTGATTTTATCTTATTATTTTTGTCCCAATCGATAAATAATAAAACATGAAGCATCTAATCCTTATCATTTTGCTTATTCCGATAACATTCGGATGCAATTCAGGCAAAACAGAAAAAACACAAACCCCTATATCTGTTAAAGAAGTAATTACACTGGCTGAAGAAAAAGTCGACCAGGAAATGGTTATTTCCGGAACTGTAAACCACGTTTGTTCACACTCTGGCCGCCGGTGTTTTTTGATTGATGAAACGGGGGAACACTCAATAAGGGTTGAAGCTGCAGGCGAAATTGAAAATTTTGAGAAAGAACTGATTGGAAAAACCATCCGGGTAACAGGTGTTTTAAAAGAAGACCGGTTTACGGCTGCCGAAATCGACAAACTGGAAAGTGATTATTTAACCAAACACCCCGAGGAGGCGAATAACGATGGCGAACATTGCAGCGCCGAATTGGCAAACATTAACGAAATGCGGGAATGGATGAAAGAGCATGGAAAAAACTACTATGCCATTTATTTCATCGAAGGAAAATCGTATGAAACGAGCCCCGAATTGTCGGGGCGAGTTCCATACGATGCTAATTGAAATAAATAATTTAATCGTATGAAATTCCCCAATAATATTAAATGGAGAAAATGGCTCAGGATTATTCACCGCGACCTGGGTTATTTTATTGTTGGTATTACAGTCGTTTATTCGGTTTCTGGAATTATTTTAAACCATAAGCGCGTTAACAACGACCCGGCCTATAAAACCATTTCACATGAAAGCATCGTTGAAAAAAAGCTGACTTCCAACGAAATTAAAATCTACATTGGGGAAAACTTTAACGAAGTTTCGCTAAAAAAAATCCTTTATACCAATGAACGATTTGAATTGATCCTTGACGGGGGCATTGGTTTTTACGAACCGGAAACCGGACTTTTATTCTTTGAAACTTACCGGAAAAAACCTTTTGTTTTTTTTATTAACAAACTGCATTACAATCAAAAAAAACACTGGACAACACCGGCCGACTTTTATGCTGTAAGCCTCATTTTCCTTGCGTTGTCAGGGCTTGTTATGGTCAGGGGTAAAAACGGTTTCATGAAACGTGGAATATGGTTTGTTGCCGGGGGTATTGTGCTTGTAATCATTTACATTTGGTTATAAGCCCGAAAATAATAGATTATATAAAACCAATCCTTACCAAAACGCTCATGCTTTGAATTTTATTCCTTAAAAAAACACACTTATCTACAAAATCGGAACCCTTACCGATAAATGAGTTTATACCGTTTTCGTTTCATGTACTTTTACACCTGTAACATTAAAACAAACACGTAGCCATGATTATTACAATTGTTGACGGTTCTCCTAACGGGAATAATAACACCTATCCCGTTGAGCTGGCTGAACTGCTGAAAAAAACGGGGCACGATGTCACCCTTTTCGAAGCCCGGAACATGAACATCAATTACTGCACAGGGTGCTGGAGTTGTTGGTGGAAAACACCGGGAATTTGCACCCACCAGGATGACATGCCGCAGCTTTATAAAAGCTATTTAAAATCGGACCTTGTCATTCACTACTCCCCCATGCTTGCCGGTTTTATAAGCAGTAAGTTAAAGACCATAAACGACCGTTCAATACCCCTCGTACATCCCTACATGGCCATGGTTAACAATGAATCGCATCATCAGAAACGGTATTCAAAATACCCAAAACTGGGACTAATTCTCAATCGGAATGGCGCCGATAATGAAGACCTTGACATAACGCGCGATCTCTATTCGAGGCTTTCGATCAACCTAAAAACAAATCTTTCATTATTTGCAACAACCGAAAAAACACAGGAGGAAATAATCGATGAAATTAACCGTATTTAACGGGTCACCCCGAAGAAAAAAAAGCAATTCAACACTGCTTATTCAACACTTTTTAAACGGCTATTATGCTAATGCTGATCACAACACTGAGCTTCACTATCTGGCAAATACTGCGAAAACGGCCAGCCATGTTGAAGCGTTCGAAAAAGCCGATACGGCGCTGATTATTTTTCCGTTGTATACCGATGCCATGCCCGGCCAGGTAAAATACTTTTTCGAACAAATTGCCTCCCGCAACACACAGGGCAAACGCGTAGGTTTTATCGTACAATCGGGTTTCCCCGAATCGTACCATTCGATTTTTATTGAACGATACCTGAAAAAACTATCACGCGATTTGAGCTGGGAATATATTGGAACGGTAATAAAAGGCGGTGTTGAAGGTATTCAGATAATGCCACCCAAAATGACCCGCAAATTGTATAACCATTTTGAAATGCTCGGAAAATACTTTTCAGCAACAGGCCACTTCGATCCCAAAATTGTAAAAAAACTGGGCAAGCCATACCGTTTTAGCCCTTTCAGACGTTTTGTATTCAGGCTGATGTTGTTAACCGGCCTGGCAAACTTTTACTGGAACATGAAATTGAAAGGACACACTGCCTACAGCAATCGTTTTGATGCACCGTATGCGCCCGCTTAATTAAACCATTTATAAAGATGTTTGTCAATTAATAAACAAAACCGGCTGTTCATAGTTTCCGGATAGAGAAAAGGAATAAATCCCGTACGGTCGCCCGCACGGGATTTATTATTTTAGCGAATTGATTGATTATTTTACAAGTTGTTCCATCAAAAGATTGATTTTCTCCCCTGCCCTTTCATCAACACTATCAAAGTCATCAGGATTATTTAGTTCGCTTTTAACTTCGAAGTAAAATTTTATTTTCGGTTCGGTTCCCGAAGGCCTGACAGATATTTTGGATCCATCTTCGGTAAAAAACTGCAACACATCCGAAGTAACTTTCTGATCAATAGGTTTTGAATCGTTAGTCACCAGATTCTTTTCGGTAAGGGTTAAATAATCTTTTACTACAGCAAGCCTCGCCCCCCCGAGTTCGGAAGGCGGGTTATTCCTGAACTGTTCCATCATTTGTTTAATTTCCTCAGCTCCCCTTTGCCCTTTACGAACCACGTATTTCATTTTTTCTTTCGAAAAACCATATTCTGTATAAATGGTTTTAAGCATTTCGTACAACGACTTGCCCTGATCTTTTGCCCAGGCAGCAATTTCGGCCATTAATACACACGATGTAACCGAATCTTTGTCGCGGACAAAATCGGCCGGCATAAAGCCAAAACTTTCTTCGCCCCCCCCAATGTATTTCTTCGTTCCCTCGTTATCACGAATTACCTCGGCAATGTATTTGAAGCCGGTATAACAATCGAAATATTCGATATCGTTTTTTCGGGCAATTTCAGCAATCAGTTCGGTTGTAACAATTGTTTTAACAATATATTCGTTACCCTTGATTTTACCCCGTTTTTTGTATTGTGTAATAATGTAGTATAAAAAGAGCAGTGCTGTTTGGTTCCCGTTAATGATTATCCATTCGCCTTTATCGTTTTTGGTGCATACGCCAATTCTATCGGCATCGGGGTCGGTAGCCATTACAATGTCGGCATCGGTTTCAACGGCCTTCTTCATGGCCATTTCCATGGCAGCAGGTTCTTCGGGATTTGGAGAAACAACCGTTGGAAAATCGCCGCTGACCACATCCTGTTCGGGTACATGAATAACATTGGTAAAACCGGCAGCGGCCAATGAATCGGGTACCAGTTTAACACCCGTTCCGTGTATAGGCGTGAATACAATTTTTAAATCTTTCTGCCTTTCAACCACATCGGGGTTAATGATAACCGAAATGGCTTTTTCGATAAATTTTTTATCAAATTCTTCATCCAGAATGGTAATGTTGTTTTCGTCGCCATCCCACAATATATCCGCAACATCAACTTTTTTAACTTCTTCAACAATGGCCACGTCGTGTGGTGCTACAATTTGGGAACCATCGTCCCAATAAGCTTTGTAACCGTTGTATTCCTTTGGGTTATGCGAAGCCGTTAAAATAATTCCACTTTGACAACCCAACGCGCGAATGGCAAACGACAATTCAGGTGTTGGCCTTAAATCGTCAAAAAGATATACTTTAAAACCATTGGCAGAAAATATCTTCGCGGCCGTTTCTGAAAATTCGCGGCTGTTATTGCGGCAATCGTGCCCAATGGCCACCTTAATTTCAGGCAGTGAAGCGAAGGCATTTTTCAAGTAGTTCGACAGGCCTTGTGTGGCAGCACCAACCGTGTAAATATTCATCCGGTTTATGCCAACGCCCATTACGCCTCGAAGGCCTCCGGTTCCAAATTCAAGGTTTTTATAAAAAGCGTTGATAAGTTCTTCCTTGTCATCACTGGCAAGCATTGCTTTTACCTTTTCCCTCGTTTCTTTGTCGAAAGATCCGGAAAGCCATTTTCTTGCATTTTCCTCAACAACTGCAAGTAAATCTCTATTTTTCATTATGCTATTCTATTATCGATGAGAGGCATTCTTTCAGGCTGTCTCTCCAGTTGGGTATCCCAATCCCGAACGACCCCCTTACCTTAGAAGTATCGAGTACTGAATATTTTGGGCGTTTAGCCTTCGTAATGATTTTATCGGACGTTACCGGCACAAGTTCACAATTTTCTATGTTAGCGATTTTAAATATCTCCCTGGCAAATTCATACCACGAACATGATCCCTGGTTGGCATAATGGTATACACCAGGCAGGTAGGCCTGTGGGTTCAATATCGATTTAATTATGATATCGATGATGCAATTAGCCAGATCGCGCGCGTAGGTTGGCGATCCAACCTGATCGTTAACTACTTCAATTTTATCATTTTCCTTGCTTAAAGAAAGTATCTTGCGCATAAAATTGTGGCCATATTCCGAGTACATCCATGAAGTACGGATAATAAGGTAATCATCAAAAACGGTTTTGATTTTTTCTTCTCCCTCGAGTTTCGAACTGCCATATACCGAAGTGGGGTTAGCCACATCGTCTTCCACATAAGGGACATTGCTTTCGCCATCGAAAATATAATCGGTTGAAATATGAATGAGGAAAGCATTTTGCATGGCACATGCAGCAGCAAGTACCTGGGGTGCAAGTGCATTTACTTTTCGTACAGTTTTGACATTGTCTTCAGCTCCGTCGACATTGGTATAAGCGGCACAATTAACAACAATGGCAGGTTTGCTGGCTTCCATAAAAACCGATACGGCATCGGGATTTGTAATATCCAGCATATCTACATCGGTAAAAATAAATTCCAAACCGGGGAAATTTTTACATAACCTTCTGATTTCATTCCCTAACTGGCCATTGGCACCCGTGACTAATATCTTACTGTTCATTGTTTATTTTATAATGTTAATGTTTTTATCTTAAACAAAGCCTGTTTCTCTTTCCAAATGACAAATGAATATCTTTTTCTTCAAAAATCCAATGAATGTTAATTATTCATGGATATTTTTTGAAAAAAGGCAAATGATTTAACCCTCTCCCAAAAATGATCAAAAAACAGTGAGGGGTAACGGACATGCAATTTAATTAAGAATTTTTGATCTAACTACAGAAACAGTGAAAAACGTTAATCCAATTCGCAAATATTTCAAAAAAAAGCGGAACCTTTTGATTAATCCCAATTTAATTATAATTTTGCCGCGCATTTGTAAAAATAAAATAATGTCTAACTCATTAATTTTTAATTGAATTTAAATGACAAAAGAAAAAAAGGAACAGGTTGACGAAAAAGAAGTTACCCAAGAGGTAAACGCTCAACCCGAGGAAGTTACTAACAAAAACGAAACCACCCCAACCGAGGAAAAGAAAGAAACAGAAGAGCCCAAAATGGAAGAGGCTGTAGAAACTGAAACTGAACCGGAAACAAAGGTTGAAGCTGAAGCTGAAACTGAACCGGAAGCAAAAGCTGAGGCTGAAGAAGAGACAGAAGAAAAAGAAACGGCCTCAAAACCTAAAGAAAAAGAAGAGATTGCAGAACCGACTGCTGAAACCGATGAAGATTTTGACTGGGATGCGCTGGATTCGCCCAAAAGCAGCTTGTCGGCAAAAAAACGTGAAGAACTCGAGAACCTTTACAACAACACACTTTCAAGCATTCAGGAAAAAGAAGTTGTTGAAGGCGAGGTTATTTCGATGAACAAACGCGAAGTCGTTGTAAACATTGGCTACAAATCGGATGGCATCGTCAGCCTGAACGAATTCAGGTACAACCCCGATTTAAAAGTTGGCGACAAAGTAGAAGTTTATGTTGAAAGCCTTGAAGACAAAAAAGGCCAGCTTACACTTTCGCACAAAAAAGCCCGTGCCCTCCGCTCATGGGACAGGGTAAACGAAGCAATGGAAAAAGACGAAATCATCAAGGGATACATCAAGTGCCGCACAAAAGGCGGTATGATTGTCGATGTATTCGGAATTGAAGCGTTCCTGCCGGGTTCACAAATCGATGTGAAACCCATACGCGACTACGATGTTTTCGTTAATAAAACCATGGAATTCAAAGTGGTCAAAATCAACCACGAATTCCGCAATGTTGTTGTTTCACACAAAGCGCTCATTGAAGCTGAACTGGAACAACAGAAAAAAGAAATTATTTCGAAACTCGAAAAAGGACAGGTGCTTGAAGGTACCGTTAAAAACATTACATCATACGGTGTATTTATCGACCTTGGCGGCGTTGACGGGCTTATCCACATCACCGATCTAAGCTGGGGACGCATTACACACCCGAATGAAATTGTTGAACTCGACCAGAAAATCAACGTTGTTATCCTCGACTTCGACGATGACAAAAAACGGATTGCCCTTGGTTTGAAACAATTAACACCTCACCCATGGGACAACCTCGATGTTGAACTCAAAGTGGGCGATACCGTTAAAGGTAAAGTTGTTGTACTGGCCGATTACGGCGCATTTGTTGAAATTGCACCGGGCGTTGAAGGTCTGATCCACGTTTCGGAAATGAGCTGGAGCCAGCACCTGCGCAGTGCACAAGACTTCCTGGCAGTTGGCGATGAAGTAGAAGCACAAATCCTGACACTTGACCGCGAAGAACGTAAAATGTCGCTGGGCATTAAGCAGCTTCACGAAGATCCATGGGATAAAATTGACGAAATATATTCTGTTGGATCGAAGCACAAAGCAAAAGTCCGCAACTTCACCAATTTTGGTGTATTTGTAGAGATTTCGGAAGGTGTCGACGGGCTTATTCACATCAGTGACCTGAGCTGGACAAAAAAAATCAAACACCCATCGGAATTTACATCAATTGGTGCCGAAATTGAAGTTGTTGTACTCGATATTGACAAAGACAACCGCAGGTTAAGCCTTGGCCACAAACAACTCGAAGAAAACCCGTGGGATGTGTTCGAAACTATTTTTACTGTCGACTCAATTCACGAAGGCACTGTTGTTGAACTTTTCGACAAAGGCGCTGTTATTGCCCTGCCTTATGGCGTTGAAGGTTTTGCCACACCACGGCACTTAACCAGGGAAGACAAAGAACCGGTAAAAGTCGATGATAAGCTTCCGTTTAAAGTGATCGAATTTTCGAAAACAGCAAAACGCATCATCCTTTCACACTCGCGTGTATGGGAAGATGTAAAACGTGCCGAAGAAAAAGATTCGAAAAAATCACAAGCGGGCAAAACAGCTAAGGCTGTTAAATCGGTAAACGAGAACGTTGAAAAAACAACTCTTGGCGACATTTCCGATTTGGCTGCACTGAAAACAAAAATGGAAAAAGCCGAAAAAGGTAAAAAATAATTTTTTACCTGTGGACAATTAATCTTGAAATTTGTACCTTGCCCGTACTATGGATTATAAAGTTGACAAGAAAGAAAAGTACGCTGTGGTAACAACTACAGCCGAAAAATTAAATACGACGAATGCTCCTGACCTTAAATCGGAATTTGTATACATTACCAATAATGGTATTAACAACATCATTCTCGATTTAAGCAGTTGCCAATATTGTGATTCATCAGGATTAAGCGCTATTTTGGTTGCAAACAGGCTTTGCGAACAAACAGAGGGCAAATTTATCATTACCGGATTACAGCCTGAAGTAGAAAGTTTAATAAAAATTTCATTGCTCGATACAATCCTTGATATCAAGGACAGCCTCGACGAAGCAGAAGCTTTTATGGAAAACAGCGAAGAATAAGTGCGTATTATTGGCGCCGTAAAAGGTCAAATAAAATGATTCCATTTGAATTAACCATTTTAGGCACAAGTTCAGCGCTCCCTACTTCATCAAGATATCCAACCGCTCATGTATTGAATGTACGTGAGCGGTTTTTTTTAATCGATTGCGGCGAAGGCACACAAATTCAATTGCGCAAACTGGGTGTACGGTTCTCACGCATCAACCACCTTTTTATCTCGCACCTTCATGGCGACCATTACTATGGGCTAATCGGCCTCCTTTCGTCATACGCCCTGCTCGAACGTAAAAACGACCTGCACATTTATGCCCACTCCGAATTACCCGAACTGTTGGAAAAACAACTCTATTTGCTAAAAAACGACCAGACATACAACATCATCTGGCACCCTTTAAATTTCAAACGGCCACAAACCATTCTGGAAAACAAAACCGTGAAAGTTGTTTCATTTCCGCTTAAGCACCGTATCCCCTGTTGCGGTTTCCTGTTTACCGAACAACCCGAACCCAAAAACCTGATCAGGGAAAAAATAAAGGAATACAACATCCCCATCAGGGAAATGCAAAACATTAAACAGGGTGCCGATTTTGTAACAGACGAAGGCAAAAAAATCAAAAACGAAGAGCTCACACATGCGCAAAAAAAGCCACGTTCGTATGCTTTTTGCAGCGACACTGCATTCTTACCCAAACTGAAAGACACAATTAAAAATGTTGATTTACTCTACCACGAAGCTACTTACGACAAACGGATGGAAAAACGGGCCGGCGAAATATTCCACTCAACGGCAAACCAGGCCGCCCAACTGGCAAAACTCGGCAATGTTGGCCAGCTTGTAATCGGCCATTTTTCGGCACGCTATAAAGACACATCCCAATTACTCAACGAAGCTAAAGCGGTATTTGAAAACACGGTTGCTGCCGAAGATGGCATGGTAATCAGCATTCCCCGGGAGACCGTCCGTTAATAATCGGTGTCACTGTCTTCAAAAAAGCGCTTATCGAAATTCACGAGGTAAAGTTTCTTTCCTGGCCGGGTAAAAGCCGTGTATAACCAACGTAAATATTCAACATCAATCATGTCTTCCGTTAAGTAACCCTGGTCGATAAAAACAGCCTTCCACTGGCCTCCCTGTGCCTTATGGCACGTTACAGCATAGGCATATTTAACCTGAAGGGCATTGAAATACTCATTTTCACGAATCTCCTTCCAGCGTTTTGCCTTGTTTCCAATGTGCTTGTAATCCTCTTGCACGCTGTTGAAGAGGCGCAAATTCTCCTCATGACCAAACGATGGTGCTTCAAGTTTCAGTGTGTCAAGAAATATTTTACAATCAATTTCAAAATTATCATAATCAATAAACTCGAGGGTAACCGATGCAAACCTGAAACCGTATAACTTTTCGGTACGGTGTACTTTAACCACCCGGGCAATGTCGCCGTTTGCAATAAAATCGAGCCCCTCGTCAGGTTCAATGTAAAAGTAGTTATTCTTTACAACCATCAGATAATCGCCCGACTCAAGTTCCGATTCACGCCATAAAATGGTGCGTCTGATCCCTTCATTAAACATATTGGCCCGCTTGTTCGAACGGGTTATAACCACGGTCTCTTCCATGCCAAATTTGTCGTAACAGTTACTGATTTCTTCAACCAGCATATCCCCCCCAATTCGCTCAACATCTTCAAAGTTTTCAAGTTTAAAATGAAAAAAGTTATGGGTCCTTTTTTGTTTAATCCTGAACCTGATGGCCGTAGCATTATATAAAATGCCGGAATTAACGGATTGCCTGACGATATCGCTCAATACCGATGAATAAACGTTCATGCCGTAACCCTCCAGTACCGATTTGTCGAGAGCCTGGCTTAGCGGAAGCCCTACAGGTGGCAACTGTGCCGTATCGCCCACAAGTATTAAGCGGCAGTTTTTCCCGTTGTAAACATATTCAACCAGGTCGTCGAGCAAACGCCCCGAGCCAAAAACCGAAGAATCGCCGGCAGCATTCGATATCATGGAAGCCTCATCGACAATAAAAAGCGTGTTTGAATGCTTGTTGTAATCAAGTGAAAACCGTCCCATGCCATCGGATGACGATTGTTGCCTGTAAATTTTTTTATGAATGGTAAAAGCCGGTTTTTGCGCATAACCGGAAAGCACTTTTGCCGCCCTGCCTGTGGGTGCAAGCAAACAGGTGTGCACCTTAAACCGCACCAACGATTTAACCAGGCCGCTAATAAGTAATGTTTTGCCGGTACCGGCATAACCTTTTAACAGGTATATCGAATGTTGGTCGTCGTCAAATAAAAAACGGGCAATATCTTCAATTGCAGACTGTTGACTCGATGTGGGTTCTACAGGTAAATTCTGGATTATAATTTCGGCAAGTTTCTTTTCGAACATATTGCCAAATTAATTATTTTCGGGAAAGTAAATTTATTTTTTTTTATAAATTTGCAGGCAACCATGTCGAAAAAGTACCCGGAAATGTACCATCGAATATTGGTAAGACCGTTTTTTTTTGAGCGGATTTTAATAAAAAAATGGACACTTCCGCGATATACCATAATTGTAAAACATTAATGAAAATAAACGGGCTCCAAAATACCGGAGATGTTTAAATACGGAAAACAAAAAAAATTGAACGAAAATATTCGATCCATTAGGCAGACAAAAAATTAAAAGATTTATACTCATGAAAAAAATCATTATTCAAGTTGTCCTGATTGCAGTTGCAGTAGTTTTGGCATATCTTATATGGGATTCAGTAAGGACACCTCTCGATTTCGAAAAAGAAAAAGCCAGCCGTTACGAGGATGTTATTGAAAACCTTAAAGATATCCGGAAGGCACAACTAGCTTTTAAAGATGTTAATAACCAGTTTTGTGGCGACTGGGATTCGCTAATATCGTTTGTTAAATTCGATTCGATCCCAAAAATCAGGAAAATTGGGATGCTTACCGACAGTATGATTGAAGCCGGCCTTGATGAAAAAGCTGCTATGAGAAAAGGGTTAATCATCAGAGATACCATTAAAGTAAGCGTATTGGAGGAAGTTTTTGGGAAAAAATATAAAATCGATGAACTTAAATTTATACCTCATTCCAATGGCGAAGTATTCTGGTTAAGACAAACCATTATCACTACCGGGTCGGGCATTAAAGTACCTCTTTTTGAAGCAAGGGCGCACAACAACCAAATACTTGTCGAACTGATTGACGATTACGAACAGGAAATCATTAACCTGAACGAACAACGTCGAAAAAACAACCGCTACCCGGGGCTCAAAGTTGGTTCTATTTTAGAACCCAACAACAATGCCGGGAACTGGGAGTAAAAATTGGCGTTAACCATGAATATTGTCCGGTTTATCGACGATTCATTCGAAAGTACGAATTGTTCAAGATACAGTTTATCCATTCAGTGTTCGCTGAATGGATTTTCTTTTTTAATTACCCACCACGACGAAAAAAAACACCTTGTTTTGGCATCGTACCGGTTCAATGCTGTCACTCCTTTCCAGTTCTGCAACGAAGCCAACACCATTATTGCAGATGAACCCCTGTTAAAACAATCCTTTCTGAAAGTAAACATCGGATGGAATTGTACACGTGAAATGCTTTGTCCCGTTTCGCTCTCGGGCCAAGAAGAGATAGAACCGCTTTACAAAGCTACCTTTGAAACCAACAGGGAAGACCTTATTCAACAAAACATTTTGCCGAACAATGAAACTGCCGTAATTTTTTCCATCCCCCGCTTATTAAAAAGTTTTTTTGAAGACCATTTTCCAAACAGCCGTTTCTTTTCAACCACAACCGCCTTACTCCGAAACATTACCTCCAACAAAAATGAACCCGACAGGCTAATCGTAAGCCAAAATAATACCGATATGTGTATTGCCGTGGTCAGAAACCACAAAATAATGTTCCTGAACCACTTCTATACAAAAACCGATACCGACTGCATGTACTATATTTTATACACTGCGCGGCAATTCATGCTGCCGGCAACAACCCCTGTTGAAATATCGGGTACCGTTGGAAAAAAGTCGGAACTGGCTGTAAACCTGAAATCGCGGTTTCCGAACCTGCTGTGGAAAAAATACAACAACGCTTATTCGGTTAGTTACAAATTCCTGGCCGACCCCGAACACCTGCACTACCCCATTACCCAACTGGCATTATGCGAATAATTGGCGGCACATACAAAGGCCGGCAGTTTAACCCGGGCAAATCGTTTAAAGCACGTCCCACAACCGATCAGGCCAAAGAAAGCCTTTTCAATATCTTAACCAACAAGGTCGATTTTACATCCATTTCGGTACTCGACCTTTTTGCCGGAACGGGCAGCATTTCGTTCGAATTCCTATCGCGGGGCACATCAAATATAACCATGGTTGAGTTAAACTTTAAACACGTACAGTTTATCAAATCGGTTGTGAAAGAACTGGGCGAAGTGGCTAACATTTACCGTACCGATGTGTTTAAATTCCTTCAGCATGAAAAAACAAAGTACGACCTGATTTTTGCCGACCCGCCGTACGACCATCCACGCTTTGGCGAAATACCCGGAATAATTCTCGGAAAAAACCTGCTTTCCGATAACGGGCTGCTGATTGTTGAACATTCGAAAAAATTCAATTTCAGTAAAATTCACGGGTTTATTGAACTCCGAAAATACGGGAATGTGAATTTTAGTTTTTTCACGAAGATTGGTAACGGTTTCACATCCGGGTAAAACCACCGAAAAAAAAACTATTTTACTGAGATTATTTCATGCGCATAAAAGGATCACATCTAAACCGGCAAACTTCTCTCCATTAACAAGATAACATTTTCGAGATAGGGATTATTTGTGAATAATCCGGGTTAAAAAAATTGATAAAAAATTGATTGCTCTAAGATCCCTTAAAAAAAAAATTTTATATTTGAATAACTTAATTTTTAATTCCACTATAAAAACTCATATATGAAAACCTTTACTGCAACCTTAGTTTTCTTTTTAACAGCTCATATCGCTTTCAGTCAAACACAAATGCTTCTCATTCCTGAGTCAACAAATGACAGGGTTATGTCTTTTTCTGTATCGGATGGGGCATTGTATGATAGTAATTTTATTCCTTCTGATGGTGCAAATCTGGATACCCCAATTGAAGCATTGTATCACCCAATAAAAAATTCAATTTTAGTGTCAGATCAACTAACAGACGGTGTATATGAGTACAATACAGATGGAACATTCGTTGGTTTATTTGCACCTGCGGGTGGTATTGACAATTCAATATTAGACAACATCAGAGGTATTGAAATACGACCTAATGGAAATTTGCTGGTAACTGTTGGCGGGGGCAGCAATGATGATGCTGTAGCAGAGTTTGATATTGATGGTAATTATTTGGGTAATTTCATTGCAAACGGAACAGCTGGAATGGACAGTCCATTTGATATCGTTTACAGGAGCTCTCATAATGATTATTTGGTTTGTTGTATTACTTCTGACAACATACTTCAATTTGACAGTAACGGTAATTACATAGATGTTTTTGCTACCGTAAATACATTCCCTGAACAAGCATCTATCTCATATTCTTCAGGAAATGTTTATGTTGGAAACTACTCCGGATCGCAAGAGGGGATATTGGAATTTGATGCCAGCGGAAATTTACTAAATACGATCATTCCTTCGGTTGGGGGAAACTACAGAGGGGTGTGGCATTTACAAAATGGCAATTTACTAATCACAAATAGTAGTGGTGTTTATGAAATAGATCATTCCGGCACTACAATAAACACAATTATTACAGGAGTATCAGCCAGGTTTATTAGCTTGTATGGCTATGCACCCCCGGTACCTTTGAATATCAAATATTTATTGGCACTTTTTTTGGTTTTGATATCAATTCCTATCATCAGATTTATAAGACATTAAACAACAAATACCACAAAAAGGAACCTGCTCATTCGATCAGGTTTTTTTATGTGGTAATAACAGCAAGGTATCAATCAAACTCCAACGTATAGAGATTTACCGGATCACTTAAATATTCGGGTGGATGAATTATAATTGTTACTTGATTAACACTAACAGGGAAAATAAAGCCACGAAACAAAGTTCAGCGATAACTAATTTGCGAATAATATTGACTGATATTGTTTACAAGATTAAAAGCTGTTTCTGAAATATATGACAAATCAATTGCACAAGCCCTTAATTATTTAAGTGTTTCAGGATATAAACTTTTATAATCGTCAATTTTGGAAAGCTAAAGATGGATCAAATTAACTTCATAGGGGAGACAACAAATTTCAGGGATCAATTTAAAATGTATAGGGAAAATTATTCCGAAGGAATTAAACAACAATAGCCCCGGGTGCTAACCCGGTGGACGATGGAATTGAATACCCAAAAAG
>JAIOZY010000062.1 GCA_021740385.1 Prolixibacteraceae bacterium | reverse complement strand
TTGTAGAGCCCTTCGACCAGGTATTTGTCAGACGATCACCCGGATACGAAAATGCCCAGGTGATGACCGTTACCGGCGAAGTCATCTATCCGGGAAGCTACAGCCTTTCAACCAAGGGCGACCGGATCTCCGACCTGATCATGCGGGCCGGTGGACTCACCTACGACGCCTATCCTGAAGGAGCCAGGCTGATCAGGAAGGTGCAGGTCAACGAACAGGAGCGAAGAAAAGCACTGGAATCCCTCATGAAAGAATCAGAGGATCCGTTGGTCTTTGAGGTAGCACAAGAGACAGAACAGGCCATCGGCATCGATCTGGAAAAGATCCTGGAGGACCGTGGGGGTAAACATGATATCTTTGTTGAAAATGGGGACCGCCTGGTAATCCCCAAAGAGATGCAGACCGTAAGGATGACCGGAGCAGTGCTTTACCCCATCACCGTACGTTACGACAAAAGGTATGGATTCGGAAAATACATTGACATGTCAGGAGGCTTCGCCTCCGATGCCAAGAAAAGCAAAGCATACGTGATCTATGCCAACGGATCCATTGACCGAACCAAAAACAGGATCCTCTTCAATGATTATCCCAAAATAGAACCAGGGGCAGAAATAATCGTCCCCAGCAAGCCCCCTAAAGACAAAATATCAACCCAGGAAGCTATTGGAGTAAGTTCAGCATTGACATCCATGGCGTTGATTATTGTAACTATAATAAATACGTTGGCAGGAGGTTAATAAAACAATTGAATCTTGCCATGTTTGAACCCTTTTCAATCATTGTATAATACAACAAATTTAGGAGAATGTCATCAGAAGAGATAAAAAAGAAACCGACGGCCGAGGAAGATGAGATTGATCTCATCGCCCTGGCCAGAACGCTATGGGATGAACGAAGGGCTGTTATTAAAACTGTCATTATTTTCACCATCTTGGGCTTCTTTATTGCCATTTTTAGCCCAAAAGAGTACACTGCAACCACCACCATGGTCCCCCAGATCAACAGCCCTTCTGCCAAGATGGGCGGATTGTCATCCCTCGCCTCCCTGGCTGGATTTAACCTCGACATGAACATAGGTGGAAATGAGCTCTCCCCGATGCTCTATCCCCAGATAGTAAGCAGCATCTCCTTCCAGCTGGAGATTATGAATACCAAATACCGGTTTGAGGAATTAAAAGAAGAGGTTTCATTATATGATTACTATCTGAATTATTTCAAACCCAATGTTTTCTCCGTAATAAAGAAATACACCATTGGCCTTCCCGGGGTTATTCTAAAAGCAATACGGGGAGCAGAGGAGGAAATACCAGTGAAGTCAGAATCTGAAACACTCCGCATTACAAAAGACCAGGATAAAATTCGAAAAATAATTCAGGAGAAATTAACCTTAAACATAAATGATAAAGATGGGTACATCACTCTGAACAGCCATTTTCACGAAGCAGAACTCTCTGCCCAGGTAGCGCAAAAAGCACAAAAATTACTGCAGGACTACATCACCCAGTTTAAGATCGAAAAAGCAACTGCGCAATTTCATTTTATTGAGGAACGATATAATGAGAAAAAGCGTGAATTTGAAACCGCCCAGAGAAGGTTAGCGTCCTACAGAGATGCCAATAAAAATATCACCAGCGCCACTGCCCGGACAGAAGAAGAAAGACTGGAAAACGAATACCAGCTTGCCTTTGAAGTATACTCAGAATTGGCCAAACAACTCGAGCAGGCAAGAATTCAGGTCAAAGAAGACACCCCGGTATTTTCCGTGATTGAAGAAGTATCAGTCCCTGTGGAAAAATCAAAACCAAAACGTTCACTGATACTTGTTATTTGGATATTTCTCGGAGGTATTTTGGGAATTGGAATAGTGTTTACAAAGACTTTTTCAAAGGAAATACAAGGAAGATGGAGGGAGAAATCTAAACAGTAGGATAGTTGGATATTTCGGAGATGCTGACCCCTCGTTTCGGTCATATTGACCCCCCTTAGGTTTTTCTTCAAAGAACAGATTAAACTGACATTTTTACAGTTTACTTCTCAAGCTCGGTCCCTGTAGTTCGATCCTGTATGATGGGTAGTGTTCTGGTAGTGTTTGGAGCGAAGCGAATAAAAGGCGCAAACGATTCGTTCAATAAAGCTTAAACGCTGCATGCGCCACAATTACGGGCGTTGTTTTGGGTTATCCGCCTAGCGATTTGATCCGCTTGGCGGATGGGATGTGGGTGGATTAGTGAGGGCCTCACTGAGGTTGCTGCGCTATTCCGATTCAAACGTTATTCCGTCTTTTTGTTTTTCAATGAACTCGTAGTGCAAGGTGTTGTGAAGACCTTGTGATAAAGTGTAGGGGGCTTTGAAACCACAATTGTGGGCTTTGGTGGCATCGAATTGGGTGGTGGCGCAGAATTTTTTTACCCGGACTGAACTTACGGAGAATTTTTTATTTATGCCCACGGCGCCGGTGAGTTTGCTGAGGATATCAAAACTATAGCCGCCGAGCATGCCGAGCCAGTAAGGAAAATGGGTGGATGGAATGCTTTTATCGAGGCTTTTTTCAACCTGCGAAACCAGTTCGTTCATGTTTAAATCAGGTTTATCTATGTAGTTGAATACCTGATAGCCGGGTTGGGTGTTTTGCAAATAGTATTTGATGAAAGCGGCAATGTTGCCCACGTAGGCCATGCTTTTGTAATTAGTGCCTTTGCCCACCATTAAAAATTTGCCCGATGCTATTTGTTTGAGCAGGTTATACACATTGCCGCGGTTGCGCTCGCCAAAAATTACGGTGGGGCGGATAATGGTTAACGATTTTTCCTGCGGGTTTTTGTTATACCATTCGCGTAAAGCTTCCTCAGCCTGCCACTTGCTTTTGCCGTAGTGGTTAAATGGGTCTGCCGGGTACTTCTCGTTTGGGTTTTGTTTGTTGAGGCCGTAAACAGCTACCGAACTTGTAAATATGATGTTTTTAATCCCCGTTTTATCCATGGCTGCCAAAACGTTTTTAGCGCCCTGTACGTTTACATCGTAGTAAAGCGAAGTAGGTGAAACATCATCCCGGTGTTCGGCAGCCAGCAGGACGACAGCGTCTTTTTCCTGCAGCGCTTTTTCAACATCTGCCGGATTACGCACATCCCCAAGGGTGGTTATTTTATTAAAAAACGGACTTTGATGTTTGTCGAGGTTGGTGATGGCAAAATCCTTTTTGCAAATGTCGGTAAGGCGGGTGCCCACAAAGCCGGAAGCACCGATGATTATTATATCTTTCATTTCTTGAGTTTAAACCTGAAATAACAAATTAAAAAGCGTGTAATGTAAAAAACCGATAGGAGAAAAGAAAATCTCTCTACTCTCCGGTAAATGTTCCAATTGTATTTGAGCAGTTTTATTTTGTTTGAAGAAACAGATAAACTACGGTCGCGGTAAATTGCAAGATTTTCCTGGATGCCCAGACCATAAGGAATTATTTTTAAAATTTTAAGCCAGAGCGCCCAGTCCTGACGTTTCCGAATTTCCGGCATATATACTATCCCAACTTTTTGCGTATCGTACAATACGGTTAAACAACCGATGTAATTGTTGCGAAGCATTTTTTTGTAAGTGATTTTTTCCGGAGCTTTTACCTCGCCAATCACGGTATTTTGTTCATCAATTACTTCGTAGTTGGAATAGGATAAACCTAAATCATTTTCCAGCATAAATTCAACTTGCTTTTCCAGTTTATCCGGTTTCCACTGGTCATCGCTGTCGCAAAAGGCGATAAAACGACCGGTTGCGTGTTTGATTGAATTGTTACGCGCGACTCCGGGACCCGAATTTTTCTTCAACTGGAAAATTTTTACACGGTTATCTTTTAAGGCATATTGCTTTAATAAATCCCACGTGTCATCATTTGAACAATCGTCTGTTATTAATAACTCCCAATTCGTGTAGGTTTGATTTTTTATTGATATTATCGTTTCTTCAATATAATGTGAAGCATTGTAAGAAGGTGTAATTATGGAAATTAAAGATTTCATATTATTTATTCTCATTAGTATATTTTTCGTTCTTGTTCTAATGGCATAATGCATAGGCTTCTTTTACCATTTCTAACAGCATCGAAACAAACGAGTTGCCCATTAGGAGAAACACGGGGATGAAGATCACACGCAATGTGTTTTTGGAAATTCCTGGTTTGAAATTTTTTTGGAGAATGCAGTGATGCTATAAGCCGGGCTTCAGAGCTGGTACTATTAACTCTGTAGAGTTTTGACATTCTAAAGCGGTCAGGGTAAGTGTCCGTTAAAAATTCTGTATCGGTGATAAAACTTTGATGCCCATCGGAATTAAGCATTGATGTTGCGATTTTTTTATAAGAATGAACATCAGGTACGTTAAACAAAGCGTGACAATCTTCTCCGTCAATTCGGCAGTAAGCAATGATTTGATTTTGTCTATTCCAAACGTAGTGGGAAACCATTCCTTCTGTTGGTACCACAAAATAGTTTTGTTGATCCAAATCAAAAATTACCAACCGGGTAACACGGTCTCTGATATCTTTTTTAGTCCATCGGTGTAAAAAAGAGATATACTTCCCATCAGTTGAAAATTCTGAATGTGTTATATAGTGACGGGAACCTTTGATGTCGTCAGAGTCCGTTAAATCAACTGTCAAATCTTTCAAGCTTATTAATAACCTTCGCGCGTTGCTTGAAAGATTAATCAAGAACAACCCAGTGCTTTCAGGTGCATTTTCGTTGAGTAGACCTTCATCAAAATATGGGTAACCATAACCTGGCATGAGTTCCTGTAGTCTCTCATAGCTAAAGGAGGTTGCCCAATTACCGTCGGTTGAAACTGTGTCAATAGGGTAATTAATAATCTTTTCAGTCTTGGTTTGAACATTTACTATCTTGGCTATTAGCCTCTCGTTTTTTGCCGAATTGAAGATGAGATCTTGTTCATTTAGCCATTGCAACCGACATCCTTTGTGGTAGTTCCATGCAAAAGATTCTCCAATTTTAATAAACTCTTTCAATTGGTCTGATGTGATGATGAAATATCCAACATTCAGTTTATCAGAGGGGGAAGGCATACGTAATGGGATTGTTAGCTGATTGGCTAACAATTTATCATTCTTTTCAGAAAATGGCGTTTTGTCGTGAAATCCAAAAAAGAAACCTTCCTGGAATACAATAGGTGCCAATGAGAATTCCTTTTGGCGGGGAAGTAAATCGAAGGCGGCCTGATATAGGTTACGAATTAGGTATTTCAACCAGGGTATTGATTTGACCTGATTGTATATGAACTTCTCAATTTTATTCATTTTCAAAGAAGAGTTTTAATTTTTTAAGTGATTCATAATTCATTTTGCAATAGTTCTTTCTCTTTAACTTACTTGTTGAGGCATGATCAATATCCTGCACAGCTATTTGAGGCATATAAACTACTTGTAAGTTTGAAGACCGGACTAGTTCACCGAAGAAAATCTCCTCTCCAAAAAGAAAAGAAGGAAATTTAAAAGAAGCGTGATCTTTCATAAAAGCTTTTGTGAATATCATCAACGAACCATGACCGGCGTATATTTTATTATTTGTTGGTGAGGCCAGCTTTTTATTTCTGAAGCGATACACCAATTCGCTGTAAAGACGGTATAGGATCGGATATTTATACATTAACAACAACAGCTGGATTCGTTTGGCGGATGGGCGGCTTATTATCTTGGGGTTTCGATCCCGTTTTTCAGACAAAGAAAAAATTTGTGGTGCTACCCATCCGATATTTTTAGTCGTTGGTATGTTTAAAAGATTGGCGAAAAATTCTTCGGTCAATAGCAGATCAACATTCGATAAGATGGTGTAATCATAGCCTTTCACGCTATCTGGCCCCTTTATTTCAATTAGCTTCTCGATGGCACCCATATAGCCAAGGTTTTCATGAAATGTAAATATTTCAATTTTATTTTTTTGAAATGATGAAGTATCAATCGACATTATATTATTAGTAGTATTGTCAGCAATCATTAAATCAACCGAAATAACATTTTGTGCATATTGTAATGCTGTTTCTATTGAATGTAGAAAATTTTTTAGTTCATAGTAGGAATTATAATTCACGGATAATATAAGTATTCTCATTGTTCAAATATTAAATGTTCAAAAATATGTTTTAAAGTACAACCTAACCTGAACTATTGATATATTTCAATAAATATAAATACTACGGACTAAGTAAAATTTAATGAAAAAAATCTGTATTTTTTTTGATAATTATAAAGAAAATCAAATATGAAATAAAAAATTATAAAGTCGTATCTTCCAAAAAAAAGTATTATGTCAGTGAAACCTCTCATGAGTAGTAAGGAAAGTAAGATAAAGTATAATGGGTTTTTTACCAGGTACACTAGAAGTAATACACCCAAAAATAATATAAAAACAACGCCTAAAAATCCGGTATAATAATGCAGTCTAATGAGAGAATTATGTGGATTTAGATCCCACGATTTAAAAAATATGTTTTGAGTATAATCATAGCCAAGAATAAAGGTTTTAAAATTGATATTGTGCAGGTATTCTCTTATCATACTAATTCTGTAACTGTTATCCATTCCTTTTTCTTCGAAACGGCGAAAAAGATTTAATCCATCTATATATGGTTCAATACTTTCTTGAAATAGAAATCCGAGGATAGATAGAAATCCGATGAGTAAAATAATTTTATTTATTTTATAGCTAAGCTTGAGTTTTCTAGTTCTAATATAAATAATGCCAACCAGTAAAAAAAAACTACCAATAATACCAGCTCGACCAATTGCCCATATACTGACAATTAATGTTAATAATGCTGGAAAAATTAATGGTTTTTCTTTGTTTTGATATCTGACAATGTAAAAAACAATTGAAAGAGTTTGCATAATGATAGAAATCCAATTTCTACTTGCATCATCAAATAGTCTATTAGGATGGTTTCCTTCAATAAATTTTAATAAAAAGACTAAAAAAAATACAACAATAAGTATAAGATAAACAACGGATTTATGTTTGTTTTTAAAAAGAAAAAGAGCTAAAAAATAATTTGAGGTAAATAAAGCCGATGGAATCAATGAATTTTTTATGGTTAGAGATCCAATAAAATTAATTGAGAAAAGAAATAGGATAAATATTATTAAAACATAGAGGTTAAATTGTGTTTTACCTTTGGTGAAAAAATAACTACTTATACCAATTAGTATCAAAGTATATTGAATAATTGTTTTTATTTCATTGGGTTGAAATAAGTAAATGAAAGCGAGAGTCAAATATAAACTCAAAAATAAACTATTTGGGAATGAAAAAATAAGTGTTCTATGCTTTTTAATCTTTCGCATGATGGAATAACAAGATTTGTTATAAAGTATTATACTTGAATGGTTCGTTAAACTTTAACATAAAATATTGATTTTCAATGAACCGAGCTTGCGAGCTCACCGAAGGAAAATAATGATGAAGAGGAATCGGTATATGCAGCCTTGGTTTATTCCAAAGCCCTCAAAAGAAATATCAAACTGGTTCATGTCACGTACCTCAAGGCTGTCGGGAAAGATACCCATAAGCTTTACTTCACAACCGATGTGGATATGGATCCAAAGGATGTGCTATAATATTATCAAAGCCGCTTCCAAATCGAGTTCCTTTACCGTGATGGTAAACAACACACAGGACTGAATGACTCACAGGCCAGAAGTGAAAAAAATTGCACTTTCAGTTCAATGCATCCCTAACTTCTATCAACATTGCCAAGACAGTCCACTGGTTGAGCATCCCAAAAGAGAAACGTGGAGCCTTTTCTATGTCCGATATTAAAACCATGAACCACAACGCATTAATTCTTAACCGTTTTTTTGACGTGTTCGGTATTTGTCCACACTCTATCAAAAATCAGAATTATGTCAAGGACCTTATATTATACGGCACTATAGCCGCTTAAAACTTTAACGAACTATTGATACTTTTATTTGATTAAAATTTTCAATAAAAGTAAGATGGGGCTCTGAATTTTTAAATTGATCATAGTAGAAATCAATAGACTTTTTCATTTTAAGCGGCGCTCTTTCTAATAGTTTATATTTAAGCATAAATGAATATGTATTAATATTATAAATAAAAGGTGATGTGAAAATAACCGTAGATAGACCACCAATTATACATTTAGGCTTATAGTCAGCTATTAATTGCTCTCCGCTTCTATTATAATCAATAATCTTAACTTTCTCATAGGGGGTAATTAATTGCTCAAACCAATCCTTTGTGTCATTAGGGTGCCTTTTTATAAATATGTTAATATCAAGAGAGACTAAATATTCCAGTAATTCTTTATAAAAAGGGATTAGCGTACTATCTTCCCATGCATTTAGATCTTTAAAAAGTATTATGTTTGGTTCATTAATATTTAATACTTTATTATCTATGTAATATTTATACAGGCACTTACTAATTTGGGGATTAGGTATTAAACCATTTACAGTTTTTAAGAAAAATAATTTTTTAGTTACATTAATTCTTGTCCATCTTATAGTATTTCTTTTTATAAACTCCATAAAAAAGCTTTTTATGTAAGTAACCAAATATAACTGTATTTTATTTTTTATTTTAAATTGTGTATTTAGCCTAAACTGAAAGGGTGTACGGTAGTTTCCTGTACCTTCGTCAATTATTATATAGTTGATATTGCTATATTTTATTGGAATACTTGAAAGGAATTTAAGATTAACATCCGTCGGGCTTATACAAAACAAATGATTATCTGAATGCATTTTTCTGAAGAAACGTAATAGATAATTTTCTAGGTTTAATTGAGAAACTGGTTCATTTAATACAAATATCTCACAATTTGAATAATCGCGATTGGTAAAATTGGATTTATTAAGCCGAAATCTTGTGTTGTTATTAACATTTGATTGTGGGGTTATTATGATTACTCCCCTTGTCAAATTTTCTTGTTGTAAAAAGATATTTAAATTGTCTAAGTGCCATTCTGAAACTATTAATGAAAAAAAATCAAATAGCAAGTCAGATTTTTCAAGTTCATGTATTATTTCATTAATGCTATTTCTTTTTTTTAGTTGTATATCCTTCATGAGTTTAAGATTTTGAGAAGATCAATATTCGATATGACGGACAATCAAATATTAATAACTTTTGAATTTATAATCAGAGCCTTTAATAGTTGTTTAGTTTTGGGTAATATTTTACGATTTAAAAATATAAACAGAAATAGAGGTATTGAAAAATAAATGTTCTTTGTCTGAAATACTATCAAAAATAAGCTTAAAAAATATGGGATAAATAATCTAATGGAATAAACATCCTTAAAAATTGTGATTGTATCAGTTTTCAATTGCAACTTTTTCCGGCCCATATAGGTAAGCAAGAATATATAAATAAAATTCGCCAGCATTGTACCAAGAATAACAAAGGCGAAGTTGACCTGTAATACTTTTATTAAAAGCCAAACACTAATAACATTAAGAGTAAGTGCCATTAAGGCAAGATACCCCAGTCTTTTTTCATTTCGCTTAGCAATAAGCAAGCCCGAATAGCCAAATGTATTGGAGTATAAAACTACAGTGAGCGCTGTTAATTTGAAAACCTTTTCGGCTTCGTGGTATTGAGGAAAAAAAAGAATTAATATGGGAATTAAAAGTATGGCCAAGTGAACCAGCAAGTGTGAAGTAGTAATATAAATATCGCGCACCATTTCCAAAAGTTCTGATACCTTATCGGATGTTGCGCTAGCCATTCGGTTTAATAACTTTGGGAAAATTAAGAATGAAAAGGATTTCAACAATAGTAAAACTACATTTGCCAAGGCATACGCAAAAGTAAAATAACCAAACTCCTCTACACTGTAATACCCACTAATAAATGATTTTGTGGAAATGATGATCAGGTAAAAAGAGGTATTGTAAATAAAAAGATGCCAGCCTTTTAATTGAATTGTTTTGGCTAAACGACCAATAAATTGTGGTTTTAGATTTACCGGAGTTTTGAATAAATACAAAATAAATGAAAGCAAAAAAGCTATAAAGTTTGCCCCCACCAAAGCCCATAATAAATTTTCGCCTCTAAAAATTAAAATAGTGATAAGCATTAAAACCGGAAACGCCGACTGGTTGATTGCTATTTCAATCACTTTTCCGTAAACCCTGAAGATATTACTAAATAACGTATTGAAATACGCCAATATACCAATAGCTGCAACAGCAGGTGCATAAGTTGAAAAGTTGTACTTGCTTCCTATATCCAGGTTGAAGATTTTATTGGCAGCAAAAAACAGGATAACAATCAGCGATAAACCAGCCAACATTGTAATTGATGTTCCAATAACTTTTTTAACGTACCACTCTTTATTTTTATGTATTGCAATAAGGGCATTTACGGAATGCGATATACCCAGATTTATTTGGTTTAAATATTGAATAACGAGCGTAATAAAACCCCAAATACCCAAATAGTAAGGGCCGAGATAAACCGCAATAAATAATGAATTTATAAATTGTATGAAATAAGTTGCATAGCGACTAAAAATGTAATGAAATACTTTGTTCTTTAGCGCTTTTTTAAAGAAATCTACTTTGTTTGGCATTGATTATTTACATCTAACTATGGTTTATTAACAGGGATGACGTTGGATTTGATTGTTTTTTTCGATGGCATTATTATATTGATTCAGTATATTGTCATTTGTTGTCATTCAATGGTCATTTAATTATCATTTGTTGTCATTCAATAGTCACCTGTGTCCTGTTTAAAACTTAATGAGACCATATAATAGTTTAATATTAAACAAGGTACAAGAATAAAATTTTTTAACGATTTGAAATCTGCATTTTTGGTGAAGTCATAACGATTTTCACCATGAATAGCGGAAAAACAGTTTTTGCACAGCTGATGTCTGTAATCCCTGAATATGAATTTGATAAATGTGTTTCCAAATACAATGGGAACCATCGTGTCCGCAATTTCACATGTAGGGATCACTTTTATGTAATGTGCTTTGCCCAACTTACCAAGCGAGACAGTCATCGGGACATCGAAAACTACCTTAAAGCAGTATCCAGCAAACTCTACCACTGTGGGATCAGGCATGCTGTTCCAAGGAATCCCCTTGCCAAAGCCAACGAACTCCGCAACTGGAGGATCTATGCCGATTTTGCAGGTGTTCTTGTGAACATCGCTCGGCCATTGTATCAGGATGACAAAAACTTTAGGCTCGATATCGACAATCTGGTTTACGCCTTTGACAGCAGTACAATCAGCCTGTGTCTGAAACTGTGTCCATGGGCTACGTTCAGAGATACCAAAGGAGGGATCAAGATGCATACCTTGTTGGACCTGCGGGGTAATCTCCCTGTTTTCGTGCGGTTGACGGAGGCTTCTGTCCACGATGTCAATATCCTCGATCAGTTATATATAGAGCCTGCTGCCATCTATGTGGTCGATAAAGCATACGTGGACTTCTTCCGTTTGTTCAATAGGATTTATGGGCAAAAAGCGTTCTTCGTTACTGTCGCTAAGGACAATATGCAATTTGAGATAGTCGGCTCGGAGCCAACTGACATACAGTCTGGAGTGATTAGTGATGAAATGATCCAACTTACAGGACCTAAATCGAGTAGACACTACCCGGAACATCTTAGAATGGTCACCTATGAGGACTTTGCTACAAACGAGGTTTACAGGTTCATCACCAATAACACTGTGCTGTATCCCCTTACGATCTCGGAACTCTACCGGGAACACTGACAAGTTGAGTTGTTTTTCAAATGGATCAAGCAGCATCTTATAAGCAAGTCTTTTTATGGTACCAGCCAAAACGCGGAATATTGTCAAATTTGGATAGCCCTATGTATGTATCTCGTTCTGGCAATCGCCAAGAAATTGTGGAAAATCGATCAAACATTGTACTCATTCTCTCAAATATGTGGCATTTCTCCTTTTAAGAAAGTGCCTCTAAATGAACTCTTTAGCAAATCGACGGAGAAGTCCCAATCCGAAGATTTTCCTAACTTGTTCATTAACAGCAACATTTAACGGTACACTAGTGTCATGTCAAGATGATATTATCGGATAAAGTCTTTTCGGTTTTATCTGTGCATCATCAGTTTTAAATTGCCAGTTAATCTTGGCCTTCTTGTTATTTCTGTCCTTCTCCCAAGCCTTTGTTTCATTTCTGATGGCAGCTATGTTGTCAATTCTGCGGTTTAGACACTGACCCATCAAAACATTGAGTTCTATTTCAGCCATATTCAACCAACTTCCATGTTTTGGGGTATAGATAAACTCAAACCGATCCCAGATCCGTTTGGCCTCTTCCGGTGGAAAAGTTTCATACAGAGCAGAGGGTTTGTAAGTATTCAGATTATCCATGATCAGCAGGATCTTCTCCGCTCTGGGATATAATTGATCCGCAATGTACCTGACAAAGTAGGCCCAGTCCTTTTTTGTTTTGCTTTTCTTGATCCTGATATATCGTTTGCCCTTCAAAGGTTCGTTAGCAATAAATATGTTTGCAATTCCCTGCCTGGAGTATTCATAATCTTCTTTTGCATCCTGTCCTGGCATTCTTGCTATTGGCATGCGAGTCTGCTTAATCAGTTGCTTCGGCGACTCATCCATACATACAACCGGAAATCGCTTGTCATAAAGCATTTTATATACATCCAATACAGATTCCATATGGGCTACAAAGTCACTATTTGCCAGGGGCGAGATCACCCAACCTTTGACCCGCCACGGTTTGATTTCGTTTTTTTTAGCACCTGACGAACAGTTTCATGTGAGATGCTATCTGTATATTCCAGTTCAACCATTTTGTCTGCCAACATCCGTAAAGACCAACGTGCGTATCCTTCCGGGGCTTCACTGCAGCTCAATGCTATCAAATGCGCTTCAAAATCTCCATCTGCCTTTTTCGGCCCTTTTCTCGGGTATGGCTTCCGGTCCATGCATTCATCAAAGCCTTCCTCGACGAAGCGTTGCTTAACACGCTCTACGGTCTTAGGATTAATCTGCAATACCTGTGCGATTTGCTCATTTGATAACTTCTGACCATAGGGCCCTTCGTCTGTATTTATTAGAACACAGGCATTTCGATAACGCTGAGAACTATGTTTGCCTTTGCTCAACACATCTCTGCACTCCTCGTGCTCTTCTTTGGTTAATGTCACTTTGTACCGTACCATCGTTTTTGATGGCAAATTACGAAATAAAACAGACATATTCAAGTTGACATGACACTAGTGATTTATAGTCATTTTTTGATGTGTTGCCAGTTTAACGGTGTTCCCTTCACCAAATTTTCATTTGCCACTTTACAAATCACCTCTTTCAAATATTTGGGGTGCAAACCATAACCCGGTCGAATGGAACGGACGTTTTTTTCAGTGAAGGGTTCACCGGCTTTGATGTCTTTAACTACAAAGAGGGAGCGGCGGCGGTTTTTATCGTTTTCGGAAACATCGTAGGTTACGTTGCCTAAAGCAGCTTCAGCCTGGCGGACTGATTGTACCATTTCCTTAAATTCCAGTGGTTCCATGGAGAAAGCAGAATCGGGGCCACCCAGTTTGCGGTCTAAAATAAAATGTTTTTCTACAACGGTAGCACCCAAAGAAACTGCCACAGTAGGTGCCAATCTACCCATGGTATGGTCGGAAACGCCCACTTTTACCCCAAAACGTTTTTTCATATCGGGTATCGTTACCAGGTTAGCATCTTCAATGGTGGCCGGGTAATTTGAAGTACACTTTAGTAAAGTAATTTGATTATTGCCGACATTTAGGCAGGTTTCAATTGCCAACTCAATATCTTTAATATCAGCTACCCCGGTCGAAATAATCATGGGTTTGTCTTTGGATGCTGCATATTTTATTAACGGGATATCTGTTATTTCGAAAGAAGCAATTTTATACATGGGAACATCAATGCTTTCCAGGAAATCAACTCCTTCTTTATCGAACGGAGAGGAAAAGAAAACAAGCCCGAGGTCTTCGGCAATTTTTTTGAGTTTGGGTTGCCACTCGTAGGGCATGGCGGCTTCTGAGTATAGTTTCCAGGGAGTGTATCCCTTCCATAAACCTTCAGTTCGCGGGGCAAAGTAACCGGTATTTGAATCGATGGTTAAACTTTCGGGTTTGTAGGTTTGTACTTTCACCGCATCGGCACCTGCATCAGCCATTGCTTCAATGGTTTTCACTGCCAGGTTAAAATCGTTGTTGTGGTTGGCTGAGAGTTCGGCTATTATTAAGATTTTATTTTGTTTCATTTTTAACAATTATATAGTTCCAGAATCAACATGAATGTTCTGACCTGTTATGGATTGTGACTTGTCAGATAATAAAAAGATAATTGTTTCGGCCACGGATTCTACTTCAGTTGCTTTTTTTAATGATGTTCGTTTATAGATTCTGTTTTTTTGGTTTTCTGTTAATGTTGAACTCATTTCAGTTTCCATAAAACCAGAAACCAAACAATTACTGCGAACTCCCAGTTCGCCCCATTCTCGTGCCGTGTTTTTTGAAAAGGCCTCCAATGCGCCTTTTGTTGATGCATACATGGCAAGTCCTTTATATCCGGTATGTACACTAATAGACGAAAGATGAATAATACTACCTTTGATGTGATGCAACAGCATTTGGCGAATAGTATATTTCGTAATCATCATTGGGGTGAAAACATTTACCTTGTACATTTTTTCAAGGGATTCAAAGTTTAAATTTGTAACGATATCATCGTAAGCCAATGCTGCATTATTTACAAAACCATGCAGAGGTGTTTGTAAACCAATCCATTCTTTGAATATTTTGTTTCGGATGTTGTTTGTATCAGATAAATCGTAAGATAACCATTTTAATTGGTTAGGATATTTTTTTAATAATTGCCCAAGCTTTTCTGATTTACTTCTGCTAAGGCCCCATACATTGTGGCCATTTGAAAGTAACTTTTCGGCAAGTTGTACTCCCAAACCTTTCGATATACCTGTTAGTAAAATATTCATGTCAATTTCTTTTTATTTTCCCAGTTCTTGTAGTTGAAATTTTATCTGCCAATTTTATCAATCGAGGTATTTTGAATTCCTGTAGTTTTGTTTGTAATTGATTTCGTATTAAACTTTCATTCAAAGAATCATTGTTTATTACAACTTCACTACAAATAATATTGCCAAGTACAGAATTGCTTTTTGCAAAAACCCTCACATCAGAAACTCCGTCAATCTCCCGAATAGCTTCTTCAACTTCGTGTGGATTCACTTTATATCCACCAACATTTATCATTTCATTTTTTCGGGAAATAAAATGAAAATTAAGCGGATTTTGAGAGATTATTTCAACTATATCGCCTGTATGATACCATTCATCTGAGAATATATCGGAATTTCCCATTAAACTTTTGTGAATCACCAATTCATTTTCTATAACTTTTATTAACCCTTTAAATTCAGGTTTTATAAAAAAATTATTACCGCTAGATGCAAGCAATGTGCCGGCCTCAGTAGATGCATATACATTGGTGATTTTTGCATTGGGGAAAATTTGCTTTAAAGCATTTGTAGTTTTTTCATCAAATTTTTCGCCCCCAGAAGTTAAACGTTTGACTGTTGGATATTGATTAAATTTAGGCAATAACAAGCGGTAAAAGGTTGGCGTTGCCGAGATATTTGTTACCGCAAATTCTGAAATAGATTCAAAAATTTGTTCTTTTGACAGCCCGAATAAACGTACTATTGGATTCCCGTTTAACAGTGCCTGAAAGAAAACCTGAATGCCTGCCATGTGTGTAGGATTGTATGCGAATCCCCACACATTTGAAGAGTGGTTTTCCGATTTTTTCACAAACCGTGTAATAGATTGAAATGAATGCGATATGCGTTTGGGTAAACCTGTTGTCCCGGAAGTATACAGAGTAATTTGCCATTCTTTATTGATTTGCCGCAAGTGTTGAAATAAATCCTCTTTCGATTCAATTGATTCTAATTGTTTATTAACAAGGATATCATCTGTTTCATAAATAGAATTGGCTGTTAACCGTTTAATTTCATCCTCGCTAAAATCTGCATCCAATAAAACTATCTCTTCACCTAAAAGCAGAGAAAGAATAATTTGTTTGAAAACATTGTAAAAGTCCGCGTCCTGACAATACTTATTATATCTTTTTGTGCCTTTAAGGTCAAAAAATAGTTTTTCCCAAGTTTTAGATTGATTCACACTTAAATCTACGTAAAAAAAACTCATCGCTTATTTTCCAGTTTGTTTAATATCTCACCAATTGTGTTTACAATACCATCTTCAAAAATGTCGATATCGTATTCTGCTTCTATACGTACTGTGAGTTCAGCTAAATCTAAAGATTCCATGCCCAAGTCATTTCTTAAATCAGATGTTTCATCAATACTATTAATAAGAACTTCATTTCTGTTCTTTTTTATTGTATTAATGATTTCTAAAAGTTTTTCTTTTTTCATTTTCTTACACTTTTTTAAATTCTTCTTTTAACAAACCTAAAAATATTACATCAACATAATTGCCGTTTTTATAGACTGCTTTTCTTGATATACCTTCTTTTTTAAAACCATACATTTGACAGGCAATTAAAGATGCTTTATTATTTGCTATTACCCTTGCATTAATCCTTTTCATGTTTAATTGATGGAATGCATAATTTAGAACTAAATCATGTGCACTAAAAAAAATATTACTATTTCTATATTTCGAATCAATTATTATGCTGGTTTCACAGTTTTTATTTACAAAATCAAGATTTGAAATAGTGAATAACCCTACTAAAATATTAGTATCTTTTAAGATAATTGCAAATCTGTACCTTATACCTTTTTCGTGTTCAATAATAGCATTTTCAATCCATCTTTTTTCAGTATCAGAAGAGACATATCTTTGCGCACCAATAAAATTATCCCAAAGTGCATCTTCCTTTCTCCAATTGATGGTTATTTTGTAATCTTCTGGTTCTAATGCTCTAATCCGTATTTCGTAATTCATAATTGTTTATTTGTTAATATTTTTACAATTTTTGAGTTAGTTGATAATCTGAAAGTATATTTCATTTGTTGGGACATTTTTTTTCTTTTAGGAAAATCTTGCAAATACTCATTAATTTTGAATGATATTTTTTTAATATTTAAGTGACTACTAATCCCTAAAACTTCACCAATTCCTGCAGTTGAAATTTTTTTAGAAATATCATATTGTGAATTATTTATTGCAATTGATAAAAATGGAATTCCAAGTAAGGCTAATTCAAATCTTGTATTCCCTCCATTTATTATTGCTAAATCAATTTTATTCATGATGTTAGCAATGTTGTTAGTGTTCTTATGAAAGATTATTTGATGAATTGTATTTTTATGAATTTTATTAATCTTTTTTATTCTGTTTTCTGAAAAACCAGCACCAAATATATAGTTTATTTTCAATGAATTATCAAATATTTCAAGAGCTTTAGAAACTTGCTCAGTTAGTTTATACGGGTCGCTTCCTCCCATTGAAACAAGAATTCTTTGTGCATTCTCTTTTACCTCAAATGTCCTTACTTTTTTAAATTCTTCCCTAAAAATAAAAAAATCATTACCTGAGTAGATTTTTGAAATATTCCAGTTTTCGTTTTGTTTTATCGTCTCCTTGAATCCATATTCCTGAAAACCTATTTGAAAAATATAATCGGTTGATATTGCAAATTCTTTAAATGCATAATCTATTATACTTGCGGTTTTTATGCCTGAAAGCTGAGTAATCCATTGATAATTTGTCCATGAATTCTTGTAAACGTCAATTACAGCCAAACTGTAGTTTTGAAAAAAAGATTTAAATTCCGTGCTTTCAAAAACAATTATTTTTATAAGAGTTTCTTTAATAATTTGTTCTGGAAGATTGCCATTACAATAAAAATCTACTTCATATTTGTTTGAAATAAATTCTTGAGCCAAAGCGATACTACGGTATAAATGACCGTATCCAATGTTTGTGCTAGCTTCTGTTAAAAATGCAATTCTCATTGTCTGTTTTAAATTACTTTTACACTCAAGTCGTCTCGACGGCTGTGTACCCCTGGAGTTGGATTTAGCCACTTTTCATCAATTGTAAAATTCAACAACCAATATAAAAAAGTGCGAGGAAGATTAGCGCCTGCTACATGGCTAAAAATATAACCTCCACCAAACCGGTGGTTGATATCAATTAAGTATTTTTTATTGTTTTGAACCATAAAATCTACATCAACAGTGCCCTGATGCTTAAGGTTTCGGCTCAGTGTTTGAGCAATTTCTTGCCATCCTTCTTTTGATTGAGTTATAGCTTCAAATGTTTCTCCATTCTTCATCGAAAACTTTTTTCTCACAAAAGTACCAGCATATTTTGAATGAAAATCATTTATAATGTCTAATCCATATTCATCACCATTTATAAACTCCTGATAGATGTATGTTTCATTTTTATCATTTTCATCCTCCATTTTCTTAATAAAGTTCTGTAAGTCATTGAAAGATTTTAAAATAAATTGACCTCGGCTCCCTTTTCCGTATTTTGGTTTGACTATTAGTGGAAAAACAATATTATTTTTTGAATGCAAATCATCCTTTGAATATATTTTAGGGGTGTCTAATCCATTTTTTTTTGAAAACTCACTTAGGGCAAGTTTGTCATACGTCATTTTTATAGTTGCTAAATCACCACCCAATAAAAAACAACCAATTTTTTTTAGCGATTCTCTTTGGGATTCAAGAATTAATAATTCATCGACATTAAGTGTAATAAGAAGGTTTATTTTATGTGTTTTACAAACGTCTAAGAGCCAGGGGATATATTTTTTTGATTCATAAAGAGGAGAATTAAAGGAATGGTCAGCTACTCCAAGAGTTGGTGCATTGTTGTTGTAATCGGCCACAAAAACAAGTCCGTTATTAACTAATGCTTCTTTAAATGCACTTACAAGATAAACTTGCCTTCCAGCAGAGGATATTAAAATATTCATTATTTCAAAGATTTATATTTCAGTTCAGCCAGTTTCCAGTCTCCTTCAGTGTCAATATCTTGAACGTAGTTTTCAGAAATTTCAAAACCAAATTTATTGTCTCCTTTTAAATCAGTATCAAATTTCATCCAGTAAATCCTGTGAGCGTTTTTTATTGAACTGTATACACATTTGATTTTTAAGCTTTTACTCATCCCATTTTTTTTGCTTTACCCGTCTGTTTAAATTGGCAATTTCAGGATTGTTATCAAGCACTTTTATAATGTCATAAATATTCATCTTATCACAATTGTACTTTTCAATTAGAATTTTATGCAATTCAAAATCTTCAACAGTATCAACTGTTAACCGATAATCATATTTTTTCATCTTTCCAGCAAATGGCTTAACTGTGATGTCTCCGGGGTCATTGTTAAACAAGTATGGGGTTACGTGTTCAAACTCACCAGGGAGAGTTGCGTTATTATAGGCTTCTTGCAATAAGTTGAATGAAAAAAAAGAAGCAGATATACCCAGAGGAAAAGTTTGGCTCAAACCTATGGATAAAAATAACCGCTTATTTTGTTGAGCTAAATAAAATGAATAGGCATTTTTAATAATATTGCCATCCATTAATGGGTTATCGCCAGTTGCCCTTATAATAAGGTCGGCATGTACATTTTTGGCTGCCAGGTAATACCTTTCCAAGACATTGTTTTCGCTTCCTCTGAATGTTTTTACACCTAAGTTTTCAACAAAGTCAACTAAGCAGTCGTTTTCTTTATTTGCAGATGTTGCAAGTAGAATAGGGATGCCAGATTTTTTTAATCGGTTAATTAATATTTCTATGAGAGGTTTACCACCAATTTTCATCATTACTTTACCAGGCAATCTTTCACTGTTCATTCTTGCCTGTATTATTATGTATGGATTATTTACCATATCGTCCATCCTCCATCTACTTGAAAGGTTTGTCCGGTAATAAAATCGGATGCCGGTGAACTCAGCAGTGCAATAATACCTGCCAAATCTTCGGGCTTTCCAATTCTTTTGAGCGGGTTTTTATTTTTTAAACGATTTATGAATTCCGGATTTTCATTTTGAATTATTTCTTTAGGAAAAGGACCCGGCGAGATTGCATTTACATAAATGTTGTACTTGCCGAGTAAAACCGCATAGTATTTTGTGAGTTGAATCATGGCAGCCTTTGCAGCACCATAATGTGGCGGATTGGTGTATTTTTCGCAATTGTCACCCATGTAAAGGCTTTCAAAATCGGGGCTTACTATTCCATACATGGAAGTAATGTTTATGATTTTTCCGGACTTTTGCTCTTTCATATAAGGTATAACTGCGCGAATTGACTTATATGTGGAGCCGACAACGCCTTCCATTGTATAATTCCAATCTTCATCACTCATGTTTTCCTGTGAATTTCCTTTGGCACTGTGCGCATTATTGATAAGTATTTCGATACTGCCAAATCTTTTATGAACTTCGGAAAAGCAGGTTTCGATGCTTTCAGAACTCATAATGTCAATGTCCTGGAAATGAATGTTATTTTCAGTGTCGTTGGCAAAAGCTTTTATATACTTTTCTTTTGATCTTCCTGCTACAATAACATTGCATCCACATGTCAAAAGGGATTCTACCATTCCTTTCCCCAAATGCCCATAGCCACCGGTTACAATTGCATTTTTATTTTTAAGATTAAATATTTCAGTTATTTCGGCCATTTTGATGGTATTAAAATTGAATCATCTATCGTTTGAGTTTTCAAAGGTAATGCGTTTAAAACGGATAGATTGTTGATGTTACTTTTTAGTTGAGTTAGTGTATTTACACCGAAAATTACTTTATCAATAAAGGGTTTATCGGTGCAATATTTTAAAAGCAAACTTGGTAATGCATTGCCATAATCTTGCAATTGCTGAATAATAGATTTTACATCATTGAAGAAATCATTTAATTTGTTTGTTTCACTAAAAAAAAGCCCTTGCAAAAAAGCTGAACGCGTATGTATTTCGCAACCCTTACTTTTCAACTCCTTCATAAAGGGTTCAAAACGGTTATCGAGATAATTGTAAGGTACCTGAATGATATCGGGAGTTAAATCCAGCGAAAGAATGTTTTTAATTTCGTGAACCTCATCAAATGAAAAACCAATCTTTTCAATCAATTTTTGCTCTTTCAACTGAATTAATTCTTCCCATAGTTCTGGGTTGTTTGCAATTTCCAAAGGCCGGTGGGATATATATCCATAAAGCGTTTTTGTGTTTAAATTAGCTAAACTATCCCGGAATTGCTTTGAAAGACATTTTTCGCTGTTTTGCAGTAAAAATTTGGATACTACTTTAAAACTAGATAAATCATTTTTGCCCAATACTTTTTCACTTTTACCATAGGCCGAAGCGGTGTCCAAAACGTCAATTCCAACTTCTTTGGCATAGTTAAGAATCAGCGTAACTTCAGCTTCAGGAGTTGTTTGGCCGCATTTGTTGGTAATTCCATAAGGAATGCCAAACTGAACGGTTCCGAGGCCTATTTTGGAAATGGCGCTTGTCATTTGCTTTGCATCCTTTAGATTGTCATTGGTCATCCCGAGTCGCTTCTCTCTCGGGATTAGCTCCACTTACAAGTCACAGTTCATTTCATTCCTGCAACTTGAGTGTCACTGAATTGACCATTTTCTTCGCGTCATTTGTTGTTGTAAAAATTGTTGATACAATTTATTACAAATTCCTGTTCTTTGTTGGTTAGCGTAGGAAACATGGGTAAACTAATACATTGGCTGTAATATTTTTCCGCTACCAAGAGGTCTCCATTTTTCCAGCCAAATTGTTTATAGTAAGGCATCAGGTGAACCGGCACGTAATGAATTTGAGCAAAAATGTTGTTTGCCCGCAGGTGTTCATAAAGTTCTTTCCGGTTTTCAACTTCAACAACATATAAATGGTATGCGTGTCCTTCCACAACACCGGATTGTCCTTTGATAAACGGTTTGCTTTTGAATGTATCGAAATAGGTTTGTGCGATTTCATTTCTCCGTTTCAAACCTTCATCGGCCTGCTTTAGTTGTGAGTTTCCCAAGGCAGCCTGGAAATCGGTTAGGCGGCAGTTATACCCGAGATACTGCATTTCGTAGTACCAACCGGGGAAAGTTTCAGGTTTAAAGTTTAAAGTTTCAAGTTGTTTTCCATAAGCTATATCAACTGAATTTTTGAAGCTGGCGTCATCTTTAATAATGCCGTGGGTGCGCAGGGTTAGGAGTTTTTTATAAAGTTTCTCATCGTTTGTGGTAATCATTCCACCTTCGCCAGCAGCAATGTGTTTTACCGGGTGAAAAGAAAAGATGGCGAGGTCGGCAAACTGTCCGTTGCCGCAAAGTTGTTTTTGTCCTTCAGAATCCTCAAAGTAACCACCCGGTGCATGGCAGGAGTCTTCAATTATCCAGCAGTTGTATCGATCTGCCAGTTTTCGCAATGCTTCCAGGTCAACTGCACGTCCAGCAAAATCAACAGGAATGAACCCTTTTACGTTTTTTTCTTTTTTTAATATTTCCTCTACTTTATTTAGGTCAAGCAAATACGTTTTCGGATCAATATCCGCAAAAATTACATCGCCACCTGCATACCGGACACAGTTTGCGGAAGCTGCAAATGTAATGGGTGTGGTTATAACTATGTCGCCCGGTTGAACTCCCAATGCAATTGTGCAAAGGTGAAGCGCTGCAGTACCATTTGCCACGGCAACTGCGTATTTGCTACACACATATTCTGCAAATGCTTTTTCAAATGCTGCGATTTGTGGCCCCTGGGTTAAGTAATCCGATTTCAATACTTCAACAACAGCATCAATATCCTTTTGTGTTATATTTTGACGTCCGTAAGGGATTGGTTTGTTTGTCATTTGTTTCACGTTATTATGCGCTGCGCGCGTCATTTATGGTCATTTGTTTCACGTTATTTTGTGCTTCGCACGTCATTAGATTGTCATTTGCTTCGCGACATTAAACGCGTCATTTGTTGTCATTCATTGTCATTGTTTGGCATTTTTCCCAATGGAGCTGATGTAGTTGTTGAGTTTTATTCCGATAGTATCAATATTAGTCATAAAGTTTTCAAATTCAACATCAGAAATGAGGTTTCGGTTATTTGCTTTTGTTAGCCAGGTTTTGGTTTCATAGAGCGAACCGCGTGAATAATAACCAAAGTTTTTCGCTTCTTTATAGTGATATCTACCAAATCCTTTAGAAAGATTTGCAGCGATAGAGTCAGATACAAGGACTAATTGTTACCCAATAGTATCCTTGGTGAAGTAATCCCATTTAATGGCAATTTGCCAAATATCTTCACCCATTTCCATGGCCATTTGATAAACTCTCAACTCCTCCAATTTCATGATATTTCTATTAGATGACTACCTTATGACAATTGAATGACTACCAATGACTACCTAATGACTTTATTCAACCGGTTTAAAATCAGGATCTACAAATTTCTTTATTTTTTCCTGTAGGGTTTCTTCTGTTTCCCACTCTTTATTTGTTCCTGAATTATAGGTGAATCCTTTTTCCACTTCCCAGGCATTAAAATGTTTAAGGTATTTTTCCTTGTTTGCATCGGTGGGCAAAATGGCATAGTACTTATCAAATTCAATGGTATTGAATGAATCGCTGGCGGTTATCATTTCCTCGTGCAGTTTCTCTCCGGGGCGGATGCCAATATCTTCGAGCTTTGCATTGGGAGAAATGGCTTTGGCTACGGTTTCAATTTTATAGGACGGGATTTTGGGAACGAACAGTTCTCCGCCAATGGCGTTTTCAATGGCCCACAACACCATTTCCACACCTTCTTCCAAAGAGATGTTAAAGCGGGTCATATCCTTGTGGGTAATGGGCAGTACGTTTCCATTTTTGGCTTTATTCATAAAAAAAGGAATTACCGAACCACGCGAGCCCATTACATTTCCGTAACGTACGACAGAAAAGCGTAAATCGCGTTTCCCTTTAATGTTGTTGGCTGCAATAAACAGTTTATCGGAAACCAGTTTTGTTGCTCCATAAAGGTTAATTGGTGCCGCTGCTTTGTCGGTGGATAATGCCACAACTATTTTCACATTGGTATCCAATGCCGCATTGATAACATTTTCTGCCCCCATCACGTTTGTTTTTACGGCTTCCATGGGATTGTACTCGGCGGTAGGAACCTGTTTGAGGGCGGCTGCATGTATGATTACATCAATGTTTTCGCAGGCTCTTTTGAAGCGTTCGCCATCGCGAATGTCACCAATGAAGAAACGTACCTGTGGGAATTTTTCTTTGGGATACACCTGAGACATTTCGAACTGCTTTAGTTCATCCCGGGAATAAATGACCAGTCGTTTTACATCGGGATATCTTTCGAGGATCATTTTGGTAAACATCTTACCGAATGAACCTGTTCCTCCGGTAATTAAGATTGATTTTTCGTTAAGCATGTGGTGTATTTTAAGTTATTATTTTTTCGGTTTATATAGGGGGATTGGGGTTAAGTTTATTAGTCTAGACGTTTATGGCTTAAAGTACCCTTTATACCATTCTATAAATTTTTTGATTCCCACTTGCACCGGCGTATTGGGTTTGTAGCCTAAATCTTCCATTAGATCGTTGACGTCGGCTTAGGTGCGGTATACATCACCGGGTTGCATGGTGAGGAATTCTTTACGGGCTTCTTTACCTAAGGATTTTTCGATGGCTCCAATGTATTTCATCAACTGAACGGGCGATGAATTTCCAATGTTATAGACTTTATAGGGCGCTGTATTACTAATGGACACATCCGGTTCTTTTTTGTCTGATATCCCAGGGGGGGTGTCAATTACCCGGATGACGCCTTTTACGATGTCGTCCACGAAGGTGAAGTCGCGCACCATATTGCCATTGTTAAAGACTTTTATGGGCTGGTCATCGAGGATGGCTTTAGTAAAGAGGAAGAGGGCCATATCGGGGCGTCCCCAGGGTCCGTAAACGGTGAAGAACCGGAGTCCGGTGGTGGGGAGGCCGTAGAGGTGACTATAGGTGTGGGCCATCAGCTCGTTGCTTTTTTTGGTGGCAGCGTAAAGACTGATGGGGTGGTCTACGCTGTCGCCGGTGCTGAGTGGTATCTTGGTGTTGTTGCCGTAAACACTTGAGGAGCTGGCGTAGGCCAAATGCCTGATGTTTTTGTGCCGGCAGGCTTCGAGGATGTTGATGAATCCGACGATGTTGCTGTTGATGTAGGCGTGGGGGTTCTTCAGACTGTACCGCACCCCTGCCTGGGCGGCGAGGTTGCAGACGTTGTCGAAGTGTTCTTCTTCGAACAACCGGTCCATCGGCTCCCGGTCTTCGAGGTTCATGCGCATAAAGCTGTATTTGGGGTATTTGGTGCTCTGTATCTTGGTGTGCCAGTTTTCTGCATCTCGATTTATGCCTGTCTCTGCCAAACGGGCCCTGTGAAATAAAATCTTCGATTTTATTTCACAGGGCGGGCGTATTTGAGGTTGACGTAGTAGTAGTCGTTGATGTTATCGATGCCGACTACGGTGTCGCCGCGTTCGAGGAGGCGTTTGGCGAGGTGGAAGCCGATGAAGCCGGCGGTGCTGGTGATTAGGATTTTCATTTTTTAAAGTGTTATTTTTTAAATTTTACTTCACAAAAGTTTTTCCAGAAGGCATGCAAAAAAAAATTGTTTTAGCTAAAATTTCAACGCAGTCAAAAACATTAGGTACTTACTTCCGCAGGTAAGAAACGACCTAAATTGTCTTGTATCTTTTATATTTATTCATTGTTGTCCGGTAAAACCGGATTTTAGTTACTTTTTTAATTTAACCATCTGATTTACAGATGTGATATTTTTACTTTTCAAAAGTAAGCCCCCTTTAATTCAGGGAATAACGAGTTTTTATAGCGCTCTTCCCTG
>JAIOZY010000061.1 GCA_021740385.1 Prolixibacteraceae bacterium | reverse complement strand
ACGCAGGTTCGAGTCCTGTCCCCGCTACAGCGAGGGAGAATCAATAAAAGGGTTCTCCCTTTTTTGTTATGTTTTACACTTACGTTATTTATTCCGAAAAATACGATAAAATTTATATCGGTTTTACTTCTGACATTGACAGAAGGTTACTGGCACATAACCACCCTAAAAATAAAGGATGGACCAGATGTTTCATGCCTTGGAAATTGGTGCACCTTGAAACTTTTGAAAATAAAACAAAAGCTATGCGCAGGGAAAAACAGCTCAAATCGGCTAAAGGACGCGAATTTATTCACAATATTATATCCAAAAGTTAGCCCGTCGGACTCATATCCGCCGGCTGGCGGACGCAGGTTCGAGTCCTGTCCCCGCTACAAAGCCCAATTGATTATTAATTAGTTGGGTTTTTCTGTGGTCGGTTTCGTGGTCAAAATATTTCAAAAAGTCATTTTTTAGGTGTGCGGATATAGTCCAAACGCCCCATCTTAGCCCCAAATTTTGGGGCTATTTTTTTAATAAAACAAAAAGCCCGTTCGGGTTGAACAGGCTCTTTAATGAAAATACATTATTGTAGCTTTTGTTTAAACCGCTTTATTTTTTTAAGTTGTTTCAATGTGTTCGTTTTCAATCTTGCTTTGTTTCAAAGTTGAGGTTTATTTGTGGGAAATCAAAGCCATATAAAATAAATTTTGAAGGATAAAGGATGTAATTAATGTTTTTCGTTAACTTTGAAAAAAAGGGCTTTACATGAGTTTTTTACTTTCGATATTAGGGAAATTAATTTCAGGGTTTTTTATATTGGTTATAGGGTTAGGGTTTATTCTTTACTTTTTATCCACTTTTTTATGGATTATGAAAGGCTGTAAATGTGAAGGGAAAAACCCGGACTTACATTAATAGTAAGGTACGTTTTTCCATTTTCTCATTAAGCTTCTTTGGCCTTCAATTATTTTCTTTTGTTCATCCGGGGGCAATTTTGCCAATTCTTCACGGGCTTTTTGTGAAGCCTCTTTAAATTCATCGGCCAAACTTTTCTTTTTCTTTGATTGATTCTTTTTCATGCCTGTAAATTTCGTTATCATTTATTTAAATTACCCACATCCCCCGGCTTACGCATATTGGGTGTAAGACACTGGGATTTATTTATTATCAATCGCTTACACACAAACCTACTACCGATTATTGTGTTATCAGAGTAGGCAGTTAAAGCGAAGTGACGGTGTGGGCTGCTTTCTTCATTTTATCATAATCAATTCTCTATTACTTCCTACAACATATTCCCAATCGCGTGAATGAAATTTTTGAGCAGTTTTACTTAGATTATCCAGTTTATACCATGCAAAAATTGGAATATCAATTGATTTAAGGTTTAATTGCTTAGTGTGCTGACAAATTGAATACAGATTTATAATATCTTTTATTTGCTCGTCATTTAATTCTTTCTTTGGCAATTGATGAAATGTATCCTGACTTTCTTTTACTATTAGTTTGAAATCGGTTAATGTTTTTATAAATGCTCTTGTGGAACGTTTTACAATTTCCAAATCCCCAAATTTTTCAACCATCTTTGCAGTTATTGCTTTGGTACTTATGGTTTGAGAAGGGTCGAAGATTTGAAAGAATACTTTTGTAAAATGTGCTAATACTTCATAATCGAGCATGAACTTTGCCATGTATATAGGCTTCATGTAATCGAAATCATTTTGTTTTGATAACTCTATTAGTATGTTATCTTCTATTAGGGATTGGCTATCCTGAAAGCTGTAAATAAATGTTCTAAATAAAACAGTCCTTGTCTTTCTTCTACCATCTTTACCTGTTAATTCAACAGCAATATCATTATACGCATCATAAAATTCAGTAGGCTTCTTACCCGGTTCTACCAATTTTAATGATTTGTATATCCATTCCGGTTTTAATGGTCTATCGTATCCTAACATAATTCTTATTCTTTACTAATTTTAATAAATGGCACCAGCATTTCATCGATTGATATTCCTCCATGATTTATTTCGTACTGGTCTTTTCCTGCAAACATTTCCCGACTATCAGGTATAACCACCAATCTATCATCAATAAATGGAATTCTAATTTTTTTGTAATCAATTAATTCGGAAGATTCTTTGGCTATTACCGTACCTCGTTTTGCAAATTTATCATGAAGATATTTGTCAATTTTCTTTCCATTTCCCTTTGCAATTGTTGAGCCGTGGTCGGAACATATATAAATAGCGTAATCCTCTTCCAATAAATCTGAAATAATTTCACGGACATTACTGTTTTTCAAGTATTCAACTACATTGTTGTAATATCCAAACTTACTAACATTAGAAGATTGAATATGGGTTGAATGGCATAAATCATCGAAAAAATTAAAGAGGATGCTTACTGTATTATATCCAATTAATACGTCTTTTGTATTATAGTCTGATTCTTTTAAATACGTTGTATTTTCTTGTCCAAATGCTGCTTTAAAATCTTTTTCCTCTGTATATTGACCTGGATTCTTTTTATCGTACACATTGTATGTTCCGGCATAAATAGCACTACGGGCAATTGAAGTTATTGAGGGAGTAAGACTACAAATTACAGATTCTTCGAAATAAAGATTTAATGCTGTTAGGTACTCTTTTAGTAATAACCATTCCGGTAGACCCATGCAGTCAAAACAGAGTAAGGCATTTTTTTTATGTTTATCGTGTTTGATTTTGCCTGCTATTTTATCTACTGTACGAGGGTTGGATACCGGAGCATAAAATATTTCCTGCCATTTAGAAGTTTCAAAATATGTATTGCAATATGAATCAATCTTATTTACAATATCTAACACACTAAAATCATTTGACAAGTAACTCTGGTATTGAAGCTGCGCCCAGTTTTTAGCTATAATTGATATACTATTCCAAGAAAGTTCTTTTTCAAATTGTTTAACGATTGAATTACAAAAATCCATTAAAGCCTGTTGATCTGCTTTTTTATCGGCTTTATCTAATAAACCTGAAAGATTGGTTTCTGTAATTCCAGCATGCAAGTCTTCGGCATCTATATAATCAAGCAAGTTAATAAGCTCACTTACAGATATATTAGATAATAATTTTGGAGTGCCGTTTACGGGAATATCTGAATAGCTAAATTCAAATACTTCGTTTTTATCTTTAATAAATTTAGGTACTGTTAACTTATACCCGAGTATAACAATTTCTACTTTCGAAAGCTCTTTTATGATTTCCGATGCAGAGTTAATAATCGCATAGCTTTTATGTTCTGATATGAGAAAGCTTAAAAATGAATCTGAAATTAATAAGCCTGTATTATCAGAGACGATTTTAACCACAGGTTCATCTAAACGATATTTGTAATATATTTTACTTTGCCAGCTCATAGACAAACAAGATTCCAACTTAGTGCCAACTTAATGCCGACTTGGTTCCAACTCAGTCCCAACTTAGTCCTTACTTGGTCCCAACATGGTCTTGTGAATATGTTATTCAATAACAGATTTAAAAAAAATTTAAGACATATATTTTGTTGAGTTCTCATTTTGTTAAACTTATAAGTCAATGATTTGCCTGATATGTGATGAATTTTATTTTTCACTTTCAATAAAATTTAAAAATAGACTTCCTTTTTGAGTTATTTTGTATTGCTGTTTTGAGCTCTTTGCAGCATCAGGCTCTGTCCATTCCACTAAACCATCTTTTAATAGTTTAGCTAAAACTTTTTTTAATTGTCCCGAGATTGATTTTTGGCCTAATGCTTCTGAAAGTTCTTTAGTGGAAGATGTTTTAATATTAATGATTTTTAGAGCCTTACTATATAAAGACTCGTGCTGTAACTCGTGCTGTAACTCGTGCTGTAACTCGTGCTGTAACTCGTGCTGCAATTCCTGCTGCAACTCGTGCTGTTGCTGGAAAGCCTTATTAGCAAAGATAACTCTGAAAGCAATGCCTGGCTCTTTCCAGGATAGTTCTATTTCAGGATAGGCCTGGAGTTCTTCGTTCATTAGTTTCAATCCGTTGCCCCATTGCTCTATGATGCCAAGGCGTTTAAAAACCGGAGCTAAAACTTTGTTACGGATATCGGATTGACCTGATTCCATGTCGCTGTAATCTACCGATGGCATGAGCTTGCCAGGACTGGTGATTTCAATTTTATCATCGAAAATGGCTATTTTAATATCTTTGCCTGTCATGGAATAATCCCTGTGAATCACAGCATTTCTGATTACTTCCCGGATGGCAATTATTGGGTACTCCCACCTGTCGTTTCGGTAAACACCTGTATAGTCTGTAGTTCCCTGAGAGGTATGGCGCTTTACAAACTGATAGGCTTGTTCTGCTTGCAATGCCACATTTCCTGTGATGCTTTTTTGGTCGATGAAATTTCCGGGGATAGTTCCTTTAAACCTGGCACATTCAATCTTGGCATATGGGAACAATTGATGTGCTAAATCATCATCCGAAATTAAAACAAGGGCATTTACAGGCAAAGTTTTACCTTGCTCTGCTTTAATAAGTTCAAGTTTTGAGAGAACTTGTTTTGTAAGCTTTTCGCCTGTTTTATCCGCAAAAAACTCCTGTATCGATTGTGTTTTTAATTGTTCAAATTCTTTTTTGTAGACAGGTTCGCTATCAAAAGAAATATTTTGTTTTTGGCGTTCCAGTTCAATCAATTGTTCTTCATCTACCCCGGTTACCTCGCGTGGCTTATCCTGAATACCAAGATATAGTTCCCCTCCGGCATCGTTGGCAAAGGCAATGATTGTTTTTGCAAGTGCTGCTTTTGATGGCATTTGTGCCTTAAATTCCAAACGCCTGCCTTCGGGTTGATTTATGATTTCTTTTAGCTTCATTATTAACTTAATCCGTTTATACTTATTTCGGCAGCTTCAACAAATTCGTTTAGCTCTGCATTTTCTTCTATTAACTTTTTATCCATTTTGCCAGCAATGGTAAGTATAATGATGTTTTGCTTCTTTGATTCATTTTTCCCGACTATAGCCTATAGTTTAAAACGCAAACCGTTTGCTAATGCAAGAAAACCGTCAATATGTTTTTTGTTTTCCATAAGGAGATAACTATATTAATTTTTTTAAATGTTTTTGTGCAATGCCAATGGCATTTAAAGCCATTGACTCGTCTTTAACAACATCAAATATTTTATCAGCTAACCAAATTGCGACCAATTCATTTTCATCACAATCATACAATTTTGCAAGCAGAATAATATATTCCTTTTTAATATTCTTTTCGCCACGCTCCATTTTACTGATATAGGCAGTATCTACCTCTAATTCAGCAGCTACTTGCCGTAAAAGTAAACCTTTTCCTTCCCTTAATTCTCTTAGTTTTTGTCCTATTATCATCTTTCTATGGATTGACTTGCCAAAATCAGTCAAATATATAAAATTATCAGTATTCTTTTGTGTGTGTTGGCAAAACAAAATTTCTCTCAGTTTATCACCATCTTTTCGGTTCTGTAAGCCTTGTGCCTAACATATTAAATAGGTAGCCCATCGGGACTGTCCCCGCTACAGCGAGGGAGAATCAATAAAAGGGTTCTCCCTTTTTTATCAGTAGTGTCGGGTAAAAATTATTAAAATTGGGCTAAAGCCATCGTTATTAGGGGCTTTATCCCAACATGATAATCAGGATATTAGCTATATATTTTAATGGATTTTCGGGGTTTAAAATTTTTACCGGACAACAGTGATTTTTTATTATGTTTGTATCTGCAATAGCAACAAACAATTTTCATCGCCGTTATCAAAAAACACTATAAAAATTAATGAGGAACATACTTTTTTTATCCGGAATAATTTTACTGCTTTTCATTTCGTGCGATGAAGCATACGACGAGCCCGAAACCATTCCTGATGCAATCATTTTCAGCAACCTTAATGCCCCCATTTCAAAACATACCGTAAGGTATTACAGCATTCAGGACCACGGAGTTTGCCGGGCAAATATCCCAAACCCGGGCGATTCTGTAACAACCATTAACCTGGATGTTAACAACGATTCAACAGCGGATTTTACAATAAGGCTTTCACACAGCTACTGGGAACCCACACAATATTGCGGACACTGTTCCATTTATTCATACGACATCAACATCAGGGGAAATAGCAGCTCAGATTCAATTGCAGTCGCACCCGATGAACCCTGGGTTGCCCGCTATTATGGCGAAACGGATACCATATCGTTTGACAATGACTGGGGCAGCGAATTGATCTTGTCGATGAAAGGAGGTTGTGTAAGACCAACTTTTTCGATTGAAGATGAATATATCGGTTTTAAACACAACAATTTACTTGGCTGGATTAAACTAAAACCACAGGAAAACAACGGCATATTGGTTGAAAACTTTGCCATAAACCTGTCTCCCAATAAAACAATTCGTGCCGGGCAGATAAAATAGGTGCTTCCGGCCACAAACCCAATCATTTTGTATAGCTGTCAACAAACTTTTTCACGCGGGCAAAATGCGAACCCTCCCAAAAAATCTGATGGCAGACTGTACAGCGGAAAAACGTATTATAATACTTTTTTGTAAGCGGTTCAAGCTGATTGAGTATGCTCTTCTTATCAACTTTACTTAGCCTCCCGTTACACTTCACACAACGACTGAACGGTTTAATTTCACCCTGTAGATCGAAATGTTTCAACACTTCAGCCAATTGCAGGCGGGGTTTCTGGCTGCGAATAAAATACCCGTGGGTTACAACCTTTACCTTTAGAATGCCAATATCGCGGGTAAGGATAACCCGGTGTTCGGCGAGTGCGATTTTAATAATTTCCGGATCGTCATAATCGTTACGGTACAACGTATCAAACCCCAAAAGCCTGAGGTATTTGGCCAGTTTGCCCAAATGAACATCAAGGATGAAACGTGTTTTACGCAGGGGCTTTGCCCGCAGGTGCGTTACCGGGGCAATATTCAATGTTTCGAATACCGGGTAAACCGATATCCTGTCATTGTCGTTAAGCTGATAACCAAAAGTAACCGATTTGCTGTTTACCAATATCAAATCAACTTCGACATGGGGAACGCCAATGGCCTCAATCGCATCTTTTACTGAAGGGGTACCCCTGAATTGATATTGAACAGGCACCTTCCTGATGTGTGCAGGAAGAAAATCGTTCAATTCTTCGTAAAACCTAAAAACAGCTTCCATAACTACGGGTTGACGCAACTCAAAGTTAACGGATAAGGCAAAAAATGAAAAATCAAAGATGTTCATAATTTGAACAAATCATTAATTCGGGCAAAATCGGGTTAAAATATTTGCCTGTTTTTTTTGAAAAGTTTGTATATTGCGCCGTCAATTATTCTTCAATTGGCGTTTTTAGTTTGGGGTTTCCCCCTTTCGGCTCCGGTCGGAAGGGGGGTTTCCAATTTATAGGGGGTAGGTGTACGGTTTCCGATAAACCGGGACTGCTCCTTCGTTGCAGCAGGTTGAGGCTAAGATTGAGGTTGAGAATTAATAAGTAGACATACAAGCGATCAGAACAAAACGACCAGCTACCAGCTCCCAGCAACTTAAAACCGGTACACATCGCCGGCAGCAAATCGCGATGTTTTAATAATTTTGTATTGCTTGTGAAGTGTTTCGAAAGCTTTGTAGGCAATATCGGGTGTGTTGTTTTCGCCCGAAAGGTGAGATAAAAACAGGGTGTGCAAATTACCGTTGGCAAAATTGGTAACCAGCTCAAGCGCCTGTATGTTCGAGAGGTGTCCCATTCCCGATGCGATGCGCTTTTTCAATGGCCATGGATACGGTCCTTCCCACAACATTTTCTCATCGTAGTTCGATTCAAGAAAAAGAATGTTGCAAAGTTGCATGTGCTGAATAAGCAGTTCAGTTGGCGAGCCAATATCGGTCATTACCCCAATGTGATGGCCCGCAATTACAACCCTGAAACTACACGGCTCGTTAGCATCGTGGTTTTTGGCAAATGAAAAAATCGCGAAAGGGCCCAACTTCAGCGAGCTGTTTAACCTGATAAAACGATACAACCGGGGCCTGTTGCCCGATGAAACATGATAATATGTGCCGGGCGTGAAAAATGCCGGTATATTGAACTTGTTGCAAAAAACCCGTGCGCCCCTTACATGATCGATGTGTTCGTGTGAAATAAAAACAGCCTTGACTTTTTCGGGATCCAGCCCTTTCTCTTCCATGCGCAACAACATTTGCTTGCAATTAATACCAGCATCAAAAAGAATTGCCTGTTCTTCATTCCCAACATAATAACAATTCCCATTGCTGCCCGATGCCAACGCACAAACCTCAACCATAAATTCAATTTTTTCTCAAAATAAACACAAAACCGCATTCAACCCAAAACAAGTTATAAACAACGGGCTCCATTATGCACGTTAGCCATCAGAATAAAAACTAATTTGTATGTTTGTGACGTTATACAGAAAAAGCATCCATAATGAAGCACAATAACCGCCCATACGTGAGGGCATTTGTTTTTTCGGTTTTGTTAGCATCCTTTTTTGCATGTGAAACACCCCGGTGTGAATACGAAGGCGTTTACATGAACTGCGGTTTTTACTACTTCGACGGAAGCGAGCTAACCGACACCCTTTTCAACTCGCTTGACGTATTTGCAAGTGCAAATACCGACAGCAGCCTGCTAAACGAAACGGGCAGTGCAGTTGGTGCTGTTCAACTTCCGTTATCGATGATTGATGATTCGTCGATGTTTATCTTCCGGTTCGATTCACTTTCATCCGATACGCTTGTTTTTTATCACACAAAAAACCTGCACCTTGTTTCACACGAATGTGGTTTTGTTCATTTCTTTGAAATATCGGGTGCAGAATACACCCACAACAACGTTGACTCACTGTGGATCAGAAAATCATTAATAGAATATGGCGAGGAAGAAAACATTAAAATATATTTTTAGCTTTTTACTGATCGTTTCCTGGCTGGGAAGCCCGGCTCAAAAACCATACAAGAGGGGCTTATCGGTAGGTGCCGACCTTTCAAAAATTGTTGTGCCTTTTATCGACACAACCCGCTACGGATGGGAATTTTCTGCCGATTACGAAATTCTCAAAAATATGTTCGGGGCGGTTGAAATCGGCTCGGAAACCTTCGATTTTTCAAAGCCACTTTACGATTATCATGCCTCGGGTGTATATACCCGGCTTGGCGTCGATTACAACTTTGGCAAACACCTCGATGTTTTACCCAACGACAAAATGTTTATCGGGCTGAGGTATGCATTTACCACTTTTGCGCACAAGGCCGAAAACATTACAGTGAAAAATCCGGCATGGGGTGATTATGCGGGAGGCAATATTGGGAACAACTGGCTGGTGGCTAACTGGTTTGAAATTGGATTAGGAATGCGCACCCACCTGTTCAATAATTTTCACCTGGGGTGGTCGGCACAGGTAAAAATCAAACTTGGTGCAACCACCGACAATACCATGGCGCCTTATGGCATACCCGGTTATGGCAGAGCAGCAAACAGCACAAACATGGGCATCAATTATTCGCTTATCTATAAAATTCCGCTCGAAATACGGTTTAAAAAGAAAGAAAAACCGGTTGAAGGAGAATAAGCTACATTATAAGCTTATACCCTTTCCCGTGCACGTTAATGATCTCGACATTGGGATCGTCTTTCAGGTGCTTGCGTAATTTTGTAATGTATACGTCCATGCTACGCGCATTAAAATAGTTGTCGTCAATCCAGATGGCTTTTAACGCGTAATTCCGCTCAAGCACTTTGTTGGCATTCGAGACCAGCAGTCGCAGCAATTCCGATTCTTTGGTAGTGAGTTTAACTTCAACATTATCGTGCGAAAGGATCTGTTTGCGCACATCGAAGTTGTATTTTCCGATTTTGAAAATGTTTTGTTCGTTGGTTTGAACATCACCCGTTACCCTTCTCAGAATGGCCTCAATGCGGAAAATCAGTTCTTCCATGCTGAAGGGTTTGGTCAGATAATCGTCGGCACCAAGTTTAAAGCCCTCAATAACATCTTCCTTCAGATTTTTAGCGGTGAGAAAAATAATGGGTATATCGGCATTCACCATCCGTATATCTTTGGCAAGGGCAAAGCCGTCCTTTTTAGGCATCATAACGTCGAGCAGGCACAAGTGATAATGGTTTCGCATAAAACCGTGATAGGCTGTTTCGCCATCGGGGTAAAGGTCGGTATCGTAACCTTTGGCAATGAGATACTCTTTTAACAGCAAGCCCAGATTTTCGTCATCTTCGGCCAGGAGTATTTTAATTTTTGCATCCATGGTTTAGTTCTTTATTGGAATGTTGATTATGAATTTTGTTCCTTTATTTAATGCACTTTCTACTTTTATCGTCCCTTTATGGGCTTCAATAATTTTATACACATAATGTAATCCCAGCCCAAATCCTTTTACGTTGTGCACATTGCCTGTAGGCACCCTGTAAAAACGTTCAAAAACGTGTTTTTGGTGTTCGCGTGCAATGCCAATACCGTTATCTTCAATAACAACTTCGATTGTTCCTTTACTGTTTTCGGTTTTTACAATAATTTCAGGTTCTTCTTTCCGGTACTTAACGGCATTATCGAGCAAGTTAAACAAAACATTTGTGATATGCACATGGTCGCCGTATATTGTATGGTTTGTTGCATTAGCCTGTAAAGTTATTTTACCCTGGAGCGATTGCACCCTGATTTCAAAATTTTGAACAACGGTTGAGACCACTTCCTGCAAATCGAAATTTTTAAATTTCATTTTCAGGCGCCCTTCGTTAAAAACGGCCATTTGTAAAACTTTCTCCACCTGCATACTTAGCCGCTTGCTTTCGTCGAATATCACACCCGAAACCCGTTCAACAGCCGTTGCGGTATTGTTAACCGAGTTATCACGCAACATTTGCGAGGCTAGTGAAATGGTAGAAATGGGTGTTTTCAACTCGTGGGTCATGTTGTTGATGAAATCGTTTTTAATGCTCGACAATTTCTTTTGCCTGAATATAATCACAATGGTGTAAGCAAAAATGCCAATGATGAATGTAACCAACAATAAAGTAGGATAAACCATGAAACTGGTCGATTTCAGGAAATGCTTTCTACTTTCGGGGAAATATACTTTCAGGTAATTGGGCTTTAACGATCCCGGGTCGTTCGTAAACAAGGGGGTTTGATGCTCAAATTTGCGTGTGTTTTTATAATTTTTTGATGAAAAGATGATTTTCTCGTCTCCTTTGGGATATGACTTCACGGCATATTCGTAATCGAGGGTTATACCGTGCGACTTAAATTCATCTTCGAGAAAAATATGCAGCAAGTCATTATCAATGCGTTGTTCGATAGGCCGGTTTGCAAGCATTAGCTGGTACTGGAGGTTACGTGTGAACCGGTCGCGGTTATGGATGCTTTGTAAAAACTTACCTTCCTCCAGATCGTTCAGCGCGGTTTGTTCATCAAACAGGGGTTTTGAATGAATGGATTCATTTTGCCGCTCGATGCTGAATGAAGTATCGCTCTCCTGTACCGAAGCACTGGCCCTGAGTGCCCCGTCGGGGTCTTGCACAATGTTGAATGAAAAATTGATTTGTTTTCGGCTTACCACATCGCCTGAAGCCGCATTATCGTTGTCATTGAAAGGCAAACCCGCTGTAACATTCGGATGAGACTGTTGCGACTGGCTGGCAATGAGCATTTCTTTTGTTTCTTCCTGCTCAAGCCTGGTTGCAACTCTCATTAAACAGCGCCTTACCATTTGACCAAACTGTTCTTCACGCAAATCGGCAGCATTGTTAATGATGTTCATTTGCACGAAAATCAACAATGCCAACACGATTGACATCCCGATAATCAACAAATAGATTTTGCTTTTTGCCATAACAACAAAGATAACAGAAAGCAAAAGGGTGTTCGGGTCAAATTAACAATATTTAACCGGCCTTTAAACCTTTTTTAACGAAACATGGAAGTGAATAAAAACTATTGAGTTCTGGTTATTGTTCAGTTTCGCCTAAGTCTTTTAACGCTTCGTGGGCTGCATTTTGTTGCGATTCTTTTTTTGAGCTTCCATAACCTTTACCCACTATTTCGTTGTCGATTTCAACAATGGATGTAAAAATGCTGAATTTACTTTTTGCATCGTTTTCTTCTTCGGTTTGAAAAGCGACTTCGCGTTTGTTTTTTTGCCCCCACTCTATCAGTTGGCTTTTGTAATTATCGTCCTGCCCTTCCATTTTATTCAAATCGACGTATTCGTTCAGGAAGCGTTTTACAATAACATAACGGGTGGTATTAAAACCTTTATCCAGATAAATGGCGCCAATTAAAGCCTCGAGGGCATCGCCATAAATGTTACATGCTGCCATGTTGCCTACAGTACGTGATTTAATGAACTGGTGCAGGCCGGTTTCGTTTATCAACCGGGTTAGGAAAGCCCTGTTTACCAATTTGGAGCGCATTTGTGTGAGAAACCCTTCGCCCCTTTGTGGAAAACGGTTATAAAGGTATTCGGCCACTACAGCCCCCAATATGGCATCGCCAAGGTATTCAAGGCGCTCGTTGTTAATAAGGTTTCCCATTGAATCGGTTGTGGAAGCCGATTTGTGGATAAAAGCAATATCATAAAGCCGGGTATTTCCGGGCAGGAAGCCAATAACGTCCTTCAGAAATAAATAAAACTCTTTTCTCCTGGAAGAAAAGAGTTTTATTCTCCGATAAAGGCCTTTGATCATTATGCTTTCTTAAAAATAATCGATGCATTGTGTCCGCCAAAACCAAAGGTGTTGCTCAAAGCAAAATCGATGTTCCGTTCTTTACCGGTATTGAATGTAAAATCCAGCTTTGGATCAATTTCCGGATCAAGTTCGAAATGGTTAATGGTGGGCGGTACAAAATTATTAATTATGGCCAATATTGAAGCAATCGATTCAACAGCTCCTGCCCCGCCAAGTAAATGGCCGGTCATCGATTTTGTTGAACTGATGCTCAATTTGTAGGCATGATCGCCAAAAGTCTGAACAATGGCTTTGGGTTCGGCAATATCGCCCAATCCGGTTGACGTGCCATGCACGTTGATATAGTCAATTTTATCGACGGCAATGCCGGCATCTTCACAGGCAAGTTTCATTACCTGTTTCGCCCCGTAACCTTCCGGATCGGGGGCCGTCATGTGGTAGGCATCGGCGGTAAGTGCACCACCGGCAATTTCGGCATAAATGGTTGCACCGCGTTTAACGGCATGTTCGTATTCTTCAAGGATAAGCGTTGCCCCGCCTTCGGCCATCACAAACCCGTCGCGGTCTTTATCGAACGGGCGTGAACCGGTTTTGGGATCATCGTTACGCGACGATATGGCCCTGAGCGAATTAAACCCGGCCACACCGGCAGGGGTAATGGCAGCTTCTGAACCACCCGATACTATTACATCGGCTTTGCCCAAACGTATGTAGTTAAAGGCATCGATTAATGCATTTGCCGATGAGGCGCATGCTGTTACTGTTGTAAAATTTGGCCCCCTGAAGCCGTATTCGATCGAGATGCACCCACTGGCAATGTTGGCAATCATTTTGGGAATAAAGAATGGTGATGTTTTGGGATTTTCAGGATTAAACCCCATAATTTCATCTTCAAAACTTTTAATGCCGCCTATACCGGCACCCCAAATAACACCTACACGTTCTTTGTCGATTTTTTCAAGGTCCATGCGTGAATCAAGAATTGCCTGCTTGGCCGATACCAGTGCAAACTGCGTGTAGGTATCGTACTTCCTGGCATCTTTTCGTTCGAAGTGCTCGAGCGGATCCCAATTTTTCACCTCGCAGGCAAACCTTGTTTTATGGGCCGATGCATCAAACCGAGTAATGGGCGCGGCCCCGCTAACCCCGGTTTTTAAGCTATTCCAATATTCTTCAACATTGTTGCCTATGGGGTTAATGGTTCCCAGCCCGGTTACAACTACTCGTTTTAATTCCATAAAAAAAGAAAAAGTTATTAATTGGTTTTTTCTTCAATGTACTTAATGGCATCGCCTACGGTACTGATTTTTTCAGCTTGATCGTCGGGTATTGCCATGTCAAATTCTTTTTCAAATTCCATGATCAATTCAACGGTATCGAGCGAATCAGCCCCTAAATCATTGGTAAAGCTTGCCTCAGGTGTTACTTCACTTTCATCAACACCCAGTTTATCAACAATAATAGCTTTTACCTTTTCATTAATATCAGACATAGTTGTAAAATTTTAATTATAAATACTAATTTTTTAAACGCTGCAAAGTAATAAAGAAACGTTTCAAAAATCCAAATTTTATCGCCCGGCCTGCCTTTTAAAAGAAACGAAGGCTTATTTTTGCAACAGGTTACTCAAAACCACAAACCTATCTTAATACATTAAATATGAAAAAAATAGCCATATTCGCTTCCGGGTCGGGGTCAAATGCCGAAAACATTGCCCGCCATTTTACCGGTTATGAAAATTTGAACATTGAATGCATTTATTCGAATAAGGCCGATGCTTATGTACTGGAAAGAGCCCGAAAATTGAATATCCTAACCCACGTTTTTTCACGGGAAGAGTTTTACAACTCCGATTCGGTTTTAAACCGGTTGAAGGCATCGAATGTCGATTTGATCGTGCTGGCCGGCTTCCTGTGGCTAATACCTCAAAACCTGATTGAAAACTTTACCATTATAAACATACACCCGGCACTGCTGCCCAAATACGGCGGCAAGGGAATGTATGGCGCCCGGGTACACCAGGCCGTGGTTGAAAACCGCGAAAAAGAATCGGGCATCACGGTTCATTTTGTAAACGAGAAATACGACGAGGGTCAAATTATTTTTCAGGCCAGATGCCCGGTAGCAGAAAACGACACACCCGATGATGTGGCCCGGAAAGTACACGAGCTTGAATACCAGTATTTTCCAAAGGTTATCGATGAGCTACTCTTCGGCAAGCACTAAATTTTCGAAGGGGATTGCTTCGAGCCGTATACCGAGCGAATCGCGAAGCTGAACAAAAGCGGCCATGTTTTCTTCGGATACGGGTTCAACGGGTGGCGCTTTCACCCGGAGCGGATCAACAGGCGAACCGTTTTTATATATCCTGAAATCGAGGTGTGGCCCGGTTGCCAGACCGGTTTTTCCAACATAACCAATTAACTGTCCTTGCGTTACCCTTACACCGGGTGCCATTCCGCGTGCATAGCCGTTCAGGTGCATGTACTGCGAGGTGTACACCGAGTTGTGTTTTATGGTAAGGTAATACCCTCCACCCCGCTTCTGATATGCTTTTTTAACCACCACCCCATCGCCAATTGAATACACCGGTGTGCCCTTGGGCGCAGCATAATCGACCCCGAGGTGCGGGCGCCTGTATTTTAATATGGGGTGCATGCGGCTTCGGGAATAGCGCGAACTGATGCGTGAAAAATTTAACGGTGCTTTCAAAAAAGCTTTACGCAGGCTGTTCCCTTCCGAGTCGAAATAACCCGACTGTCCGCCGGAAGCGAAATAATAGGCATTTACAGATACACCCATGTTTTCGAAAACAGCAGCATGTATTTTGCCAAAACCCGCAAATCTATCTTCAACATAAAGCTCATCGTAAATAACCTTGTAGCGGTCGCCTTTCTGAATGCCGAAAAAGTCGATTGTCCAGGCGTATATATCCGACAATCTGATGGCCAGTACCGGGTTCACACCCCGGTCGGAAAACGAATTCCACAACGATGTTTCGATGATTCCCGAAAGCCGGCAGGTTGTGGTATCAACATTTTTTTGCCCCCTTGTGGTGTAAAGGCTGTCGGTTAAATGGAACACACAGTAATCGCGCAGGGATTCTTCATAAACCATGTATAACGGCACACCTGCTGTGTCGGGGCTCAATAAATAGTAATCATTTCCCGACCGAATCCTTCTGACATCAAAAATGTTTTTCGAATTTTTCACTAACCGGTCGATGGTGTAGGCCGAAATGCCCCGCTTCATTAATATATCGGATAAATTTTGGTTTCGTTTAACCACTAAGCTGTCAATGATAAGCGAATCGATACAAATTCCCCAGGCATAATTGGGGACTATTTCAGGCTGAACCTTTTCAGAAGGTTGCAACGTGCTTTTGTTGTTCTTTTTAAAAAAAGTAAACGAGGCAAAAACAGCGGCAGCAAATAAAACCAGTAAAATTTCGGCAATGTATTTTTTCACGAATCAGGATTAAAATGATTTCAGTTCAATAATTGAATTACAAAAATGCACGTTCAGGTTTCAATATCAAAACGGGGAGATGATAAAAATTCATAAAAAATGCCATCAAGGTTGTTCGTCGTTAACAGGTTCTTATATAACACTTATATATTCATTAAAAATAAGTTATTCACCCAATGCCGGGTTTAACAGTATATCCCCTTCCGGTATTGGGAAATAGTAATCGTCTTTTGTGGCTATCATATCAGCAGGAAAATCGCCATCGTCTATTCCACGCAATTGGGGCAGGGGTGCATGGTGTTAAAAGGTTTAGTTAATTGATTTCAAATTTAAGAATATTCTTTTGTTATCAGCAAGCAAAATTTCGCTACATACTTTCGGAATTTTTAAAAATATACGTATCTTTGAAAATAAAAAATACGGGATGCAAACAAAATTAACATTGACAATAGAACAGAACATAATCAATCAAGCAAAAGGTTATGCAAAGAGTAAAGGGAGAAGTCTTTCTGAACTTATTGAGAATTATTTAAAAGCAGTTCTTGAAGACAATAAAAATACAATTGAACTTTCACCATCTATAAAAAATTTGAAGGGAGCAATTAAACTTCCCAATAATTTCGACTATAAAAATGAACTGACAAACTCCCTCAGTGAAAAATATGGATTATGAGGCAAATTTTTATTGACACAAATGTGATTATTGATTTTTTAGCTGACAGAGAACCATATTCTGATGATGCTGCAATCCTTTTTCAATTGGTAAAGGAAAAAAAGATTAAAATTCAAATTTCTGCAATCTCATTTAATAACACATACTACATATTAAGGGAAGTGACCTCCCACAAAAGAGCCTTAGGATTAATTTCAGAGATAGAGGAATTTGTTGGGGTTCAGGAAATGAATAGATCAATAATAAGAAAAGCCTTAAAATCAAATTTTAATGATTTCGAAGATGCAATTCAATATTATAGTGCTGTGGAAATTGGAGATATTGACATTATAACAACAAGAGATTTAAAAGATTTTAAAAAGAGTGAAATATCAGTGTTATCGCCAGAAACTACAGTAAAGATATTGTTAAAAGAATTGAATTAGGCATTTAAATAGTTCTTAAAGCCGGCCATGGGGCATTAATTCTTTTTTAATGGCATTGTAATGGCCGGTGTTTTAATTTTTCCTCTGATGACCGTCAGCTTAAGCTGACGACAATTCATAACGGCAATTTATTGCTGAGATACACAATATTATGCCTTCAACTCATCAAAACCTTTTCCGAAAACGCCCATCACATTACCCATTGATATAAACGCTTCGTTATCGATTTTCATTATTGATTTGAAGATGGCAGAAGTTTCCCGCCTGCGTACAACCGTTACAATAATTTTCACCGGTTCGCCGGTATAACCGCCCTGCCCGTTCAAAATGGTTAAACCACGTTTGTTCTCGTGTAAAATTTTATCCTTGATTTCTTCCCATTTTCGGGAATAAATAAAAATTTGTGCCGATTGGTTGGCACCGTTTAAAAATGCATCGAGCGAGTAAGAAACAACCCACATTGAGACATAACCGTACACCAGAATTTCGAGCGAATGGAAAACAAACCACGACGATGCAATGATAAGCACATCGCAATACATAATGATCCGGCCCGGGCTGATACGCCTGTATTTTGTAACAAGCATGGCAATGATATCGGTGCCGCCGGTACTGCCCCCCTGGCTGAAAACCATTCCCAGGCCAACACCCCCCGATATGCCCCCAAGCACTGCCGAAAGAAACTTATCGTCGATTATGGGTTTTGTTATAAACTCTTGCATCACGGTTAGCAAAACCGAAATAACGACCATGTTTACAATGGTTTTTATACCAAAGCCTTTGCCCAGTTTTTTAATGGCAACAATAACCAACACGGCATTAATGGCAAAGTAGGTATAACCAACCGGGATGCCCGAGGCAAAAAACACCAACGCCCCCACCCCGCTGATCCCGCCACCATTTATTTCAGCCGGGATTAAAAAAAGTGTCCAGCCCAGCGCGAACAATACCAATCCCAGCAAAGTGATTGACCAGGTTTTGATAAAATCGACATATTTATTCATCTGTTTCTATTTTACTGAAAATTCGCGCGAAGCAACCATTAAAGTACAAGTAAAAAAATGATGAAAATCAACACCTGTTTAATATAACCGTTATTTAATGTTCAAAGCTAACGGAAAAGTGCCTGCTGCATCCATTCGACAAAACGGTATATTTTAGGTAAATTGTAAAAAAATTGTATTTTCAACGTTCAAATGGTTATCGTTATATGGGGATTAAGCTAAAAACGGGGATTCAATTAATTGCAGGTCTGGTAATGTTCATACACCAAAATGCTGTTGCAAACGATAATCCCTGGTTTAAAGATAAGGACAAATTGGTTGGGAACAGTTTCAACATCGAACTTGTAGGAGGCGGTGTATTGCCTTTTACCCGTTACACACCTGATAATTCTGACAAACTTGAAACCAAACAACTCATTTTACTTGAAACAGGCATCATCTTCCGTTTTCAGCGTGGAAAATGGTTTTCGTGGCTACCGGGCATCAAATACCTCCAGCACGGCAACCACATAGTATCGCCGTACGAATACAAACTAAAAGCCAATTATTTAACTTTTTCGCTCCCGGTTGAATGGGCTTTCGAAATTGAAAGAAAATACAAAAAAAGCACATCGGCCTTTACCCTTTTTGCCGGCCCCTATATTGCTGCCCCGCTTTCAGGATCAGTGACAGGGGAAGGGTTCCGTGAAGAAATTTTTCAAAACAGTTTTACCCGGTTCAATTATGGCATTGAAGGGGGTTTCGGATTCAGGATACAAACTTTTTCACTCAGCGATAAAAGCAACATTAACCTGCGGGTTAGCTGGATGCAGGGTTTTAACGATGCGTTCGCACCCGAAGAAATCATTTCGCCACTCGCTGATTATGACAACATTAATTTTACTGACGGGAAAAGGATCATTTCGGGCTTAAAAGTTACACTGGCCTTTGAGATTTCATTTAAATCGAAAAGAGTGGTAAGTTTTACGGCCGGTGGCGATGGCAAAAAAAACTACAAGAAGTTTGTGATCATCGATGAGAAATAGAATTTGTTTAAAATCACCGCGAAGACGCCAGGCAAGGAAATTAAATCCATTTCGGTGAATTCTGCCAACCGGCCATGGAAAAGGTACTCTTCTTTCTGGGTTTTTGGGATGGCCGGTGTTTTCAATTGCCTTCAATCGCTTTCCATTGTTTTCAATTGCCTTCAATTGCCTTCAATTGCCTTCAATTGCCTTCAATTGCCTTCAATCGCCTTCTATTGCCTTCCATTGCCTCAACTTATTTCACCACAACATTGATGATTTTCCCGGGCACCACAATGGTTTTGATAATTTGTTTCCCTTCAATCCACTTTTTCGACATTTCGTGGGCATGTACCGCCTTTTCGATATCGGGTACCGGCATATCGAGCGGCAACGAAAATTTGTACCGCATTTTCCCGTTAAACGAAACCGGGTATTCGAACGCATCTTCTTCAAGAAACTTCTCATTAACTTCAGGCCAGGCCTGTTGGCTTACCGATGGTCCGTTGCCATATTGCACCCACAATTCTTCGGAAATATGCGGGGCAAAAGGCGCCAATACTTTCAGGAAAGTTTCGGCCGTTTCCCTCGAGACTTTTCCCTTTTTATAGCAATGATTGGTAAAGATCATCATTTGCGAAATGGCCGTGTTGAATTTCAATCCTTCAACATCGTCGGTCACTTTCTGTATGGTTTGGTGCAAAACCTTCAGGGTTTCCTTATCGTCAGTGCCATCTGTAATGTTTTCTTTTTCGGCAAAAAATGAATAGACCCTTTTCAGAAAATTGTATACCCCTTTTACGCCGGTATCTGTCCAGGGTTTAGTAGCATCTAACGGTCCCATGAACATCTCGTACAAACGCAGCGAATCGGCGCCGTATTTTTCAACTACATCGTCGGGGTTCACCACGTTTTTCAACGATTTCGACATTTTGGCCACAATTTGTTTCAGCTCTTCCCCGGTTTGGGTATGGAAGTATTTTCCATCTTTTTCTTCAACCATGTCCGAAGTCACTTTCGATCCCGATGCGGTTTCGTAAGCAAAGGCCAGTATCATGCCCTGGTTAAACAGCTTTTGATAAGGTTCATCGGTTGATACAATTCCCAAATCGAAAAGCACTTTATGCCAAAAGCGGCTGTACAACAAGTGAAGTACGGCATGTTCGGCACCACCAATGTACAGGTCTACCGGCATCCAATAGTTTTCCTTTGCCTTGCTGAATGGTTCTTCGTCGTTTTTTGGGTCGATAAAGCGCAAGTAGTACCAGCACGAACCGGCCCACTGGGGCATGGTGTTGGTTTCGCGCAGGCCTTTGCGCCCGTTTTCATCAACCACTTCGAGCCATTCGGGCACGTTCGATAAAGGCGATTCGCCCGAATCACCGGGCTGGTATTTATTGGTTTCGGGCAGTTCAACGGGCAAATCCTCATCGGCAACCACCGAAACTTCCCCGTCTTCCCAGTGAATTATCGGGAATGGCTCACCCCAGTAACGCTGGCGGCTAAACAGCCAGTCGCGGATTTTATAATTGACGGTAGCTTTTCCAAGATTGTTTTTTTCGAGCCAGTTAATCACTGTTTCAATGCCTTTTTGTTTGCTCATCCCGTTAATATCGAGACCCAGTTCCGGGTTGGCCGAATTGATATAAGCCCCGTCTTCGGTCCAGCAGGCATCGCCGGCGATAATTTTTTCACGTAATTCACCGGCAGCATTTCCCGGATCGAGGATGCAATCAACCGGCAACCCAAATGTTTTGGCAAACTCGAAGTCGCGCGTATCGTGGGCAGGTACGGCCATAATGGCCCCGGTTCCATAACCCATCAGCACATAGTCGGCTACCCATATTGGAATTTTCTTCCCGGTTAACGGGTTAATGGCATAACGTCCGGTAAAAACGCCTGTTTTTTCTTTGGCCAATTCGGTGCGGTCGAGGTCACTTTTCAGGGCTGCTGCCTGAATGTATTCATCAACGGCATCCTTGTTTTCGGGTGTAACCAGTTCGTTAACCAAACCGTGCTCGGGAGAAACCACCATGTAGGTAGCCCCAAAAAGGGTATCGGGCCGGGTGGTGTATACTTTCAGTTTTTCGGGCAATCCTTCAACAACAAAATCGACTTCGGCCCCGGTCGATTTGCCTATCCAGTTGCGTTGCATATCTTTTACGCCGGCCGGCCAGTCGAGGCCTTCGAGTCCCTGGAGCAAGCGTTCGGCATAATGCGGAATGCGCAACATCCACTGTTTCAGAAACCGGCGTTCAACCTCTTTGGTACCGCATTTTTCATGCGAACCGTCGTTGAGTACCTCTTCGTTGGCACAAACCGTTTTGCAATGGTTGCACCACCAAACCTGCGCGTTATCGTAGTATGCCAGCCGTTTTGAAGCAATGTATTCCTGAACGTCCTGTACCCCTCCATCCTTAACGGTTTCGGGTATGGGCAGCTCGCTAATGGGCCGTCCTTTTTGAAGTTCGGTATCGAACCAGGTGTTATACAGCCGGATAAAAATCCACTGGGTCCACTTAAAGTAAGCCGGATCGGTTGTGTTTATTTCGCGGTCCCAGTCGTAACTGAGTCCCAGCGATTGTATTTGACGACGAAATGTATTGCAATTTTTTTTCGTGGTTACTGCCGGGTGCGTACCGGTTTGAATGGCATACTGTTCGGCAGGCAGGCCAAAAGCATCCCACCCCATGGGGTGCAACACGTTAAAACCCCGTGCACGTTTATAGCGGCAAACAATATCGGTGGCTGTATAGCCCTCGGGGTGACCAACATGCAAACCCGAACCCGAAGGATACGGGAACATGTCCAAACAATAAAACTTGGGTTTCGAGCGATCGGCTTCACTTGCAAAAAGTTTATTTTCGAGCCAGTACTGCTGCCATTTCTTTTCAAATGTTGAAAAATTATAGTCCATTTGGTCTTTCTAAAACAAGGATTTATAAATCAGGTGGCAAAAATAGGAAAAAGTTTGGGCCGTTTGAAAAAAACACCTTTAAATTCACTCGCAGGCAAAAACCTCAACGACATATATCCCATATAATTCATTTTCAAAAAAGTAAGTTTTCACAACTTTCACTTACTGTACCCTGGATACTTTCAACTGCAAAAATGGGGTAATAAATGTGCAAAAAATCATGAAAAAAAATTTAGCAGAATAGTACTTCTCAATTTGCGATTGCTTATTTTTAGGGTCATAAACCGGAAAAGAAACTGATCATGGACAAAAAAGTGAAAGAAATATTTGACGAGGGGGATTATCATTTAAAAGAGGCAAAAACATTGTTTTTTCACAACCAGGACGAACAATGCAGCGCAACATGCGAAAGTTGCAATGCGTTAAAAAAATACCTCGATGCATACGCGTATTGGCAGAACGACCACTTTAAACCAACCGATAATTTGCATTTGTTAATGCGGACACTAATCAGGCAGGATGCTGATTTTGAGCGGTTTTATGCACCTGTATTCGATGTAAAGTGTTTTTCGCAGGAAGCCATTCACAATAAAGATGAATTTTTCCTTTACGACACCGAAGTTAATAACCTCATACGCAGCATAAGGGAAATTAGGGATTACATAGCAACGAAAATCGGTTACGACAAGAAATTCCTGTTCGACAATTCCGATTCACGGTACATGAGCATTTAACAATACTAATCGAGTTTCAGTACAGCAAGGAATGCATTTTGCGGGATTTCTACATTGCCAACCTGTTTCATACGTTTTTTCCCTGCCTTCTGTTTTTCCAGGAGTTTCCGTTTTCGCGAAATATCCCCGCCATAACATTTGGCCGTAACATCTTTCCTTACCGCTTTCACGGTTTCACGGGCAATAATTTTCGCCCCGATTGCAGCCTGGATGGCCACATCGAATTGCTGCCGTGGAATAAGATCCTTCAGCTTTTCGCACATGCGGCGGCCAAAACGTTCGGCATTATTGAAATGGATGAGTGAAGAAAGGGCATCAACCGGCTCGCCGTTCAGCAAAATGTCGAGTTTTACCAGCTTGGCAACTTTGTGCCCAACAATGTAATAATCGAACGAAGCATATCCTTTTGAAATGCTTTTCAGCTTGTCGTAAAAATCGAACACGATTTCGGCCAGGGGCATGTCGAATGTCAGCTCGACACGGTCGGTGCTCAGATACGTTTGTTTTCCCAGGGTGCCGCGCTTTTCGAGACACAGGGTCATTATTGGCCCGATAAATTCGGACTGTGTGATGATTTGTGCCCTGATGTACGGTTCTTCAATGCGGTCGATTGTAAGTACCCCGGGCATGCCTGAAGGGTTATATATGGTATAATCTTCGCCTTTTTTGGTGTGTACAATATACTCCACGTTTGGCACGGTGGTAATCACGTTCATGTCGAACTCGCGGTCGAGGCGCTCCTGGATAATTTCCATGTGCAGCAACCCCAGAAAGCCGCACCTGAAGCCGAAACCAAGCGCAAGTGACGACTCGGGCTCGTAAGTTAACGAAGCATCGTTAAGCTGGAGCTTTTCCATGGCTGCCCGCAGGTCTTCGTAATCGTCCGAATCGACCGGGTAAACACCGGCAAACACCATGGGTTTTACTTCCTGAAAACCCTCGATGCGTTTATCGCAACCGTTTTTCACATGGGTGATGGTATCGCCAACCTTCACCTCTTTGGCGGTTTTTATGTTCGATATGATGTAGCCCACCGAACCGGCTGCCAATTCGGGGCGGGAATCCATTCCCATTCGGAGTACCCCGATCTCGTCGGCAAAGTATTCGCGGTCGGTGGCAAAAAAACGGACTTTATCACCTTTTCGCAAAGTTCCGTTCACAACCTTGAAATAAGCAATAACACCCCTGAACGGATTAAATACCGAGTCAAAGATCAGCGCCTGTAATGGTGCATCAGCATTGCCCGTTGGATGTGGAATATCGCTAACAATCCGCTTTAAAATTTCAGGTACGCCTTCGCCGGTTTTACCGCTGGCACGTATAATCTCTTCATGCTTGCAGCCGATTAATTCAATTATCTGGTCTTCTACAACTTCAGGCATAGCATTGGGCAGGTCCATTTTGTTCAAAACCGGAATGATTTCAAGGTCGTGTTCAATGGCAAGATAAAGGTTTGAAATGGTTTGAGACTGTATACCCTGCGTTGAGTCGATAATAAGCAAAGCCCCTTCGCAGGCTGCAATCGAGCGGGAAACCTCGTATGAAAAATCGACATGCCCCGGGGTATCAATCAGGTTAAAAAGGTAATGTTGCCCGTCCTGCTCATACTTCATTTGAATGGCATGGCTTTTTATGGTTATGCCCCGTTCCTGTTCAAGTTCCATGTTATCGAGCACCTGCTCTTTCATATCGCGCTCACTGATTGTACCTGTTAACTGCAACATGCGATCGGCCAGTGTGCTTTTCCCGTGATCGATGTGGGCTATAATGCAAAAATTTCGAATGTGTTTCATCTGTCTTCCGGCTAAATATCTGATATACTGATGTATTGTAAATTCCTTTATCAACCGCAAAGATATATGAATTTTTGGATTGGAAAACAAGCATTTTCGAAGCATTATTTCGCTCATTTTTGGGATCAATAATGGCATAAATCAGTTGAAATAACCGCTGAAAATTTTTTATGACTATGTTTTGGAATTTTAAACCACAGATTTTATAATTTCGTAACCTGAAAAAAATACTTTTAAGCAAATAACAACGAATTAATAACCTTTTCATTTTCCAGTTCCTTTTTGGGAATTTAGCCCCGAAGCGTTGGCGTGAAATTTGCTTTGTCCGCCATAGCTTCAGCGGAGGCGGAGAATTTGAAATTTGAAATTTGGAATCTGGAATCTGGAATTTATAGATATTTATGGGACGAGCATTTGAATACCGCAGAGCGGCAAAAGAAAAACGTTGGGACAAGATGTCGAGAATTTTCCCGAAACTGGGAAAAGCAATAACCGTGGCAGCAAAAGCAGGGGGTGAAGACCCTGAATTAAACGCGGCACTGCGTACGGCCATACAAAATGCCAAGGCACAAAACATGCCCAAGGCAAACATTGAAGCTGCCATAAAACGGGCAAGCGGTAAAGATGCCGAAAACTATGTTGAGGAATTGTACGAAGGGAAAGGGCCTTTTGGCACCATGTTCATGGTTGAGTGCATGACTGATAACCACACGCGTACCGTTGCCAACATGAAATGGATGTTTAACAAATGGGGTGCCGGACTTGTTCCTACCGGCTCGATGGAATTCATGTTTTCGCGTAAAGCAGTGGTTGAATTTACAATGCCCGAAGGCACTGATCCTGAAGAACTGGAAATGGAACTGATTGATGCCGGGCTTGAAGAGCTCATCGAAAACGAAGGGACCTGGTATGCCTATGCCGATTATACCGACTTTGGCGACCTTACAACTGCCTTTGAAGAAAAAGGAATTGAAGTTAAAAAAGCCAACCTGCAACGCATTCCAAACGACCCCGTTGAGCTTACCGAAGAACAATTGGAAGAAGTGGACAAGCTGCTCGACAAAATTGACGAAGACGACGATGTGCAGCAGGTGTTTACCAATATTGCCTGATGAAAGAGGCAGAAGGCAGAAGGCAGAAGTTGTGGGACGGGATGTTGAACCGGAGTTTTAACCTGAACTATTCACATATATCAAAAATCATTGTTGTCCGGTAAACCGGAATAGTTATAAATTTATTCTTTTAACGCTCAGTTAATCAGTATCTGTATTTTGCATTTTCAAAAGTAAGCCCCCTCCATCTGGGGGAATAGCGAATTTTGATATTTCGTTTTGT
>JAIOZY010000060.1 GCA_021740385.1 Prolixibacteraceae bacterium | reverse complement strand
AGTTTTATCGGGCTGTAAGCCCAATTTAGTATTTATTAATCAATTAAACTGGGCCTTCAGCCCGCTCTGTTTTGCACCTCTTAATTGCCCAAGATGTTACCTTGGGCCGAAATGATTATGCCCCTCAGGCTTATACTTACAAATAAAATTTTTACATCTTAGTGAAAATTAGTGTCTTGGTGCCTTTGTGACGAAAAATATATTTGCCATTAAGCCTTTAAAGCATAAAGGAAATACAAAGTTTATTCATTAAGCTGGCTAAAATTAATATTTATCCAAAACTGCAAATTGATTATCTAAAATCGAAGTCCCTTAAAGGAAAACCTTTCTATTTTTATACGCTAATAAAAGTTCAGATAAAAAAAATATTTGTATGTTTAGCTTTATTGTTGCCGTTATTGTTGTTTTTGCCCGGTAAAAAGAAAGCATGAATCTGTTAAATGAAAATGGATTGGTACAACAACGAAATAAGATATTTCAATTTTTAAAACATAGAAGATGAACAGTAATAATAAAAAAATGCAAATAACAGCATTCATATTCTGCATGTTGATTGCCGGCACCGTGTTCGGTCAAAACCCCATAATCCGCGATCAGTTTACAGCCGACCCGTCGGCACGGGTGTTTAACGGGAAAATATACGTTTTTCCATCACACGATATTCAGGCACCCGATGGCAAGGGCTTGCGCAACAACTGGTTTTGCATGGAAGACTACCACGTTTTTTCTTCGGAAAACCTGACCGATTGGACCGACCACGGCGTTATTGTTAGCCAGTACGATGCACCGTGGGTCGATTCCACTTCGTATAGCATGTGGGCACCCGACTGCATTGAACGCAACGGCAAATACTATTTCTATTTTCCGGCCAATACGTTGGGCGATGGAACAAACAGACGAAGGGGCTTTGGCATTGGCGTAGCTGTTGCCGATAAGCCCGAAGGACCTTACGAGCCGCAGCCCGAACCCATAAAAGGCATTTTTGGGATCGACCCCAATGTGCTGATCGATCATGATGGACAGGCATACATCTACTGGTCGATGAGGAATATATACGTGGCAAAACTGAAACCGAACATGCTTGAGCTTGATTCGGAGCCCCAAATTATTGATAATCTGCCCGATAAAGGATTAAAAGAGGGGCCGTGGGTTTTTGAACACAACGGCATTTACTACCTCACATTCCCCCATGTTGAAAACAATACCGAACGGCTTGAGTATGCCATGGGCGATAACCCACTGGGGCCATTCAAAATGAAGGGCGTTATTATGGATGAATCGCCCACAGGGTGTTGGACAAACCACCATTCAATATTAGAATACAACGATCAGTGGTACTTGTTTTACCATCACAACGATTATTCGCCCTCTTTCGATAAAAACCGCTCGGTACGTGCCGACAGCCTGTTTTTTAATGAAGATGGTACCATACAAAAAGTGAAACCCACATTGCGTGGAGTGGGGGCGGTAAGTGCTTCAAAAACGATTCAGGTTGACCGCTACAGCTATAAAAGCGAAAACGGTGCAAATATTGAATTGCTCGATACGCTGGATACTTTTAAGGGATGGAAAACCATATTAAACGAAGATGGTGCCTGGGTTCAATTCAACACGGTAGATTTTGGCCGGAAAAAGTTGAAAAAGGTTCAGGTAAGTGCACGTTCGGTTACAGGAGCCCTTGTTCAAATCCGGTTGAATGGCACCGATGGCCTCTTGCTTTCCGAAGTTGAAATACCTGAAAGCAAAGAGTGGAAAATTGTTGAAGCTAAATTGGCTTTGTTCGAAAAGGGCGTGCATGACCTAATGGTTAATTTAAAAGGCGATAAACAAGTTGAAATTGACTGGGTGCGTTTTTCGAAGTAAACGCAAATTGTGGTATTTTTGGCTGCATGGCCGTTAGTGCCGAAGTGATTATGTGAGATACGATGAATGCTTCACCTTAATTTATGTTCCATGAAAGCAAGTCGTTTAAATATTGAATACCGGCAACTGATTCCATTACTGTTGTTTACTTTCTTAATTGTTAGTGGTTGTTCCGATTTGCAAATCAAAAAAGAGCTAAAGTCGATAGAAGAAAGTAATAGCATCGCCAGGGCGGCTTATGTGGTTTATCCGTTTAATAGCACAATATTTCCACCCGAAATAGCCCCGCCTCTTTTTGAATGGAATGATTCTACCGGCCTTTCAACAGCATGGAACGTATTCATTTGCGATAGTCTGAACAATATTGTACTTTCCTCAAAAACAGACAAAAACAAGTGGAGGCCTGATGTAAATGATTGGGAAAAAATTAAAAGTAGATCATCCTCAACGAATTATTCTTTTACGGCTATTGCCCGGAGAAAAGTAAATAAAATTTTTCCGGTGTGCAGGATTCAATTCTCCATTTCAGTAGATTCGGTTGGGGCCGATATTTTTTATAGAGCAGTAACATTGCCTTTTAGCTACGCCGTTAAAAACGTTAATACCATTGAGTGGTATTTGGGAAGTGTAAACGGGGAAAAACCCCGTAAAATGCTTGATAATCTTCCTGTTTGTGGAAATTGTCATTCCTTTTCACAGGAGAAACCTTTGCTTGCAATGGATGTTGATTATGGGAACGATAAAGGTTCTTATGTAATTGCTGAGACAATTGACACATGCAATTTAACCCCGGAAAACATCATAACCTGGAGTGATTATCGAAGAAACGACGGTGAACCAACTTTCGGTTTATTATCACAAATATCACCCGATGGAAACCATGTCCTCTCAACCGTGAAAGATTTGTCAATATTTGTTGCCGTTGATGATAATTTGGCCTATTCGCAACTGTTTTTCCCAATTAAAGGAATCATTGGAATATACGATCGGGAAAAAGACACATTCGATGATTTAAATGGAGCTAATGATTCAAAATATGTTCAAAGTAACCCATCATGGTCACCCGATGGGAAAAAAGTAGTATTTGCACGAACAGAAGCATATGTAAATGAGAAAGTAAAAGAAGCCGGAATCGCATTGCTTTCGATCGATGATGTTGATGAATTTTCATCGGGAGGAAAACAATTTAAATTCAATTTATATTCGGTTGATTTTAACGATGGGCGGGGTGGTGTTGCGTCTCCGTTAGAAGGCGCTTCACATAACGGTAAGAGTAATTATTTTCCGAAATTCTCCCCTGACGGAAAATGGATTGTTTTTTGCCAGGCTGAAAACTTTATGTTATTGCAGCCCGATAGCCGTTTGTACATTATGCCGTCGGAGGGTGGAAAACCCCGGTTAATGAACTGTAATATGGAGAACATGAACTCCTGGCATTCATGGTCGCCCAATGGTAAATGGATCGTTTTTTCATCAAAGCAACACGGGTTGTACACGCAGCTTTATTTAACACATATCGATGAAAATGGAATGGATTCACCCCCTGTATTGCTCGAAAATTTATGTTTTGAAAAACGGGCAGCCAATATTCCTGAATTTTATCCTTTTTCCGGAGATAAATTCAGATTGATAAAAGATAATTTTTCTCATACATCTGAATATTTTAACCGGGGTGCTTTTGATAAAATGAGCAATAAGTATTACAAACGGGCTTATGATGATTTGGATAAGGCAATTGCCACTGACAGCAACTACCTCGAAACATATTTTAACCGCATCATGTTGAATTCCATTCTTAAACAGTCGGGTTCGAAGGAAGATAGAGCGGATAAAAATAAAGCCATGCAACTCATACGCGATTCATTATCGGTTAATCCCTCCAATTTAAATTACATCACCTTAAAGATTTCATTGCTTTCTAGCATGGGTAACGTTGACGAAGCAATTAAAGAAGCAAAAAAAGCGATTAAAAAATATCCCCGAAGTTATAAGGTATATGATCTGTTAAGTTCAATTTACAGGAAGAAAAATCAATATAAAAATGCCATTGAATGCTATCAAAAGATGTTAAGCATTGATCCCGGCAAAAAAAGGATATTGCACAATTTGATTGCCGGTGCTTATTTGAAACTTAATGATTATGACAAGGCCTTAAATAGTATTAATGCTATTATTAATGAATACCACGAAAATCATGATTTGCTATATACCAGGGCGCAAATATTTTTGAATAGAAATAACGTTAGTGAAGCCAAAGGCGATATTGATATGCTTGTTGCTGACGATTCTACAAATTATCAATACAATGAATTGTTGGCTCAATATTATGCCGGCACAGGGAATAAACGTTTATTTTCTTTTCAGAAAAGAAAGATATTGCAAATTTTAAATGATTGTTTCAGGAAAAACCCTGAAGACGTTGAAGTGGTCTTTCAAATGGCATCAATTTACATGTCGTTTAACGATTATGAAAATGCAGAAAAACTTTATGATTTAATCCTTCGTGATTTTCCTGTTAATTACGAGGCATTAAAGCAAAAAGCAAAAATAAAATTGAGCACGCAAAAATGGTTTGAAGCCATTGCAATATACAATCAACTTGAAAATAATTATCCTCCCGAAGAAGAATTTTATAACAATAAAGCCATTGCATATATAAAAACCGGAAATTTTTCAAAAGCATTGGATTATTTTAACAAAACCCTGCAATTGAATCCCAATAACAGAGATGCCCTTTTCAACCGGAATAAGCTACAACACGAAAGGGCTAATCGTGAATGATATTATACATAATCTTTCAAGTACTTCTTTTTATTCGTTGTTTATTTTAATACGTTTTCGCAGGTGAAAAATACCATTGCAAATTTCAGGCTGTCTTTTAAAATACCAACATAATTATACCCTCCGGGTTTTCTTTCTGACAAGCGTATACGTTAGCTGACTGAGGCTGTTATATCTAAAACTGCTATGCCCGTTTCATTAGTAACTATTTAAATTTTAGTTCTCGAACCCCATTAAAATATATCTAAAATTTAAAATATTATATCTAAAATTTGAAATACAGTTTTATCGCGGGCAGTATTTTTATTTTTGCTTATTACATAAATATTAGTTTACAAAATATTCCATTAAATAACATGTATAACGTTTATTATTAACTAAACCTAAAAATTATAGTTTATGTGTGAAAAAACAATCAAAAGCTTTTTTCCGCTTATGAAATCAGTAATGCTTATGTTGACATTATTCTTGGTTTTTCCATTAACCAGGGGTAATGTTTTTGCAAGCGGTTTTATGGCGAACAGCTCGCTAATTAAGGGTATTGTTACAGAAGCAAAAAACAATACACCTTTACCCGGTGTTTCAGTTGTTATTAAAGGAACAACAACCGGAACAACCACCGATGTTGACGGTAATTTCTCGATTGAGGCAGATCCCGATGATGTTCTTTTATTCAGTTTCGTTGGATACATCAATGAGGGAATAACCGTTGGAAATAAGAGTTTTATTGAATTACAGCTGAAAGAAGACTTTTATGGTATCGATGAAGTTGTTGTAACCGGTTATGGTGTTCAGAAAAAGAGCGATTTGACCGGTTCTGTATCTTCTGTATCTACTGAAAAACTGAACAGCATACCGGTTCCAAGTGTTGAGCAGGCATTACAGGGTATGGCTGCCGGGGTTAATATTATTCCCAAATCAGGTAAGCCCGGCGAAGAGGCCGATATTCAAATCAGGGGTATCAGTTCAATTAACGGTACAAACCCGTTGGTAATAATAGATGGTGTTGCCGGGAGTTTAAATTCACTCAACCCTTCAGATATCGCTTCAATTGAGGTTTTGAAGGATGCATCTTCTTCGGCAATTTATGGTGCGACTGGTGGTAACGGGGTTATACTTGTAACTACGAAAACAGGAACGCCAGGAAAAATGCGGGTAACGGCAAATGCTTACACTGGCATCGAAAATCCGGTGAACACGCTTGATATGATGAATGCCCAGGAATATATTGAACTCCTTGAAGAGATTGAATACAGGAAGAAGGAGCCCATTAATTATCAGCCCGATACACTAAAAACGTACGACTGGCAGGATATGATTTTCCAACAAGTAATTTCTGAGAATTACGATGTTTCAATATCCGGAGGGAATGATGTTTCAACTTATTTGTTCAGTACAAGCCTGGTAAAACAAAGTGGTATTGTAAAAAACACCGATTATCAGCGTTTTACTATAAGAATTAACTCGGAGCATAAAGTGAATAGCTTTCTGACATTCGACGAGAAAGTTACTTTTGTGAATACTCAAACCGAAGGATTTGACCAGTGGTATTGGCATAATTTTTATAATAACCCCATTGTAGGAGTTATTTCAATGGACCCAACGGTTCCGGCATACGATGAAAACGGAAAATGGTCCATTTCTCCTTTTAATGTGGGCAACCCAATGGTGGCGCTCGATATGAAGGATAAAATTATCAAGGATAATAATCTTGAAGGTAATTTTGGATTTAAGCTAAATCTTTTAAAAGGGCTTGTTTTCCAAAGCCGTATTACCGGAAAAATTGGGTTTAACGATCAAAAAGAGTACCAGGCAATATATCAGGCTTCTCCAACCGATTACAATAATCAGGACAAGCTGATACAGAGTATGAATAAAAGCCTTTCGTACAATTTTCAGAACTATATCAACTATCAGTTGACCATTGCACAATCGCACAACATTTCAGCCATGATTGGTATGGAAGCCAGTAAATGGTGGGGGTACGATATTGCAGGTACACGCGTAGATATGGCCAGTTCGGACCCGAACATGCTGTATTTGAGCAAATCAACCAATAGTGAGGCCGATATACAAAATGTAACCGGATCGGGTTATATTGGAGCCAATCAGGCTTATTTCGGACGTTTGAATTACGATTATAAGGGAAAATATTTATTAACTGTTAATGTGCGTCATGACGGGTCAAGTAGTTTTGGCCCCAATTACAGGTGGGGTACATTCCCTTCATTTTCATTTGGCTGGAAATTTGCCGAAGAGAATTTCATGCAGAATGTTTCTTTTATCAATACGGGTAAACTCCGTTTTGGTTATGGACAAACAGGAGCCAATGCACGCGGGGGCTTCCCTTACCTCTCAACGGTTATTACCCGTGATGAATTCAGGTACACCGTAGACGGTACAACAACCCAGGTAGGAACTGCACCCAATCAAATTCCAAATCCATCGTTGCACTGGGAATCTGTAAACATGTCGAACCTCGGGTTGGATATGACCTTCTTTGAAAACCGGGTTGCATTAACGGTCGATTTGTTTGATAAAGTAAACGAGGGAATGATCCAGTCAGTTGAAACCAGTGCCATTGCAGGAACTTATAACGGTGAAAACCCCGAAGCAAACTTTGGCAGCATTAGCAACAAAGGGTACGAAGTTACCATTAGTGCACGTAAAAGTGAAGGCGAATTTACCGGATCAATCGACTTGAACTTTTCCGGTGTAAAAAACGAAGTTTTGGAATTGGCCACCGACTCGATGCAAAGAGGCGCCGTACACAATGTGCAGCCAACAAACATTACGATGATGGGAGCACCCGTTGCTCAATTTTACGGATACCAGCTTGATGGTATGTTTTCGGAGGATGATCCAATGGAAGAAATTGGTCCCCGCATGGTTATTACAAACCAACCGTCATATATTCATGAAAACGGATCGGTGGTTTATGCACAGCCAAAAGCACAACCCGGCGATGCCCGTTTTAAAGATGTAAATGACGATGGAAAAATAAATACTTCTGACAGGGTACTGCTGGGAAGCCCGATACCGAAACTGACGTTTGGGTTTTCAGTGAATATGCAATACAAAGGATTCGACTTTGTTGCATTTTTCAACGGAACGTATGGAAATAAAATCATGAACGGTTCAAGGCAATACCTGTATAACCCGGTTGGCTATGGAAACCGTGGTAGTGCTTTTGCTGACAGATACCGCGATGAAATTGTAAAAGATGGTGTAGTTGTTGTTAATGAAAACCACGATACAGATATATATCGTTTGTCAGCTGATACGTATACTAAAATGTCTGACTTTTTTGTTGAAGACGGTTCTTTCCTGCGGTTAAGAAATATTACGCTGGGTTACACCATACCACAATCACTTACAAAACATATTGGTGTGGAAAAACTCAGAATTTATACCGGAGCAAAAAACCTGTTTACATTAACAAATTATTCAGGATTGAACCCTGAAATTGGTGGTAATCCAATTTTGGAAATGGGTGTTGATATTGGCCTGTATCCGGCAACCCGCATGATCTATTTTGGAGCGAACATCGTTTTTTAAAAACCAAGTAAGTTTTTTACATGCAAAAAAAGATTATAATTATGAAGAATAAAATATTAAAATATTTGTCAATACTGTTTATCGGAATTATTGCATTTGGTTGTAATTCTGATTTCCTGGAGGTTAAACCACAGGCAGCAGAAAACAGTGCTGCATTTTATTTAACGCAAGAACATGCCGACCAGGCAATTATTGCAGCATATTCTCAGTTCAATAATATCGCCGTATGGGGTGTTGGTATCATGCAAAGGCTTGGCGATATACCCTCAGACGATGCAGAGGCAGGCGGTGAAGACATTAGCGATGTTCCTGAATTACAGGATTTCGGCCGTTTAACACCCTTAACAACCAACGGTGTTTATACCGAAGTTTTCGGAACCCTTTACCGTGCAATTTACTTCAGCAACATTGCCATCGAAGAGATACCGGGCATTAAGGAAACCGATCCGAATGCTGATCCCGTTACTATTGACAGAAGGGTTGCAGAAGCCAAGTTTATACGTGCGATCAACTATTTCTACCTGACACAAATTTTCGGCGGAGTGCCTTATGTCGATCATGTGCTGGGGGGCGATGAATACCAGAAACCACGTGCCGCGATTAAAGAAATTCATGAATTAATTGAAACCGACCTCAAGGAAGCCATTGAAGTTCTTCCCGAAAGAAGTGGCTGGGGTGAAGAAGTCGGACGGGCAACTAAAGGTGCTGCAAAGGCTTTGCTGGGACGTCTTTATCAATTTGAATCATCTTATGCCAAAAATTATGGTGGTAAAGACAGCCGTTTTGACGGTATGTCTGAACGTTGGGATGAGTCATTGAAATATTCAGAAGAAGTTATTAATTCTGGTGAATATGAGCTGATTGGTATAAATGGTGAAAAATATGAATCCTGGAGGGGTGCCGAAACCGACGGATATCGGTTCATTTTTACCAGCGATGGAGATAACAGCAAAGAAGGTGTATTCGAAATCCAGTGTGTACAGGAAGGACTGGGCTGGTCGGCTGCAAGGGGTAATGCATTGGCGCAATGGAGCAGTGCCCGTTATTTTTATAATGAAGATGGAAATGCTACAACTACCGGTTTTTGGGGTTTTGGCGTTCCCACACAGGCTGTATGGGATACATTCGAACCGGGTGATCCACGTTTAGGAGCTTCCATGGTTCGGGAAGGCGGAAACGACTCCCTACAGATATCCGATGGCGAATGGTTCCCCTATTGCTTCGAACATTGCATTACAAATATTTATCCAACAAAATGGGAAGCTTCTTCAGCAGAGTTTAAAGATGTAGGCGGCCCCTGGCACAGTGCACCACAGAATATGAGGCTTATCCGTATTTCAGAAGTTTACTTAAATGCCGCTGAAGCCGCATTAGAACTCGGCCAAAACGACAAAGCACTGAAATACATAAATAAAGTGCGTGAACGTGCACGTAATTGTGGCGACACCGGTGTGCCGGCTCCATTAACAAGTGTTTCACTCGACGATATTATCAGCGAACGCAGACGGGAGTTTGTGTCTGAAGGAAAACGTTTTTATGACCTTGTCAGGTACGGAATTGCCGCTGATGTGTTGAATGCAAGTCCCACTGCCGATGGTTTCGACAGGGAATTTGTTGTGGGGAAACATGAATTTCACCCTTTGCCTGAACGGGAAGTTACATTAAGTAATGGCATATTGTCCCAATACGAAGGGTGGTGATGCATTGCAATTATTCGGTTTTTAAAAACGGATGATTACGATGAAAACGTAATGATGGCATTATTTAATTTTAACTCGTTTATTTAGGTTTGAATTAGGTTGTTTGGCGAAGTTAGATTTCTTAATTTTTTTAAAGGAGATTGTATTTATTGCAATCTCCTTTTTTTATTGAAAGCAAGCAGTTGAAAATATCTGAATTTTTAAAAAGTGTATCTAAAATTGAATTCCCAATCAATATTTATAACATACATTTGGCAAAATAAAGGTTTAAATTAATATTAAAGCGACAGAAGTCATTAAAGCTAAAATTCCCGAGGGGGTTAAGCATTTTTTTTTGTATAGGTTTAAAACGAGCTGTCTTGTTTATAACGAGGCAGCTTTTTTTTGTTTGATTGCGTGTGGATTGAATTTAATTTAATTTAATGCCTCAAATATGGCAAGAAAGGCTTTAAATTTAAAAATACCCAGAATTTAAAACAGAATATCTAAAATTGAAAACCCGTGACAAAGGTTCGCTATACTTTTATTTCCCGAAATCGAATTGTAAAGAAAAAAATTCAGGATTTATGAAGAGGGGAATTGTAAAACGGGTTCAGTTTAATATATACCTGGCACTGTTTGTATCGGGTGTTTTACTGTTCGCATTAATAAGTTGTAATACCGCAAAAGAGGAAAAAATTCAACTTGCCGGTAAATCGACGGCACATTTTGATTATTTTTCATATAAAGGTGAAGACAATTTTTATTTTAAAAACAACCTTCCCGGTGATGGGCATTTTTTCAACCCCATTTTGCCGGGCTGGTATTCCGATCCAAGTATCTGCACCAACGGAGCGGATTACTTTTTGGTAACATCCACGTTCGTCTATTTCCCAGGTGTGCCAATATTTCACAGTAAAGATTTGGTGAATTGGAAACAAGTCGGGCACGTACTCGACCGTGAGTCGCAATTGGTAAACATGCAAGGGCAGCATACCAGCGGCGGTATTTTTGCACCGGCAATAAGCTATAACCCCCATAATAAAACCTATTACATGATTACAACCAATGTTGGCGCCGGTAACTTTTTTGTAAAAACAAAAGACCCCTTCGGTTCATGGTCCGATCCCGTTTGGCTGCCCGATGTTGGCGGCATCGACCCGTCTTTCTTTTTCGACGACGACGGGAAGGCTTACATTGTAAATAACGACGATCCCGAGGGAAAACCCAGATATAGCGGCCACAGGGCAATCCGCATTCAACAGTTTGATGTAGAAAACGAAAAAACGTTTGGACCCCGCAAGGTGCTTGTCGATGGTGGCATTCATCCCGAAGAAAACCCAATATGGATAGAAGGTCCTCACATTTATAAAATTGATGGAAAATACTATTTAATGTCTGCCGAAGGGGGTACCGGTCCCGATCACTCTGAAGTGATCCTTCGAAGCGATAATGTAATGGGTAAATACAAAGCATGGGACAAAAACCCCATCCTTACCCAAAGGCAACTTGATCCTCAACGGCCAAACCCGATAACCTGTGCCGGCCATGCCGATTTGGTGCAGACAAAAGAAGGCGACTGGTGGTCGGTGTTTCTGGCATGCAGGCCCATCGACGGGAAATTTGAAAACCTCGGGCGCGAAACTTTCTTAATGCCTGTTAGGTGGAGCGATGACGGGTTCCCATACATGACACAAGGTGACGAACTGATACCAATGAAGGGGCAGCGTGCCGGAGTAACCACAACCGAAACGCCCACATTCGGAAATTTTGAAAAAACCGATGAATTTGAAGCAACGAAACTTGGCAATGAGTGGATGTCGCTGAGGTCATCCGTTAATGATCTCTATTCATTAACCGACAACCCGGGCTTCCTGTCGCTAAAATGTATACCTGTTTCTGCTACCCAACGGGCAACACCTGCATTCATTTGCCGACGTATGCAACACCATAAATTCGAAACAACGGCCAAAATGTATTTCAACCCGGCCGACGAAACAGAAAAAGCAGGCTTGCTGCTTTATAAAGATGAAAGGCACCAGTATTTTATGGCTGTGCAAAAAAGTGAAAAGGGGCGAAAAATACTTCTCGAAAAGATTGAAAACGGCGGTACCAATGTATTGTCGGTTGTATCGATTGATGATGTAGAAAGCCCGGTAAGCATGAAAGTTGAGTCGGAAGGTACCCATTACAACTTTTATTATGCCTTAGGCGACAATTCGTGGAAAATGCTTTCTGAAAAAGTGGATGCACGTTTCCTGTCAACAGCAAATGCCGGTGGCTTTACGGGTACCACCATTGGTATGTACGCTCTAAAATCTGAAACGAATAGTGAATTGGAATTAAATAACCATTAAAACCTAATGTTATGAAGAGAACTAACTTACTCAGGCACATTTTTTTAAAGTCGAGAAGGGCTCCGTGCTATACTTTTTCGAAATGCGAAAGGCAAATGAAACGGCTTTAATTGGAGTTGATTATAAATAAGTTGTTAATCAGTTGATTACAGTGTGAGATTTAAATTATAAACGAATGAAACAACCCCGAAAAATCGGGGAGTTGTATTAGTAAAATAATTAAATATAAACGAATGAAAAAGAGAACCATAAATTTACATCAGTCTTTTTCTTTTCAAAAAAACAGGTGGAAGAGGTGGAATACATTCCTGATTGTTTTATCAATTTTTTCCATAAGTCTGAATGCATTCGGACAAGATAATGTTGTTGTAAGGGGAAAGGTTATTGATGAGGAGAACAACCCGGTTGTTGGGGCAACTGTTGTTTTAAAGGGAAACACAAGAGTTGGTACGGTTGCCGATGCTGATGGGGAATTCCAGCTTGAAGTGCCTTCACAAAATCCGGTACTTCGGGTTTCGTTTATTGGAATGGAAACCAAACAGGTTGAAGTTGTTGGCAGTCAGTCAATAACAATTGTATTAAAAAGTAAGAGTATCGAATTGACCGAAACGGTGGTGGTTGGTTATGGACAGCAAAAAAAGGAGAGCGTTGTTGGTGCCATAACCCAAACAGAGGGCGATGTTTTGGAAAAATCGGGCGGCGTATCGAGTGTTGGCGCAACCTTAACCGGAAACTTGCCCGGTGTAATAACCGTTTCTACACAGGGTACTCCCGGTGAAGAGGATCCCAAAATTTACATTCGTGGTCAAAGTACATGGAATAACAGTGACCCCTTAATTCTGGTAGATGGCATTGAGCGTCAAATGAACAGCGTTGATGTAAGTTCAATTCAAAGCATATCGGTTTTAAAGGATGCTTCGGCTACAGCTGTTTTTGGGGTAAAAGGAGCAAACGGTGTAATTTTGATTACGACCAAACGAGGTAAAGAAGGACAGGCAAAAATAAGGGTAAGGGCAAATACTACAATGAAAATACCATCCCGCCTGGCAACAAAAATGGATTCTTACGATGCATTGAAGGTGCGCAACGAAGCAATTGTGCGCGAATTGGCGCTTAATGAAGCTTCATGGGAAGAATTCACCCCGATAGGAGAGCTTGAAAAATACCGGAACCCGGCTACCCAGGAACAGGCCGAACGTTATCCGAATGTTGACTGGGCCGATGAATTGGTAAAAGATTTCGCCATGTCGTACAATGCAAACGTAAGTGCTTCCGGGGGAACATCGTTTGTAAAATATTTCACGTCAATCGACTTTTTATCCGAAGGTGATATATTGAAAAAATTTGAAAACGGAAAGAGTTATGATCCCGGTTACGGCTATGAACGGATAAATTTTAGGACAAACCTTGATATTAATATTACAAGTTCAACGGTCCTTTCAGCTAATTTATCGGGTTCGTATGGCGTAAAGCAGGATGCATACGGGCAGGATGCCTGGGAATACCGCATCTGGCAAAGTATTTACAGCTCGCCTCCCGATATTTATTACCCACGGTACGATGATGGGGCCTGGGGTTTTTACCCTCCCGACGAAGTATCTACGGTAAACTCGTTGGCTACCATGGCTAACAACGGTATACGTAAAACGGCAACTACCCGTGTGAATACCGACTTTACACTGAAACAAGATCTCGACATGATCCTTAAAGGCTTACAGGCCAAAGGTACATTGTCGTTCGACAATACGTTCGTTTCGCAGGGCGGTATTTATGATAACGGAAATATTCAGCAAAAATACATCGATCCGGTTACCGGCGAAGTTACCTACAGCCGCTACTTAGGTACCAACCAGTTTGACTGGATACCTACCCGGTGGGGCCCGCGGGCCGATGAAGTACAAAACCGTTCGACGTACCGTAAATTGTTCTACCAGGTACAGTTGGATTATGCACGTAAATTCGGGCTGCACGATGTTACCGCGATGGGGCTTTTCAGCCGCGACAGGAATGCACGGGGCAGTGAGTTCGAACATTTTCGCGAAGACTGGGTATTCCGTACAACATACAATTATGCTTCAAAATACTTTGTTGAATTTAACGGGGCATATAACGGATCGGAAAAATTCGGGCCCGAAAACCGCTTTGCTTTCTTTCCTTCAGGCGCTGTGGGGTGGATGCTAAGCGAAGAGGCTTTTATGAAAAACCTCAATTTCCTCGACATGTTTAAAATCCGTGGTTCTTACGGCCAGGTTGGCGACGATAATGTTTGGGAACGGTGGTTATACCGCACACAGTGGGCCTACGGAGGAAACGCTCCATTGGGATCAACACGGGGCGATACCAGCCCGTATACCTGGTGGACCGAATCGAAAATCGGGAACAAGGACATTCATTGGGAAAAAGTAACCAAGATGAATATTGGGGCCGATTATTCTTTCTTCGACGGTTTATTGGCCGGTAGCGTTGACATCTTTGAAGATTACCGTACCGATATCCTTCTGGCAGGCGCCGACCGTGCCGTACCGGCATACTTTGGCGGAACGCCGGCTATGGGAAACATTGGCGAGGTTCGGGTTAAAGGTTACGAAATCCAGATCCGCTTAAATAAAAAATTCGGTAATGTGCGTTTATGGGGTAATTTTAGCATGTCGCATGCAAAAGACGTTGTTATTGAGGCCGACGATGCACAATTTAAAGACGATTACCTGAAAGATGAAGGGTATCAGATTGGTCAAACCCGCTCAATGATTAGTAACGGTTATTACAACACCTGGGACGAAATGTACGGCAGCACAATGCTAAATACATACGACAGTGAAAAATTGCCGGGTAACCTTTATATCATCGATTTTAATGGCGACGGCGTTGTTGAAAACGGCTACGATGCCGTGCCATACGGTTATCCCGAGCGCCCGCAAAACACCTATAATGCAACCTTGGGTGTAGAGTGGAAAGGGTTTAGCGCCTTTGTTCAGTTTTATGGTGTAAACAATGCACACCGCTATGTTTCACTGGCCGATTTCTCCGGCCACCTGAACAGGGTTTATGAAGTTGGCGACCGGTGGACACCCGAAAATACCGATGCCGATGCACCCATGTCGCGATGGAATACACATATGGAATATTCGGCATCTACTTATTTGTATGATGCATCCTATGTTCGGTTGAAAAATGTGGAAATTGCCTATACCGTAGATGAAGTATGGGTGAACAGGCTTGGTGTTAGTGCCCTCCGCATTTTCATGAATGGGAATAACTTGTTAATGTGGACCCAAATGCCCGACGACCGTGAGGTGAACATGGGGGCATCAACGGCTTATCCAACCGTAAGGCGTGTGAATTTAGGTCTTAACATAACCTTTTAAAAATGGAAGCAATGAAGAAATATATAAATAAAATTTTACCGGGCTTTGTCCTGTTGGCATTCATGGGAATGACCTCTTGTCTGGAATATCTCGACAAAGCCCCTGAATCGGAGATATCTTCGACCGATGCTTTTATTAACTTTACAAATTTTCAGGGGTTTACTGAAGAATTGTATGCCACAATACCCGATCCGATTGCCCCTGTATGGGCTTGCGACTGGTTGCTGGGCGATGAAATTTTGCACAAAGAAGGAGGCATCTGGCTAAACGATGCTTTCGATAAAGGTGATTTTTGGTCGTGGACAGGTGGTGGCCAGTGGATTTCATGGTTGGATTCACCCTCACCAAATACCGATCCTGGTTCTACATTTGATAAAGGTTTGTGGCCCAATGCCTGGTATGCCATCCGAAAGGCCAACCTGGGATTGGAAAACCTTGAAAAAATGACGGATGCAACCCAGGAAGAGAAAGACCTGATAAAAGGGCAGTTGTTATTCTTCCGCGCCTTTTATCATTTTAAGCTCATAAGTTTTTGGGGTGGTTTACCGTATATCGACAGGACGTTAACTTCGAACGAAACCCTCAATTTTCCACGGTTAAGTTACCACGAAGCGGCTGAACGCGTTGCCGAGGATTTGAGGGAAGCTGCCTTCCTTTTACCCGTCGATTGGGACAAAACAGAAGCCGGTCAGTTAACCTCGGGGAAAAACCAGCAGCGCATTACAAAAATTGCAGCGTTGGGGTACTTAGGTAAAAACTACCTGTATGCCGGCAGCCCGCTTATGAACAAGGTTTCGACCGGCACTACCGAATTCGATCAGGAATATTGCAAAAAGGCAGCCGATGCTTTTGCCGAGTTGCTTGGTTATATCGAAAGTGGCGAAAGTTATATACGGCTGGTCGATGCATCTCAGTATAGTTCCCTGTTTTACGGCAATCCAAACAGCACCATTCCGGGATATCCCGAAGCCATTTTTCAGTGCCCTGTTTATAATGCATGGTTTAAAGGTTGCCCCTGGGGGCCGAGCTCAATTTTTGTTGATGCAAACATCGGGGGAGGATATGCCTCTCCAAATGCAAGGTATGTTGAAAATTACGGAATGGCCAACGGTTTGCCTATCGATGACCCGGAATCGGGGTACAATCCCCAGGATCCCTGGACGGATCGTGACCCACGGTTTTACAACGACATATTAAAAGATGGCGACCAGGTTATAGTAGGCTCTGCCCCTGCCGATAAAGAACAATATCGTTATTGCGCATTGTACAACGGTGGCCATAGCCGGAATAACCAGGCATCTGGCCGTACCGGTTATTTGTTGAACAAACTGACACCAATAACCGCCAATGACATTGATGGCGGATGGGATGGCCAGAATTACATGCACTTATCGTACATGCGCCTGGCTGATGTTTACCTGATGTATGCCGAAGCTGTTTTACAGGGTTACGGCTCAGCCACAAGCAGCGTGCCCGGTTCAATTACAGCCGAAGAAGCTTTTAACAGGGTACGGACACGCATGGGCGCGGGACCGGTTGCCTCAAAATTCGTGGCCGATAAAAACAAATTCATGAGCGAAATAATTCGTGAACGTGCTGTGGAGTTGGCCTTTGAAGGCGACTTCAGGTTTAACGACCTTCGCAGGTGGATGCTTGCCGGTAAATTGGAGTACCGCGAAAAAACCGCGATCGATTTTGACAGGGGCGCCGACGGTAAACCTGTTAATGTGAAAGAAAGGGTAATACTTACCCGTCCGTTCGAAAATAAACACTATTGGTTGCCACTAAAAATGGATGATGTGACACTTTACCCGGAATTTGGCCAAAATCCCGGCTGGTAAAGGAATTGTTCTAAAAAAATAAAAAATGAAAATAATGAGACATATAATAATAGGAATGGTTTTATTTGCTGTGTTTTTAGGCATTGTTCAGGATGCCAAGGGGCAAACAACCAATACACAAGTTACAGGAACTTCTGAAAACGATTCTTTGGTATATGTAGCCTACAGGACCGTTGACAAGGACGATGTATCGAACGCTGTTTCTGTGCTAAACCCGTCGGATTACCTCGATAAGCACTATGGAACTTATCCTTTGGACGGGACACAAGCTTTCATTGGTGGAAATAATTTGTGGGGCATGGGTGATCATTTGGTGCTCATCGATGGTGTGCCCCGTGCAATTGGCGATATTACGGCAAGTGAAATTAAGCAAATAACCTTTTTGAAAGGGGCAAATGCCGTTGTGTTATACGGAAGCCGCGCAGCAAATGGCGTGATATTAATTACCACAAAGCGCGGTAAAACCGGTAAAAGCCGAAGTGAAGTAAGGGTCAATGCCGGTATCAATATGCCGAAGTCGTATCCCAAATACCTGGGTTCTTCCGAGTACATGTCGTATTACAACCAGGCCTTGTTAAACGACGGGCTTGAGCCGCTTTATGCCGATTCTTTGATTGACAAATACGCGGCGCAATCGAACCCGTACCGGTATCCAAGCGCCGATTATTATTCTTCCGATCATTTGCGCCAGATGTATAATTCGTATTCGGCCAATGCCGATTTTTCGGGTGGCAACGACCGTGCGCGTTTTTATGTTTTTGCCGGTTTCGAACGCAATAATTCATTGTTGAATTTTGGTGAAGGTAAAAACGAAAACAACATGAGGTTAAACTTGCGCGGTAACATCGATTTGGAACTGAACGATTACATCGATACCTGGGTAAATATTTCGACTGTTTTTTACGATAACCGATCGGCTAACGGCGATTACTGGGGCAATGCAGCAACAATACACCCGCATAGGTTTGCACCCCTTATCCCAACCGATTTGGTTCAGGCCGGGGCAGAAGATGCTCAGGTTTTAATCGATGCAAGCCGCCATATAATCGATGGCAGGTACTTGTTGGGTGGTACACAGGAATACCTGACCAACCCTTTTGCCGATGTATATGCAGCCGGTTATAACACCTATACAAGCCGCCAGCTTCAATATGCGGCCGGTTTTAGCGCCGATTTGAGGAATGCGTTAAAAGGCTTGTCGTTTAGTGGCCAGGTGGGAATCGACTATTCAAACCACTATACCACATCAATTGATAATACTTACGCGGTGTATGTGCCGGAATGGCAAAGCTTTGCCGGAACTGACTCGATCGCTAATTTGACAAAATTCAACAAGGACAGCAACACCGGTACGCAAAACCTGAGTGATACCTGGAACGACCAGGTTATCGATTTCAACATGCATTTCGATTACAAAAACACGTTTAAAGAAAAGCATAACGTGTCGGGTATGCTGGTTGCCGCCGGTTTAATGCGCCGTCAGACAGAAGATTATCAATACCGGACCAATTCAAACATTGGCCTGCAGGCCGCGTACAATTACGCCAATAAATACTATGCCGATTTTAGCGGGGCCATTGTTAATTCAACAAAGCTGCCGGCCGAAACACGCATCGCATTTTCACCAACGCTTAGTTTGGGCTGGGTTTTAAGTGAAGAGGATTTCATGGCCGGTTCAAAGGCAATCGACAGGTTAAAAGTGTCGGCATCGGTTGGTATAATTAATACCGACCTCGATTTGGAAAGCTATTATTTATACGATGCTGTTTATTCTTCGAATGCATGGTATTCATGGAGCGACGGTACATACGTTAGCCAGGCTACCTCCATTATCCGGGGGGCCAACAAAAACCTGACTTTTGCAAAACGTAAAGAAGCAAACCTGGGCGTTGAAGGTTCATTTTTCGATAAAATGCTGAGCCTTAAAGCAACAGTATTTATGATCAAAAAAGACGGTATTCCGGTACAGAGTTATACCCAATATCCCGGTTATTTCCGTTCATACTGGCCCGAAACTTCATTTGTTCCGTATACAAATTTTGAGGCCAACAGCCATAACGGTTTCGATTTTCAGGTTAAATTCAATAAAAAAGTTGGCGAAGTTAACTTAACCCTGGGAGCAGCCGGAACATACATTGCAACAAAAGCCCTTGTGCGCGATGAACTTTATGCCGATGCATACCGTAACCGCACGGGCAAACCGGTCGATGCCATATTTGGCCTCGAGAGCGAAGGCTTGTTCATGGATCAGTCCGATATAGAAAACCACGCTGTTCAAAAATTCGGGGAAGTGAAACCCGGTGATATCAAATACAAAGACCAGAACAACGATCAGGTTGTTGACGAACGCGATGAAATAATGATCGGTCGTTGGGGAAGCCCCTTTACCTACGGTTTAAACTTTACGGCCGAGTGGAAAGGCTTAACATTGTTTGCCCTTGCAACAGGCCAGATGGGCGGAACTGGAATAACAACCGACGATTATTACTGGGTATACGGCGACAGGAAATACTCCGATGTTGTGCGTAACAGCTGGACAGAAGAGACAAAAAATACGGCAACTTATCCGCGCCTGACAACTTTAAGCGGAGACAATAACTTCCGTTATTCCGATTTCTGGACCTACAGTGCCAACCGTTTTGACCTGGCGAAAGTTCAGCTTACTTATTCCATTCCACAAAGGGTGCTGACAAAATCATTCATGAAGGAATTGAACATTTATGTTAGCGGTGCCAATTTGCTCACCATTTCAGAAAACAGTGATATTATGGAGCTTAACATTGGAACAACACCACAAACACGCTTTTACAATTTGGGTATAAAAGCTGTATTTTAACGATAATAAATTAAAATAGAACGAGATATGAAAAGTAAATTAATCATATTATTAGCATCGGTTTTGATTTTTGCAGGGTGTGAAGACTTGTTACTGCCCGCCGATGAAAACAACCGTTCGCTGGAGGATATTTATGATGATGCAGCATTTGCCGAAGGCTTGTTGTTAAACGGCTACCTGAGGTTGCCTTCCGGGGGGTATTCTTTCAACGATGTTGCAACCGACGATGCGGTATCAAACGATGATAACAACAACTACATGCTTATGGCTACCGGTAAATGGTCGGCCTTAAATAACCCGGTTGAAGAATGGAACAGGGCTTTTACTGCCATTCAGTATCTGAACCTTATCCTGAGCGAAACGGATAAAGTGAACTGGGCAATAACCGGGGAGTATACACGGGAAATGTTTAACGACCGCACAAAAGGTGAAGCTTATGGCCTGAGAGGGCTTTTCTATTATTATCTTTTACAGGCCCATGGCGGTTGGTCTCCCGATGGTGAACTCCTGGGGGTACCAATATTAACCGAACCCCTTGATGGCGGATCCGATTTCAATATACCCCGCAATACTTTTGAAGCCTGCCTTGAGCAAATTTACAGCGACCTTGAAAAGGCCGGGAATTATTTGCCTTTAGATTTTGAAGATGTTGCCGATGAAAGTGAAATACCGGCGAAATATGCCGGAAAAACTACGGTATCGGATTACAACCGTGTGTTTGGTGCTTACAACCATCAGCGGTTAACCGGGCGCATTGTAAAAGGGATACGCTCCAGGGTCGATTTGTTGGCTGCCAGTCCCGCCTTTAACGAAGGTACTTCGGTAACCTGGGAGGATGCAGCAAATTCTGCCGGACAGGTGCTTGAATTAATCGGCGGCGTTTCGGGCATGGCCAAAAACGGCGGATACTGGTATGCCAAAAAGAATGCAAGCGAAATTAACAGTTTAACGCTGGGTAATAATCCCGATGAAATATTGTGGCGGACAAACATCAGCGAAAACGGCGATTTGGAAACGGAAAATTACCCGCCATCGCTTTTTGGAAACGGAAGGGTTAATCCAACCCAGAACCTGGTTGATGCTTTTCCAATGGCTAACGGTTATCCCATTTCTGCTGGCGGTAGTGGCTACGACCCAACTAACCCTTATGAAAACCGAGATCCCCGTTTGAACCTCTATATTGTTGTAAATGGCAGTAGGGTAGGGTCTTCTAATACAATTATTTACACGCAAACGGGAAAAACAAACGATGGTATCGATGAAATATCGACATCGACACGTACCGGGTATTACATGCGGAAACTGCTTCGCGAGGATGTTAACCTTGACCCCGTGAGCACAACCACTCAGAAACATTATGTGGCACACATCAGGTATACCGAATTGTTCCTGAATTATGCCGAAGCTGCAAATGAAGCCTGGGGGCCCGACGGTAAAGGCAAATGGAGCTATTCGGCAAGGGACGTAATCGCTGCAATCCGTGATAGGGCAGGTATTGACCAACCCGATAACTACCTGGCGTCAATTTCAGGTAAAGATGACATGCGTAAGCTCATTCACAACGAACGCCGCCTGGAACTTTGTTTCGAAGGGTTCCGTTTCTGGGATTTGCGCAGGTGGAATGCAAATATTACAGAACCTGCAATGGGTATGCGAATTACTGCCGAAAACAGCTTTAATGTTACCCAGGTTGAAAAAAGGCAATACAGTGATTACATGTATTACGGGCCTGTACCTTATAGCGAAGTGTTGAAATGGAACCTGATCCAGAATAAAGGATGGTAATCTGTAAAATGAAAAAATTTAATAAAATGAAGAAGTTAATTTTTATATCACTCATAATCGTCTCCTTTTTTACTGCATGTCAGAATCAGGAGTGGGAATTCCCCGATTACGAATATACAACTGCATATTTCCCGTATCAATCGCCTGTACGGACAATTGTGCTGGGGGAAGATATATATGATAATTCGTTGGACAATGCCCATAAATGCAAAATAATGGCAACAATGGGAGGCGTTTACGAAAATGAAATTGATCGGGTTTTGGATGTTGAAGTAGACAATGCATTGTGCGATAATTTGAATTTCGATGGCGACTCGGGTAATAATGTATTACCAATGCCTGCAAGTTATTATTCATTGGATCAAAGCATGCAAATTGTGATTCCCGCTGGAGAAATAGCAGGTGGAATTGAAGTGCAATTAACCGATGCGTTTTTTAATGATCCGCTTTCGGTTAAAAATACGTATGTTATCCCCATGCAGATTACATCGGCTGAAAACATCGATTCCGTTTTGAGCGGTGAAACGAATATTCCCGATCCCGACCCACGGGTGGTCGAGGACTGGGCTGTTGCCCCCAAGGATTTTGTGCTTTATTGTGTAAAATACGTTAACCCGTGGCATGGGGCTTACCTGCGAAGGGGTGTAGATGTTGGCACAGGCAACAATGGAAATTCGGCCCTTGATACTACAGCAGTATACCACAATGAGTATGTCGAACGCGACCAGGTTGTGAAAATGTACACCGTATCGATGGATGAGGTTTCATTATCGCTTACAACCCGTGATAAGGGAAATCCGACAGATATCCCGTTTGATCTGTTGATAAAAATTGATGATGCGGGTAAATGTGTTGTTTATGAACCCGATACAGTAAGTTATACCGTTTCGGGCAGTGGCGAATTTGTAAAAGACGGTGATATGTGGGGAGGAGTAGAACAAGATGTAATGTACCTGAATTATCAGGTCGATTTTGGATTGTCGACCCATGCTTTTACCGATACGCTTGTGATGAGAGACAGACAGGTAAAGTTTGAAACTTTTACTCCGGTTGTTCTTTAGTTTAGTTTCTATTTATACAAAAATTCTCAAATCGGGGGCCTCCTGCCCCTGGTTTGGGGATTTTTTTTTGCCCGACAACAGTGAAAAACTTTTGCAATTATTGCTGAACCATTTTTACGGCCTGCTGTTTTTAAGTTATTTAACTTTTATAACGGTACAATATGCAAAATGTAACTATAAACCCGGTAATAAAGAACAGGTATAGCCCGAGGGCATATGACGATAAACCGCTTTCTAAAGAAGTAATAAACTCGTTGTTTGAAGCTGCACGCTGGGCGGCATCGTCGCGTAATTCGCAACCCTGGCGGTTTATTTATGCTACCCCCGATGATGCAGAACAATGGGACAAGCTTTTCGACTGCCTGATACCGTTTAACCAGGACTGGGTAAAAACGGCCCCCTTCCTGATGATGGCCCTGGTGCAAAAAACCGACCCGGAGCGCAATACCCAACGCAAAAATGCGGCTTACGACCTTGGACTGGCCATGGGTAACTTTACGGCCCAGGCAGGGCACCTCGGCTTGTATTTGCGCAACATGGGCGGTTTTTCGGCTGATAAAGCCAGGGAAAATTTTAATATACCCGTTATTTTCGAACCGGTTGTGATGCTTGCAGCAGGCTACCTTGGCGATGAAAGTAAGCTTGATGAAAATTTGTCTGTGCCCAAAGGGCAAGACCGGACACGTAAATATTTAGACAAACTCGTTTTCAATGGTGATTGGTCTGAATTGAAATAGCAGTTTCTTCCTGTCACCCGTAGTTGTTTGTCTGAAACAACAATGTTATCTTTATAAAATCCGGCTTTGTATAAATATGAACTTCATTGCTTATGAGAGCTTTAATTTTTACCGTGATTTTTTTACTATCAACTGCTTTTTGCTTCGGACAGCAATTTCAAAAAGTTGGCAAAATAACGGCCTTTGGCGGATTTGCCCTCCAAAATGTACCCGTTAAAGCCCGTAAATCGAAGCAGGAAGTTAAAACCGACTCGTTGGGGATTTTTACCATTTCATGCAAAAAAAACGATGTACTGATCATCAGGGCAAACCGGTTTAAAAACGAACGGATCAGGCTTAAAAACAACCATGCCGATACCCTGTTTGTTGAACTGGCGTTTAATTATTCAACAACAAGTTTCGAACAGTTGTCAGAATCAGGTTATTTGCGCAACGAAGATATGTCGGGGGCAAAAAGTTACTATGATGAACTGGCGCCCGATTACTGCGACTTTAACGACATGTACGAACTCATTGATGTGTGTTGCCCGGGTGTGAAAGTCGATTTTGGCTCTTCGCCACCCAAAGCAACCCTTTACAGTTCGTCATACAGTGTGATGTATGTGGTTGACGGTGTTGAAAACCGCAACATCGATTTTTTGCGCCCCTGCGATGTTAAAAACATAAAGGTTGTTAAAGATGCCGGCTCGCTTGCTGCATACGGCACAAAAGGCGCCGACGGGGTTGTTGTGATCGAAACAAAATAGTTTTTTTAATAAACGGGACCCGGTGAACTTTCTGATTGCAAGGGATGTAAGGCAAAATATTATCGTTGCCTTTATACAAACCATTTTTTCCCTTAAATTTGACATAAATTTCACTTTCTGAAATCTTTGCCATGCTCATAAAAGTTGCCCTGATATTATCGGTTGTCCTACAGCTTGCTGCAGCCATTATTTCCATTAGCCTGGTGCGGCGTACAAAAACAAACGTTGCATGGTGGCTCATTTCGTTGGGGTTTGTTTTTATGGCCGTGCGCCGGATTTTTGAACTGAACATTTTCTTTTATCCCGAAAATCAGCCGGTAAACAACCTTTTCAACAGCTGGATTGGTGTGCTCATTTCGCTCATTATGTTGTTGAGCCTTGTATTCATACGCCGTATTTTCAACATTCAAAAAAAATACGATGAGCTGAGAAAACAGAGCGAAACAAAGGTGCTTTCGGCCATTGTTAAAACCGAGGAAAACGAACGGATGCGTTTAGCCAAAGAACTGCACGACGGGCTGGGCCCATTGCTCTCAACGGTGAAAATGTCGGTATCAACCATTAAAAAACAGCTGGGCGATGCGGCCGATAAGCGGGTGATCGACAATGTTGATAAGTTAGTCGACGAGTCCATCATTGCCATTAAAGAAATTTCGGATAACATCAGCCCGCATATCCTGAATAATTTTGGACTGTATAAAGCGCTTCATTCATTTGTGGCCAAAATTCAAAGCAGTAATCAGGTGAATGTTATCCTGAACAGCAACCTCGATGAAAAACGTTACGGTTACAATACCGAGGTGGTTTTTTACCGGGTTGTTTGTGAGTTGATAACCAACACGCTGAAACATGCTTCGTCCAAAAAAATCACCATCGATTTGTTCGACGACAAAGGGGAGCTCATCATGGAATATTTCGACGACGGTGTTGGTTTTAATGCCGAAAAAGCAATGGCGTCGACCCGTGGAATGGGGCTGGCCAATATCCGTTCGCGCATAAAATCATTAAACGGTTCCTTCCAGGTAATGAGCCGGAAAGGGCAGGGGGTTTGTTTTACCATTAAAGTGAAATACTGATGGAAAAGGTTAATGTTATGCTGGTCGACGATCATCAACTGTTTCGGGAGGGGTTAAAATTACTGCTTCACGAAAATGAACCAATTGGTGAAATACTTCAGGCCGAAAATGGCCGGCAATACCTCGAAATGATAAACGAAACATTACCCGATGTCGTACTTATGGATATTGACATGCCCGAGATGGATGGGGTAGAGGCCACACGCCGTTCACTTGAACGTTACCCCGATTTAAAAATCATCGCGCTCTCGATGTATGGCGATGAAGAATATTACCTGAAAATGATCGAGGCCGGGGCCACGGGCTTTATTTTGAAAAATTCCGATATCGAAATAGTTATCGATGCCATTAATAGCGTTTTGGATGGTAAAAGCTATTTTTCATCCGATATTATTGCAGGCATGGTTGCCAATTTAAACCAGCGCAGTGCAAACGAAAGCAAAAATGATCTGACTGCTCGTGAATCGGAAGTGTTGTATCACATTTGCAAAGGTATGTCGAACCAGGAAATCGCCAATACACTTTTCCTCAGTAAACGAACGGTTGACAAGCACCGGGAGAACATCATGTCGAAAACCGGTGCCAAAAACACGGCCGGGCTGGTTATTTATGCCATAAAAAACGGGATAGTAAAGGTTTAAGGATCGGGTTTCATGCTATTGCCAGCGCTGAGAAAAGGTGTTATGAACGATTCGCCCATCGTGCGCATTTCAATTAATCGATACAACTGCAATGTATATACCCGCTTACAAACGAACAATTGGCACGGGTTTTTAAGTCTGTTGGTTGGCGAAGGAAGGAGGGCTCACTTTAAGAATGGGGTGGATTGAATTTATTGATCCACCTGTTTTTTGAACTGATCCGTAAGGAGAGCCCGGATTAAGCCGGTCAGGGAGAGTCTTTTGTTTCTCATTTCTTGCAGTGCCCCCCTCCCTCTCCGTTTGGGAGAGGGAGAGCCCGGCTTAAGCCGGTCAGGGAGAGTCTTTTGTTTCTCATTTCTTGCAGTGCCCCCCCTCCCTCTCCGTTTGGGAGAGGGAGAGCCCGGCTTAAGCCGGTCAGGGAGAGGCTTGTTGTTTTCATAATATTTTCTAACTTAGTAACCTGATAACTAAAAGTAAAGCGCCGGTGCATCAAAAACCCGTCATAACGCTACAATCCGCTGTTCACAGGCAACAGCCTGTTGTATTACTAAAGTTTACTTACGACCGCGAACTGATTAACGAGCTAAAAGCCCGCACAAATGCCTTATGGAGCGCCAGCATGAAATGCTGGTACATTCTGAAAGACAAATTTGTATTGGGCGAATTTTTTACTACCATGAAATCGCTGGCGTGGAT
>JAIOZY010000059.1 GCA_021740385.1 Prolixibacteraceae bacterium | reverse complement strand
GGTCAATATAGTCCGAAATCCGTGTGGGCTGGCCCTCAGGGGGTCAACATCCGCCGAAATGTCAGGAAAAAATCAATATAAAATGACCGTTAAAAAGCCCCGAAATGGGGGGTCAGCTTAGTCCGAAATATCCAATCGTATAACCATTTATTTTTATTGAATGATGAATACTATTTCGACTACCATAAAAATCCCGTTCCTTTTTATGCCCTGAAGCTGAGTTTAATATATCAGTTTGACTTTGAAAAAAGCGTGCATGGTGAATAAAAGGAGCAGGTTAGGTAACACATCTGTGGATTCCTAACCCCCTTTTTTTGAGGATGCATTAGGGATGAGACAAAACTATTCTAAATAAAGCGCGATTAAAAATCGCGCCTCCCGTGTTATTTCGCAATTCGCCCTTTTATCATGGCCGTTTCGGCTTCAAAACCCGGTTTTTCAAGCAGTGCAAACATGTTCTTTTTGTAGGCTTCTACGCCGGGCTGGTCGAACGGGTTCACGTTGATCAGGTAACCGCTGATGCCGCAGGCTTTTTCAAAAAAGTAGATTAACTGTCCCAGGTTGTATTCATCGAGTTTGTCAATTTCGATGCGGATATTGGGCACATCACCGTCAACGTGGGCAATTTGCGTGCCCAGTTCGGCCATCTTGTTCACGTAGTCGACCCGTTTGCCGGCCAGGAAATTGAGTTTGTCGAGGTTGTCTTTGTCCTCGGGCACAACCACTTTGTTCTCGGGGTTGGCTACCGAAATTACCGTTTCGAAAAGAATGCGTTCGCCCTCCTGGATGTACTGTCCCATGGAGTGCAGGTCGGTTGAAAAATCGACCGCGGCCGGGAATATCCCTTTGCCATCTTTGCCTTCGCTTTCGCCGTAAAGTTGTTTCCACCATTCGGCCATGTAGTGGAGTTTGGGCTGGTAGTTTACCAATATCTCAATTTTTTTCCCTTCACTGTATAAAATATGGCGTGCGGCAGCATATTGGCAGGCCGGGTTGTTTTCAAAAGGCCCTTCGGCGCCGGTTGCTTTGGCCATGTCTTTAGCCCCTTGTACAAGTGTCCGTATATCAAAACCTGCAACGGCAATGGCAACAAGACCAACGGGTGTAAGTACCGAATAGCGTCCGCCAACATCGTCGGGAATGACGTAGGTTTTATAACCTTCTTCGGTGGCCAGTGTTTTTAAAGCTCCTTTTTTGGCATCGGTTACGGCACATATACGGCTTACCGATTCAGCTTTTCCATATTTATCTTCAAGGTCTTGTTTAAGTATGCGGAAAGCAAGTGCCGGTTCGGTGGTGGTTCCCGATTTTGAAATGACACAAATTGCCCATTCTTTTGTTTTCAGCAGGTCGCGTAACTCTGCAAGGTAATCTTCACCAATGTTTTGTCCGGCAAACAAAATAGCCGGTTTGTCGCCCTTTAGTTGTGAAAAGCTGTTGCTTAGGGCATCGATAACCGCTTTGGCGCCAAGATATGACCCCCCAATGCCAATAACAACATACACATCGATATTTTTTTCCCTAATTGATTTCGCTGTATTTTCAACATCGGACAGGAAAGCATCATCAATCTCGTTTGGCAGGTTTACCCAGCCGAGGAAATCGCTCCCGCGGCCTGTTTTATTATGCAGGGCAGCGTTCAACTTTTCGGCAGGGGTTTTATACGTTTGGAATGCGTCGGGCGAAATAAACCCGCCGGCTTTGGCAAATGCATTATCGAGAATTAGTTTCATTGTAATTGAATTTTATCTTAGATTTTCTGTTAATAACCTTATTTCTATTGTGGGGGAGATGTTTTCGTAGCAAATGTTGTATACCGCATCACAAATGGGCATGTTCACGTTGTGTTCCTGGTTGATTTCGTTCAGGCACTTAACGGCGTAATAGCCTTCGGCAATCATGTGCATCTCGAGTTGGGCCGAACGTACGGAATAGCCTTTACCAATCATGGTGCCAAACATGCGGTTACGGCTGAATTGCGAATAAGCCGTTACCAGCAGGTCGCCCAGGTAGGCCGAGCCTTTTATGTCGCGCGAAATAGGGTGTACTTTGTCAACAAAACGCTTTATTTCCTGAATGGCGTTTGAAACCAGCACTGCCTGGAAGTTGTCGCCATAGTGCAGCCCGTTGCAAATGCCTGCTGCAATGGCAATGATGTTTTTTAGCACCGAGGCATATTCAGTGCCGTAAATGTCGTCGGAGATGTGTGCCCTGATATACGATGATTCGATCATAAGGGCAAAATTCCGTGCTTTCTTCACATCGGGGCAGGCTATTGTGATGTACGACAGGCGCTCGAGGGCCACTTCCTCGGCATGGCAGGGGCCGGCAATAATGCCTATCGAGTCGAAGGGGACGTTGTAATATTGGTTTAAAAAGCGGCCTACAATGAGGTTGTCATCGGGGACGATGCCCTTAATGGCCGAAATCACAAATTTATTGCTGATATCGGTTGTGAGTTTGGCAAGCGATTCTTTCAAAAAAGCCGATGGGACAACCAGGATCAGGATATCGGAATCGGCGGCAATTTTATTGATATCGGAATAAAAATTGATTTTTGAAGTATCGAAAAGCACTTCTGTCAGGTAGTTGGGGTTGTTGTGGTATTTTTTGAAATGTTTTACCGTTTCGTCTTTTCTAAAATACCAGTTTATGGAATCAACATTGTTGAGCAAAATTTTTGCCAGGGCTGTAGCCCAGCTTCCGCTGCCAATAATGCCTATTTTTGAATTTGAAAACATTGACTTTTATTTTCGATGAAAGGCAAAAGTACAAAAATCATTTTGCATTTGTACGAACCGGGCAAAAGGTTGAAGGTATAACAGGTGTTTCCACAATTACCGGCTGCACTTGCCCGATAAATATAAAATTTTTATTAGTTTCACTTTTCATTTTAAATTATGAGCCCGAAAGTATTGATCATCATACCCGCGTTTAACGAAGAGATAACCATTGGGAAGGTTTTGCACGGCCTGCAAATGGAATGTCCCGGGTACGATATCATTGTTGTTAACGATGCCTCAACCGATTCGACTTCAGATATTGCCCGTGCCTTGCAAAATGTAAAGGTGGTTGATTTACCTGTGAATCTGGGTATTGGCGGTGCCGTTCAAACCGGCTTGCGTTATGCCGGCAAGCACGCTTACGATTGTGCCGTGCAATTTGATGCCGACGGGCAACACCGTGCAGAAGATTTGCCGCAACTGGTCGATTTGGTCTTAACTGACGAGTGTGATGTGGCTATTGGTTCGCGGTTTATTGGCGAAAAGCGCCTGCACGAGACCGATTTTTTCCGGCGGGTTGGAATACGCATTTTCGAATTTTTCAGCCTTGTCCTTATACGGAAACGAATACGCGACCATACCTCGGGCTTCAGGGCGTTTAGCCGTAAAACTGTCGATTTTATTATGCACGAATACCCGGTTGATTATCCCGAGCCCGAAATTGTGATAATGCTGGCGCGGAATAAATTCCGGATTAAAGAAGTATTTGCACAAATGTATTCCCGGCAGGGCGGGGTTTCTTCAATCCCCTTTCTGAAGGGGCCTTATTACATGTTTAAAGTGATGATAGCCATGTTTGTGGCCAGTTTACGACCCAAAGAACTATAATTATGGACAGGATTCAGCTTATTTCAATTATCGCGAGCATCATTATTTTTAGCGTTGTGTTTAACCTGGTGAGGCGGCGCAAACTAAAAACCGAGTATTCACTGATATGGTTGTCGGTGGCTGTAATTTTTATCGTTTTTTCGTTTTGGCGCGAAGGCATCGACAAACTGGCTAAGCTTTTGGGTATAGCTTATGCCCCGTCGGTTTTGTTCATTATTTTGCTCATTGGGATCATATTGATACTGATAGAATTCTCGATTATAATTTCAAAACAGGCCGAAAAGATCAAAATTCTTGTGCAGGAAATTGGCTTATTGAAACAAGAGCTTGAAGAAAAAATTGAAAAAATTAAACCGGCTGATGAAGGATCAAAAGAAAAAGACAAACAAAAAAACTGAAAAGCCGTTTGCTGAAAAGTCCAACGCATGGGGGAGGTGGAAAAAGCTTGTCCAAAAAAAATGGTTCCCTTTTCTGATCATACTTGCCGTTACCCTCGTGGCTTATGCAAACAGTTTTGATGTCCCTTTCCAGTTCGACGACGATGTGCAGATTGTATACCGAACGTCGAGCCATTCACTCGAAAAATTTTCCGATTTCGATTACTGGCTTAATGTCAACAACCGCCCGGTTTCATCGTTTACCCTTACTGCAAATTATTTGGTAAACGGCGAAAAGGTAGCCGTGTATCATGTGGTGAATTTGATCATCCACCTTTTAACCGGCATTTTTCTTTTCCTTTTGTTACGTATTGTCTTAAGTGGCAATAAAAACGGCTTGTTCAAATATTTGCTTCCTTTGGTTGTTACACTTTTCTTTCTGGTAAACCCGGTACAAACCCAGTCGGTTACGTATATTGTTCAGCGCATGACGTCGATGGCCGGCATGTTTTTCATGCTGGGCATTCTTTTATATGTGCTTGCGCGAAAAAGACACCTAAACGGGGGCAGGGCCTGGCAGTCGGGGCTGCTGCTTTTCCTGTCACTGGCAGCTGGTTTGCTGGGTACATATTCGAAACAAAATGCTGCAGTGTTTCCACTGGCATACTTGTTGGCCGAACTGTTCTTTATACGAAACAAAAACGGGAAAATCTGCAAAAAGTATGTTTTTTCAATGTTGGGCGCAGGGGCAGTAGTTGGTATTTTTTTCCTGCTGAAATATGGGTTGCCGGTTGAAACAACCGAAATTTCAAGGGCTGATTATTTTGCTACCCAGCTCTTTGTAATACCACGCTACATTCAAATGATGCTTGTACCGGTAGGGTTATGCATCGATCATGGCGTAAAGGCGGCCGAAAGTTTTGGTGATTCAAGGGCACTGTTTGGCGGTTTGTTCTTGCTTGGATTAACAGCGCTTTCGTTTTTCTGGATAAAAAAGCGGCCTTTTTTTTCTTTCGGGGTATTTTTCATGTTTATTGCTTTCATCGTCGAATCGTCGGTTTTACCCATTCGCGATGTAATGTTTGACCACCGCATGTACCTGCCCCTGGCCGGTTTGTCGATTGCGGTTTGGTCGTTGCTTTTTGATTGTTTTGCTGAAAAAAAACCGGCTTTGCTGTCGGTAATTGTCGTAGTTGTTTTGTTGGGCATGGCCGCTGGGACCTTTGCCCGGAATCAATTGTGGCGCGACAGGGTGAAAATTTGGGAACAGGTAACCCAAAGGTATCCCGAACATGCACGGGGTTGGCTGGGGTATGCACGTATGGCGAAAGGTGGTGATGAGCGTTACGATCAGAAGGCATTTCGCGCCTTTCAAAAATACAACCAGCTACAGCCCGGCGATGAAGAGGTTTTGCTCGACCTGGGCCTTTATTCCATGAAAACCGGGCATATAGGGCAGGGGCTGGAAGCATACGGCGAACTGTTGGATTCTGAAAATGACGAGTACCGGCTTTTGGCGCAGCGTACGTATGCCGCGTATCATATCAATAAGGAAAATTGGGATGAAGCCATTACTTACCTGAATGAAATATTGAAAGATTACCCCGATGATGAGAATGCCCTTATAAGCCTGCCCGGTGTGTATATCAGAATGAAAGATTTTAAAAATGCATCTGAAACCGCCCGGGTTTTGCTTGAGAAGTATCCCGGAAACCGTAAAGGGTTGTTCTATTACGGGAAAGCACTTTTTTTTCTTGAAGAACGGCAAGAAGCAAAAATCCAGCTTGAGAAACTATTGCAAATTGAACCTAACAATGTCGAAGCATTGGTGATGCACGGCAATGCCTGCATCAATACCCACCATTTTGATGAAGCCATTAAAAGTTTTCAAAAGGCCCACGAAATAACCAACGACCCGCAGATGCTTCAATTGATTGAGTTTGTGAACAAGGTTAAAGAAAGTTATTAACTCATCATGTATTATAGTTAATCCCTGTTTTTCTGTAAGCTGAAATAAGATTTTTATAAAAGCCACAGCTCATGGAAATAGTATAAAATTGATTTGTATATTTGCAATAAAACAAGACAAATGGAACACTTACAACTATATACTAAAATAAGTTCTTTGCCCAACGATATAAAATCCCAGGTAAATGATTTTATTGATTTTTTGATGTCCCAAAAGAAAAAGGAGATTGAAAAAAAGAAACCAAAATATGGTTGTGCAAAGGGGCAGATTTATATTTCCCCTGACTTTGATGAGCCACTTGAAGACTTTAAAGAATATATGTAATGAATTATCTTTTAGATACACATACAATAATATGGTTTCTAAATGGTGATGAAAAATTGTCTCGCAAATCCCTGGATATAATTGAAAATCAGGATAGTTTAAAATTTCTAAGCGTTGCAACGATATGGGAGATTGCTATAAAGATAAGTCTTGATAATTTATACCAGTTTCGAATAGAGCGAAAGATGTTTCGTTACAAATTCTTCAACCGTAAATTTCTTTTCAGGCACATCTTCGAATTCGTTATCAAGGGCTTTCTTCATGGCGTTTTTTAGCGAAATTGCGGTTTGTTTCTCCATTGTGATCACTTTGCCGTAAGCGACTTCGGGGAGCGAACCCCTGCCCGAACTGATTATGGGAATGCCCATGGCCGATGCTTCGGCAGCCGTGAACCCAAAACCTTCGCTGTACGAGGGAATAACCACGCAGTGGCATGATGTAATTTCGGAAAGCAGTTTCCCGCGTGGCAGGTTACTCATCAATTCAATTTGATCTTTCAATGAATCTTTCTGAGCATATTCCTGCAAAAAACGAAAAACCCTTTTGGATTGGGGCGAGGCAATGATTTTGAGCCGAATATTTTCATTGTCCTTCAACAATGCTTCGAATGCCGGCAATAGCAGGTCGAGCCCTTTTGAAATACCGGCCCGGCCAAAATAGCAAAAGGTGAAGGGGCCGTCGGGTTTTTTCCACTTTGGGAAATGATTATCGATGCCGTTATGGATGACTTCAATTTTTTCAGGATTGATGCCTGCTGTAATGAGCTGGTCACGGGTGCTTTCAGAAACAGCAATGTATTTATCAAACTTGAGGTTCAGCATTGATTTTTCCAAAAGGCGAAATAGCCATTTTGTTACCGGAGAAATAAAAGGGAGCTCGTTCCAAATTTTTCCCCAGGCCTCGTGAACGGTTATTACTGCTTTTGTTCGGGTGAGGAGGGCGGCCAGCCTGGTTCCGAGAGCCGAGCTGTAGGTTGATGTGTGTATAATACCGGCTGTTTTTGCCTGTTGCATAATTTTGGGCAGCGCAACTACCGAAAAGAAAAAGCGTGAAAAAGAATGTATCCTGATGATGTTTATCCCTTTGTAGTTTTCAGTTTTTGGCAATCCTTTGGAATACCTCCAGGTAACGTATGTAACCCGGTGCCCTTCGCCGGAAAGTTTTTCGGTAAGCGATTGGAAAAGCTTTTCAACGCCGCCAATGTGGGGGTAAAAATAATCGGTGACAAAGAGGATGTTCATTTGGCTAAATTTTCCAATTCTTTTTCCAGTTCCCGGGCATATTTTTCCCATTCAAAATTAAGGGCCTGTTTGTACCCTTTTTCAATCAATTCCAGCTGTAATTCGTTTGATTCGGTAAGTTGATCCATGCAAAGTGCCAGTTCGGCCGGCGAAAGCGGGTTAAAGTACAGCACGGCATCATCGCCAACTTCGGTAAGGCTCGATACGCGCGAAACAATGCAAGGCGCCCCGCAGTGCATGGCTTCGGCCACCGGAAAACCAAAACCCTCGTATAGCGACGGGTAAATAAAACCGGATGTTTTGAGGTAGAGCGATTTCAGTTCTTCTTTCGAAACATAACCTTTCATCTCAATGTCGGAACGGTAGGGATGCACTTCCAGTTTATGGTAAAAGGCCTTGTTTTTCCAACCTTTCCCGCCGCATATAACTAACTTGTGTTTGTACGTTGATTTATCCCTGAAGAGTTGATAGGCCTCAAGCAGGGCGGGGAGGTTTTTGCGGGGCTCGAGGGTACCGGTGGTCAGGAAGAACGGTTCTTTCTTCTGTGATATTTGGTCTTTTTTAAGTTTGAAAAACGGGTCGACTCCGGGGTATATTTTGGCCGTTTTTTGCCGCGATACCGAGTAAAGTGCCAACAAATCGTTTTGTGTATTTTCTGAATTGACGATGAGCATTGAAGCCCTTTTTAAAATCGATGGAAAAAACAGCCGTTGCAAAAGGGCGCTGAAACGATTGTGCCAACCCGGGTACTTGATGGGTGTAAGGTCGTGGATTACTGTAACCCGTTTTATACGTTTATGCAAATTAAATGGGCCAAAATGGGCCGTTTCAATAACTACATCGGGTTTAAGTTTATTGATTGCCCGTGGAATTTTAAAGAAAATCCGAAACGGGTCTTTTTCAAGAAACGGGAAAAACGGCCTTACAATTACTTCGCTTTTAAAACGGATATCTTTTCGTTTGCCCTGACGGATGCAAATAATCTCGTGTTTTTCGCTTTTTTCAAGCGCACGGATCATGTTCAGGGTGTAAACATGAATGCCTGCACTTTGTAAATCGATGCTGTCGGCTATAAGTACAATGCGCATGGTGGTGTTATTTGGTTTCGAATTTTGTCGGTTTACCTTTTACAAAGTAAGCAATAAACCGGCTGAAATCGGTTTTCAAAAAGAATTTTTGCATGGCTATGATTTGCATTGTGCTGATTTTCTGTTTTATAGTGAAAGCAGAATTTGTAATGTTTTTTATATCGTGTAACAGGAATTGAAACCAGGCATCGAAAAAGAGTGCGGGGTACCTGAGCCGTAAAGTTAGCAGGTGCAAAAGAAGAATGAAAGCCGTACGAACTATACAAAAGGGTGCATTAAGGGCAATTACCGGCCAGGGCATCAGTTTAAAGTAGGTGTAGCGCACATCCTGCATAATTTTTCTGGTTCGCTGGTAACTGGTTACTTTCGATAGCGATTGCCCCATTTTGTGGTATACGACCGAATTTGGTTCATACACAATTTTCTTTCCGGCAACTGTCGCCCGCAAGCCCAGTTCGGCATCCTCGTAGCCCGTGTCGAAAAAATCGTCAAAACCGCCAATTTCCCCGATGACATCTAACTGTATCAAACAGGCACCGGCACAAAAACTGATTACGGGTTCGCAGCGGTTGAATTTATTTGCGGCTTGTTTGTGTCCCCGGGGCAAAATCTCGCCGGTGTTGAGCATGAAAAGACCGGCACTATCGAGCAGGTCACGGTTGTGGTAATTCACCATTTTGCTGGCCACGATACCGGCATTCGTTTCATCCATGGTTTTGCAGGCCTGTTTTAGCCAGTCGGGGTGTGCAACGGCATCGTTGTTCAGGAGTGCCACTTTTTGAAAGCCCTTTTGAATGAGCTGTTCAAAAATAAGGTTATGTGCTTTGCCGAATCCCAGGTTGGTTGTGTTTTGGATCAGTTCAACATTTGGGTTGGCTCCGTATCGTTTTGTCAGTTCCTCAAATTCATTGTTTTCAGAGCCATTATCGATAAGGAAAACCTGAAAACCGGAAAAGGTTTGTTTTAGCACCGATTCCATACATTCAACGGTATCGGTTAGTCCGTTCCAGTTTACTACGATTACGGCAAGTTTATCCATCGGTTTTGTTTAGAAAATGAAAAATAGGGATTTTGAATGAAACGAGCATAAAATTTTAGCATCTGTTTTACACAGACCGACAGCTTGCCCCGGTTTTACCGGGGAGGAATCTCTACAATACAAGCAGATTTGACTAACGTCGATTTTCAATTCTCATTACATTCGAAATGACACCTTTTATCACTTTTTGGATAGTCTCAATTAACTTGTATTAAAAAAGAAAAAGCATTGGGAGCAATGCACGCGGGGGCGTTTTTTTGTTAGGTGACAGGTACTTTTTCTCCAACAACAATGCAACTGCTTCCCCAAAAAATCTTTCTCCCTTTTTTTAAACTTTTCAATTCAGCTTTGCATAAAGCTGAATTGATTTTACTCAGAGGCTTTGATGTTGGGGAATGTTCCGCTTTATTTGACTTGAAAATTTTTTGTTTGCGTTTGAAAATAATCGAGGGGAGGGTTCTGAACAGAAAAATTGGCACAACCAGGAAAGAGAAAAAATTATTGGCATAGAGGACCCGGAACCCTGAATTTTCCAATAATTTTTTCATTTGCTTTTTGCTGTATCGTCTGAAATGGCCTGATTCTTCATCGACTTTTGACCATAAAAATTGAAAAGAAGGTACTGTAAGTATCACCTTGCCATTATTTTTCAAAGATTGATGAATGTTTTTCATGAATAAATCATCATCTTTAATGTGCTCAACAACATCGAACAATCCGGCGTTATCAATTGATTCGTTCAAAAAACCGGCATCTTCAAACCGAGCGTGGATCAAGTGTTTAATCCCCCTTTCTTTCGCGTTAACGATTCCTTCGCTTCCCGGTTCAACAAGTACAGGGGTGTATCCGTTTTCCATCAGCATTTTTGACACATAACCGTTGCCCCCGCCAATATCAAAAATAATTCCCTTTGTAATGTGCTTTTGAGCGATTGTACGAATAACCTGATTACGATGATTGAACCAGAAGCTTTCATCTTCAATATGAAACATGTCACTGTTCCAGTGGTCAGGGTAGGATATTTCACCTTTATGAAGTGTTGACCATATACCGTTTGTATGGGCAAGTGTTTTGGTGTATCTTTCTATCATGGATTTTATGAATAATTATTGCTCATGGTTCCAGAAATGGTAAACGAAAGTACTATCGGCCAGGGCAAAATTCATTTTTTTGTAAAGCCCACAAGCCGGCAAGTTTTGTTTTTGGGTAACAACATTGATTTTTTTGAAACCCTTGTTAAAAGCAAATGAGTCAGCAGCCCGGGTTAAACCGGCACCAAAGTTCTTTTCCCTGAATTTTTTATCTACAGCCAGTAACCCAATGTTGGCTTCACCGTTTTTTTCTTCAATGGTTACCAAACCGGCAAGCAGTTTGTCTTTTTTAATAACCAGGGTTTGAATGGCATTTTCGCTGTTTACAGAACGTTTGATCCATTCTGTATAAAGCCGTTCATATTCATGGTTTGGAAAATTGGGATCTGTTGCAAATCGGGAATAGGCTCCCGACTGAAGGGAAAGTGAAATCAATTGATCTGTGACCGGGCCGTTGTATTGAATTACCGTAAAAGGCTGCTCCCTGTGTTTTTCTGTTTTTTTCGAATAGGTGAGTTTTTCATCAACAAAAGTAAATCCACGGGAAAGCATGTGCTGATGGTTTTTTATTGAAAGGGGCGGACAAAAAAAGTAAACTAATTTTACCTGTTCTTTCATTGCCTGTTTGATGAATTCTTCAACTTTCAACGGGTTGAATTCATGAATTATAATTTTAGCTACAGGATAACCAAAAAAAGAAGAATCCCATTCAAGATGTTCTAATTGGTTCTTCATGATTCAGTTTTCAATGTTTGTTTTATCCCTGATCAGGTCTTCGAGGTCGGGTTTTTGTTGCTCCTTGATAATCCGTATCAGGTATTCGCCAATGATGCCAAGAGCCAGGAGGTTTAAACCGCCAAAAAAGCTAATTAGTGTTACTGTAGAAGCGTAACCCGGAAAATGGATACCCCAGAAAAGTTTCCTTATAATGGTAATGAGGATATATATAATTGAAAATGCAAAACCAAGGCCACCAATAAAACCGACCCACTTCAATGGCAATGAAGAGTAATGAATCATGTTGTTGAGGGCCAGGTGCAACATTTTGACCAGGGAATAATTACTTTTACCGTAAACCCGTTGGTCATGTTTTACTTCAATATTTCGTACGTTGTGGGTTACATTTATAATAAGGCTGGAAACCGATGGCATTGCATTGCGGTTTTTTACGATGGTTTTAGCAAGGTCAAGGGTCATGATCCGGAAAGCCGATTTCATTATACCTTTAGGTTTTTTAAGAAAAAGAGTATCGGTTTTATTCATCAGGTAACTTGACAAATTGCGCCACAGTTTGTGTTTCTTATGTTTGTAAGGCGGAAGAGCGAAAATAGCATCAACTTTTTGATCTTTATTCATAGCTGCAATCATTCTGGGGATTTCGCTTACCGGGTGCTGAAGGTCATCGTCCATGGTAATAACATACTTTCCCGTGGCATGGCTAATTCCGGCAAGTAAAGCGATGTGCTGCCCCTGGTTCTTACGGAATGTAAGCACGATGCAGTTTTTATATCGCCCCGAAATCTCAGCCAGCGTTTTTACTGTTTCAGCATGAAAAGGACTGTCGTTTACAAAAATGAGTTCAATTGTACTGCCCATTTCTTTTTGCAGCCGGTTTACTTGTCCGGCCAATTCAATAAGGCTTTCAGCGCTTTTATATACCGGAACGACAATTGAATATTTTTCCATTGCTTAAAAGTGGTTAACTGACTTGTGTAATCCTGAAACATTGTTTTCTTCATCAAAATTAACAATCGTTGTAATAAATGAAAGGAAATCATTATTTTTCGGATATTATTCTGCTAAGCAACGACTCATGAAAACAAGTATCATTCAAACACTAAAAAGTTTAGCTCCCGTATTTATTACCCTGATTTTTATAATTTTTCCATTGCACAACATATTGATCGATGGGCAAATGCTGAAAATTCTTTTGTGGCCAAAAGTATATGTGGGGCTTGTTGAATTGTTGGGCCTTGGTATCACAATATACCTTGCTATTAGCTTGAAACAGCGGTGGCTGAAGAATCTTCTTCAACCGGTTGCCCTTGCGTTGGTGTTGATTGCCATGCGCAGGCATAATGTGGAACTGCCTGTTTTAATTGCTTTTTTCTACATGAATTCTTTTTTCTTTCTCGGGTCGTTTTTCGGTTTAACAACAGGTAATACGGTTAAATGCATTGTGAATAATGTGGTTTTTGGCATGCTGCTTTTTGCTCTTGTGTCGTTATTATTGTCGGTTTTTAACTGGGCGTTGGATTATGTTTTGTTCGCCATGTCGATGGTTCTTTCCATAATGTCATTTTTCTTTAAAGGCAGGTCAATTCCATCGGTGGTTGATTTTAAAAAGTTGAAGGCCGGGATAAAGCAATTCCCACTTTTCGCGGCTTTGTTTGCCATGGTTGCTTTCATGCTGGTATTTCAAACAAACAATGTACCCGGTTTTGATGAGTTTTGGTATTCATTGCGGCCCGGGGAGCTTTTAAACAGGCATGGTTCTTTTTTCGAGAAAATCATATACCCGAACAACTGGGTTGCCTATTATCCCAAACTTACCGATGTTTTAATTTACCCCTTGCTTTTGATCCCCAATTATGCCGTGGCCAAAATGTTTAGTGTAGCCTGTTGGGGCATGGTGGCCTTGCTCGTTTTTTCGTTTTTAGAGCAGGCAATAGGCATCAAAAGGGCCATAATGCTTTCGTTATTAATTATTACAATTCCGGCATTGGGGGTAATGGCCGTTTTTACTAAAGGTGAAGTTTTGGCGCTGTTAATATTCCTTGTTGCTTACGGTTTCATGGACCGTGCTTTAAAACATAAAAACCTCAATAATTTTATTTTAGCCCTTGTTTTGGTAGTGGTTGCAACAACTGCCCGGTTATCGGCTTTGATGTTCGCTTTTATTTTCATTGTTTATTTTCTGTTTGTTTTCTTTTGGAAATATGGCGGAAAGGGATTTGTTTTTCGAAAAAGTTTTTCATCGAATGCCTTGATGATTGTTGCTGTTTTATTGGTTTTTTTACTTTATTACCGGACATATTCTATTGTGGGAATACCCGTTGTACAACTCGACGACAGAATTCCCTTTATTCAGTCGGTTTACAGTTTTTTAGGATTTGAATACCACGATTTTCTAAGACCACTTGAAGAAGGGGAATATGGGAAAATACCCTTTTTTGAAATATTGATCAATTCAATTTTCAGACCTTTTGAGGTCAGGGCTGTGAGGGCCTGGTTTTCAAATTTCTATTTGCTAATCCTTCTGATTTTCTGTTTTAAAGTTTTTTCGGTGAAAGGCTGGATTAAAAATAATCATGTTTTCTTTGCTTTTTTGTTGATTGCTGCTTTTTGGTTTTCAACAGGGGTTGTTATGGCAAATGATTTTTATACCGGGGGAGATGGCAATTATTTCTTGGTCCCGGTTATTTTATCTTCTTTATTGCTTTTGCGGGAGGATTCTTTCAGGAAATTGAATATAAAAGTTCTGACGACCCTGTTCATTTTATATTTTCCCTTTCATTTTTGCCTTACGATGCTACGGGGACCAAACCGTGATCCCGGAACCATGGGTTTTAATATAACGTTAACCCGAAATCCCCTGAAAGGCATTTCGAATTTTTCAAGATACCACAATGATGCAATACGAAAATTAAAAATATGGGATATTGAAGAATATTTACCCGATGGGAAGGATTCGTATATTGCAGGAACCGGTGTTGGTTCTGTTCTTTTATATAAATTGGGTTGTTCTGCAGTACATCTTAATAACGTTGAACACGGACGGAAGTACATTTTTGAAACATACGAAACATACAAGAACTTCTTAAAGGAAACAGGTATTAATTATCTTATTCAGCCCAATAATCATGTGTCGAAATTAAATTGTTCACATTATTTTTGGAAGCTAAAAGACGAACCCGGCGTTTTGGTTCACGAAGGGGAACATTGTACCTTGCTCGATTTAAGGGAAGCAGAATTTTTGAAGAAACAGCCATTAAACAGTAAAAACGAATGAGCAAACTTTCATTCAATAAGCCTTTTCATTGCGAAACTGAATTTGACTATATCCGTGATGCATTTAAGCGGAACCATGTTTCGGGAAACGGGTATTATACGAAATTATGCCATCGATTTTTTGAAAACCGCTATGGTTTCAAAAAGTGTTTTCTTACCACTTCGGGTACCGATGCCCTCGAGATGTGCGCCCTTTTGCTGGATATTGAAAAAGACGATGAGGTAATTATGCCATCTTTTACCTTTGTTTCTTCGGCATTGGCTTTTGTCCGGCAGGGTGCAAAAATCCGTTTTATCGACAGCCAGCAGGATTTTCCCGGAATGGATGAACGCCTTATCGAAAACGAAATTACGGATAAGACAAAGGCTATTGTTGTTGTGCATTATGCCGGTATTGCCTGCAATATGAACAAGGTGATGGATATTGCCCAAAGGCATAACCTTTATGTGGTTGAGGATGCGGCCCAGTGCATAGACAGTTTTTATAATAAGAAACCCCTGGGGGGTATAGGGCATTTGGGTTGTTTCTCGTTTCACGAAACAAAGAATATTCATTGCGGTGAGGGAGGGATGCTGATTGTGAATGATGAGAAATTTGTCAGGCGGGCTGAGAAAATATGGGAAAAGGGAACCAACCGGGTCGATTTTCACCGAAACGAGGTGAGTAAATATGAATGGGTTGAAACGGGTTCTTCATTTTTACCTTCCGACATATTGGCTGCCATGCTTTTTGCCCAGCTTGAAAAAATGGATGAAATTCAAAACAGGAGAAAACGGATTTGGGAAAGGTATCATGCTTTCTTCTCAATGTCAATTCCCGAAGGAATTTCGTATCCTTCTTTACCCGCTTATGCAACAAACAACGGACATTTGTTCTGGCTAATATTGAAAGACAAGCAACAGAGGGATCAACTTTTGAATTATTATAAATCGAAAGGCATTCATGCCGTTTTTCATTACCAGTCCTTACATGCATCGGCTTTTTACCGTTCTGTTGCAAAAGATATTCCCTGCCTGCCATATGCTGAAAAATTTTCTGTTTGTTTAATCCGATTGCCCCTGCATTTTTATTTAACATTTGATGATGTGGATTATATTTGCAATGAGACGTTGAATTTTTTTAAAACCGATAACAGCTTAGCATGAAACCCAATGATTTGATCATAAATTTTACGCCAACGGGTATGGTCCCGACAAAGGCCGATACCCCTAACGTACCGGTTACCTCTTCCGAAATTATTGAGCAGGTTCACGAAGCTTTTGAAACCGGCATAACCATGGTGCATTTACATGCCCGGGAAAACAACGAAAAGCCTTCATACAGGAAAAGCATTTATGCCGAAATTTTCGAAGGTATCCGAAAGCATTGTCCTGCCCTTGTACTTTGCGCATCAACCAGTGGGCGGACTTTTCCTGAATTGGAAAAACGGGCTGAAGTTTTAAGCCTTGAACCCGATATGGCATCACTTACCCTTAGTTCGATGAACTTTCCGGTACAGGCCAGCATCAATTCGCCCAATACGGTAGCCGGGTTGATTAACGAAATGGCGAAATATGGAGTTAAACCGGAATTGGAATGCTTCGATACCGGTATGATCAATTATGCAAATTATTTAATTAGAAAGGGATTATTAAATCCTCCGTTCTATTTCAACATCATTTTGGGGAATATTGCAACCGGGCAGGCCGATCCGGCCTATGTTGGGTTGGCATTCAAGGAATTGCCAGACAATTCGTATTGGGCGCTTGGAGGTATTGGCCGCGCGCAATTGCAAATGAACACAATGGCCATTGCTTTTGGCGGAGGCGTAAGGGTAGGTATTGAAGACAACATTTGGTTTGACCGGTACAGGACTAAACCGGCAACCAATATAAGTTTGATAAAACGGATACATCGGTTGGCAAAGGTTTTTGAACGGCAAGTAATGAAACCGGAAACGTTTGGGAATTTGGGTTTCTACAACACGAAAAGGTTGAACAAGTGAGCAGCATGGAAAAAATTGTTTTTTTAGGTAAAGGGAATAATGCCCTTTCGATGTTTATCGAAATAACCCTTGTGAAATACAACGGGAATGTTGAAATAACCATTGTAAAAAACCAGGATTTTGACAGCGATATACCTTTTTTGCCTAATGGGGTAGTTGCCCGTGAACTGATGTTCGGCGAATATGATTTTCCAAAACTTAAACAGTATAATATCGGGGTTAATCTGCCGGTAACAAAAAGAAAGGTTTACGAGTTTTTTTTGGCAAATGGTTCTGTAAATTATGATTTATACAGAAAACTCATTTCTACCGATTCTGCTATTGCCACTTCGGTGAAAATGGGGAATGGGGTAGTGATCAATCCAGGTGTTGTGCTTGCCCCCTTTTCATATTTGGGGAATCTCGTTACAATTAACCGGAATGTTTCGGTTGGGCACCATACCTTAATTGGCGATTTTACAACGCTACACCCGGGTGCCAATGTTGCCGGGCATTGCAAAATTGGGAAAGGGGTTACCATAGGAATGGGGGCCAATGTAGTTGATGGTGTTTCAATAGGCGAAAATTCAGTAATTGGTGCCGGTTCGCTTGTAATAAAAGATATACCTGCAAATGTTGTAGCCTATGGATTTCCGGCCAAAAAAATTCGCACCATCATTGCTTAGCATAATTGTCCAAAATAAACCGGCTCAGTTTTTTATGGGTTAAAATAGTTGGTTCTATCTCAATGGGCTGATAATAAAAACGGATGATCTGATCGGGAAAAATGGCGATTTTGACCGGTACCCGTTTTAGTATGAAGTAGGCCATCATCATAACAAACCGGGGAATGGGGATGATGATGACTTTTTTTGAAAGTGTGCCTGCAATGTGTTTAATGAGAAGCCTGTAGGAGAAAGATTGTGGTCCGGTAATTTGAATAACCGAAGATGGAAACTTTTTTTCAACAGTAATGGAATAAAGTATTTCTGATAATTCTTTATAAAAAAGCGGGCGTAATCCGTTGCGATCACCAACAGGGGCAAATATTATTTTCTTTTTATTGACAGACCGGATAAGTGTTTCAATGGGTGATTTTTCTGAATGTCCATATAACTGGGCCGGGCGGATAACCGTATAATTTTTTAGGTTTTCTTTAATGTATTGTTCCGATTTATATTTGCTTGATCCGTAATGTCCACCATGGGGCGTGCCAACAATTGAACTGATATAATAAAAATGCTTTACATTGTATTTTTTTACGGCATCAACAATCAGGCACGTGGGAATGTAATTTGTATTTAAATAATCATTGTTGTTATATGAGTTGGAGAGCGCAGCGGCATGTATAACAATATCAGCATTTTTGAAAAAGATGAATTTCTCATTTTTGTTTAATAAATCGAACTTTTCCCATGTGACGTTTTTTTGATGAAAAGCTTTGTTTAAATCGCGTGTCAGGGCAATAATCTCACAATCCGATTTTTCGAGCATTGAAATGTATTCCTTCATAAATAAAGCCGTAGCTCCGGTAATAACAATCTTCATTTTTGTTTTTTTAAACGGTATTTCATCATATTCCAGCAAAATTCAAGTATGGCGTTAATCCGCACAAATGATTTTCTGCTTTCATTTTGCGCAAATTCAATGGGCAATTCATCCATCCGTAGTTTCATCCGGCGTGCTTCAATCATAATTTCTGCATCGATAAACCAGTCGGTCGATTTCAGGTTCATTTTAGAATATGCCTCATGTGTGAATATTTTGGGTTTTGAATTTACATCCTTGGAATTTAAGCCCGGAAAGAGCAAATTGAAAATAAAGTTGTAAACATTTGATATCAGGTAACGATAAATTCCATCGTGTCGTTTTACCCTGTATGTTTTAACCAGGTCGTAGTTGTTTTTTTTAATATGTTTATACACTTCTGCAACACTGACGATCGGGAATTGGCCATCACCGTCAATTACGCATATATAATTTCCGGTACAGGCATTTATTCCCTGCTGCATGTCCCAGCCCATCATTCCTTCCTTGATTTTTGTAACAGGTACAATTCTTTGATTATTTTTTGCAAGATCATTTACAATCTCAAGTGTTTCATCTTTACTTTCGGCAAAGTCGTTGGCAACCAGTATTATTTCATACTCAATTTTTAAATCATCAAGAATTGATTTGAGTTGATCAAAAAAAGACAAAATGGTTTTACCCGAATGGTAGCATAATACAACGACAGATAGTTCAGGCATTTAAATATTATGTTTAAAATTTGCAGCGTTTAAAAATACATAAAAGTAAATGAATGAGTGAAGAAATTTTTCAATTTTTTTTCATATAGGTTTGGTATTCAATAAATGATTTTAATTGAAATTATTCGTAAACAATTTTTTCTATTTTTGACCTTTGTAATAGAAACCATTTTAAATGTTCCGAATATCAAAAACTTTTCGCAACCGGCTCGAACGGATATATTTATTCGCTAACACCGATTATTATGCACGGTACTATGGTTCCAAGCTGGGCATATTGTGGGCGTTTTTAAAGCCTTTTTTTCATATTATGGTTTTGTATGTTACATTTTCATATTTAATATTCAGACAGCGGGATCCCCATTTTATTCTATATCTTTTTACCGGAATTATCACATGGCAGTATTTTTCAGAAATGACAAATACTTCAATAAATCTTTTTAGCAAACAGCGTAATATTTTACAAAATTCCGATATGCCAAAAATTGATTTATTCTGGGCCTTGCTTGGTAGTAAATTTTGGGGTTATCTGATTAATTTTATGATATTTATTGTTTTTTATGTGGTGTTTTTTAATCCGGTTTTTTCATTAAAGTATTTCTTTCTTATCCCAGTATGGCTTGGACTATCAATGTTTAGCCTTGGATTTGCTTTTTATCTGGCAACATTTTTCATTTATCTGCGCGATCTCGATCATTTATGGTCTATTGTTCTCATGGCCGGTTTTTGGATGGTACCAATCATTTGGAATTATAAAATTCTTGAAGATACTTATCAGTTTATGAATTACATACCAATAACAGCATTTTTGATTGATATCCGTCAAATTGTATTGCACGATGAATTACCCAACATGCATTACTTGGTAACCGCTTTAATTGTTTCTTTTCTAATTGCATTTACGGGTTATATTTTTATGCAGCGGAAATCAAAAAAGGCACTCGAATTCTTGTAATAAATAGCTTATGGACAATGATATTGCAATAAAATTGGAAAATATTCAAAAAACTTACATACTTCACGACCGTGGCAATACAATAAGGGATCGAATATTTTCATTTGTATGTGGGAAGGGTAAGCGCAAATTGTTAGCATTGCAAAATATTGATCTTGAAATAAAGAAAGGTGAGTTTTTTGGTATAATGGGGCGAAACGGAAGCGGTAAATCAACCCTTATCCAGATTATGAACAAATCAATCCCTCCGGACTCCGGAGGAAAAGTATGTGTAAATGGCAAAGCGATGAGACTTGCTCTTGGGGTAGGTTTTAATAGTGAATTAACTGCCCGTCAAAATATAATGCTTAATGCATCAGTCCTGGGTATGTCAATTTCTGAAATAAAGTCTAAAATGGATGCAATGATTGCTTTTGCCGAACTTGAAAATTTTATTGATACACCCGTAAAATTTTATTCTTCGGGAATGAAGAGTAAGCTTATGTTTTCAATCGCTGTTAATGCAGAAGCCGATATTTTTCTGATGGATGAATTCTTTGGGGGTGTTGGGGACAAGAACTTCCGCGAAAAAGCCGATAAAGTATTTCATGATCGAATATTAAAAGGCAAAACCATTGTCCATGTAAGCCACCAGGTGCATACAATAAAAAAGTATTGCGATAGGGTAATGCTTCTCGATAAAGGAAGAATTGTTGCAATTGGCCCGCCGAAAGAAGTGTTAAAACTGAAAGGTGCGAATTAAAAAAGTAGTTTAATTTTCCAAGGATGGATGTACTATCAAAACTAATAATTATTTCTTTACGATATCCGATAAAATTTATCCGAAGATTCTCATTTTCAAAAATTATTGTTTTCAGAAAAGCACTCAAAAATGAATCATACGATCAAATAATTACGAATTTTAAAAATTATTTAAACGGGCACACTGTTTCTCAAAAAACGTTAAAAAAAAACACGGATTTTTTTTCTCGTGATATTTTTCTGAAAGAAAAACAATTATTGCTTGATGAATTTTTGAATGGGAAAACGAAACTCAACTTTCATGAAAAAAATCCAGAACTTTCAATTTTGATGATATTGTTTAACAAGGCTGAATTAACCCTTGCTGCTTTAAAATCATTGCTGAAATCGGATTATCAAAACTTTGAGTTGATTATTGTCGATAATAATTCATCTGACCGGACATCTGAACTATTAAACCGGATACAGGGCGCAAAAATACTTAGAAACAGTGAGAACCTACATTTTTTAAGGGCTAATAACCAGGCATGTAAATGTGCCATCGGGGAATATCTTCTTTTTTTAAACAACGATACAGAGTTGCCTCCAAAAACATTGGGAAGAGCAATTGAAACAATAAAATCAGTTGATAATTGTGGGGCTGTTGGTGGAAAAATTATTTTTCCAGAAGGCACGTTGCAGGAAGCCGGAAGCATTGTTTGGAATGATGGTTCGTGCCTTGGATATGGTCGGCATGAGAACCCTGATTTGCCTCAGTACAATTTTATTCGTGAAGTAGATTATTGTTCCGGCGCTTTTTTATTGACAAAAACGTCTCTTTTTAGGCAATACGGAGGGTTTGACCCCCTATTCGAACCTGCATATTATGAAGAAACTGATTACTGTTTTTGGCTTCATAGGCAGGGGTACAAAGTGATTTATGGCCCTAAAGTTGTTGTTAATCATTTTGAATTTGGCAGCGGGATTTCTGAAAAGGCCATTGAATTGCACCAGATCAATCAGGAAAAGTTTTTTAAAAAACATACCGTACAATTAAAAGACCAGTGTCCCCCTGAGTTGTCGAAAACGCTTATTCCACGTTTTGCTGCAAGTGCTCGTAAGAAAAAACGGATTCTTTATATTGATGACAGGGTTCCGCATTGTGATTTTGGCTCAGGTTTTCCCCGTTCAAATAACATTGTCAACATGATTGCAAAAATGGATTGGCTAGTCACAATTTATCCCCTAAATTTCCCCTATGAAGATAACTGGGAGATAGCTTACCGGGATATTGACCCGTTTATTGAAATAGTTGTAGGGTGCGGATTAGCAGGTTTTCAAAAATTTATTGATGAACGTGAAGGGTATTATGACCTAATTTGGGTGAGTCGTCCGCATAATATGGAAGCAATCACTAAATCGATTGAACCTTTGAAAGATAAAGTGAAAATCGTGTATGATGCTGAGGCAATTTTTGCAGAACGGGAATACCGGGAAAAATTGATAAAAGGAGTTAAGGTGCCTAAGCATGAATGTGATAAATTGATCCACGAGGAAGTAAAGTTAGCCGGTATAGCTCATGTAATTATTTCAGTGACTGAAAACGATGCCAATCATTTTATTAATTACGGTTTTGAAAATATTACTATCCTGGGGCACTGTTTAAATAGAGAAAAGAATTTACCTGCTTTTTCTGAACGCAGAAATTTATTGTTTGTAGGAAATCTTGATTACAATGAATCACCAAATACCGACTCAGTGATTTGGTTTGTTGAAGAAATCTGGCCGCTTGTTAAAGAAGAAATATCCGAACTGGAACTTGATATAGTCGGATCAGCAAAGTCGGAGAAAATTCAAAATATTAAAACCAAAGGAATAAATGTTCATGGCCGTGTTGATGAATTGAAATCATTTTATGCAAATAGCAGACTTTTTATTGCTCCAACCCGTTTTGCTGCCGGCATACCCTTTAAAATTCATGAAGCTGCAGCAAATGGAGTTCCGGTTGTTGCGACAAAATTACTCGCCGACCAGCTTGGTTGGAAAAACAATGTTGAATTATGGGCTGTTACACCTGATCCCGTTCACTTTGCTGAAACGATTGTTGAAGTTTATACAAATAAAAATACCTGGGATCAGATTCAATCAAATGCATTTCAGTATATTGAGAATGTTATGTCATTCGAAGCCTATAAACGTAAACTTGAGGAGCTACTTAATTCGACTGATCTGATATGAAAGGAAATGTAGAAAGCATATCAAACTACGTTGTGAAAGGTTGGTGTTTTGATAAGAACAAGCCTGCTGAATCTGTAAAAGTTTCAATATTTATTAGTGGGAATGAGGTCGCAAATGGTTTAGCTGATCATTTACGACCGGGGCTTAAAAATAAAGTTCATCCTACCGGTAAATGTGGGTTTAAAATTGCATTACCAAAACAACTTGAATACAATGGACAATCATTTGAGGTTCGGGCAAACAAACAAATTTTTCAGACAAGGTTTAAAGCTTTTTTGGATGAGACAGGCAACGAGACGATTAATCGGATCCAACTTTATGGTGAGCGGGCATCAGGAACAAATTATCTGATACAATTGCTTTTAAAGAATATTCCAAATATTTTACACACCAGTCAGTATGGCTGGAAACACTTCTTTCCCCCAAATACATTTCCCAATTCAGATCGTTGTTTGTTTTTAGTGATTTATCGTGACCCCTTTGACTGGATCAGAAGTCTTTATTTGCAGCCTCACCATGTACACCCTTCCTTAAAAAACATCTCTTTTTCCGATTTTATTCGTTCAGAATGGCAATGTGTGTATGATGAATTAGCCAATGTCTTTCCTGGAGATGAAAAATATGGGAAGGAAATGATGTTTGAGCGCAATCCAAAAAACGGGAAACGCTTTGAAAATGTCATTAAATTGAGAAATGCTAAAATCAGGGCTTTTGAAACGTTGCGGAATAAGGTTAAACACATAGAATATATCCGATATGAAGACCTCGCAAACGAACCGGAAAAATTTGTAAATATGCTTGCCCAAAAATATGATTTGCATGCAATAAGACCGTTTGAAAACATCACAACCTACAAGGGCATTACTCCAAGGGCTTATAGGCCAAAAACATATAAGGATTTTTCTGAAGATGATCTGAAATTTATTTTATTGAACATCGATATAGCTATTGAAAAAAAGATTGGATATTCTTCCTCTTTTTCAGGTAAAATAATGTCTCCTTATAAGCTTTGGATAGAAAAACGAAACTATGCTGTTAGGCGTTTATATTTCAGCATAATGAAATTATTTTAAAAATGAAAGATAATATTGAAATTATTAGTTCTGAAATTCTTGATTTTTTTAGAAAAAACAAGAACCTGATTTTATTTTCACTGTTTGTTGCAGTAATATGTTATGGTTATGAACTTTTCAATTTTACTTTTTCTATCGATGAAGAATTCGATTCGTTTTCCCGGGCTGTTGATCATACCCGCAGGATTCTTACCGAACGCTGGGGAGCTTACTATTTGAATCGGTTGTTGATTCCTCATTCAGTTTTACCTTATTTTCCTACACTTATTACGCTTGTATGCATGGCTTTTACTGTTGTTTTATTTATTGGAAATGCACAAGGTGACTTTAGGTCAAAAATGGTTTTCAGCGTTCTTTTTATTACGTTTCCTTTGCACGCCTACTACATGACTTTCAATATTCTAAATTTTTCAATCGGGATAGGTCTTTTGTTGACAGTGTTAAGTTTTTTGTCGACGAGAAAGATTGTTGATGAAGAGAGACCAAAATGGCATTTTTTTGTATTTGCTGTTTTACTGTTAACAGTGTCAATGAGTGTTTACCAGGGCTTAATGATGGTATATGCAGTTGTTGTACTCGGCCACTTGCTTCTTAAGTTACTAACTTGTAATGAGAATATTACATTTCAAGGATTTTTGCTCGAAATCGGGGTATTTTTAATTGTATTTATAGCTTCTTTCATTTCATATAAACTGGTTACAGCAGGCCTTAAGTTATTTTATTTTGGGGAGGTGAAAACAGAGGGTATATACATCGATTCATTCATCATGTGGGGAAGGTTGCCCGTTAAAACTATTTTCATTAACCTATTCCATCGAATTCAGGCTTATTTGAGCGGGAATGCCTTTTACGGGTCTGTTTCTATGAAGTCGCTATTATTATTGGTGCCCTTTATTATCTATCTGATATTTTCAAAAGTTAAAAAGCTTCAGTTTAGGGCTTCTGCTTTATTCATACTTGGTTTGTTAATAATAGCCCCTTTTGGAGTTATGGTATATGTTGGTAAGGGGCTTTTCCCCCGAACTGTACTTGCATTACCGTTTATGCTTGCAATAATCTGGTATATTTCCTATACTTTTTTAAAGAAGTGGGCTAAGAGGATTTTGTTGGTTGGTACAATAGGTATATTTTTTGTCAACACGAATATAAATACCCGGTTGTTTTATTCAACGCATGTGGCTTACGAGGCCGATCGCGATATGGCCAACCGGATTGTTGAAAGGATTTACTCACTTGACCTTCCTCAAAACCAAAAGAAAATACCGGTTGCCTTTGTCGGGCATTTTAACCACCCGGATAATGAACTCTTTTTTAAAACCGATGTTTTCGGTGCTTCATTCTTTGGATGGGACAATGGGCGACCTGCACGGATGTTGAGCCTGATCAGAACACTTGGTGAAGACCGGTTTAAAAAAGCCCCTGAAAAGAAAGTTGAGAGATTACAGCCTGAAATTTCTAAAATGCCTGTATGGCCATATAAAGGATCTGTTAAAAAGATAAAAGGTGTGGTTGTTGTTAAATTATCGGAGGAATGATAAAAAAGGTTTTTTTGCATATCGGATTACATAAAACTGCTTCTACCAGCATACAAAATTCTCTTGCTAATTCATATGATCGCTTAAAAAATAACAATTTTTTATTTCCACTATTTTATCTTAATAACAAACGTATTGTTAATCATTCAATTCCGTTTTTTAGCCTCTTCACTAAAAATCCTGCAAATTATTCAGCAAACTTCAATCTAAATATCACGAACAGAAAGGATATAGAAGAGGTTCATTCAAATTATTTAAATCAATTAAAGGAACAGATTAAGGCTTTTAAGGGGGAAAACCTAATCATTTCAGGTGAAGACATTTCAAGACTAACATGCACACAATTAGAGTCATTAAAATATTTTCTTTTTGACCTTACAAATGCAGGCATTGAAATTGAAGTAATCGCTTTTGTACGCAATCCTGTTGATCTGGTTTTAAGCTTAATTCAGGAAATGGTCAAACATGGGGAAGTAATAGATGACTTATTCTTCAAGGCCGCTGAAAGGGTGAAAAACAGGTACCAATCGACTTTTTCAAAGTTTATTGAAATTTTTTCGAAAGAGAGTATTAAAGTGTACAGATTGGAAGATGCTCAGAAACATCAAAATGGCGTGTGTGGTTTTTTTGTGTCGGTTATTGGAGGTTCAGAGGAACTTCAACAAAAAGTTACCCTCTTTTACTCAAACCGGTCAATTACATATGAGGGAGTTCGATTTCTGTCAGCTATCAATAAAAAAATTCCATTTAGGATAAATGGAAAAATAAATCCTGAACGAAAAACAATTAGCAAGGCTGATATTTCAAAATTTCCTGGCCAGAACTTTTTTATTTCAAATGCCGATAAACATTTAATTTGGAAAAATAGCCAGGTGGATTTACAATGGTTATACGAAAATTTCAACGTGTATTATAGTGCATATATTAAGGGGAATAATACAAATAGGACGGTTTTTTGGGGCAAAGAATCACTTTTATATTTTGATTCGATTATTGACAAACAAACATCAAAAAATAAGAAAATATTTTTGAAATGTTTGGTTGATGAAATAAACGTTCAATTTAAGAATTATGAATTGAAGGAAATGATCTGGACACTTAGATATTTTGCCGTGTTAAAAAAGAGGATTGGAACTTCTTTTTTTCCAAAAGGATATTTATATGATTATTTTAAGTGGTTTTTTTGTTTGATATTTTGTCACTTAAGAAATATTTTTAAATAAATGACCCCTAATTTAATAAATAAGAAAAAGATTATTGTACATATAGGTTCTCCAAAGACAGGAAGTAGTGCACTTCAAGCTTTTTTATGGCTAAATTCAAACAAACTCATTGAAAAAGGATTTTACTACCCTGTCGATAATGTTAACATGAATAAACCTTTTCAAACCAGCAGCGGAAATGCCGTCCAATTGGTTGAATACATCAAAAATGGGGATTTAACAGCCTGCATTCAATTCGCTGAAAATTCAATAAAAGAAGGTTTAACTACAATTTTATCTTCTGAAAGACTAAATTTTTGGTTTCATTACAAAACAGAGTTTGTCAATAAAATATTTGAGAATTTTGATTGTCAGATAATCTGTTATTTAAGACGTCAGGATAACCGCCTTCAAAGCAGCATAAACCAGCGAATTAAATATGGAGATTTAACTAATAAAACTGAAGCTTACGAGGTCCTATCAGAATTCGATTATTTCCTTCAGTTTAAAAAAATTTCTGACTATTTTGATAAAAAGAAAATTTTTATCAGAATATATGAAAAAAAGCAATTTGAAGGAGAAAGTATTTTTTCCGATTTTTTAAACTGCCTTGGTATTAAATTGGATGAAAAATTTATAATACCTGAGAAAAATGTCAATCCCGCTTTAAACCATGATGCGCTTTCCTTCAGGTTATTTTTAAATGATTATTCGCCACCTACAGAGATAAATGAGAAGGTGTTTTTTTTCAAGAATTCTTTACTGGAAATATTTACCAAGACTGATATTGACCGATTATTTAATGGGTGGGACAAACAAATAACGATAGGACCTTCGAATTTTTGGAAAAACATTGGCAGGTATAACTCTCAAGTTTCCAGGAAATTTGTAAAGACAAAGCAATTTGTAAAAATTAGAACACTCGGGGAAATCCCCTTTTTTGAGGTAAAGAACTTAGAACCATTTTTTATTGACAGATTGTTATTCGTAATTGAACTAGTGTTAAGTTAATTATGATATGACGGTTATTTTGTGTAGCTTTACCAAAAAAACATGGTACTGTACACAATTAAACTAAACGAGTTTGAAGTTGAGGAACTCAACAAAGTTGTCAGCAAAGGTAGTCATACCTC
>JAIOZY010000058.1 GCA_021740385.1 Prolixibacteraceae bacterium | reverse complement strand
TGAGTAAAAAATTGCAAAATCTTTTCATAATTAATAGATTTGCGAACGAGGGAGTTACCGCTCCCGTACACGTTCAGATTAAACATTTGAACAAAAGGCAGCATGTTTTTCATACCGTGTTGCCTTTTTTTCATTAAAAATTATTCACCAAAACAAAACGAATTGCAGCATAAAAATCCCTTCCTGTTTCAATTACAACAGGCCCTGATTTACTTATGAAAAGTGAATTTAAACGGGGTATTTTGGACAGCAAGGGATACCATTTTAATTCATTTTTAGTGGTGACTTTTCAAAATTAAAAAAAAAAAAACGATATGTCGCAAGTAAATTGTCTTTTTTTTCAACTTATAAGCAAAAAAAGCACATACTTGTATCTAAATGCTGATAAAACCATGAATGTATTGATTTTATAAAAACCGGCACCTGCCAGCAGCCACAATCCCGGCAGGCTAAAGCAATATGCCACCGGGAAAAAAACCATTGTTTCCCGAATTTGTTTAACTATTTTAGCATCCTAAAGATTTCTGCAATGACACAATACCGCCATCTGTTTTTCGACCTCGACAACACGCTGTACGATTTCGATGCCAATGCTTTCCTGGCCATGAAAGAGGCTTTCAGTCAACTGAAAATTACACCGCTGCTGCCATCTTTCGAGGAATATTTCAGGGTATACATTCGCATCAACGATGCACTGTGGGCGCAATACCGCGAACAAAAATTACCCAAAGAAATCCTGCGCGGCAAACGCCATACCGACAGCCTGACCGAATTCGGGGTTACGCCACCCTGCACCCCGCATGAAATCGACGACCTGTACCTGCAGGTAATGACCACGCAAACCAACCTTTTCCCGGGAACGGAAGCGGTTTTGGGCGAATTGAAAAACCGGGGCTACAAAATCCACATTATCACCAACGGGTTTAAAGAGGTGCAACACGATAAACTGGCCAATACCGGCCTCAATAAATTCCTGACTGACGTGTATATTTCCGAGGAGATAAAATCGCCAAAACCCTCGCGCGCAATTTTCGAACACGCCATAAAAAGCAGCAATGCCCGAAAAAAAGAGAGTTTGATGGTTGGCGATTCGTGGGAAAGTGATATTATTGGGGCAAAAAATTTTGGCATCGACCAGGTATTCTATAATCCCCAAAAAAAGGCGGTTGATTATGCCGGGTATGGCCAACCAACTTTTACCATTTACAAACTTGAAGAACTGTTAAAAATACTATAAAATGAAGAAGTTAACGCGTTTTGTGATCTTTTTGATCGTGTTGGCCGGAGCACTGGCCTTTTTAAAACCTACCGAAGACGATTTTAAAACCTGGGTAAAAAAAGATTTTGCCCGTAAAAGGGAAAACGTTAAAGAGAACAACGTACTGGACCAGCTTGCTGAAAAGGGTATAAACAAAGCCACCGAGTTACAACTGATAAGCAGTTACGAATACCACAACCATTACATTGCCGCAACGGTTGAAGCCTGGGCCAACCTTGAAAAAGTGAAGTATCTTGGTGTAGCCGGAATTTGGATCAAACTGCCTAAAGAGGAATAGAAGCCTCCCCTTACCCCTCCCGGGGAGGGGAATTGGCCTATGCAAATATCAATAATTTAACCATTTATATTTAATGCTAAATATTTGATTTCAATAGCATAATCCGTTCGTAGGATTGATCGATGCGCTGTTCTGAAATTTTACCTTTATCTACCAGTTCAAGGATAATCGAAACAACATCAGGCACAACATCGGGGTTGTATTCAGAAATGTTGTTCGAAAACACCAGGATATCGCACCCGGCATTAATGGCCAGGCCAATGGCTTCTTCCTGTCCGTATTGTTCGGTTATGGCCTTCATCTCCATGGCATCGGAAACAATGACCCCGTTAAAACCGAGTTGCCCGCGTAAAATACCGGTCAGTATTTCGTGCGATAAAGTTGCCGGGTAAGCGGTATCGAGGTTTTGGTTAAACACGTGGGCGCTCATCACCATGGGGCATTTACCGGCATCAATCAGTTGGCGGTAGGGTTCCAGTTCAATTTCGCTCCAGGTTTGGGTCACATCGGTCAGGCCGAGGTGCGAGTCGGCCGTAGCGCTGCCATGCCCCGGGAAGTGCTTGCAACAATTCAAAATTCCACGTTTCTGATGTTCATCAATGAAAATGCCGGCATGAAAAACCACCGTATCGGGATTGGCCGAAAAGCTTCTGCCAAGTGCACCAATGGCCGGACTTTCGGGGTTCACGTTCAAATCGACCACGGGCGCAAAATTTACATTTATGCCCATCGACTGCAGGGTTGATGCCAAAACAGCTGCCCTGTTCCGGGTGGAATCTTCGTTGTTCAGTTCGCCGAGGTATTGTGCCGAAACGGTTTCGGGGAAGCCATACGTTGCTTTGAGCCTGTCTACTACGCCCCCTTCCTGGTCGATGGCCACAAACAATTTCTCCCGGCTATGTGTTTTCAGGTCGAGCACAAGTTGATGTACCTGCCCGGTCGACTCAATGTTCCGTGGCCGCGATTGTGATGGTCCGTCTTTCTCATAAAGGATAACCCCACCAAGGTTGTAATCTTCAAGATCGCTGATGATGTGGTTTGACGCATCAAGTTCGGTTCCCCTGAAACCAACCAGCAACATCTGGCCAATTTTTTCCTCAAGGGTTGGAACCTCCTGTTCGTCTTTTTCGCAGCTTGCTATTAGCGCAATCAGGAGAATAATGAAAAATATCGATAGAAATTGATTTTTTTGCATAAGTGGTTATTTATAAAAGTCCAAATGTAAAGGAATCTCAAAAATAATGTTGAAGAAATTCCATCAAAATTGAAACATTTTCTGCTAACTTGATACACATTAAATAAATAAAAATCATTGGTCAAATGGAACCTGATATTACCCGAAAATTTTACCTTCTATCATTAAACCCCGACAAAGGATATTACTACATCATGGGCGCTGAATTTCAATACGGTTTGCCGGGAGCAATTTTGTGCGACCTGTATTACAACCAGCGTATCACGTTCGAAAACCGGAAACTAATTTGCATAAACCCAACCCCGACAAATTACCCGTTTTTTGACCGGGCTTTGCAAACCACAGAAAAAAAGCGGTCGGTAAGGGTTGCTTCATTGCTCTCTTCCATGGCTTTCAGGGGTGGCTGGTATAAGAAACAGGTTATCGCGGTGCTGTTGAACAACAAAGACATAACACGTGTACGCCGGAAATTTTTGGGTATCGGGTACAACCGTTATTACCACTTGAAGAGGGACGAACGCATGACCCTTATCCGAAGGCTTCGTGATGTGCTGCTACGAAATGAAAAGCCCGAAGTTGATGAGTTGCTGCTTATGTCGTTAATTCATGTTTGCAGGCTTTATCGCGCTTTATCCGATCAGAAAAATGAACGAAAACGGATGCGTGAAACCATGAAACGGATCATGAAAAACGGGAACACCTACACAAAGGATTTTGAAAACATTGTTGAATTGTCGAAAGGGATTAAAAGGGCGATTGCCGCTGCCCATGCAGCACAAACCTCGGCAGCGTCATAAAAAAAGAACTGCCTCAAAAGTTTTTCCCTCTTGAAGCAGTTCCTATGTAAATAATTTAAAGCCCGCTATTTTACTGCCTCGAAAACAATTACATAATCCGTGTCATCTTCAATTTCATCATCTTCATCTACGTTGCCCATGATGGCATCGTTGGGACCAATTTTTAAAACTTCATCGGTTGCTTCAATAATCAGCGATGTATCATCGTCGATTGTAAGCTCGGTGGCATCGTCGCTAATGCTCCAGGTGCCCTCGGTTTTAACCGGAAATCCAAGCACCGACTGAGTTAGTACATACGAACCGTCCGACTTAAAGTCGTATTTCATGTTCACTAAAGCCAACATGAATTCAAACATCGATTGGGTAATTTGATCGGCTTCAACCGTGGTTAACTCCCAGTTGTTGTCAATTAAATTTCTTTTCACGTTAAACACATCGTCCTTTTTACAGGAAGAAAACATCACGGCGCCTATAAGAAAGGCCGCTGCCAGCATGGTAAGCTGTCTCATCATTTTTTTCATTCGTTTATATTTATTAATTTGACTTAGGCAACTCATGGAACGCGCTTTGGTTATATGTGGGTGTGATCCGCCAGCTGGCGGACCATGCTCGTTTCATTTCTCAATATTAATTTGGTTGAATTAATTGATGCAACCGTTCTGATTTGCCGGAAAACAGTTGATTTGTCTTTTTCGCATCCCATGTTGTTGTCTGCTGCTTTTTTTTAAAAGCTGTGCAATATAATATTAAATATATCAAAAAATGAATGAAACTGATTCAATTTAGTAAATGCAGCGGAAATAGTGATAACAGTAGTTTTTTGGTTCATATTTGCCAAAAAAAACCAATATTTTTATCATAACAATAACAGCAAACACTTTTCAACAAGGAATAAGCTAAAATCGGGCAAACGGCTTATTTTATGACCTGAATATTACGTTTTCTGCTTTTTCTTTTTTGCAGCCGGGAAAAGTACGTTGTTCAAAATTAACCGGTAACCGGGCGAATTGGGATAAAGGTTCAGGTCGGTAGGCGGATCGCCAACGGCATGCCGGTAGTCTTCGGGGTCGTGGCCTGAATAGAAGGTCCAGGTGCCGTTGCCGTATTCGCCGTGAATGTAGCGGGCTTCGTTGGCGGTTTTATTTTCGCCCATGATCAGTACTTCGGGTTTCAGCAAATCTTTGTTGTAGGCGGTTGTTTGCCCCATAAAACCTTTGATAACCCTTGTGTGGTTTTGGCACAACATGGAAGGCACCGGGTCCCATTTGGCCGAAAAATCGAACAGGGTAAAATAGTCGGAGGCCATTGAAATGTTACGTGTTTCGGTAACGTCAATGTCGGAAAATTCGTAATGGTAAGGATCTTCAACCAGTGTAAAATCTTTAAAAGCAAAAGTCCTTTTATAATCGAGAAGGCTGTTTATGTTATTGTTTGCCGGGTCGCCATCGTACATTCTTTCGCAAATGTCAACGCCCTCGGCAGCAAGTGCAATGTCGTAAGTATCGGTAGCGGCACACATGGCAAAAAGGAACCCGCCGTTGGCCACGTAACTTTTTATGGTTTTCGAAACCACCAGTTTCATTTCAGAAACCTTTAAAAATCCAAGGCGTTGGGCCATTTCTTCGTTTGTACGCACCTCTTCCTGGTACCAGGGCATGTGTTTGTAATGGCGGTAAAATTTTCCGTATTGTCCGGTAAAATCCTCGTGATGAAGGTGCAACCAGTCATAATCGGTTAAATCGCCCCGGAGGATTTCTTCATCGTATAGAATATCGTAGGGTATTTCGGCATACGTAAGTACGAGTGTTACGGCATCGTCCCAAGGCTGGCTATTTGGCGGGGAATACACGGCAATTTTCGGTGCTTTTTGCAAAGCCACGGCATCCATGTTTTGCGATGGGCTTGCAATTTGGTCGAGCATGGCGTTGGCCTGTCCGTCGGCGACAATTTCGTAGTTTACGCCCCTAACGAGGCATTCATCTTCCACCTCTTGAATATAAGGTATAAGGAAACTGCCCCCGCGGTAATTGAGCAGCCATTTTATTTCAACCCCCCTTTCGAGAGTCCAGTAAGCAATTCCATAAGCTTTCAAGTGGTTTTTTTGATCGTTGTCCATGTGAATGAGTATGGAGCTTGAAAATGCATTTGCCGAAACAGCAAGCAACAGCAGCAGGATGCATTTTTGCAAGATGTATTTTTTAAAATGGTGTTTCATCATCATCGGTCTTCAATGGTTCAATATTATCGGCCTGTGCAATTCCTACATGTTGCATGTAGGCCGGTTCATCTCCGTCTTCATTCATTTTTGAGCTGAAGGTTTGCATAGAGCGTGGGTCAAAGTCGGTGGGGTATTCATCCATATCGACAAATTTTGCCAGCTCTTTCCTGAACGAAAGCCGCACATCGCCCACCGCACCGTTACGGTGTTTCGAAATGATTATTTCAGCAACATTTCTGAGTGAATTGTTGTTTTCATCTTCGGTAATTCCGTAGTATTCGGGCCGGTGAATAAATATCACCATGTCGGCATCCTGTTCAATGGCCCCCGATTCGCGCAGGTCGGAAAGTTGCGGGCGGCGCCCTTCGCGCGATTCAACCGAACGGTTAAGCTGCGAAAGTGCAATAATGGGCACGTCGAGCTCTTTGGCAATGGCCTTCAGCGAACGTGAAATGGAGCTTACCTCCTGTTCGCGGCTGCCCCGGTTATCGGTACCGGCAGTCATCAACTGCAAATAATCAACCAACACAATGCCAATATCGTGTTGCATTTTCAGTCGCCGGCATTTGGCCCTTAGTTCGAAAATTGACAACGCGGGTGTATCGTCGATAAAAATGGGGGCCTCGTCGAGTACGGCAATGGCGTTGTTCAGTTTTTGCATGTCGTCGCCATAAATTTCGCCCTTTTTTATTTTGTCTGATCCAAGTTCCGATTCCGATGCAATAATGCGGTTTACCAACTGAATCGACGACATTTCGAGCGAAAACATGGCCACGGGTTTTTTGTAATCAACGGCCATGTTGCGCATCATCGACAGCACAAAGGCCGTTTTCCCCATTGCCGGCCGGGCAGCCACAATGATGAGGTCGGTTTTTTGCCAGCCCGAAGTTATGCGGTCGATTTTTGAAAAGCCCGATGGGATGCCGCTCAGCCCGTCTTTCCGGTTTTTTGCCTCTTCAATTAACTGAACCGCTTCTTTCAGGATTGGTTTAATGGGCTGTGTTTCTTTTTTAATGTTCCCTTCCGAAATTTTAAAAATCGACGATTCGGCTTCATTGATCAGTTCGTCAACGTCTTTGGTATCGTCGTAAGCGTTGGCCTGTATCTCGGAACAAGAGAGTATCAGTTCCCGCTGGATGTATTTTTGGGCAATAATACGGGCATGGAATTCGAGGTGGGCTGCCGATGCCACCTGGCTTGTAAGCCGTGTAATGTAAAGGGGGCCGCCAACTTTTTCGAGCAGGCCGCGGTTTTTCAGTTCCTGGGTAACAATGAGCAAATCAACCGGTTTGTCTTCAAGCGACAGGTCTTTGATTACGCTGAAAATTTCGCGGTGTTCTTCCTTGTAAAAGCAATCTTCGGTAAGCACATCGGCAACACCTATAAAAGCATCGCGTTCGAGCATTAAGGCGCCAAGTACTGCTTCTTCTACTTCGGGAGCCTGGGGCGGAATTTTTCCGTATTGTGCATTAATCTGCTCAATATCAATCTTTGTATTTTTCTTTGGTGCGGCCATGAATTACTGAAACGGTTATTGTTCGTGTTTTGTTTTGGTGAACATCAAAATTAAGAAAAATGAGTTATCCCCCGGGGCAAATTCAGGAATAGTTTTCCACTATTTTAACATCAGGCTTTCAATAACCTCAGTAAGAATATTTTTCAGTTCGAGCCCCATGGCATTGAGTTGCTGGGGAATAAAACTGGTGTTTGTCATGCCGGGTACTGTATTGATTTCCAAAAAGTAAAAAACATCTTGCTTTAATATGAAATCGACCCTGACTATCCCTTTGCAGCCGGTGAGTTTGTATATTTTCACCGCGAGTTCCCGGCACGTTTTAATTTTTTCTTGGGGTAAGCGGGCAGGTGTAATTTCAGTGGCACCACCTTTGGAATATTTCGATTCGAAATCGAAAAATTCCCCGTTGGGAATTACCTCGGTTGGTAAAAAGGGAACAATCTTCCCTTTGATTTCACAGGCACCCACAGCCAATTCCATCCCATCAATAAATTCTTCAACGAGGCAGTCGTTACTTTCCTTAAAAGCCGCCTCAATGGCCGGTTTTATCTCTTCTTCGATTTTTACTTTGGTTACACCAAAACTGGAGCCCCCGGCACTTGGTTTAATAAATAACGGGAAACCAAACAAGCGGGCAATTTCTTTGGTATTAATGTCATCACCGGGTTGAAGGTAAAGGGAGCGGGCCATGCTTAGCCCGAATGAGCGCAAAAAATTATTGCAGAAAAATTTATGAAATGTAAGCGATGATGTGTATACTCCCGGCGTAGAATACGGGATTTTCAACAAATCGAAATAGCCCTGAAGAATACCATCCTCTCCGGGTGTGCCATGTATCATGATAATGGCAAAATCGGGGTGGATGGTTTTGCCGCTTACCGTGAAGCTGAAATTGCTCTTGTCGATGTTTGCAATAACGCTTTCCCCGTTGAGCACAACCCACTCGTTGAAGCGCATCCGTATCAGCCAGGGTTTATATAATGCCCTGTCAATGCTTTCGAAAATGTTTTGTCCGCTTTTCAGGCTCACCACGTATTCAGAGGAATCACCCCCGCATATTACGGCTATGTTTTTCTTTTCCATATTTCAACCTTTTAAAAAAAATTCTTTTTTTTCTAATAACCATTTCCAAACAGGTTTTATTGAAACAGTGGCTTCGGCAACTTCGATTGATTCGCTTTGATTATAGGTTAATAACAAACCTGTTTCTAGCTTATGGAAGTTCATTGCCTCTATTATCCCGTTCAATTCCCTCTCGCGGTTATAGACATTTAATTCAAAACAGACTTGCACAACCATTACAACTTTTCTGTTTTTCATACAAATAAAATCACATTCTTTATTCTCGAGGTGATAGGCCAAATCAAATTCACGATTTAGCTGATTAAAAACCAGGTTCTCCAACAGCCATCCTTTGTCAAGGCATGGTGACAATGACAAAACAGGGAAAAAACCGTTATCGATTACATATACCTTTTTAGGAGACCTGATTTGTTCTTTTACACTTGATTTGTAGCGGTTTAATATCGAAATAAAAAAGCTCCCAACTAAGTAATCCACATAATTTCTAATGGTTGAAGAATTTTTTATATCAATAAATTTCTTGAGTGAATTATAGGTAAAAGGCCTGCAAAAATTGGTTATCAAATATTGATACAATTCCCTCAATGCCATTATGTCAGCAATTTTGTAACGAACTGCAATGTCTTTTATAACAATATCCTCGTACGTACGTTGCAAAACTTCACTGTCATCATAAATACAATATTCAGGCATTCCTCCTTTTAACAAGAAAGTTGTAAACAACTCCTTTATTTTTGAACGGGTTTCAGTTTTATATAGATCCTCTGTTGACGGCTCCAAATGATGAAAGCGAAGAAACTCGGCAAATGAAAACGGGGAAAGCTCAATATCGATATGCCTACCTGTAAGCTTTGTTCCAATTTCACGGCTCATTAAGTTTGAGTTTGAACCCGTTATGAAAAATTTATATCCATCGTCGCTTAAACGGCGAACAAATAATTGAAAACCCTGAACGTTTTGAATTTCATCGATTAAAATTGTTTTTTGAGGTCCATAGATTTCTGTGAGGAATTCGATTATTTTGCCAAAATCCTGAGCATCAAAATTTAATAGTCGTTCATCGTCAAAGTTTATGTAGAAAAAATGCTTATCGTCATATAATGACTTTATTATCTGCCTTAACAGGGTTGACTTACCCACCCTTCGCAAACCGGTAATTACCTGGACATGTGGCAGACTTGCTTTTTGAGTTACAACATTCAGCGCTTCTCTCTCGGTTCCCATATTTTTAGAAAGAATGCGAGAGCGCTGATCAATTAATGCCTGTTTTATTAATTCCTCGTTCATTATATAAAAACAAGCACAAATATAAACATTATTCCAATGCCATTGTAAACTTATGGCAATTATTCCCAATGCCATTGGAAACTTTTGCTGTATTATTTCCAATACCATTGGAAACAATCATTACTATCATTAATTCATAAAACCAACTTCTTCAAGTATGGGTTCAGCGTTTTCAACGTAACATGCCGGGCTAACACCGGTAATTTTTTTAAATGCCCGGTGGAAAGTTGAACGGCTTGAAAAACCGCTGGCCAAGGCAATGCCTTCGACTGAATATTTTTTAAAGTTCCCTTCGGCCAGTTGCTGCAGGGTATACTCAATTCGCTTCTCGTTCATGTAAGTCGAAAAGTTTTTCTGAAAACTTGTGTTGATAATTTCAGAAAGGTAACTGGAATTTGTTCCGAGTATATTGGCCAGTTTTTGCTGTGTGAGCTCCCGATCGAGAAATATTTTCTCTTCCCTAATCATTTTGTCCAACCCTGTTAAAATCTCATTCAATCTTTGGTTGTCCACCCGTTTTTCACGTTCAACAAATTTATCGTTTAGTTCCTCAAGCCTTACATAAGCTTTTGTAAGGGCAAGGTTTTTCTTTACCAGTTTTTTATACGCACGCCTTTTTTTTGTGTACTCGTAAAACAGCCCCAACAACATTACCGAAACCAGAACGAGAATAACAATGGCAAATATTTTATAGGTCCTTTCCAGTTTTAAGCGAGACAACACCCGTTCTTTTTCCATTTTTGCATTGGCCTTAACTTTCGCCTCTTCAAGTTTATATTCGTAATTTTTTTCAGTCAGTGCCGCTTTACGAATATTCTTACTGCTACGTATATCTTCTTCTAACTGTAAATGCTCAGTTATAGCTTGCATCGCTTTTTTGTAATTGCCCGTAGCAGAAAATATTTTCGACTTTACATCCCAGATATCCATTAACAACTCCCGGTTGTTATAGCTTTCGGCGTTTTTAAATGCCTTATTCAAATAAGTTAATGCTTTGTTATATTTTTTTTGATTAAAATAAATCTTACCTAAATGATACAATACAAAATCCCTGGTATCAGGCAAGTTAATCTTTTCACTATAAAATATAGCTGAGTCAAGAATGGCAAATGCTCCGTTAATATCTTCTGTTTCCGCCTTCAGTATACCCAATTGGGCCAGCGCCGTTGCTTTACCCCTTAAATAATCAGAACTGTCACTAATCTCAATGGCTTTTGTGATGTACTCGCCTGCTTTCTTATATTCACCCTTTTCCCTGTAAACGACACCAATATTCTGTAAAACTTCAGAATATTGATAACTATTGTCAATTTCACGGTATAAAGGCAATGCATTATTAAAGTATTTCAATGCGTTTAACGTATCACCCAACCCTAAATATGCACTGCCAAGGTTTTGATAACAAATTGCGCTTTCGAAAATAACCTCGTTGCTTTCGAAATATTCAATTGCCCTAAATATGGTTTCAACCGATTCGGCAAACATTCCTGTCTCATTGTATATCGCGCTGAGGTTAAGCATCGCGCTGTTCTCAATAAACTCATGGCCCATCTCGCTACTTATCATTTTCATTTTCGTGAAATAAAAGTGCGCGCTGTCGTATTGGTTCTGATAAAGATATATTAAGGCATAACTGTTCAGGCATGAAGCAATACGGAGCGAATCGTTAATATGGATAGAAAGTGGATAAGCAATATCCAGGCATTCCCTGGCTTCGTCGTACTTTGAATAATCTATAAGAATACAGCTCTCGAGGAAAAGGCTCTTAGCTTTACCATAAGAACTGTTGTTTTCTTCAGAGATTTTTAATGCTTCCTGAAAAAGCGAAAGCGAAGAATCGGGGTTGGTGTTTGCAATTTCAATCCCATGATCACAAATTGAATCGATAATTACTTTAGAAGTTAACTCCCCACCTAAGTTTCCAAACGAAACAGAAAATGTGAGAAATATAAAAACGAACAGGGTAAAAGACTTCAGCATTTCTCAATTTTTAAAGAAAACAAAATAATTAAACCACAGGCATACCTTCATTACAATTCAATATTTGTTTAATTTATAAATTGCGACATACCTTGTTTGCAAACCATAAACAACCGGCATAGATTTGCTATACGAAAATATTAAAAATGGGTAAAAAGCAGCTGTTTCAAAATAAAAAATTCGCTAAATGATCTTTCTGCTGAAAAAACAACAAACTTTTATTCATGAAAAAGAGACAAAAAACCTGAAAATGTTATATTTATAAACTTTATAAAACATTAATAAAATTACATACCAAAATGAAATTTATATTCCCTTTCCTGTTCGTGTTCTCTGTAAGCCAATTGTTTGGCCAAATGCGGCTTTCGACCAAAGAAGACTTTCTGAACAATAATAACAACACATGGCCCACAGGCCAATACGACGCCGGAGATATTGAAATAAGCGATGGCCTTTACAAAATATTTCACCGCCCTGAATTTGGGTCATGGGTCATTACCACTTCCGGCAACATCAGCAAATATGATAACTATTCAATAATAACCGGCATTAAACAAACAAAAGGTGCCGATATTGAACAGTATGGGATGTACTTTGAAGAAGGGGAGAACATTAAACACTACTTCAACATCACTTCTTCCGGCTTTTTTGAAATAATTCACAACGGGATTTCCATTGTATCCGATGAATATTCAAACCATGTACCCATGGGTTCTTTTAATGTTTTAGCCGTTTCAAAAGTGAACGGGGAAACATCGTTTTCCATCAACGGCGAAACCGTTTACAGTACATCGTCGTACGATTTTACCACCGGAAAAACAGGCTGGTCGGTCACAAACAAAATCGAAGTTCAAATCGACTACCTTAAAATTTTCAAAGAACCTCAACCTTTTGAAATCATTGAAGAATTTAACACCAATGCAGCAAACTGGCCAACGGGGTATTCAGCCGGATGTGAATCATCCTTTAAAGACGGCTTTTATACTTTAAAGCGCGAGGAATCAAACGGAGGCACATCGTGTTTGAATTTTTTTCCAATTGACTGGCGTGAAAATTTTTCGGTTGAAACCCGGTTTAAAATCATTGAAGCAGGCGAAAACGGGGCCTTTGGTTTCCGCATGAACATAGGCGAAAACAACGATTGCTATTTTATAATCCTTCCAAACGGTTTCTGGTCACTGAAAAAGATCGTTGACGGTAACGAAAAGGCCATTAAAAATTCGTTTGAAAATGCCCCCCTTCCAATTGATGAAAACATAACCTTAAAACTTGAACACAAGGATAATAACTTATTCATTTGCTTAAATAATAAAACCATCGATTCGGCAAAATATGAGCAGTTAACCGGCGAAGAACTGGGCTTTGTTGTCTTCAATAAAATAACGGTTGAGGTAGATTATCTTAAAATTACACAAACTCCCCGTCCCTTTCATTTAATTGATCAGCCCGGGAATGGATACAAAAAAATTAACCTCGGCACAGGGGTAAATTCAATCTATAACGAATCGGGCCCGGTAATCTCTTCCGATGGGAATATGCTCTTTTTTGTCCGGCGCGACTTCCCCGAAATCATCAGTAAATGGGGTGAGGAAAACCAGGAGATTTACCTTTCGCTGAGAGATGAAGACGGAAACTGGGGGAAAGCTCAAAACATTGGCCCCCCGCTCAACAACAACTCATCAAACTTTGTAATTTCGGTAACACCCGATATGAATGCCCTGATGGTTGGCAACACCTATACCGCCGATGGCGAGCCTGCCGGCGGGGGATTATCCATTTCCCAAAAAACAGCAAACGGGAGTTGGTCTGTACCGAAAAAGATCGAAATTGATAACTTCGAGAATAAAAACAAGTACACATCCTTTGCTTTGTCGCCCGACCGAAATGTGATGGTGATGTGCATTGAGACCGAAGAAAGCCTGGGCGACCTGGACATTTACGTGAGCTTCTTAAAAGAGAACAACCACTGGACGGAACCCCGGCACATGGGTAATGTGATAAATACTTACGACACCGAACTTTCTCCCTTTATTGCCGCCGATGGCAAAACCATGTATTTTTCTTCTTTCGGGCACCCGGGTTATGGTAGTGCCGATGTTTTCATAACAAGGCGCTTAGACGACACCTGGGTGAATTGGTCGGTTCCCAAAAACATGGGACACGAAATAAACACAGCCGGGTGGGATGCCAATTTTATAATTCCTGCTTCGGGTGAAATTGCCTATTTAAGTACCGAAGAAAATGCAATGGGCGTAAGCGATATTTTCAGGATTCAATTACCCCGTGATGCCCGCCCCGAAATGGTTGTGCTGATACATGGCAAAGTATTGAACGCGAAAACAAAAGAACCGCTTGCCGCCAGTATTGAATACCGGATACTAAAAGACAACAAAGAAAGCGGTACAGCCAGTTCAAGCCCACAGGACGGAACCTACAAAATTGCCCTTCCGCGTGGTGAAGTCTATGCTTTTTTGGCCGAAAAAGAAGGCTTTTATTCCATTAGTGATAACATCGACCTCACCAACCTTGAAGAATATGCCGAAATTGAGCGCGACCTGTTCCTTGCCCCCATTGAAAAAGGGGAAGTTATCAGGCTGAACAACCTGTTTTTTGAATTCGATAAGTCTGAATTACTCGAAGAATCGATTGGTGAACTGGAACGGTTATTCGCATTACTGCAACAAAATTCCACCATGAAAATTGAAATAAACGGGCACACCGATAATGTTGGCTCCGATGAGTACAACCTCGACTTATCGAAAAAACGGGCAAACTCGGTAATGAATTACCTCATTGAAAACGGAATTGACCATCAACGATTAATCGCAAAGGGTTTTGGGGAAACAAAACCCAAAGCAACGAACGATACCGAAAATGGCCGCCAGATAAACCGCCGGGTGGAATTTGCCATCATTGAAAAATAAACCGGAAACACTACCCGGGTATTTGAACCACAACATGAGTAAAATGTGACAAATTGGGATGTGTCATTCCCAATTTGTTCAATTTATAAATTGCGACATGCTTTGTTTGCACGCAAATGCAATGCCCCATAGATTTGCTGAAAAATTTACATATCAAACCCGCCCGAATCATTGGGAACGTTTCACCGAAATAAAAAAGAATGAAATCAAAAAAAGCACGCAAATCCAAATTCTTTGTTATGGCAATTTGTATAACAGGAATGATCGTTTTCACATCGTGTGAAAACCTGTTCGAACTAACCCAAAAGAAGTATGACAGTTTTGGGGAATGGCCCGAATATGCCGGTTCATGGCGCTCAGGCAGCCAATTGGTTGGTGAAAAATGGGCCGATGCAGCTTATTTTAAAATCAGCATTAACGAAGACGGAACTTTCGAGGGAACTTACGAAGGTTATTACCAAAGCGGAAACATGGGCATTAATGTTGGACTGATCACTGTATATTACCCGGTATTTGACCCCGATGGTAACGAACAGGAAGTGTTTGGCGCGCTCGATTTTGACAACGGCCAGGGCATAGGCACCTTTGGCGATACCGACGATGTGGAATTCTCAGTCACCATCGACTCCTCAGATGGCGAAATCTGGTTCTACTTCGATTCGGGCTTTGAATATGATATGGGGTATGTGGAATAATTAAATCATAATGATCAGACCAAAACTTTATATAATGAAATCACAATCAATAATAACAATACCAATAAACAATATTGAGTGGAAAATAGTAAAATTTTGTTTACTTTCATTACTGTTCTTTTTTCTCTTTCAGAATTCAGCCTTGGCACAAATCTATATGGTGCCAGGCGAAACGCGTACAATTACTGTTACGAAATCATTAACTGAACCATACTTTACGTTGGAAACAGATGCCTTTGAAGATACTGGATCCGATGAAATGAACCAACTGAATGTAAGTATTGAAAGTGATGATTTTCAGAGTGGAACTCTCGAATGGCAAATTACAATTACAGCCAGAGAAGACGATGTTGAATTTGGCGATGAAATATACCTGTACATCTACTTTAGCTATAAATATCAGCTTGGCTGGGACGGTTTTTCAAGAGAAATTTTAATACAAATTATTGATCCAAACGACATACCTATAGCCTCATTCCAGGCAAATCCAGTTAAAGGTGCAACTCCGCTTGAAGTCAGTTTTGAAAATACTTCAACCGGTACAATCGATTCATATTTGTGGGATTTTGGCGATGGCAGTTACAGTACAGAACAAAATCCAGTACATACTTACAATAGTGAAGGTACATTTTCTGTATCCCTTGAAGTGCAAGGATTAGGCGAAATGGATGAAATGATAAAAGAAAATTTAATAACTGTTGAGCTTATCCTGCCTATAGCCGGATTTACTGCCGACAATAAAATCGGGAACCCTCCCTTAAATGTCGAATTCAACGATATATCGGAAGGAACAATAAATAGCTGGTTGTGGGATTTTGGCGATGGTGGCTCAAGCACAGAACAAAATCCTGTTCATATTTATGAAAACAATGGAGAATATACAGTTTCTTTAACAGTTACAAACGCAAATGGTTCAGAAACAAAAACTAAAGAAAACTATATTCTTATAACTGACAAAGATCCAATCGGGAAAAACGGACAATGGACTGAACAGGAACTTCCTATTGATGCCGAACTAAAAACTATAAGTTTTATTGATAAAAATATCGGTTGGATTTTAGGCGAGAAAGATAAAACAACATACATATTTTCAACAGTTGATGGAGGAAACCAGTGGAACATTAAATACCATGGAAAAGAAATGGGAAGCACAAAAAAACTCATATTTACTGACAAAAATAACGGATGGCTGATCGGGAATTATATCTATGAATATCGTGGAGAAAAAAACGGGGAAATATTCCATTCAAGTGACGGTGGTGAAACATGGAACTTACAGAAAGTTCCTGAAGTTGTGTTAAGTGACCCTAATGCGAAAATTGATTATACTCAAGTCACTAATATCGTATTTGTAGACTCGAAAGTTGGATGGGCGGTTGCACATATCGAGGAGGATGATCCGAGTTATATGGATTGGGCAGGCGCAGTATTGTATAAAACAATAAACGGAGGTGAAACATGGACACAAAACAGGATTATTTTCGGACAGTGCGATGAAGGCGCAGGTTGGTATTTCAGTTCAGTCTGTTTTTTAGATGAACAGAACGGTTGGATTTGTGGAAAAGATGGAGGTTTTTATTTCGCTCTTAATACAAATGACGGGGGAACAAATTGGACTAAAACAAAGGACGATCTTTATGATTGTAGTGAAATGTTTTTTGTTAACAAAATTAAGGGATGGTATATAGAAGGCGATTATGGACTTGTTGAATTAATGGGAACCTCAGATGGTGGTGAAAACTGGAACAAAATATATCAACCTGGGGAGATGTATGATTTTCATCATTTATACTTTTTTTATGACGAAAAAACAGGCTACGTAATTAGTGACGGTAAAATATTAATTTCTGATAATAGTGGAGAAGAATGGTCTGAACTGAAATCTGATTTTGGAGAAGAAAACCCATGTATCAGTTTTGTTTTTCCTGATCTGGAAAATGGTTATTTTATTTCCAAAAGTAAAATATATAAATACGGTTATAGCTCCCAAAACGCTATCTCATTAATGAATAATCCCGAAGTCTATTTATTCCCCAACCCGGCCGCAAATCAAATATCCGTTCAGGGTATTTCAGCCAAAAACCAAAAATATTCAGTGCTTACAGCTGACGGGAACGTAGTTGAAAAGGGTATCCTTAAAAATAAAACAGTTGATGTCTCAACCTTATCGCCCGGTATTTACCTGCTGGTTATTCATGAAGAATCATTTCCAATCACATCAAAATTCGTAAAACAATGAAACGATTTAAATTTTTCATTCTCTTGCTTGTAGTTATATCACTTAACCTTACAACTTTTGGCCAGCAGAAAAAAACAGCCCGCCTTGTGGTATCAGCCTATTATGGCGTGCCGGTAGTAACGCCAATAAGGCCGGGGCTGATAAGCGATTTTGAGTCACAGTATAACAGCGGTACTACGCATGTTATGACCCACAGTCCGGGTATCCAGCTTGAATATTTTGTAAGCGATGGCTTTTCGCTCCTGCTCGAGGGGCAAAAAATGATGTACCATGTCGACACAAAAGACAGGGTTCTTTTTATGAATACCTCAAAGGCGTTTATTTTTCAAACCATGATGAACCTTGGCCTTTCGGGACGTTGGTACATTAGCGGGCAGAATTCCGGCTTTTTCCTTAATGCAGGTATTGGCGGGGCAACAACTACCATCGACTGGAACCTTGACGATGCAAACGCTGCCGGACTGTCGGTCCAGGCCGGACTTGGATACAGGCTGCCGATACTGAACTGGCTGGGACTGAATGCCGAGGTAAAAAGCTACAATTATTTCAACCTGTTGGATGCCCAATTCGAAAATGTAACCGAACCGGCAAACAAAATGCACATGAGCATGGTGCATGCATCTGTCGGGATTTTTGTAAAGCTGTTTTAATTTGAAAGCAGCTTGCTTTTTATAAATGAAAAGATTTCAGTATAACTAAAGGAATTGTTGTTATGATGAAATGTTTTAGTTATAACTAAAGAAATTGTGTTTTAAAAAATCCCTTAGTTTTAACTTTATGAAAACATGCATTTTAAGAAACACATACTTACAGAAACTTGAACAGTGAAAAGATTAAAAAGTCGTTCAATGAATTTTTGATTCTCACCGGCTGGCCACATACCCCCGCCATTTGTCAACCAGTTGCTGCATATCATCAGCCAGCTCCGATTCGAAAAACATTTGCTCGCCGGTTACGGGATGAGTAAAGCCCAGCGACTTTGCATGAAGCGCCTGACGCGGGCAAAGGGCAAAACAATTCTGTACAAATTGCTTGTATTTTGTGAACGTGGTGCCGCGTAGTATTACATCGCCCCCGTAGGTTGAATCGTTAAAAAGCGGGTGCCCGATGTATTTCATGTGCACACGTATCTGGTGGGTACGGCCGGTTTCAAGCCGGCATTCAACCAGGCTTACATAGCCCAAATCTTCCAGTACTTTGTAGTGGGTAACGGCATGTTTCCCGTATTCTCCTTCGGGGAAAACGGTGTATACCTGCCGGTTTTTGAGGCTGCGGCCAATGTGTCCGGTAACCGTGCCTTCGGATTCTTTGGGCACACCCCACAACAACGCCTGGTATGTTCGTTGTGTCGTTTTTTTGAAAAACTGCATGGCCAGGTTGTTTTTTGCCCGCTCGGTTTTGGCTATTACCAGCAATCCCGATGTGTCTTTATCAATACGGTGGACAAGGCCCGGGCGGGGATCGTCGGCATTGAACATGGGCAAATCTTTAAACCGGTAAGCCAGTGCATTCACCAGCGTACCCGAATAGTTGCCATGCCCCGGGTGCACAACCATGCCGGCCGGTTTGTTTACCACCATCAGCTCTTCATCTTCAAAAACCACATCAAGCGAAATATCTTCGGGGATTAGTTCAAATTCCCGTTTGGGATAGTCGAGCACAATGGATACAACATCGCGGGGTTTTACTTTATAGTTCGATTTGGCGGGCTGGCCGTTAACCAAAATACTCCCTGCATCGGCTGCCAGCTGAACACGGTTGCGCGATGTCCCTTCAAGCCTGTCGACAAGAAACTTGTCGATACGGATTGGCTTCTGCCCCGGGTCGGCCTCGAAACGGAAATGTTCGAACAGGCCGCCATCTTCGTTTTCTTCAATATCGTTAACGTTGTCAGCCACGGGTCAGAAATCTTCGTTTAAATCATCGGTGGTCAGAAAGAGTTTTTCTTCATCAACCGTTAGCCACAAATCGATGGAGTACCCCAGTTCGACCATTTCATCGGTCGATGGTTGTGGCTGCTGCTTGTAAATCCGTGCAAAAAGCGAATCGTCGGCGGTTTGTACCGACTCGTCGTAAACCAGGGCGCCAATGTTAAGGCTTAAATCGTACAGCAGGGTTTTGGCTTCGTCGAGGCTCAGGAATACAAGGTCGGGCACAATGGTCCGTTCGTTGCTCAGGCCTTTGCCCACAATTAGGTCTACGGGTGTTCCTTTGGGCAAAAGCGTGTCTTCGGGCAGGGGCAGGCCGTTGTATTGCTGTTCCAATACAAGGTTATAAAACTCGGAAGGCCGGTAAATAACCTGTCCGGATTTTAATCCCGCTATTTCGAGCCTGCTTTGTGCTTCGCGCAGCGAAACGTCAATAACTTTTGGCACAACAACTTTTTCGGGTGTAAACGAAGCTATAGTCAGGAATATCCTTCGTTTTTGCTTTACATTGTAGCCGGCAGGGGGGTATTGATCGATTACCGTTCCGGGAATGGCTTCCCTGTGGTAAACCGAATCGGAAATTTCGCAACGCAGTTTTGTTTCATCGGCCAGTACCAGCGCTTCTTTTTGGGGAAGGCTTTTAAAGTCGGGGACTTTAATGGTTTGCCCGTGGTGGGTATAAAACTTCAGCAAAAAGAATGTGAGGTAAAGCAGTATACCAAAAACCAGTACGATCAGTATGATATGCTTTAGAAAAGTTTTGCTTTTCAGGAATTCAATTAAGCGCATATTCAAATTTTTGTTTCAACAAAAATAAGCCTTAAAGCGTAAAAACAACCGTATACAAACACAAAAAGGCAAAGAAAAACTTCTTCACCTTGCCGTGTAAACGATTATTCCGGTTGAAAATACTAACGCTTGTGACGCGGTTCGTCGGAAACGCTCAGTTTTTTTCTTCCTTTAGCCCTGCGTGCATTCAGCACTTTCCGGCCGTTTACACTCGACATTCTTTCGCGGAACCCGTGTTTGTTCTTTCTCTTCCTGTTCGATGGCTGAAATGTCCTCTTCATGAGTATATGCTTTTATTCTGTTTTATACCTGTTTAAAAACGGAGTGCAAAAATAACTGAAAATTCCTTTTCTTAAAATTTTTTGGGTGTTTTTTTGAAAAATGAATCAGTAGTGTCCGGTAAAAATTTCAGCAATCAGGATGTTAGCTCATTCATCTTAGTCGATTACTATATTTTAAAATTTTTACCGGACACTAGTGAAAATGAATTTTTGGTGTCTGAAAAAAGTTCAAATAAAGTGAAATGAATTTTTCAAAACTGGCTACAATTTTAAGTAAACAACCTTCTTTGTTTCGAAAAACGGTTCTTCAAAAAAGTCTGAAATGGCATGAATTTTAACCTTATTCCGATAGCCTGCCAGTTCCTCATCAAAATGGCCTCCTTTTAAATAGAGAATGCCGTTGGGAAGTGTATTCCGCTGTTTGCCTGCAATCAATTTCCGGGTGAGGGCAACAAAGCGGGGAAACTGTGTTACGGCACGGCTGACAATAAAATCGAACCGGTTTTGCAGCTTTTCGGCACGCTGGTTTACGGCCTTTACATTATCAAGTCCAAGGGCTAATGAGATCTCTTCCACCACACGGATTTTTTTCCCGATTGAATCGACCAGGGTAAACTGTGTGCCGGGGAACATAATGGCGAGGGGAATGCCGGGGAAGCCTCCGCCACAACCAACATCGACAATAGACGTACCCGGGCTGAAACGGATAATTTTTGCAATTGCCAGCGCGTGTAGTACGTGGCGCGTGTAAAGTTCGTCAATGTCGTTGCGTGATATCACGTTTATTTTTGCATTCCATTCGTTGTACAAACCCCCGAGTTTTGTAAAACATTCGTTTTGTGCGGGGCTAAGCCCGTCGAAATATTTATGTATTATTTCAATTCCACTCATTCTTTAACATCCGTTTCTTCAAGTAATTTGTACAGCATGTTCCGTGCCCTGAACAATTGTACTTTTACCGTACCAAGGGGCAAATGTAATGCTTTGGCAATTTCTTCGTACGAATATTCTTTAAAATATCGCAGGTGGATCAGTTCACGGTAATTGGGTTTTAATTTTTCGATATACGAATGGAGCATATCAAAACGCTGTTGCAGTATCATTCCCTCCTCGGGGGTAGGTATGGGCGATTTCAGTTTTGTGCCGTTTATTTCAAATTCAAAATCAGGCAGGCTGTCGAAGGAAAAATGAATGCCTTTTTGTTTGCGCAAAAAATCGATGCAATTGTTGGTGGCAATTTTGAATATCCAGGTGCTGAAAGCATAATCGGGCGAAAAGTACCCGAGATTTGCAAAGGCCTTGCCAAAAGCCTCGAGGGTAAGGTCTTCGGCATCGCTTTTATTCCTCACCATTTTCAGCAACATGTAATACACCGAGTCGCGGTAACGGAGCATTAGGCGGGCAAAAGCCTTTTCGTCGCCACTACATGCCTTTCTTACCAGGATAAGGTCGGTTTTTGCCCTGCCCGACAACTCTTTTTTCGTATCCTTCGCCATACAATTGTTTGTGTTTTTTAGCCAATGTAATGTACGAATTATTTTGTTGAATGGATGCCTCTTTTTCTGAAGTGACCTGTATTATTTGCCTGCCGATGTAAATGGAAATAAACGACAGCGTTATTCCGTATTCAGCCCTCCGTCTTTCCCGGGTTAAGCCTTACCGTAAACGTTGTGCCCTTACCCGGGTGGCTCGATACATGGATTGACCCGCCGTTTTTTTCGACAAATTCTTTGCAAACCAACAAACCAAGGCCGGTCCCCTTTTCGTTATTTGTTCCCGATGTGCTTTCATTGTGCGAAAGCTTGAACAGGTTATGGGCTTTTTCCTGGGTCATGCCCAATCCGGTATCACTTACCGCAATTTCAAAATGATGGGGTGTGGGGCTTGTTTTGATTAGTACCGTGCCGTTTTCGGGTGTAAATTTGATGGCATTCGACACCAGGTTCGAGAGAATGGTTACCAGGCTAGTACGGTCGGCTTTGACTTCAATGTCCTTGAATTCGTTGTACTCGAGTGTAATATGTTTATGCCCGGCCTGTGCATTGTAAAGTGCAATTACCTGTTCAATAACCGGTTTGATGGCCACTTGTTCAATGTTGAATTTCAGTGTTTTTCGCTGGCTGGCCGACCAGTTTAGCAGGTTTTCGATGAGTGCAAAAAGCTCCGACGATTTCTGATAAATGTTCCGGCTGAATTCTTCGGCCTGGGTGTATTCCCCGTTTTTAATTTTTTCGGTTAAAACTTCACTTAAGCCAAGCAGCGAGTTGAACGGCGATTTCAAATCGTGCGAAATAACCGAAAACAACTTGTCCTTTGTTTGAATAGTTTCTGTCAATAACCGGTTAAGTTTTAATACTTTCCGCCATCGGAGGATTAGCAGTACCATCACAAACAACAGTAAACCAGACAGAATAAAAAGGAATAACCGGGTGGTTTTTACCTGGTTGTAGTTTGTTTCAAGCTTGCTGAATTCCTTTTCGGCCAAAAGCTGCATGATGGCGGCCGATTTAACCTGGGCTGTAAGCGAGTCGTTCAGGGTTTTGTAGTTTTTGTAAAAACGGGTGGCTTCCGGGAAATTTTTCAGGTAGCTGTAAACTTCGGCATGGGCAAGGGTACAGGCAATTTTCTCTTCGAGGCTCAGTGATTTGTTCCCGTAAACGGTTTTAAATTCATTCCAGGTTTTTTGCAGTTTTTCTGTTTGGTTGGTTGCAATATACAGCCTGATATACAACAGGTACAAGGGAAATAAATGCTCGTCGAGCTTATGTGTTTTGCTGAAATGCAGCGGAAATTTTGCACTTTCAATGGCTTCTGCATAGCGGCCTGTTTTGTAATGGATGGTTGCGATCATCCGCTTGCCGTATGCCAGCGATAATGAGTCGGAATAGGTAACGGGCGGATCGGGCAATTTATTCAGCGATTCGGTGAACTTTGTGAGGGCCAGTTGGTAATTTTTGTTTTCGAGGGCAATTAGCCCCAGGTTGTTGCGGATAACCGTTTCGCGCCAGTAATTCCAGCTTGCCGGGTCGCCCTTTAGCGAATCGACCAGCAGGTAGTATTTTTTGGCCTGGTCGTAAAGGTTCACGCTGTAGTAAATGTCGCCCAGCAGGTGGAGGATGTGCACGTAACCCTCAAAATCGTCGTCCCGGGCCAGGTCGCGGGCCCTGAGCAGGTAAACCATCGAGCTGTCGTATTGCTGGTTTTGCCTGAAAAAGTGGCTTTTCCTCATGTAATATTCATGGGTGGCCCCGGCAATGTTGTGCTTCGTTGCGTATTGGTAAGCCGAATCGATCAGTTCGATGTTCCGCTCGGGATGAAACTCGGCTTTGATGGAGAGGCATAAAAAATGTGCTTCCGGGCTTTTCCCTTTTGTTATTGAAAGCAGTTTGCCGATCAGTTCCCGGCTAAATTCCTGATCGTAGATATAGAGTTGGGTGTAAAAGGCATTGACAGAGTCAAAAAGCTGGGCAGGGGGAACCATATCAAAGCTTTCGGCACGCGAAATGATTTGTTGCTTGGTGATGGTATGCGATTGTAACAAAACAATCAGCAACAAAGCAAAAAGCAACTTTGTTGCCCGTTTAATAAAAGCGGCATTTTTTTTTCGGGCTGTCATATAAGGCCAACTTGTTATGATAAGGAAATGTGATGGGGAAAATAAGCTAAAAAAATGAATTATTGAAATGTTATGGTTGCTTATTTGATTTGTATAGTTTGTAGGATTGTAAATCCTAACCTGCATAATTCATAAACTTTGTGTTTCCTTTGTTTCTTAGAGGCTTAGTGGTAAATATTTTTTTAGCCACAAAGGCACTAAGACACTAATTTTCACTAAGATGTATGTATTTATGAATTAATCAGACTAAGTTTGTGAGCGAGGATCACACCCCGACCAATCGGGGCGCACTAACGCTTTGAACTTGCTTTGTACAAATCCGGAAGAGCAGGTATAAAATAATTGATGCTTAAACTGCAAACCACGCGAAAGATTGACTACGTCGATTTTCAATTCGCGGCAGCGGTGGTGGTTATTTGATTTGTATCTCTAAACGTTTTCCTAATCCGGTCTCAATAATTTTTCTCAGAGTTGCTATTTCTAAATCCGAACGGTCATTTTCAATACGCGAGATGTATGTTCTTGATGTGCCACTTTTTAAGGCTAATTCTTGTTGTGTTAAGCCATTTTTCAGCCTTGTTTCTCTAATCATTTGACCCAGCTTAAGTGAAAATTCAGATTTCTCGGGGTGACTGTATTTTAGCAAAACATCTGCACCAATCTCGTACGGTACTTTCATTTTTTTACCATTTCTCATGGTAATGTATTGCTCCACATTACTCCACGATAAGGTATTTCCAGCAAGTTCAACCTTTGCAAACTCATTTGAGTCAAAAAGGATAAAAGCCGGAGAATTTATATCTACGTTAAATTGTTTAAGTACTTTTCTGAAATCAATAATCCTTGATTCTCCGTTATTAAAAACAACCGATATTGATAATTCTCTAATCCAGTTAATTTTTAAAATCCGTGGTATTTTAATGTTTTGTCTCATTTTAAATCAGGATTTAATTCATAAAAAACTTCTAAAGCCCAATCGGCATTTCCAGCCAACCAATCAAAAACCTGTTTTAATTGTTTGTTTGGTAAATCTCCAGAATATACAATTGCCCTTTCAATCTCAATCAATACCTCAAATTCATTATAATCAGCATGAATATGAGGAGGTCTGTGCTCTCCGTTATAGACATGAATTTTTATGCCATTAAAGTTATCTATAGTCGGCATTGATATAAATTTTTCTCAAAGGTATCTAATTAGATACAAATAAGCAATATCTATGAAACGAAAATGACTGAAAATATCTTTATGATTAATCATAATGTAATCAGAAGTTGAAACCTATGTTTTTTTTTGACCTTTAATGCCGGGAAAAATTATAAAAACTGTTTAATCGACCCGGTTAAGCGGGTTGGTACCAATAAGCTGGTGGACGGTGAAAATTCCATCGCCGCTGGTGAATTCGAAGGAGCCAGACGGGCATCCATCACTGTCGTTTATGTTGATGGTTATGGTTTCCGAGGTTCCGTTAACCCATGTGATGCTGCTGGTAAATTGCCCCTCTCCATTTGCGTCTACTGTGTTGCCCGAAGATGGGATAATACTTAGCGAACCGGTATCGTAATTGTCGGTTCCCCCGGTAATGGTAATGTTAAATGTGTTTTCCTCATCGGAGCATAAATTGCCATCGCCAACGTGGGAAATGGAGATGTCGATGGGATCAAGTATGGTGACATTCTGGGTTGCCGAATTTGTGTTTTCGGTTTCATCGATGGCCGTCCATGTAATAATCGATGTTTCCCCTACCGGGAAAGTATAACTGATATCCCCAACACCGGTTTCTAATACATTCGGTATGGTTTCATCATCCGTAATAACCCATTCAATGTCAATGTCTCCCGTGGCAGAGCAATTGTCAGTAACAGTTGGTGCTGTAATGGCCAGGTCGTTATTGCAAAAATCGGAAGTTATTGCCGTGTTGGCTGACATATCTATAACAGGGAGCTCGCCAACTTTTATTAACTGGGTTTGCGAACTGGTACGGTCACAATTGTCGGTGATTGTCCATTCGCGCTCTACATAAAATTCTGTTGCAGTTTCATAGCAAACCCAAATTGGTTCACTGTCAATATATGAGGGAGAACCATTGCACCCACTTATATCATCGGCACAGCTTGGAAAACCTGATACGCCCGGGCCAATGGTGCTAAAACGTTCATCGGCAATTATACGGAATTCCGTAAAATTGTAAGTCAGCCCGCTTGTAACCAAAATGACTTCAACCTTAACCGTGACTTTTGTATTTTCAACAGGGTTGCTGTTTAGGTTTAGTGCCTCCTCTATTATTATGCCTGTATAAGCTGTGTATTCATTTAATATATCGAAATTTGACCCGTCAAAACTTCTCGATATCCGGATAATATCACCGGCTGTTGGAGGTGTGCCGCTTTGCGTGAAGTCAAGCTCCATCCTCGCGTTGGTGTAATGCGACAAGTCAATATCGAAATAAGAGAATTCATCGGTAATAGGCCCGTTACAATTATAATTGGTAGCGTTAGTATAAACAGGGACATCTTCTTCAAGATAATCATCATCGTTTTCATAATCGGCAACGGTAATGAAATAATCGGGTGGGAAATATGAAAAAGTCGGATCATCGGTATCAATCCGTACTTCAAACGTTTCCTGTTTGCTTGCGCCGCAGTCATCTTCTAATGTAATTGTGTATTCGCCGGCCCCCAGGCTGGAAAAGGTAAAGGGGCCATTAGGGTCTGTTTTAGAATCTGAATAACCTGTTCGGCTTATTGTCACGGTATAATCTGGATCGGGTGTCCCTCCTGAAACCTGTACGGTAAATTCGCCCGAGTTGTTTGAGCAGAAATTGGAAGCGCCGGTAACAGAAACAATTGTAAGTTCATCTGGCTCGGTAATGGGGATTGTAATTTGCTCTATATTATCTCCATCGTCCACAGTTATTGTGTAACTCCCGGCATAAAGACCTGAAGCTAATGAAACATTGCCAGGAGGGCTAAAACTATAATCGCCTGAGTAACCCCAACTGTACGTATAGCTTCCGGTTCCACAGGCAGCGGCCACTTCAATTTCCCCATCTGTATTTGTGCCGTGGCATGTATTATCGGTGTGGCTTACTTCATTAATTCTTAAATCTTCATTTTCCTCAACATTAGTTAAAATTAATTCAACCGAACTGCCATGGGTTAAATCGTTAACATATACCTGAAGATAAAGATTGGAATTGACCTCGTGATCAATATCAATTGAAGCAATTGAAGTACCAACTGAAATCCAGTTAATATTGTCGGGAGAATATTGCAATTCTGCATAACCACCAGTACCACCACTAATATTTATTGAATATTCAATTGTGAATTCTCCTTCACAACTAATTACATAGGAACTACTTAAACCGGGTGCAGGGCCTGTTAAAGGTTCACCAGTATGGTCGTAGGTTTGTCCCCACCCTTTCTCCGGCAGCATCAATAAAACAAGCATGAGCAATGGCAAGGCAAGCAGTGTTTTTGCCCGCGGTATACGGTCAAAATATTGTGTTATGATATTCAGGGCTTGCTTCATCGCTTAATCTTTTTGTGGCTGTTATGCTTAATCAGTTCAAAAATAGGAAGTTTTTTTCGAATTGTTGTCAGGTGGAGGGGATTTTTTCACCGCTGCTCCTTCGCTTAGGCTTCGGCAGTACGAAGAGAGGCGAGGAGGGGAATATTCTTTTCACCGCTGCTCCTTCGCTTAGGCTTCGGCAGTACGAAGAGAGGCGCGAAGGCGCGAAGGGGGTATGATTTTTCCCCGCTGCTCCATCGCCCACGATATCAATCGGGGCTACGGCGGCACGAGGAAAGCCGCTAAGCCGCAAAGGTGTTATGTTTTTACCACGCTAAGCCGCGAAGTCGCAAAGGGGGTTTTCTTCTTAGCGTCTTGGCGTCTTTGCCTACCCAATTTTTTATTAGGCACAATGTGGAGATGACAGGGAAACGGAAGGGCTCAAAGAATTCATGAAGGGCGGTAGGTTGATCTGAACCGGATGAAGAATAAAACGGGCTACTGTTCCGTTCGATACAAGGTTATACCCTTTAACCACCTGGGTGGATCGAACGGTTTATCTGCCCGCGTTTCATTACCCAGGGCGTTGCCGTGCCTGCCCCGATTCTTCGGGGGGCTATATTGATTCGCCCTTTCAGGGCTTTTTGG